>NZ_CP095073.1:0-693750 GCF_022919095.1 Halobacillus salinarum | reverse complement strand
TTCTATCTCATCGGGAAGTGTTAAATGAATTAATCGAAAAGATTGAACACGAGCATTATACGTATAAACCTACTCCTACATCAATGGAAGCACAGAAGCTCGTCAATCACATCCTGGAAAGCATGTATATGTTTGCTAACATCGCGAACAAGCAGCAGCCAGGTAAACTTTATGAAGAAGAAGACAGCACTCCGCTCCCTGAACGCGCCAAGAACTATACGGATAAAACAGTGGAATTAATTCACGCTCTGTCTGATGAAGACATGGAAGAAATTGTGGATGTCAAAAAAATGCTTGGCCGCGATATTCCAGCCGGTAGTCTGCTTCATTTAGGATTGGATCACGAAATTCACCATAAAGGCCAATTATTTGTTTATGTTAGAGAAATGGGCCATACTGAGCTTCCATTTTATATTAGAAATGAATAATCACAAAGCGTGCAGGGAGAACCTTGCACGCTTTTTACTGCTTTTCTAGATTTCTTAACAAATACATGTTTTTCTTTTTTTACCAATCGCGTTTCTATTTTCAATTTTCTCAATATAATCAGGGGCATACGGAACTTTACAAGCTGTCTTTCCCATATTGACATGAACCTTACCAATGGATTCTGCTGCTCTCTTTGCTTCCTCATGGAGCGGCGGATAATAAGCTCCCACGGCAATTACGAATCCATTCATCACATACCTCACTCGATTGGGCTGATCATGAATCGTTTGTTCCACCTTCTCAAGCAGCTGTTTGACTTCATTAGGATGAATGTCTTCATCAGGAGTGATCGACAAATAATTGGAATACGTACTCCAGCCGGCAGTTGCCACTCCCTCATTTCCCGAGTTCATCCACTTACGAGCAAGTTCCAGAGCATAAGGAGATTCCGCTGCCACTTGAGCTACCGTATATTCATGAATCATGTACCAGTTCGCAAGCTTGACCCACTGCTCAAGTTCCTCTCTGGAAACGAGTTTAGGATTTACCGTCAGCCCTGCCAGGTACATAGCATCACTGTTGCCCGAGCGAAATAAGGAAAGGGCCAGCTCCTGATCTTTCTTCACTCTTTTGACAAGGTGTTTTTTTAAATCCCCTACTTTCACACCCAACACAGGTTCTTTGGCTCCATGACGTTTAAACGTTTTTTTCGTTTGTTCATCTCCTAATTCTTCAAGCTTTGTCAATACTTCTTCATAAGTCAATGCCTTCTCCCCCTTCGACAACTGTTCTTACTTGGTACATTCTCCTTCAACGATAAAATCCCCTGCTTTATCAGCAGAGGAATCGATGTTAATTACGCTTCTGTTCATACTCATTTTTGTAATAACTACGCATGTGGAAACGGTGAATCAGCCTGATTGTTGGTCGTATTAACAGCTGGACACTTCCTAGAACAAATAAAGTGACGCCCCACGTCTGCAAGCTTTCAAAATAGAAAAAAATACTTCCAATTAAAAACCATATGCCAATGATAAAGTCGTTGATGGTATAGAGGACATCGTAACCTTTTTTAAAAAAGATATCGTGACGCCCCATTTTTATGTCCACATACTGCTCTTTACTATGAAAATCTGCATCAGCAGCTTCTGTATTTTTCAAGCTCATGACATCTTCCTCCTTCGTGCATTCCTCTCACTTTTTTGAATACCCAAAAATTGCCGTTATAAATCTGTCATCATATGGAATTTATTTGGATATTTTTGTTATAATAATCCTATAAACGGAGATAAAAGTCCTATATTGACTGATTTTGAAAAATCGATGGAGATGATAGCAGATGCGCCTTTTACTAGCGATCGCAAACCTGGTACTCATATGCATGCTCATAACTGCTTGTGCCGAGAAGCCTTTAAACACCATTGATTCCAAAAACATGCCGAATCTCACCAACACCAGCCTTCATAAAGATGCTCCCGCAAATATCCGAGACCCTCTAACGATTTCTGCCATTGGAGATATCCTTATCCATAAGCGAGTTTATACAAATGCAAAGACGAAAAGCGGCTACGATTTTCTGCCGATGCTCGATCAAGTCAAGCCTTATTTAACTAAATCTGACATTACGATTGCCAATGAAGAAACGATGATCGGCGGCAAAGAGCTCGGGCTTTCCGGATATCCATCCTTTAACTCTCCTAAAGAGGTAGGCGAAGCCTTAAAAGCGTCAGGGGTCGATATCGTTTCTATCGCAAACAACCATAGTCTCGACAAAGGAGAAACAGGCATTCGACATGCCATTAAAAACTGGGAAGATTTAGGAATGATGTACACAGGAGCGTACAAAAGCCGTAAGGACCAGCAGCAGATCCGCGTCTATAAGACTCCTGCCCAGCCGAGTGTAGCCTTTTTAAGCTACACTTACGGAACCAATGGAATTAAAACCCCTGCCGGTAAATCTTATCTAGTTAATCGAATCAACTACTCTGTGATAAAAAGCGATATCAACAGAGCTAAAAAACGAGCCGATGCTATAGTTATAAGCTTTCACTTTGGAAAGCAATACCACCCTTTACCGACTCAGGAGCAAAAGAAGCTGTCTCAATTTGCAGCTGACCAGGGGGTGGATGTGGTAATCGGACACCACCCTCACGTGCTGCAGCCACTGGAATGGCTGACCGGTAAGAACGGAAACAAAACACTCGTTGCTTATTCATTAGGTAATTTCTTCTCTGGACAAGATGCTTTTCAAAAACGGATCGGAGGTATGCTAACCTTTGACCTGGTCACTACTTCTAATAAAAAGGATCCAATCCAAGCTGAGGACCCCAGATTTCTTATTACATTTGTCAGCTCTGAAGGCGCTTATAAATATGAAGTCGTGCCGATGGCATCGTTAAAAAAGTACAGCGGTGACTACGAAGAAACAAAAAAACACCTTTCCCAATGGATGCCTGAACTTTCCTTTATAAACTAGAAAGCTTTAAACGATCGATTACAACTTACTTTTAGTAAGTTAGTGATTGTATTTCATTTAATTACAACTGTGAATATGCTATGATAGTCGTAGGAGTGATGAAACATGAATAAATCTTCCATATGCCCGCGCTTCGAGAAGGCCATTGGTCTTTTGAGTAAGCGTTGGACTGGCTTAATTATTTACCATCTGTTAGACGGTCAACAACGATTTTGTACAATCGAGTCAGCTATTGGAATCAGCGGAAAAGTACTTTCAGACCGCTTAAAAGACATGGAAAAAGAGGGGCTGGTGAAGCGTGATGTTTATCCGGAAACTCCAGTCCGAATCGAATATTCTTTAACGGAAAAAGGACGATCCCTTAAACCGATCATGGATGAAATAGAGAAATGGTCACATGCCTGGCTTTCAGAAGAAGGAGACCACCCTGCAGCAGCCAAATAAAAACTTTGCTTACACAGCAAAGTTTTTTTCTTTTATCAGCCCGCACGCAACGTCTATTCTAATGAGCTTACCCGACAGGAATATAGAGAGACTGGTTTGGACAAAAAATAAACTTGCAGAGAAACGAAGTAGTTCTCTGCAAGTATGACTTCTACTACTTATGGCTTTAAGAAGGCTTCTACTTCCTTCAAAGCATCTTCGGCATCCTCGCCAATACATTCCACAATGACTTCATCACCATCATGAAGCTGCAGATTAATCAAACCAAGCAGGCTCTTTAAATTGGCTTCATAAAGGCTGCCATTCACATTTTTCTTTAAAATGATTTCAGAATCGTACTGCTGGATGATTTGGCTTAATTCCATAATTGTTTGTGATTCTTGAATCGAAACGTTCATCGTTTTATTTACTTTTTGCTCCATATCCTTCACCCCTTAATCAATAAATAATACTCTACCACTCTGCAACGCTTCCATCCTTGTGCCGCCATACTGGATTACGCCAGCGGTGACCTTCATTCGCCATTTCCCTGACTTTTTCTTCATTAATCGTTACGCCAAGGCCCGGCCCTTTCAGCATTTCCACTTGCCCATCCTCGTAAGAGAAGATAGAAGGATCTTCAAGGTAGTCCAGTAAATCGCTGCCTTGATTGTAATGAATGCCTAAGCTTTGCTCCTGGATAAAGGCATTATGGCAGGTCGCATCAACCTGCAGACAAGCGGATAACGCAATAGGTCCAAGCGGACAGTGAGGAGCCAGCCCTACATCGTAGGCTTCTGCCATCGTGGCGATTTTTTTGCATTCTGTGATGCCGCCTGCGTGAGAAAGGTCAGGCTGAATCACGTCAACATACCCTTCAGCAAGTACCTTTTTAAAATCCCAACGTGAAAACATCCGCTCCCCTGTAGCGATTGGAATCGAGGTATGAGAAGCAATTTCTTTTAAAGCTTCGTTGTTCTCAGGTAAAACGGGCTCCTCGATAAACATCGGTCTGTAGACTTCTAATTCTTTCGCCAGAATCTTAGCCATAGGTTTATGCACACGGCCATGAAAATCGATGCCTATGCCTACATCTTTTCCTACTGCGTTTCGGACTGCATCCACTCTCTCCAACGTTTCATCCACTTTTTTGTAAGAATCGATATACTGCAGCTCTTCTGTACCATTCATCTTTACCGCACGAAAGCCTCGTTCAACCGCTTCCTTGGCTGCACTGCCTACATCTGAAGGACGATCGCCTCCAATCCAGGAATATACATCAATAGAATCACGGCACTTTCCTCCCATTAGATCGGAAACCGGTGCTTGATAATACTTGCCTTTTATATCCCATAACGCCTGGTCAATTCCAGCAATCGCGCTCATATGGATCGGCCCGCCACGGTAAAATCCTGAGCGGTAGAGAACATTCCAGTGGTCTTCGATAGGCAGAGGATCTTTGCCGATTAAGTAATCTTTCAGCTCATGAACAGCGGCTTCAACTGTAGCGGCTCTGCCTTCGACGACAGGTTCACCCCATCCTTCTAATCCCTCATCTGTTGTTATTTTTAAAAACAGCCACCTCGGGGTACTACAAAAGTTTCAATGTTCGTAATCTTCATGACTGCTGCTCCTCTCTTGCCATTTTTACATTCGCTGTAAACTGTTTTGCGAGAGTCGTAATACCAGCAAAATCCTGTTGTTCCAGTAAACGCTTATTCACGAGTGATCCACCTGCCCCTACAGCCGTGGCTCCGTTCTTAATAAAATCACCCGCATTCTCCGCGGTTACACCACCGGTCGGAATCATCGGGATGTGTCCGAGCGGTCCCTGTAAATCTTTGATATAGGATGGTCCTCCTATGGAAGCAGGAAAAATTTTAACGACGTCAGCTCCCAGTTTATAAGCTTCTACAATCTCAGAAGGCGTCATTACTCCTGGAATAGAGATGACCCCGTAACTATTCGCCATTTGGATGAGGTCTTCATTATAGTTAGGAGAGAAAACAAATTCTGCACCGGCTTGAATGGCAGTACGAGCGGTTTCCGCGTCCAATACCGTTCCTGCACCAACGAGCACGTCTTTGCCTAAACGTTCTTTCGCCTTACGCATTTGGGTAAACGCTTGCTCCGTATCCACGGTAAGTTCCAGTGTTTTCACTCCCCCTTCGACCAGGGCATCTACCAATGGGAGAATATCTTCCGGGCGCGGCTTTCGAATCACAGCTACCACTCCAGATTGCTCGAGCTGCAATAGTTTACTAGCTTTTTCCATAAATAACCCCTCCTCTTTACCTTTCTACATCTGTGCGCGTGTTTTCAGAGTCAATAAATTGATCAAGCTGTGTTCTTGTAGGTACACCTTCCACATCACCATTCATTTGTACAACGAAAGCTCCGACAGCATTTCCTCGTTCAGCTGCTTCTCTTATCGAACCGCCTTCTAGTAAGCGGCTGATCACTCCAGCGGCAAATCCATCTCCTGCACCAATCGGATCGACGACCTGTTTGACAGGGAAGCCTTCCACTTTACCTGACTCGTTTGCAGAATAATAAAAAGCCCCTTCCGCGCCGAGCTTCGTAATGATCGTTTGTTCTTCGTTCGTTAAAAGTGTTTGTGCCGCTTTTTCATAATCTTCTTCACCCGTTAAAAAGTACGATTCTTCGATTCCCGGCAGAATGTAATCAGATAGCGTGGCCATTTCCATCAGTGTCTTTCGTGCTTTGTCTTTGTTCTTCCAAAGCTTAAAACGAAGATTAGGATCAAATACAATTTTCAAACCATTTGCTTTTGCCTGACGGATTGCGTGAAAGATCGTTTCCTGACAGGAGTCGCTTAAAGCTGGAGTTATACCAGTCAAGTGTAAAAACTTTGCCGAAGATAAATAATTCTCATTGATGTCGGCGGGATGAAGCAAACTTGCGGCAGATTGATGACGATAATAATAAACGTTTACTTCTTCAGCCGATAGCTTTTCCTTAAAATATACGGCGGTCGGAGCTTGATTCGTAAATGTAACGGCGCTCGTATCTACGCCTTCCCCTCTAATAAACTTCCGCACATACCTGCCGAAAGGATCGTCTCCCAGTTTACTGATCCACCCTGCTTTAAATCCTAACCGGGAAAGGGCAATTGCCACATTGGACTCAGCTCCACCAATCTGTTTCTGCATCTGGTTGACATACTCTAAGGGGAGTTGGTCAGATGAGCTGAACAACACCATCGTTTCCCCTATGGTTACTACATCTAATGACTTCATCTGCATCCCTGCTTTCTTAGAATTTTTCCCTTTCTATCAAAAACCCCTTGCTGAAAAAAGCAAGGGATTTTTCTTCATTATAAGGGAGGGTGAGGATTCATTCCATTTATTCGGCAAAGCTGATCAGCCATAGAGAGAGCTCTGGTATAAATGTAATCATTAGGAGTGAAAACAACATGGCAAAGAAATAAGGAAGGATCGCTTTTGATAGTTGTTCAATAGACAATCCTGATATTCCTGAACCAACGAATAAATTAACCCCAAGGGGAGGAGTGATAAACCCAATCGCTAAATTCACGACCATAATGATACCAAAATGGATAGGGTCGTAGCCGAGATTGACGGCAATAGGAAGCAGTATTGGAGTTAAAATAATAATAGCTGCCAACGTATCCATAAAACAGCCGACAATGAGCAGCAATACAGTAATCAATAGAATGATAACTATTTCATTCTCAGAGATAGACAGCAGTAGATTCGCTACTTGCGTAGGAATTTGTTCGATTGTTAATAGCCGACCAAAGGCTGTCGCAGAACCGACGATGATTAATACTGTCGCCGTCGTTAAGGAAGCATCTGCTAGCAGCTTAGGTAAATCCTTGATCGCCAGTTCGCGATATAGAAACAACCCGGCGATCATGCCATAGACTACAGCAATAACCGCTGCTTCTGTCGGTGTAAATATTCCGCCATAGATTCCTCCAAGAATGACAACAGGGATAACCAGCGCCCATTTAGCTTCCCAGAAAGTTTTACCAATGTTGGCTAAAGAGGTTTTTTGTTCAGACCCTTTGTAGTTGTGCTTCTTGGAATAGAAGTATGCCCACACCATGAGAGAAAGGCCGACAAGGATTCCAGGGATAATGCCGGCAATGAACATATCACCGATTGAGGCACCGCCGACTACTCCATAAATAACCATCGGAATACTCGGAGGGATAATAACCCCAATTGATCCTGCGGCAGCTACTGTCGCGGTAGCAAACTTTTTATCATAGCCTTGTTTTACCATGGCAGGAATCATGATGCCGCCAATGGCAGCTACTGTTGCAGGTCCTGAACCGGAAATTGCCGCAAAGAACATACAAGTGACGATGGTTGCCATCGCAAATCCGCCCGTCTTATTCCCTACTAATGCGTTAGCGAAGTTAAATAAACGTTCTGAAATACCGCCTTTTCCCATGATTTCTCCAGCAAGGATAAAGAACGGAACAGCCATTAATGGAAAGCTGTCAACAGAAGTTACTAATTCCTTCATCAGGAACGGAAGCGGAATGCCCCCTGAATAAAATAAAGTAAACAATGTGGAAAGACCTAAAGCTATCCCAATTGGAACACTTAAAAGCAGGAGAATGGCGAAGGAACCAAAAAGTACTAATGTTGTCATGATTCATCCTCCTCCCCTTCTTGCTTCAAAATTCGTTCGCGTTCGTCTGCGATCTCCACTTCTTTTTTCCCAATCAGCATTTTAAATTGGGCAATAAGATTTTGGATAAGCCGGATCGCAGACAAGCCAAATCCTATAGGTGTTGCCATATACACAGCCCCCATCGGGATGTGAAGGGCTGGCGATTTCTGTCCAAAACTTAAAAGCTGGCTTGCAATATCAAAACCGTAGTACATAACAAAAAAGCAAAACACTAAGAATAATAGATTTGCAAGCATTGCAACGACCAGTTTTCCTTTTTCTTTTAAAAGAAGCAGCCCGACTTCCACTTTAATATGGCGCTGTTTTTTCACTCCGTAGCTAATGCCTATGTACACTAACCAAATGAAACAGTATCTCCCTAACTCCTCAGACCAAGACAAGGAATTCCCAGAGACACGCATCACGACTTGGAGAAAAATAACCCCGACCATTACAGAAGAGAAAAGGACGAGCAGTACCTCTTCCAGTCTTCGATCTATGGCTCGAATGATGTTCATAATTTCACCTCAACTGACCCTTATAATAAAATCATTAAATAGAAAGAGCGATACGTTGCAAACATGCCTTTGCAACGTACCCTCCTCTAAATCTTGTGTTCTTACTTCGTAGACTCTTCGGCCTCTTCAACCGCTTTATACACTTTTTCTACTGTTTCTTCACCAATTTCACTCTTGTACTTATCAATGACAGGCTGAACGGCTTTCTTCATTTCTTCGCGTGCTTCAGGAGTAATCTCTGTATATTTCATGCCTTCGTCTTGAAGTTTCTTTAGATACTTTTCGTTTGCTTCACGATTCAATTTACGCTCATATTTACCTGCTTCTACTGCAGCATCCTTCACAATTTTCTGCTGCTCATCTGTTAATCCATCATAGAAGGATTTGCTCATTAGGAAAACAAATGGGCTGTAAATATGGTGTGTGTTGGAAACGTATTTCTGAACTTCATAGAACTTCTGAAGATAAATCGTAGCATAAGGATTTTCCTGTCCGTCCACTGTCCCTTGCTGCATGGCAGTAAATAATTCGGTAAATGCCATTGGTGTCGGGTTAGCCCCTAATTTTTTAAACGCATCAAGGTGAAGGTCATTTTCCATTGTACGAAGTTTCAAGCCTTGGAAATCGTCCATTGTCTTAATTGGATGCTTGCTGTTCGTTACGTCACGGAAACCATTTTCCCAATAAGCAAGCCCTACTAAATTCTGGCTTTCCAATTTCTTAAGAATGCCCTGACCTACTTTACCGTCAAGCACCTTATCGGCTACTTCTTCACTCGGGAACAAGAATGGAATATCGAAAACACTGAATTCTGGTACGAAGTTCGCAAGTGGTGCTGTAGAAGGAATCGTTACTTCCTGAGTACCAAGCTGCAGGGCTTCCGTCATAGAACGGTCATCACCAAGCTGTCCGCTGTGATACGTTTCGACTTTGATTTTGCCATCTGTTTTCTCTTCAACGATCTCTTTAAATTTTAATAGTCCTTTATATTGCGGGTGCTTATCATTAAGACCAATTCCAGCTTTGATCACTTTTGCATCCCCGCTGGATGAGTCACCGCCATCTGAACCTCCGCTTGCATCTGAATCACTGTTACCGCAAGCCGCGAGCATAGCAATTAACAAAACTGTAGATAATAGCATTAAAATTTTTTTCATGAATGAAAGCTCCTTTTTATTAATTTAAGATTTTACGACAGCATGGCCGCCGAATTCATTCCTTAAAGCCGCAACTACTTTTCCTGAGAAGGTGTCATCTTCCTGAGAACGATACCGCATCATCAGTGACATTGCGATCACTGGGGCCGCTAATTCAAGCTCCACCGCGGTTTCAACAGTCCACTTGCCTTCCCCGGAGGAATTCATCACTCCCCGAATATCCGCAAGCTTCGCATCCTTGGAAAACGCGTGCTCCATCAGTTCCATCAGCCAGGAACGGATGACTGAGCCATTGTTCCATACTTTTGAGACCGCTTCATAATCATATTCAAAAGGACTCTTATCCAAGATTTCATAGCCTTCTGCAATGGATTGCATCATCCCGTACTCAATGCCGTTATGTACCATTTTCAAGAAATGGCCGCTGCCGGGTGGACCTGAATAGAGGTAACCGCTTTCAACCGCTGTGTCAAAAAAAAGCTGTTCAATGGCCTTAAATTCATCGGCATCTCCGCCGATCATGTAACAGGCTCCATTTCTCGCTCCATCCGTGCCTCCACTCGTACCTACGTCGAAGAAATAAATGCCGTTTCTTTGAAACATCTCTGCATGCTGAAGGCTATTCTTGTAATTTGAATTGCCTCCATCAATGACACGATCTCCCGCTTCTAATAAACGAGAAAGCTTCTCCAGAACTTTAGCAGTGATGTCACCTGCTGGGACCATTACCCAAATCGTCCGCGGCGCTTTCAGCTGATTGACGAGGTCTTCTAAATCTTGAGCCTGATGTGCTCCTTTTGCAGTCATCTGGGCTGACCGTTCCATGTTCACGTCATTTACGTGGACGCTGTGTCCGTTGTCAAGAAGATTTAATCCCAGGTTATATCCCATCTTCCCGAGCCCAATTAACCCTACTTGCATCTCTCAACCCCCTTTTTCCGCCTCAGCAACTCTTTGAAATATTTTTTCTATGTTTCCGATTATACAAGAATTATTTTTTAATACAAGCGTTTTCAAGAAAAAATTTTCACTCTTTTTCGCTTTGTATTGAAATTATTTTCATATACAATAGAGATAACTTGTTAAAGGTAAATAGGAGGAAAATGTATGGCAGATGCTCCGACAAAACACGTAATTAACCGGATAAGGTCTTCTTACAGTCAATTTAGTGAAAAGGAAAAATTGATTGCCGATTATATACTGGAAAATAAAGATGAAATCGTTCATTCGACAATTAATCAAGTGGCCGACGATTTAATGGTCGCGGACGCAACGGTTTTCAGGTTTTGCAAGCGTCTTGGTTTTAAAGGCTATCAAGCAATGAAAATCGCCTTAGCATCAGAAACCGTGAACCCTATTAAAGATATCCATGAAACCATTACTGAAAATGATTCTGAACTGGACATCTCAGAAAAAGTCTTCCAAGCTAATATACGGGCGCTCGAAGCCTCAAGGGATATTCAAAACCAGGATACCCTTGAAAGTGCGTTGAGCTACTTACTTGAAGCTGAACGTGTGTTTTTTTATGGCAGCGGTGGCTCTGGGATCGTTGCCCTCGATGCTCAGCACAAGTTCATCCGTACAGGAATGTCAACTCACGCTTTTGCAGATAACCACCTGCAGTTAATGTCCGCTTCCCAGCTGACGCCTAAAGATCTAGCCGTTATTATTTCCCATACAGGCTCAAACAAAGATGCACTTGATCTGGTTGACGTAGCTAGAGAAAACGGGGCCAAGACGATCGCAATTACCAATTTCGCTAAGTCCCCGCTGACGAAGCTCGTAGATATTTCCCTGTTTACAGTCGCTCAGGAAACCGAATTTCGCTCTGAAGCGTTAACATCGAGAATTGCAGAACTATCGTTAATCGATTCTTTGTTTGTCAGTTACAGCATGAAAACAAAAAACCAATCACAAACGTCCATTCAGAAAATGAGGAAAGCCATTTCCAGGAAGCGTGTATGAAGATAAGGAGGAAATTATGAAGGCCTATGTTATCGGATTAGATTTGGGCACGACCAGTGCTAAATCCATTATTTTTGATCGAAAAGGAAATGTAGTAGCAGAGCATGAAGTCGGCTACCCACTTCATCATCCAGAAGTAGGGTACGCAGAACAAGATCCGCTCGTCATTGAATCCGCAGCTCTTGATGCGATAAAAGGAAGCCTTGCTTCATCCACGGTTTCGAATGAGGAGATTGCCGCCGTAGGAATATCAACAGCCATGCACTCCTTGATATGTATGGATGAAGCCGGTAAACCATTATCCCCTTCCATCATATGGGCAGATGCCAGAAGCGCTAAAGAAGCCGCTGCTTTGAAGAAAAACCGCAGTGATATTTATTTACGAACAGGGACTCCATTACACCCGATGTCCCCTTTATCTAAGCTTGTCTGGATGGACAACCATGACTATGAGCCAGCAGAAAAAGCTGACTTCTTCGTATCAATCAAAGAATTTCTCATCTACCGCTGGTTTAATGAAAAGGTAGTCGATTTTTCCATTGCGGCAGCGACAGGACTGTTTGATATTCATAGTCACGAATGGGATGAGGAGGCATTAAAGCTTGCTTCCATCGAGCAAACACAGTTGTTTACTCCGGTACCTCCGACGTACAGGTTAGACGGTTTATCGAGAGAAAAGGCTTTAGAATCAGGTCTGCTTCCAGAGACCCCGTTTATTATCGGTGCCAGCGACGGGCCGCTTGCCAATCTCGGCATCGGGGCGATTCAGCCAGGAGAGACCGCTATCACTATAGGTACAAGCGGTGCCATCCGCCAATTTTCAAGTGAGCCGCTGTTAAACGACAGTCAGGAGATATTCTCATACAGTTTTACTGAAGATCTATGGATTACAGGAGGTCCTTCAAACAATGGAGGTCTTGTACTTACCTGGCTTCAGCAGCTTTGGCAGAACGGCAGTCATGAAATGGATATTGAAAAATTGAGTGAATTGGCAGATAAAGTGGCTCCAGGAGCCAACAACCTTTTGTTTCTTCCATACTTGAATGGAGAACGAGCACCGTTCTGGAACGCTGAGGCAAAAGGCTCTTTTATCGGTCTTACACCTACCCACAAAAAAGAACACATGACTCGTGCTGCGATGGAGGGCGTTCACTTTTCAATTTTGCACATCGCCAAGGCACTTGAAAGACTAGGCAATCAGCACACGAAAATCTTTGCGAGCGGAGGCTTTGCCAGATCTTCCCTTTGGGTGCAAATGCTCGCTGATATCTTTAACCAGACGATTCATATTCCTCAAAGCCACCAAAGTTCTGCCTGGGGAGCAGCCTGGCTTGCCTTATACGGGATCGGGGAAGTGGACAGCCTGGAAGATATTAAAAATTCTATTCCAATGGATAATTATTACCAGCCGATTAAGGACAATCATACGAAGTACAGAGCGCTCTTCCCTATTTACGAGACAGCATCCGGGCAGATGCAGGATGTTTTCTCCAAACTGCATCAGCTTGATTAAATTAAGAAAACCCACCGAGTAATCGATGGGTTTTTTTAATCTTTTTCAGTTACATATTTTAGGTAGTATTCAAAGATTAGGTCTGCCAGCATGACGAGGGAAGAACGAGCAGATACGTCATAGCCTTCATAGGATGCCTTTTTCACCGGTGCGCTTACGGCTTGTCTGGCAATGGTGTAAAGAGTGCTTGTTGGATCGTTGGTAACAGCAACTGTTGAAATGTTGAGATGGTCAAGCTTGTCTGCTGCTTTCAACAGCGTATCCGTTTCTCCACTCGAAGAAATAAAAATAACGAGGTCATTTTCCCCAATCCAATTGCTGATTAAATCAATCATATGGGATTCATAAATGTAAGTGGATGACCGATTGACCTGCATTAATCGCTTACTTAAGTATTCTCCGATCATTTTAGTTAATCCTACAGAAAGAATGACGATACGATCTGCTTTCTCCACATTTGCCGCAATCGCTTCTAAGTCCTTCGGATGCAAAAGCTTTAAACTTTCATTTATATCATTACGATAGCGTTCAATGGGATTAGGATCATCAGGAAGAACATCGCCTTCCAATCCTCTTAAAAAATACTTAAATTCAGCAAAACCATCCATTCCAAGTTTATGGCACAAACGGACAATGGTTGTTGTGCTGACATTATTTACTTCTGCCATTTTCGTTAATGGCATCGATTTCGATTCTTCCAGGTGCTGTTCCACATAGTAGAGGACATGCTTTTCTGAATGTGTCAGATTCGGAAGGGAAGTTGAAAATGCATCCACCAGTTTTCCCATATGAGGTACTCCTTTGTCTCCATCTAGCTTGAGTATAGCACGAGTGTATGTACAAATGTACATTTCCTGTACAACCGCGCGCGTCATTCCTATGTTACAACTAAATTAAGCAGATGAAAACACTTACAGACAGGAAAGGGTGAAGGGAATTGAAACTAGCACAAATGACGAACCAAGAATTAATCCGGTTCGACCTTACTGAGACGACTAAAGAAGAAGTTATTTGGAAGCTGGCTCAAGAGCTGTATGAACAGGACCATGTGACTTCCACTAAGGAATTTTATGAAACCGTTCTCGAACGAGAGAAAGTTTCTGCAACTGGCATGGAAGCAGGATTAGCGATTCCCCACGGAAAATCAACGGCCGTAAAAAAAGCAGGCTTTGCTGTAGCAAGACTGGAACAGCCGATTACGGACTGGGAAAGCATCGATCCTAATAATCAAGTGGAACTTGTATTTCTTTTGGCGATTCCTGAAGGGGAGGCAGGTTCGACCCACTTAAGCCTGCTTGCTGAGTTAAGCACGAGACTGATGGATAAAGAGTATTATAACGGTCTGATGAAAGCACGAAACCCTAAGCAATTTATCGATGCTTTAGATCATTATGAGAAAGAACAGAAAGAAGAAAATATTCAAGCCGATTCAAAAACTGTGCTGGCTGTCACTGCTTGTGCAGCAGGAATTGCCCATACTTACATGGCTGCCGAAGCATTGGAACAAGCAGGACGTAAATTAGGCGTGAAAGTCTATTCCGAGAAACAAGGCGCAAACGGCCTGGAAGATGAGCATACGTCAGACAGAATTAAACAAGCCGATGCGGTAATCTTTGCCACAGATATCACTCCTAAAGCGAAAGAACGCTTTAAAGGTCTTCCATTCATTCAAACCCGTGTAGCTGCTCCACTTGAACATGGAGAGGAAATGATTGAGCGTGTGCTGAGCAATCCTGACGGTATTGTAGAAGGAAATGGAAGCGACGAGTCTTCTGTACCCTCTCAAAACAAAACTGGCGTATTGGCAGAAATGGGCCAGGCGATCATGACTGGTATTTCTTATATGATCCCCGTAATCGTAGCCGCCGGTTTAATGATGGGAATTGCGAAACTAGGCGCGATTCCATTTGGACTTGTTAATGAGATTAATGATATCAGCTATGCTACTTCCGATAATGAATTCTTTAAGATTCTACACTACTTAGATAAATTTGGTTTTATGATTTTTCAGTTTATGTACCCGATCTTCGCTGCCTTCACTGCCTATTCCCTTGCTGACCGTGTAGGGATTGTATCCGGATTTATTGGAGGCTTGTTTGCTGCCGGGATCCACTATCGTTTCTGGGGAGTGGAAGATGGTGTTCCATCTGGATTCCTTGGTGCTTTAATCCTCGGTTTGGCAGCCGGGTATATCGCCAAATTTTTAAATCAAAAAATCAAGCTTTCGAAGAATTTCCAAGCGATGAAACCGATGCTGATCATTCCAGCCATCAGTGTATTATCTGTTTTCTTATTAAATTTTTATATCGTTGATCCAGTGTTTGGCGGCCTGAACGAACTGCTTCGCACAACCATTGAATCCGCACAGGAGTCAGGAGCCATCGTATTATCGACGATCATTGCAGCAGCTACAGCCTTTGACTTAGGCGGACCGATCAACAAGGCCGCTGGTGCGATTGCTATAGGTCTTGCCGGTGATCAGATTTTCCCACTGACGCCGCGAGTACTCTCTATCGTCATCCCGCCAATTGGACTAGGGCTGGCTACAGTATTGGACCGGTTTGTAGTGGGGCGCCGTGTATTTGATGAAAACCTGCGTATTACAGGGAACACTTCCATTTTACTTGGACTTATTGCCATTAGTGAAGGAGCTATCCCTTTTATGTTGAGAAATCCAATTATTACGATTCCCATCAATATTTTAGGGGCAATTATTGGATCTGTGACAGCTGTTCTTTTAGGAGCTGTGCAGTGGTATCCGCTTCCTGCGTTTTGGGGATGGCCGCTCGTAGAAAATTTGTGGGCTTATATCATCGGTCTTCTCGCTGGTACTTTATTCATTGCTTTTGCGAATATTTTCATACGATTTACGCTGATCAAACGAGGACGAATCAAAATATAAACA
Source organism: Halobacillus salinarum (assembly GCF_022919095.1). NCBI lineage: Bacteria > Bacillati > Bacillota > Bacilli > Caryophanales > Bacillaceae > Halobacillus > Halobacillus salinarum. Next base: position 677,696 of record NZ_CP095073.1, on the reverse strand, counting down.
AGCTTATGAGCCAGTTCGGGTCCGCTTCGAACTGGCTGTTACCTTAGGAGGGAGATTTTGGTATGACCAAAAAACGTGTCTATGTGGTTCCCCATTCTCATTGGGACAGGGAATGGTATTTTACAATCGAAGATTCAAATATTCTGCTTGCAGAAAATATGGACCATCTCATCCATTTACTTGAAAATAACGAAGACTATCACGGATATGTGTTTGATGCCCAATTATCGATTGTCGAGGAATATTTAAAAGTCCGCCCGCTTCAATTTCAAAGGCTGAGACAGCTCGTAGAAGCGAAAAGGATTTTTGTGGGACCATGGTACACCCAGGCGGACTCTCTACTGGTCCACAAAGAATCGCTCGTGCGTAACCTCCTTTATGGTGTGAAGGGCAGCAAGCGCCTGGGACATTCGATGAACATCGGCTATCTGCCGGATATTTTCGGCCAAAACCGCTATCTGCCTTCCATTTTCAAAGGGTTCGGAATGGATTATGCCATCCTGCAAAGAGGGCTTTATACGGATGAACTTGACGAGAATTTAAACTTTATCTGGGGATCCCCTGATGGAGCACAAGTACAAGCCAATCTGATTCATTTAGGGTATGGACCGGGGAAATTCCTAAGTTCTGATGAGGAATTCCACAAAGGGCGGCTTCAGCCGATGCTTGAAAAATTAGCTAAGCTCAATCGTGATACAAACCACCTGCTTCTTCCGGCAGGAGGAGACCAGGTGCTGGTCAGAGACCACTTTCCGGAAACCATTAATAAGCTGAACGAAAAAGACGACACATATGAATATGTCTTATCAGATTATGAAACGTACATGAATGAAACATGGAACGATCAATCCTTCGACCACATGATCGAAGGAGAATTATTGGCAACAGAAAACTCTCGTATCCACCGTACAATCAAGTCCCAGCGGTACGATATTAAAAAGTTAAACCATATAGCTGAACACAAAATTATCAATCAGCTGGAGCCCTTGGCACTAATCGGCCAGTCTGTCGGGCTGCGCTATCCGCAGGAATGGCTTGATCTTATGTGGAAAGAACTGTTCGACGTCCACGCGCATGACAGCATTGGAGGCTGTAATTCAGATGATACGAATCAAGATATTGTAAAGAGGCTCGTCAAAGTAAATCGCCAGGCAGACGGTTTAATGAACGTCATAAAAAAACAAATGACTTCTGCCGTCAGCGAATCTCAGCAAATGGAGGATATTCTGTTAATTTTTAATACCTTGCCAAAGCCGCATACGACTTCCGTTTCCACGGTACTATTTACGAGGTCTAAAGAATTTTCGATTCAAACAGTCACTCATGAGACTCTTCCATTTACCATAACAAAGCAGGAATATTTAAGCGGCGGCAAAAAAATCGTAGTCACAGCTGATGGAGATAAAGAAGTAGAAATCCCTGGTTACTACCGTACTGAACTCCTTCTCGCTGAAGTGAAAATCCCTTCTTTAGGTTACACGACTCTTCAAGTTGTGAATGACACTAACCCTTCATACCAGCTGGAACAGTCCGAAGACAGCTCCATTCAAAATGAATTTTTTGAGATCAGCCTGGAAAATGGCAGGCTTAATCTGAAAGAATTGGCTGCTGAATTATCCGTTAATGATTTTATACAGTTTGAAGATACAGCTGATGCAGGAGATTCGTATGATTACTCTCCACTTCCGGGAGATCTTCCTATTTTATCCGGAAAAGCTTCTCTTGAATTTGTAAATAAATCAGAGCATGTGGAAAAAATGGTGATCAAACATCACTTATCACTTCCCCCAGACCTTGAGTCCCGGAAGAATAATGGTCCACATGAGACATTGAGCATTGAAACACATGTCGAGCTGAGGAAAGATGAGCCACTTGTCCGTGTCGAACACAAGCTGGACAATCAAATTAAAGATCATAGAGTTCGTGTACTTCTGAAAACCCCTGTTCATGAACCAAAGGAATCGTTCGGCGACCAGGGTTACAGCTTGATTCACCGATCGACCGAAGAACCTAGATTAAAGGATTGGAGGGAAAATGGTTATAAAGAAGCGCCGGTGCCTATTTACACTATTGAACAGTTCGCGGGTGTCTCTGGGGAAGCAGGAACGATGGCTGCTTTTACAAAAGGGTTAAAAGAATATGAAGTGCTTAAACATGAAGGGCAGCTTGCTTTAACTTTGTATCGCAGTGTCGGCTTGCTCGGACGAGATGATCTGCTCTGGCGTCCTGGCAGGGCTTCAGGAATTAATAATAAAGTCGTCACTACACCAGACGCACAGATGCAGGAGACGATGAGCTTTGAATATGCGCTGTCGCTCAGCGGGAATACAGGAACAGAAACGGAATACTTTGAGTTGGCAGACCGTTATTTGGAGCGTTACGTCACTTATCAGCACCAAAGTTTAAATACTTTTGAAGAACGTCTCGATCGGTTCGAGATTCCTCAGCCGCTGAGCTCCCTGCCCTTAGAATATTCTCTGCTGGCAATTGAAAATAAAGATGTTTTTGTGAGTACTGTGAAAAGAGCCCATGAAAAACCATCCGGAATCATGCGCGTATTTAATCCAACATCCAGCCCGGTAGACTTAAAGCTTTCCACAGAACAACCCTTGTCGTTCGATACCGTAAACTTGGCGGAAGAAAAGACAGAAAAAGACGCAGCACCAATTCTTAGCAAAGGTTACCAAACGATCTGTATTCATTTTGAAGAGGAGAATGGAAAATGAACGAACCATTAATGGAGAAGATCAGGCGACATTTAACTGATATTTATGGCCGCGTGGAAGAAAAAGATGTGGAGTTGTTCAGCCAGCTCGTCGATAAGTGGTCCGAAAAAGATTGGCAGCATCCCGCTGTATTAACTGAAAAAAACGTGTATTTAATTGCTTATGGTGACAGCATTTACGAACAAAACACTCCGACGCTACCAACTCTTCACAAATTTTTATCCGAAGAGGTTGGAAACGCGATTACCGATGTCCATCTGCTTCCTATGTTTCCTTTTACATCAGATGACGGATTTTCTGTTTCTGATTATCGTACGATCCATCCTAAATTAGGAGATTGGAGCCATATCCGTTCCTTTTCAGAGGATTACCGGCTGATGTTTGATTTTGTAGCGAACCACATCTCTCAGGAAAGTGAATGGTTTCAACGCTATTTAGCCAACGATTCTAAGTACAAACACTTTTTCATCCCAAAAGAGGATCATTTTGACGCCAGCCGAGTTGTACGTCCGCGCACGTCTCCCTTGTTTCATGAATATGAAGAAGATGGGGGACAAAAACAGCTTGGACGACCTTCAGTAAAGACCAAGTCGATATAAACTTTAAGCACGTTCCTGCCTTAGCAGAAATGACAGATATTCTGCTGGAATATGCCCATCAAGGAGCAACAAGCATCCGCCTTGATGCGATCGGATTTATTTGGAAGGAATCAGGAACTACTTGCATTCATCTGCCCGAAGCTCATTCCATCATTCAGCTTTGGCACACGATTATCAATGCTTTTCAGCCGAATACTCAACTCATTACAGAAACAAACGTGCCGCACAAAGAAAATATCAGTTACTTTGGCAACGGCTTCAATGAAGCCAACATGGTTTATCAGTTTACGCTGCCGCCATTAGTCTTGTTTAGTTTCATCAACCATAATGCAGGAAAATTGACAAAATGGGCGAAATCAATAGACAAGGTGTCTTCTGAAGCCACCTTCTTCAATTTCCTTGCCAGCCATGACGGGATAGGAATGCGCCCTACTGAAGGGATCTTAAATGACGAAGAAAAACAGCAGCTTGTCGATCAAGTGAAAGCCAACGGCGGAGAAGTGTCATACAAAAGTAATCCTGATGGTTCACAGTCTGTCTATGAGTTAAACATCAATTATTCTCAAGCTTTAGTAAATAACGAGGAAGATGTGACTCTTGAGGATGAAATTAGGAAAACCATTGCTGCTCACTCTATTCTTTTTTCAGTTATCGGAGTACCTGCCATCTACTATCATTCTTTACTTGGTTCTACTAACGACGTTCAAGGGTACAAGGAATCCGGCATACCAAGGAGAATCAATCGTGAAAAACTGGAATATTCCCAACTGAAGGCAGAACTTCATAAGAATGGACGACGAGCAGAAATATTTACCCGCTTGAAACAATTGATCCTCTTACGTCAGAATGAGAGTGCCTTTTCCCCTTATGCTGAACAGGAAATCGTAGAATTAGACGACCGTGTATTTTCATTGATTCGAAAGAATAACAAGACGGGGGAAGAATTGTTTTTCGCTGTCAATACTTCACGGAAAGAAGTGACTGTTCCCCTGCCTTTTAATGGACAGGACCTTGTCAATGATCAAGTGGCAGAGAAAACAATCAAACTCCCACTCTATGGATTTACATGGGTAAAACGTCGGTAATTTTTTGGAGGTGTGATTGAGATGAAGGTAGTTTTAGCTCCTGATTCCTTTAAAGGGTCCCTCTCAGCCCAGGAGGTTTGTGAAGCCATGGAGCAAGGAGTCACAGCAGCCGCCCCAGAAGCCGAAACAATCTTAATACCAATGGCTGATGGTGGAGAAGGTTCAATTGACGCATTAACAAAATGGGTTCATAAAGAAGTGCCAATCGCTGTACACGGACCAGACGGGAGTTTAGTAGATACGAGTTATGTCATTCTCTCCCATGAAGGGAAAGAGGTGGCTTTTGTCGAATGCGCCCGCAGTACAGGGCTTGACCTTATACCTGACGAAGGGCGTGATCCGCTCTTGTATAACTCATTTGGACTTGGAGAGCAAATCCGGTCCGCAGTAGAAAAGGGATATCGCGACATAGTCGTATCTCTGGGAGGCAGTGCAACGACTGACGGTGGAACCGGGTTATTGCAGGCTTTAGGCTACAAGCTCTACAATGCAGATGATAAAGAGCTCGAGTGGGATAGGAATATTCTTCTTGAGGCAGATAAAATCGAAGATACTGATTTGGCGGAGAAGTTGAGTAACTGCCAGATCACGATTGCTTCTGACGTCACAAACCCTTTCCATGGAACTAACGGCGCTGCTTATATTTATGGACCTCAAAAAGGAGCATCAAACGAACAAGTCCAACTCTTGGATGAAGGTCTTGTTCGGTTTTCAAAAGCCATTGAAAAATTTAACGGTAGAAATGTACAGGAAATAGAAGGCGCAGGTGCTGCCGGTGGCCTTGGCGGTGCTCTTACCGGAGTACTTAATGCAAAGATGCAGTCCGGATTCGATGTAATAGCTGAACTTGTCGAATTGGAAAAGTTCATAGATGACTCGGATCTTGTCTTTACAGGAGAAGGCAGTCTTGATGCTCAATCTGCCAACGGAAAGGTTCCTGTTTCCATTGGTTTATTAGCCGAAAAGTACAAAAAGCCTGTATTTGCGCTAGCTGGAAAGGTAGATCTCAATGGAGATTACAAAATGTTGACTGCAGTTTTTTCCATTCAATCGGAACCCTTGGATCTAAAAAAAGCTTTGGAGCCTTCACATAGTAAAAAAGCTTTAACCCACACTTCCGAACAGGTTTTACGTACTTTTTTATCCCGATAAATAAAATCCACGCTGCTCCTGCTTGCAGGAAACGCGTGGATTTTCTCTTATACTTTTTCAGCTCTATCTGGACGAATAGTAACCTGTTCTAAGTGCTCTGCCAACTCTTTCTCTAACTCTTTTCTAACTTTTTTCACTACACTCTTATCTTCATCAATTTTTTTACGATGCTTTCGTACTTCTTCTATCCAATTACGCAAATCGTTAATGTCCCGAATTGTCTTTGGAAACTTTTATAATGGTCAGCTTGTTCTTTATAATCCTCGTTATAAATATCGTGAAGATAACGGTAAATATATCGCAAATATTTGGATTCAATTCTCACACGATGCAGCTCATCAAGAGCATCTTCGGAATCTACGCCTTCGTTAGCGGCAGACTGTTGATAGTCTTCTACTTTTTGATTAAATGCCTCTTCATATTCTTCCAGCCTTTTTGTGACGTCGACAATAAACACGTATTTTCTGAATGTACGGTTTTTAAATTCACTCCATAAATCGAGAAACTCCTGATCAATCACTTCAGGTAATTCTTGTTGCATACGTTTTCGGTGCTTCTCTCTTTTTTTAGCTACTTTTTCTGCAACTTGTTGATACACCTTTGCTTTGTCCTCATCTTCTTCATTGTCTGCACGTTTTTCAAATTCTTCGATCAGCACGTCTCTTTCTCTGACCTTGCCTAAAATTCCATGGGCACGGTGTATTTTGTCCATGAGACCGTGATCGCTTGTCAGCCCAATAAATCCTAACAAAGCGCTGAGCCTACGCCCTTTCACTCTCGCCTGATGAACGTCTTCAGTGTTTTCAAAATTTAAGGAAGCAAGGCATTCCTCTTGGTATTCATAGACCAGCTCGTCCACGAAGCTTGTCCATTCATTAGTGTTCTTTTCCAATCCTTCCTGTAAGCACCCCTCGCATATAAATGCTTGCTTTACAGCAAGCAGGGCATCTGTTGATCCACAAATCTGGCACTGGGCCATCTGATCCTGCAGAACAGCTTTATTTTTTTCAAGTGTTATTTCAAGTTCTTTTCCCTGCTCCCATCCAAGCTTTTGTCTTAGTTCTATTGGTATAAGGAGACGGCCATAGTTATCGAGGGATTTCGTATCCTCAGTCTTGTTACCGGTCTTTGCGACACTAATTCCCCGGCTGTCTTTGAAAACTTCAATTGATAACACTTGATTCATAAAATCAAGCTGATCGCGTATTTCCTTAGGAATAACGATTCTTCCCATTTTATCCACCTGTCTGGTAAATACGTCGCCCAATCACGTCACCACCTTCATTCTTTCTTCTTAATATCTTCACTTCCCTTTCTCGCTCCGTTCCTAACTTCATATTACATGTTTCACAAGGTATTGGTAAGAATAACGTGTGGAGGTGTTAAATATGAAACCCTATTTATGTCCCAATTGTAAGACAAACCGCTCCCGCTTTAATATCATTGAGCAAGTGCCAAAAGCGGTGAAATTAGACCCGCAGTCTGGGAACATCGTTAATGAATACGAGAATGGTCAATTGGATGCGTTTCATATTAGCTATCAGGGGCCTGCGAAAAAGATTCAGTGCGGAGCCTGTGGACTAGTAGAGGATGAAAATACTTTTGTTAAGTTTGCTGAATATGATTCCTCACGTTAGTACATCTATGGTAAGGCGGTCTATCTAAGACCGCCTGTATTTTTTTTAGAATATTATGTAAGTTTTAAGTTAAAATGCCCTTAGATAATTAGGGGGGGTTTGGACATGAAACGATTGCTGTTCGTATTGGCTGTAATTTTTATATCCACCGGATGTCAGAACGAACCTCATAAGGAAATGACGATAAAAGAGGCTAAAACAGAGTGTGGTGGTAGAACACAAGGCTCAGTCATTTGATCAAATTGCTCAAGGAGTTTTAAAGGTTAGTCACATTGATCCAATCGTAGACCTGCTTAGTCAACAGAGACACGAAGATCCCATCACCATTGATATCTTTGACCACGATGGTTCCCATTATCAAAATACTATTGCTTATCAAGACGGGTTATTCGAATTTCATAATACATACAATGGATACAAAGGGGCACCACAGGGTAATTTTTCTTGTAAATACATTGAAAAGCGCGGACCATTGGTTTATTTAAGTTCTTGTATTTCTTAAGACGGCGATGCCATTACTACGATGCTCGGATTCATAGGCACAGAAGAAGCCTTTCAGAAAGCCGAAGCCAACTTATCCAGAAAACCCAGTCCATGATTTTGTTTTTATTAGTCCGTGTTTTTGTACTACTAAGTCCGTAATTTTGTTCAAAATTTTGTCCATAAAAAAGCCGAGTGAATACTCTACTCGGCTTTTTACTTATTCATACTGGAAAGAAAGTCCCCTAATAAATCATCGTCGTTCTCTTCTTTTTCTTCGTTCTTCTCTTGCTGTGTATGCAAATCATTTTGCAGGCTGTCCAAGTTTAAATCGTCCAGCTTATCATCAATATCGCCCCAATCAGCTTCATCCTTTTCTTCAGGAAGGGAGGAAGTTGATTCGTTATGACTGACAGGGGAAGGGGAGGGCTCGTGAGACGCAGCCATTTCTTCCTGTAAGTATAATGCTTCATCGATATCATAGGCATTGCTGTTGAGTGAAGCGAGTAATGAAGTGGCTCTCATAGGATCGAGCATGAGCTGATACAATATACTGCCGATAAGTGCCTCTGAGTGTTCATGCTTGATCCAGTTCCGCTGCTCTTTTGTCAGCTTACGGGGGAGAGGGACTGTAATGGTTTCTTTTTCTCTCGCCAGTGAGTCATTTACCCCTTGCAGGACAAATTGAGCGATTTTACTGGAAAAATTCCGCCGTTCCTTATCTTTTAACTCAGAAAGCTGCCTTAATAGATGATCTGGTGTGTCTGAGGGGACACGAAAGGTAATCGATTGTCCCCGTTCCACACTCTTTTTTGAATTTGGCATCTTATCACCTTACTTCGATGAAGCCGTTTTCTCTTTTGAATCTTTTTTGCTGTCTTTTTCTGTTGTCTTGTAATTTTTGCGAATGAAATCAGAGATCAATTTATAGTAAGCATTAGCCATCATCCAAATGCTTTCATTCTCATCTTCAAAAAACTCAATATTGAATCCGTCCAGCTTATTATTCAAGGTTTTAATATAGTCTTTTAAGACTGCAGAACCTCCACCAACAAAATAGCAGATCTCTGATTGAGAATTTTTCTGCCAAACATTCCGCAGGTAACGGTACTGTTTCTTAGCGAGTTCAAGCAGAATACGATCTGTTATATCGTGCACATTCGTGCGGCTGCCTTTCACCATAATATGGTGGCGGTCGTTATTACGCGTGATAATATCCACTACGTCACGGCGGCTGTCCAATTCCACTCCATGCTTCGTTAAGATTTCATCTCGAATAGCTTCAAGCGATTCAGCCACTCCTAAGTTAAAGCCCTGGGCTTTATCGTCATCGACGTTTCGATTGCGGATTACAGCAATATCTGTAGATAATCCACCAATATCCTGAATGAGGATTTGTTTATCAATCAGTTCTTTGTTGATAATATTCAACTCATTATCCATAACAAGGTTCACATAGGCTGCAAATCCTTCTGGATAGACTTTTACTTCGTCAAATTTTAAATTCACTTTAATTCCTTGATACTTAGGCGTGACAAGGAATTCCACCTGGTGGACAGATCCTAGCAGCTGAGAGCGGTAGCCTACATCTTTGCCTTCCTTGACTTCCCGCAAAGGCAGGCCGGTGCCAAGAATATAATCCGCATCGATCACATTGTTTTTGCTGGAGGCTGCATTCTTGCCTGAAACCGCGTCAAGTGCCAGCGCAGCAAACAGCATAACTAAAGTCTGATCTTCTTCTGACTTATAGCTTCCTGGGTCAAGTTCCGTCGAATTGCTCGTTTTTGTTGCCAGTGTACCTACACGATAAATGGCGTTATTTTCTTTCAAGGCAGGTGAATGCACTCGAATATGTATATTATCGAGTGGATCTTTCTCATCTAATTCTTCTATTCCGATCACTGGTCGATCCTCTAAGTCTCTTGCTATTACGTTTGGAATATATAAATCAGATTCCAGTTTCCCGAAATTCGCTTTGAGCGCATCATTTCCTACGTCAATCGCAGCTATTCTAGCAGTTGTCAATATCATCAAACTCCCTTTGGATTTATTTTGCAAGGACAGATATTGTCTCACATTAGTTTAAATCTATTAAATATTCTATTATTAGTCAATGTGTCTTTTTCCGCATTCTTTTTTGCATACATGCCTTCATTTTTGTGTACTTGCATACAAACACGTACACACATTGATTTAACAACTTGTACACATATTTGTATACATGTACACTAAATTGAACACAAAAGCAGTCATTTTTGTAAACATGTACACATTATTGCAAACACAACAAAAATAAAAGCTACACCGGTTGTGCACCAGTGTAGCCAAAAGTGAAAATTTAACCTTTTCTAATGAATAATACTTTTAAATAATTCCCTTCTTTAAAATGAGGGAGAGTAGGAAAATCAGAAGGGAGGGAAAACTCTTTTTCAATTCTGTATGGACAGCCTGATTGCTGAAAAGCTTGCTTAACGAACTGTTTAAATTTATTCATATTAAATTTACTGCAATTGGTAGAAGCAATGATCATGCCCTGATCTTCAGTGATATCGATCGTTTGCTTTAATAAAGAAGGATAGTCTTTTTCAGCTCGAAACATGTGTTTTTTAGAACGGGCAAAACTAGGGGGATCCAATACAACGATATCAAACGACTTCTCTTTGCGTTTCGCGTATTTAAAATACTTAAAGACATCCTCAACAATGATGTCCTGTGCTTCAAAATCAAGAGCATTCATACTGAAATTTTCGATCGTCTTTGCATAACTCCTATTTGCCAAGTCCACACTGGTCGTATGAGAGGCACCTCCTGCAGAAGCAAAGATAGAGAAGGCTCCCGTATAAGAGAACGTATTGAGTACACTGCATCCTTCGGCATATTGATCACGAAGGGTTTTGCGTACCTCCCGCTGATCAAGGAAAACTCCTACCATGGCACCTTCATTAAGATAAACAGCCAGGCGGATTCCATTTTCTTTAACAATTATGGGGAATTCTCCTCTCTCCCCTGCCACAAATTCATCTTCTTCGATATAAGTGCCCTGCTTCCCGAAACGTTTCTTCTGGTAAATCGCTTTGTAATCAGTCATTCTCTTGATTGCATCTATAACCCAAGACTGGAAAGCATAAATGCCTTCACTATAAAAGTTGATTACATAATACCCAGCAAAGTAATCAATTGTAAGTCCACCGATCCCGTCGCCTTCCCCATTAAAAATACGGAAAGCATCCGTGTCCTCATCTAGAAAAAAAGCATGTCTTTTCTCTAAAGCGTGTTGGATTTTCTGATCGAAAAAGGAAGCATCCAACTGATCAGACTCTTGATGGGTAACGATCCAGCCGAGACCTTTGTTCTGCTTCCCGGCAAAGCCTCGTCCAACGAAGTTCCCTTGGTCATCAAGGACTTTAATCACCGCCCCCTCCTGCTTAAGCAACTCAGGTCGGTCAATTGCATCCTTGAGGATAAGTGGATACCCTTTTTTATACTTATTCACATGTGGATAACGAAGTTTTACGGTAAATTCCTGCGCCATTATCTTCCCTGCCTTATATTAAACATTCCGTTTCTCCCATTAACCATATCATAACAAGGAAGTCCAGCATACATTCAGAGCATTACATAAGAAGGGGGAAGCCAATATCCTTCTTCTTCTTTATTAATGGAATAAATCGCACCAGAGTCGGAGAGCCGTCTGTTTATAATCATCTTGGATAAAAAAGCAGCCACTTGTTCTGCTGAACCGATATCCCAGTAACTCTCTTCTTCATCTGTGTGTTTCTGATTCATCTGTTCAACGTGGGGACGGGTCATATCTGTAACCGCGGCAGGCGAAAGAGCGTAGACGATAATATTATCCTTCATCAATTCTTTTGCTAACGTCCAGGTCATCCCGTTTACCGCCCCTTTAGCAGCACTATAATTGACTTGCCCAGGATTCCCAGCTAATCCTGCCAGTGAGGTAATATTAATGATAAAGCCAGGCTTACTCTTGCTTCTTAAGTAATTCGTTACTGCTTTACTGCATATAAAGGATCCTTTCACATGAACATCCAAAACACTTGTAAAACTGTCCAGTTCCATACGATACGAAATCCGATCACTGACAAAACCTGCGTTATTAATCAGTCCCGTTACCTTTCCATATGCGTTAACTGCAGTTTCAACCAATGTATCACCTGCATGCTCGTTAGTTACCGAGACGGCAGTACCAACGGCTCGACCTCCCTTTTGCCGAATCGCACGGACGACTTGCTCTACCTGCTCCTCACTACGGCCATTGATGACCACAGCAGCACCGAGATTCGAAAAATACTCTGCTGCTGCTCTCCCAATACCTCGAGTAGAACCCGTAATGATAATGACTTCATCCTTCATGAACCTTCCTCCTTACTATCGCTCTATTCTTAAGAATGGTACTCCCTTCCTGGTTCACTCCTTCAATCGATATCTCTATATCTACCGCAGTTACAGTGACGACACTTCCGCAAACCAATAAAGAATCGCCGATTATCATTGGGCTGGTAAAACGGCAGGTGAATTCCTTTATAAAGGACTGTGGACCAAACCATCTATGGATAGATGCCGTAACTATTCCCATGGACCACATGCCTTGGACAACTTCTCTGTCAAAACCAGAATGTCGGGCTGCTTCTCTATTTAGATGGATCGTATTCATATCTCCCGAGACATTGGCATAAGTAAGGACTTGTTCTTTTGAAATATTCCTGAATGACTGTACTGGTAAATCGGAACCTTCTTTATAGTTTTCCATAACAGTCCCCTTCTTCGGGAAAAAGTAGTGTGGATGAAGCTGTAGCATGGAGTTCATTTTCCATAAAAACATCAAGCGTTTGTACGACAAACAACATCGGACCTTTCCTGCCTTTTTTTCTAAACACATCCTCAACCCTCGCGTTACATCCATACGTACGACCAGCTAAAAGGTAGTGATAATAGGAAAAATGCTGTTCAGCATGAATAACCCCTTGATCGTTCTTCAACCAAGGCAGATGAAATCTGTGCCAAAATGAAATGATCATAGTTGGAGGGAGAGGAATGTCTTCATACCCTTCTTTTCTTGCGGAGAGTTCATCAAAATAAACAGGATGATCCAGTTCAATAGACTTTGCAAATGCCATTGCCTGGCCTTTATCGACAGAAATTGGAATCGTTTCTGTCTTATAACCAATCCAGGTCTTCAATCATTATTCCTCCTCTATTCGTTCAAATAATCCTGCAATCCCCATACCTCCGCCTATCCCCATCGTAGCGATCCCTCGCGTAAATGAGTGTCTTTTCATTTCTGATACTAACCTTGTAACTAATATGGCTCCCGATGCACCATAGGGATGTCCTAGAGCCAGCGCACCTCCTGATAGATTAACCTTATCCAATGGAATTTCCAGCTCCGTTAAAGAGGCGAGAACTTGTGAAGCAAACGCCTCATTAAATTCCACGGTGTCTACATCTTGAATAGTTAGATTACACCGATTTAAAAGCTTTGAGACAGCCGGAACCGGTCCAATACCTAATAGATGTGGATCCACACCTGCTGTCTGAGCATCTACAAACCGGCACAAATGTGTTAATCCTAACTCACGGCACTTATCCAGTGACATCATTAGTACGAGTGCCGCCCCGTCATTAAGCGGACATGCATTCCCAGCAGTAACTGTGCCTTCCTGGTTAAATACAGGCTTAAGTTTTGCTAATTTATTCAGTGATGTTCCCCTTCGCGGGCACTCATCACGAGTTACGTTTTCTATAGGTACAATTTCTTCTTCAAAATGGAGATGATCCTGAGCATGGACAGCCTTTAAATGACTATGAAGGGCATACTCATCTTGTTGTTCACGCGTAATGCCATACTTCTCTGCTACATTCTCCGCTGAAACGCCCATATCTGGATCGCCTATGGACTCCGGTGAAAAACGTGCTCTCGAATAATACTTGGGACCTCGTTGATCATACAGGGAAGCTGGTTTTTCAAATTTCCATGGGGCAAGACTTGTACTTTCCGCTCCACCGGCTAAATAGATATCGCCGGCACCAGCCTGTATGGATCTCGCTGCCATATGTATGGCTTCTAAACCCGATCCGCATTGGCGATCCACAGTAACCCCCGGTACGTCAAAAGGAAGCCCGGCCTCCAGCGCAGAAAGACGGGCTAAGTTCCCTCCTGGACCTACCACATTGCCTAGCAGGACATCATCAATCGTTTCATTAGCGAGCTGAAATTTTTCTACAAGATGTTGAATTAACGGACTGGCAAGCTTCTCAGGTCTTACGTAACTCAATGTTCCTCCCATTTTGCCGATCGGCGTACGAACCGCTTCTATTATGACGGGAACTGTCATGACAACGCTCCTAACTGATTGACATAAGCTTCTTTCACTTGTTTGCGTGCGACTTTCCCGCTGGAGGTGTAAGGAAATTGGTCTACTTCAATCCAGTGCTTCGGCTGTTTATATGAGGAAAGAGTACGTTCGCATCGAGAAACTAATTCCTGCTGGTTCAACGGTCCGTTTTTCTTGTATAAAGCAACGACTTTCTCTCCCCAGTACTCATCAGGGACACCCACAACCACCGCTTCACTTACCCTAGGAACATCTTTTATGACCTTCTCAACCTCTTCTGGATAAATGTTTAAACCTCCGCTGATAATCATGTTGTGGGCTCTGCCGATTAAAAACGTCTCCCCATAGTCGGTCGTGCAGCCGATGTCTCCGGTGGTGACCCAGCCGTCGTTAAACACTTGAGAAGTAGCAACAGGATCATGATAATAACCTGAAAAGATCCAGGGACTTTTCACATAAATAAACCCTTCTTCATCCGGTGCAGCTGCTTGCCCATTCTTTCTTCTCACTTGAAGTTCAACTAACGGGAAAAGAGTACCAATACTGCCTTCTTCATGCTGATCTCCAACTTTCTGAAAGCTTACAAAACTTAATTCTGATGCCCCATAAAAATCATAGATGGCCGTGTTTGGAAAAAGACGGGCAGCAGAAGCTTTCGATGAGGCTTCCCATTTTGCTCCTGAAGAGATCAATGCCTTTAAATAAAAGGGAAAAGATGCAATGGATCTAAGGGCTTCAAACATCGTAGGTACGATATATACAACGTTTACTTTTTTGTTTTTAACAAGGTCCATGACGAGCGCACTGTTGAAGGAAGACGTTAAAGAAAGCGTGGCACCGATATGCAGGGACTGTAAAGCTGCATAGAGAAAGTGGGAATGCACCAATGGACCTGGAACAAGGATGTGATCTTCTTTTGTGAGAGAAAAAACCCGTCCGCCATACAAGAAGCAATCCGCCCAGGAAGAATGAGTACGCTGATAACCTTTCGGAAGACCTGTAGTTCCTGAAGTGAAACCGATGTAAAACAGATCGCCGCTGTTTGCTTCTGCGTGCATTTTGCCAGGCGCCACCTGGATAAAAGCTTTCCAGGATAGCCCTTTTTTCCTTAGGGAAGGAAATCTAGAAAGAAAGCCTTCCTCATAAACGATAAAATCAACAGCTGCATAAGAAGTGACGCGATCAAATTCCTCTTCCGTCCACTTTGGATCAAAAGGGACTGCGATTGCACCAGCTGAGCTTATGGCAATAAATAATTCCAAAAACGGAGAATCGTTACTAAGCATAAAGCCGACTTTCTTGCCTTTCATGCTGGACATTAAAACCTTCAGTCTTCCCTTATGCCTCTCTACTCGTTGCTGCAGCTCACAGTATGTAATAGAGTGATTTTCAGTAATTAAAGCTTTCTTGTCTGGGAACAACTCTGCAGACTCTGCCAATCTGGCACCAATGACTGCCATACAAATCCTCCTTTCGGCAAAGAAAAAAGGCTCACCTGCTGGTAAACCTTCTATGCTGCTTTAGAAAATTTTGATTTCTTATCCTTTTCAATTATAGGGTAAACGCGATTCACCTGACGAGCAAGCAGGGCTGCCAGTACCATTTTCACAGCATCTCCAGGCACATAGATGAGGGCTGCAAAAGCTGCTTTTGTCCATGGGGTTTCTGTGACAAATGAAAGGTAGCTGATCCCAGCTGCATACACAAGTACAATTCCACCCAGGAAATTAAACAGGATTAACAAAGCAATATTCTGTTTATTCCAAAACATCTCGACTAAATAACCGATGACAAATGCGGCGATTGGCCAGCTCAGGACGTAGCCACCAGAAGCACCTAAAAGGACTCCAAGTCCCCCTCTTCCTCCAGCTAGTAAAGGTGCGCCAACCGCTATTAAAAGGACAAAGACGAGCAGGCTTAATCCGCCGCGTTTCGCTCCTAATATAGATCCCGCAAGCATCACCCCTAACGTCTGAGCAGTAATTGGAACGGGAGTAAACGGCGTTACAATCGGAGGCAGCAAGCCTAAAGCTCCTACGATTGCTGCAAACATCGCTGCATACACCATTGTTTTGAGTTTCACTATGACCACCTACTTCATTTTTATGTAACCATCTGCAACAAACATTATCGGAGTTCTTTCTAACTGTCAACCTTAAAAACATATGGTTCACAATAAAAGCCAGGACTCGAGTCCTGGCTTAATCCGCTGATAAATCATCATCTTTAATCCATCCGCGTGCATGAAGAGCTTTTACGATATGTTTGATTCCTACCATATAAGCTGCCTGCCTCATCCTGCATTGGCGATCTTCACGCATCTTGATAACGTTTTGAAAACCTGTAACCATCTTCTCTTCCAATTGTTTATTTACTTCTTCTTCTTTCCAATAATAATTCATCGCATTTTGAACCCACTCAAAGTAAGATACAGTGACCCCACCCGCGTTGCAGAGGATATCAGGAATGACGAAGATCTCTTTTTCCTCAAGGATTTTATCCCCGGCTGGCGTCGTTGGTCCGTTTGCTGCTTCTGCGAGTATTTTCGCTTTGATCATAGGGGCTGTTTCATCCGTAATTTGGTTTTCAATGGCTGCTGGAATTAAGATATCTACGTCCAAGCCAAACAAATCGTTATTGTTTATAGAAGAAGCTTTGGAATAATCCGATACATATTTTCCTTCTTTTATAAAATCAAGCAGGACAGGAATGTCAAGACCGTTCTCATCATAGATCCCGCCTTTAGCATCCGTTACCCCGACGACCTTAACCCCTTGCTCATGAAGAAATTTAGCTGTCATACTTCCGACATTTCCAAACCCTTGAAGGGCTGCGGTACACTCTTTCAGCTCCATCCCAAGAACTTTTGCAGCTTCTCTAATCATAAACACGACACCCCGGCCGGTAGCTTCGAGCCTGCCTTCTGAACCTCCAATGATAATAGGCTTGCCTGTTAACATTCCCGGAATGTTAAATCCCCTTAATTTATCAAATTCATCAATCATCCACCCCATAATCTTCGGACTTGTATTTACATCAGGGGCTGGAATATCCTTTTGAGGACCGATAATGGAAGCAATCTTTTGGATATAGCTTCGACTGAGTTCCTCCAACTCACGTTCTGAGAGCTCTCTAGGGTTCACGATCACTCCCCCTTACCTCCCCCTAAAGGAAGATCTATGATCGCTGACTTCAGCGACATCCAGATGGAAAGGGCACGCACCTCATCTACATTTACAGATGGATGAAATCGAATCCCACCTTTTGTTGGCCCCAAAATATCGAGATGCTGCGAGCGAAATCCTGTGAAATTTTTGATCGTCCCATCATCCATGCGAATAGGAATACAGACTTCTAATACTCTCATCGGTTTTTTCAAAAGGTGATAGACGTTATCGTGAAGTCCCAGCGTTTCCACGGACTCTTTGAGCAGCTCCTGAACGATTTCATAAGGGTTACGGTCATGAGTTGTAATATCTGCTTCTGTTTTATGCTCTTCTGCCTTTGTCATTGATATCCCTCCAGTGTACATGCCATACATAGGTATAACTTGCCACTGAGAAAGATTTTTTATGTAAAGAAGTGCTGAAAGAAGAATCATCGGGGAGAACAAATTATTTTGATACTCGAAATAACCTTGATAAACTGAAGCTAAGTTTAAGTAATCGCTAAAGAAAGAAGTGGATGGAATGACACAAAAACAACTCTCAGAGATCAACTATTCAGTCTTAGATTTAGCTCCTATCACCGAAGGAGGCGGCCCTGCCGAATCGTATAAGAACACAATTGATTTAGCCAGGTATGCGGAGGATTTGGGCTTTACCCGTTACTGGCTTGCGGAACACCACAGCATGCCGTTTATTGCAAGTTCTGCTACTTCTGTATTAATCGGTCATGTGGCTTCCCATACGAATACCATTCGTGTAGGATCCGGAGGGATTATGCTTCCAAACCATGCACCACTTATGGTAGCTGAACAATTCGGGACACTTGAAACACTTTACCCAGGAAGAATTGATTTAGGACTAGGAAGAGCTCCCGGAACTGACCAGGTCACGGCTCATGCCCTCAGACGCGGTTCAGGAAGCAGCGGTCACAATTTCCCTCAACAATTGGATGAGCTTAGAGGGTATTTTCACGACGGCTTGCGCTCTGGAAACAGTCATGTAAGAGCGATCCCCGGGGAAGGGCTGGATATCCCGATATGGCTGCTGGGCTCCAGTGGTTTTAGTGCTCAGCTTGCAGGGCAGCTTGGACTTCCATTTGCTTTTGCCAGCCATTTTTCTCCGAACGAAACACTTCCGGCGCTCCAACTGTATCGGGACAGCTTTGAGCCTTCTGAGGTGTTACAAGAACCTTATGCTATGGTCGGAGTTAATGTAGTAGCAGCAAAAAATAATGAACAAGCTGAATTCTTATCGACGTCGCTTAAACAGCAATTTATCAATCTGATCCGGAACACAAATCTACCCCTCCAGCCACCTGTAGAAAGCATGGACACTATTTGGACCCACCAGGAAGAAGCCTTACTGCAACAAAAATTAGGTTCTTCTATTATTGGAGGTCCAGAAAAAGTTAAAGATGAATTACAAAGCTTTTTAGACCGGACAGAAGCAGATGAAATGATGGTCATTTCACAAATCTATAACCATAAGGATCGATTAAATTCCTATAAAATCTTAGCAGATATCACGAAGTAAAAAACCAGCTTCTCATTGAGTTGAGAAGCTGGTTTTTCCGCTTTATGATTGTTCATTTTTAAACAAAATTATTTCCCGGGCAATATCGACAAATTTTTAGTTGGCCTTCGTCTGCGTTTGGCTGCCGGCACTTTTCCAGGAACCATTATACACCGTAAGTAATGCTTCTACCTTGTCATTAAGGGCAAGGGATAACAGGCCATTACCTTCAGCCGTTTTTGGATTACCAAGTGGCAGCGTCCGCTTAATCAATTGAGCATAAATTTCCGGCTCTGTTAATTTCCTGTTGAACTGCTGTTCTACTAACGGAATCAACACAGCCAGGCCACCGGACACGTGTGGAGTTGCCATGGAAGTCCCTGATAAACGGGCATATTTACTATCTTTATAAGTCGATAAAATTTTTACACCCGGAGCCACTAAGTCAATTTCGTGATTTGTATTAGTGAAATCGGCGATTTTTCGATTTAAATCAATAGCGCCGACTTCAATTACCTCTGGATATCCGCCTGGATAAGCATACTCATCTGTATCCGCACGTCCATCTCCTTCATTTCCTGCTGCACATACAACTGAGATATCTTTACTGACCGCTTCTTTAATTGCTTCATGAAGCTCTGGAATATCTGTGGGACCGCCTAAGGACATAGAGATTACACGGACCTTCTCTCCGTTTGGCCCTTCCCAATTTGCTGCATAATCAATCGCTTTAATGATCCAGTCAAATTGACCGCTTCCAGAGCCGGATAATACTTTTAAAATAAGTAAGCTTGCCTGGGGTGCTGCCCCTACCACCCCTGTGCCATTTTCGACAGCGGCTATCGTACCCGCCACATGGGTGCCATGCCCATTGTTATCATTATAATTAGATTCGTCTCCACTGTAGTCTGAGGTGAAGTTTTTTCCATCGATCACTCTTCCCTTTAAATCGGGATGATCAATTTGGCAGCCTGTATCAATGATCGCTACCACACTTCCCTTTCCTTGATCTGTCCTATCCCATAACGCTGGAGCTTCAATCATTTGAATACCTTCCGGGACTTCTTCTGTTGCATCTAATACTTCATCCACTTGATAAGGAATCAACTTTACTTCACTCATGATTTCTCCTCCTCCATAAATAAATGGTTTAGACCAATAAAGGGAATCCTTTCCATAATTATAGCATTGTTTCTTTTTTCAGAATAATCCAAATGTATAAATAGTAAAAAAGACAGACTACCGGAAAGTCTGCCTTAACCTTTATGACCTGCACTTATGGAATTTCCTTACTTATTACCGTTGCTTATAAGAAATTCCTGCAATTTGATTTTCAAATCAGTCCATGTTTCTGGGGTCATTGCGGTTATATTTAAAAATAAAATCCACAGTGGCTATAAGTACAATAAATATGATAAAGGAAATAATCGAATGATAAATAATTAAATCAATGCCCCAACCGACGATCTGCTCTATGAAATTCTCCATCTTTATGTACCACCCTTTCAACTAGAAAAATGGGTAACCTCCTATCCAGAACCTTCATGACCATTTATTAAAAAGATCTTACGTTAACCTAAGTAATCTCTCTTCCTCTATGAACAATAAAGAATCTATTTCATTTCGTTTGCTGAGAATTTCCAGCGAAGCGTCTTGCCTTCTCCATCTACGTACCTTAACGCTAATTCATAATTCTGCGTTTTCTCCGTATCAAACGTTAATTCTCCTGATGAAGACTCTCCCGGCTGCAGTTCCCCTTTCCATTCTTTCTGATCACCCAAAAGGAGCCAGGCAACGTCCGATTCTTTCGTATCGTTATACAGACTCATCGAGCTGATGGGATCCTCCACTTTCAAAGGTTCGTCGCCTGTATTCTCAATCTTGAGCTTTGTGATCACATACGTCCCTTGCTGTGTAGGTTCTCCTTGCACCTTATCCTTCATTTCTGCACCAGTCAGCGTCACCTTAAAGCTTCCGACATTGGTATCAAGATCAACTGTATCTCCCATTCCCAGATCTTCAAAATTTGATGAGCCTTCTGATTCTGTTGGTTCTCCATCAGCTTTTTCTTCACTGGAAGAAGGATCATCACTGCTGGAATCATTGCTGTTCCCTTCTGTATTTGAACTGCACGCAGTCAGTACAATCGAAAGCATAAACAATAAAAGAATCGATTTCATCGCTTTTGTCATTTTGAAAACCTCCTGATGGTTATTTAGAATAATAGAATTCTTATCTTTGCTCAGCTCTACTTTGTAATAACCAAAGAGCTATGGATGAATCAATTTCCCTTCCTAACGAATTTTCGATTCATTAACCCTGTACATAATCCTCTGGAATTTTACTGGATTTGTCAAACATTTACATCCTTAGTGATGGGAAAATTAGTTATGTGCTGACCATATTCAGTACTCATGCCCTCAACTTCATAACAGTCTAAATGTAATGTAATAAATTTTAAAAGAACGAAAGGTGGAGAATGAGAGGAAATAGGCGGATTAATGAATAATAGCCGCTTTTGTAATGCAAAATGTCTTATTTTTCTTAATCGACACTTATTTTCCGTCAAGGTTCTTCTTTTTTATCTTATCCACTCTACTTCTTGTAAGCTTTTACAAACATTTTACATCACCAAACTCACCAAAGGTTTCAGGACCAGATAACGGGGTATTTAAAGACTAAGCTGTGCAGGAAAAAATCCCGAAAATCCGCTGATCACGGCTTGCTCCGGTTATTCCCAGCCAATTCCAATTAATGAAAAAACAGCTAAATTAAAGGAGGTCTTTACAGCATTTGTTTGCTTCTTCACAAAATCCCCCTGAAAATGTTCCGAATTGTTTATAATTATCAGAAATCCTAAATATACTTGAGGAATTCTATCCTTATTTCGAATAAGTGTGTCTCACAACCTTAAATCCCGATATAACCGCATTTAATTGGTTTGCTTATTTTTTCCATGCTTTATACCATATATGACGTACCATTAGTTTTACCATTACGTGTGACGAAAGGAGAAACAATGATTAGTTCTACAGCAACAGATTTACCTGGAAAAGCAGAAACCATTACATTTTCCATTCCAACGCTGGAAGACGGAAGAGCAATGTGGGAACTAGTGGACAATTCCACGCTTGATCAGAATTCTGTTTACAAGTACTTGTTAATGAGTGAGTTTTACGCAGAGACTTGTGTAGTAGCTAAAGAGAGAGATAAATTAGTAGGATTTGTAACTGCCTTAATTCCTCCCAATCACCCAGATGTGGTGTTTGTTTGGCAAATAGGTGTAGATTCTTCTCAGAGAGGAAAAGGGATAGCATCAAAATTGTTAAACGAACTAATGAACAGACCTGCTTGTGCAGATGTTCATTATCTTGAGGCCACTGTTACCCCATCGAATGAAGCCTCTCAATCCCTGTTTAAAGGGATGGCCCGCGAACATCAAACGAATTGTAAAATTACAGAAAGATTCTCAGATGAGTTATTTCCTAGTGAAGACCATGAAGAAGAACTGAACTTTAGAATTGGACCTTTTAAAAAATAGGAAAACGATCGACCCCCATTTCAAGGAGGATATTAAAAATGAATCAAAATGACTTACAAGTCTTTTCCCAAATAGAATCAGAAGTACGGAGTTACTACCGCGGCTTTCCTACCGTTTTTACAAAAGCAAAAGGGCATAAGATGTGGGATGAAGCCGGAAAAGAATATATCGACTTTTTCTCTGGGGCCGGCGCTTTGAATTACGGCCATAATGACGAGAAAATGAAGCAGAAGCTGATTGAATATATTACGGATGATGGGATTACCCATTCATTAGACATGGCTTCTTCATCCAAGCGTACCTTTTTAGAGAAATTTAATGAGGTCATTCTTAAACCAAGGGATTTGGATTATAAAATCATGTTCCCTGGACCTACCGGAACGAATACCGTAGAAAGTGCACTTAAGCTTGCCCGCAAAGTAACCGGACGTACGAATGTCATCAGCTTTACGAACGGCTTCCACGGCATGACAATCGGTTCCCTTTCTGTAACAGGGAATTCTATGAAGCGCAAAGGGGCAGGCATTCCATTAAACCATGCGGTTACGATGCCATATGACAATTTTGTGGATGAGGAACGCGATACTCTTGAATACCTCGAAACGTTCCTTGAAAGCAGCGGAAGCGGTGTAGAACTTCCTGCAGCCATGATTCTGGAAACTGTGCAAGGAGAAGGCGGCCTCAATACTGCCCGCATGGAATGGCTGCAGCGCGTAGATAAAATCTGTAAACGTTTCGGCATCCTGCTGATCATTGATGACGTTCAAGCCGGTGTAGGCCGTACTGGAACGTTCTTCAGCTTTGAACCTGCAGGAATCCAGCCTGATATTGTATGCTTGTCTAAATCTCTAAGCGGGTATGGACTGCCATTTGCGATTACGCTTTTCCGTCCGGATCTTGATATTTGGAGTCCAGGAGAGCACAATGGTACATTCCGTGGTTTTAATCACGCATTTACCACTGCAACAGCTGCACTGGAATACTGGGAAGATGAAGACTTTGAAAAGGGGATTAAGGAAAGATCACAGCTTGTTGAAGAATTCCTTACTTCTCTTACAAAACAATACCCTGAATTAGAAGGTACAGTGATGGGCAGAGGGTTAATGATTGGAATCAAGTCTGAAAAAGAAGGCCTTTCTTCAGATATCGCCGCTGAAGCATTCAATCGCGGATTAATTCTTGAGACTGCCGGACCTAACGATGAAGTCTTCAAATTGTTCCCGGCGATCAATATAGATATTGAAGCGTTAAAAGAAGGTTTAGTTATTATTGAAGAGTCCATTAAAACGTTACTCAAACAACCGGTATCAAATTCTAAATAAACCACTTATCAGGAGGAGCACTAGACATGAAAGTAGTAAACTTAAAAGACGTACAAAAAAGCGAACAAAATGTAGACGGTGGAAACTGGGTCAGCCGCAGATTGATCGTTAAAGACGACAACATGGGATATTCCGTCCACGATACAGTCATTAAAGCTGGAACGGAAACTCATATCTGGTACCAGAACCACTTAGAATCTGTTTATTGCATTGAAGGAGAGGGCGAAGTGGTCACTTTAAAAGACAACAAAGTGTGGCCGATTAAAAAAGATACGCTTTATGCACTGAATGAAAATGATGAACATTACCTGCGCGCTAAAACAGATATGCGTATGGTTTGCGTATTCAACCCTCCAATCAAAGGCACAGAAGTTCACGATGAAAACGGGGTATACCCTGTAGCAGAAGATTAATAATAATAAAAAGACTGGTTTCCCTATAGGAAGCCAGTCTTTTTCTATATGTTATTCAGGGCTATGATCCATTTCCAGCTGGACAGGCTGAATAGATTGCGGCACATTCTGCCGGCCGGCCCTGCTTAAAGTAAGAAGCTTATCCCCTGCGTATAAAAACAGGAACATAAGAAATACTGTTAGCGAAAGCAAAAGTAATGAGGTAACCATTTCTTCTTAATCTCCTTTTATCAAAAATCATCAAATCCTTTTATATAATACCAGATATTTAGTAAAAGTAAATATTTTAAGGGTAATTCTTTCGTTTTCTTAATTTTTCTCAATATCCCTTCTTTATCAGCTGAATTTTATAGATATAGAGGATATCTTGTTTTTTACCTGGAAGAATACAACAAAGGATTTGAGGTGAAATGGAGTGCAGGATTTAGTTGGGAACTGTAGATACTGTGGTGCAGAGGTATATTGTCTGGATGGCTTTTTAAACGGGGTAGTAGATGAAGATCAGCTCTTGAGCTGTTATGACTGTGCAGAAGAAGAGTAAACGCCAGATTTTAAAAAAATCTGGCGTTTCTTACTTTTATAAACTTTTGAAGTAATAACAGACGGTTTCGATCCCTTTTGTAAAATTCTCCAATTGGAAATGTTCGTTCGGTGCATGTAAATTTTCTGTTGGGAGACCAAATCCCATCAATACGACAGGGGCCTCCAAGACTCTTGCGAAAACCTCAACAATCGGAATGGAGCCGCCTTCTTTAGGAAATAGGGCCGGCGTGTTATAAACAGCCTCATAGGCTTGAGAAGCTTTTTGAATCATAGGATCTCGGGAGTCTAAAGACACTGGTTTTGCCTTGATGTACTGCTGTAATTGAACCGTCGCTCCAACAGGGGTAAAAGCATCTATATGCTTCTGTATCCGTTCATAAACCTGCCCGGGATCCTGCTCGCCAACTAAACGACAGCTGATTTTCGCACTTGCTTCTCCTGGAACAATCGTTTTCAACCCTTCTCCCTGGAAGCCGCCTGTAATGCCGTTGATTTCCAAAGTCGGCCGAATTCCCGTCCGCTCTTGAAACGTAAACTTCTGTTCTCCTGACATGGCTGTAAGCCCAAATTCACTCTTCACTTTTTCTTCATCAAAAGGAATTTCTGCTACTTCTTTTCTTAACGCCTCAGTTGGTTCCGGAACTCCTTGGTAAAATCCTTCCACCGCTACTTTGCCGTCTTTATGATGAAGGGAATCGAGAATGGCAATTAGTGAATGAACCGCGTTAGGAACCCCTCCACCGTACGATCCCGAATGCAGGTCCGTATTTGCCGTTTTCACGGTCAGCTCCATCGCAAGTGCTCCGCGCAACGATGTACATATTGCCGGCTGTCCCTTCTCGATAAAGGACGTATCAGAGATCAAGACGGTATCACAAGCAAGCTTCTCTGTTTGATCTTCAATAAATGGAGGAAGGTTCGGACTAGCAAGCTCCTCCTCTCCTTCAATGACAAATTTCACATTCACCGGCAGGGTGCCATCCTCTTCCATCAGCATTTGAATGGCTTTTAAGTGAATGAATAACTGTCCTTTATCATCCGTCGCTCCCCTGGCAAACAGTTTGCCGTCCCTGATGACAGGTTCAAACGGGGGCGTTTCCCAGAGCTCATCCGGGTCAGAAGGCTGCACGTCATAGTGGCCGTAAATGAGCACAGTAGGCTTATCCCGAGCATGAAGCCAGTCTGCATAAACAATTGGATGTCCTTCCGTTTCTACGATTTTAATATTGTCCATCCCAATCTCCTCAAAGGCTTTTGCTAACCAGTCCGCGGCTCTGTGAACATCTTCCTTATGCCTGGAAAGAGAAGAGATACTTGGGATTTTTAAAAACTCCTGCAGCTCCTTCAAATATTGTTCCTGTCTTTGTGCTCCAACCTTATACATAAAACGGCCTCCTTAAAGCTCAAATTCCCAGTCTTCTTTTACATTCAAATATAAAGCTATAAGTAAATCTTCTCGTTCCTCCGTCGTTTTCCCTTCATAATCGATCTCGACCAGGGGCAGGAGAATGGATCCGACTTCAAAGCTTATATTTTCTCTTTCTGTCCCACGTAATCTCGGGAAACGCTGCATGTAGGTTTGCAGCAGCTTCCATTCTTTATTCGTGATCCGTCTCCTTACCTGTTCCTCCAGGACTAAGCTGTCTTCCGTAATTCCCCGGCGGCTGATTTCCTTTTCCAATGGCGTTTTCTTTCTGCGTCCTTCATTTTTCTTTTTTCTTTCATAGACAACGAGCGTCCCGCCCACAATATCTCCAATCCTTTTATGATGAGTGTGGAAGAAAACAAATGCCATCCCCAGTAAATAATTGGTGGGAAGCATATCGACAATGCGCAATAGATTTCTAATAAGCAGCGATATCGCCGTCGCACTGCTCCCATTCTCTTGAATGACACGAATGCCGACCAGCATTTTTCCCGGTGTCTTTCCTCCGGTTAACAATTCAAATAGAAAAAAGTATCCCCAGAATATAAGAAACGTGACCACAATAATAACCGCGGTAACATAGGCACTTACTTCTGATAGTAAAAACCATGTGCTGTGGGAATTGATAAACACAGCCGCTAGAAACAGACCGATGTACATAACGGTAAGCAGTACAGAATCAATGATTTGTGCAGCGGCTCTGCTTCCTAATCCCGCTAGGTTAAATTGAAGAGCAACGTGCTCAGGAGTCTTGATGTTCAATTGAGGCTGGTTCATTCCAATCCCCTCTCTAATTTTATTGCTTTATATGTCTTATGGGTTCTTTCCCTATTCATTATCTTTTATAATAGAATTACTTGTAAAAAAATAGAATTCGAAAGGAATGGCTCTATGAATTACCAGCAGTTTATTAAATCTCATCGTCAAGACTGGAAACGGCTTGAAGAGATCCTCCACAAGCTGGATAAGAATACAAAACGGCTCTCCCCTCATGAAGTGGAAGAATTCCAAATGCTTTACCAGAAGGCTGCCCAGCATCTAGCCTATACGCAGACCTATTTCCCTGAAGAAGATGTAGCCGATTACCTTAATGATTTAGCTGCAAAAGCTCATAATCTTTTCTATAAAGATCAAATCTCCAGTCTGAGCCAGATAAAAGCTTTTTTCGGTTCAAGATTTATTCAACTGCTTACGGAGCAGTGGAAGTTCGTAATCGCTGCGATGCTCCTATTCTTAATCGGTGCGGTTGGAGCTTTTTTATCCGTGTGGGGAGATCCGCTTCATTTTTATGCTGTGCTCCCTGAATCCATGGCGAATGCGATTGACCCGGACCGTCTTGGAGAAGGCCATGACCAGGTCAACTCCCCGGTCATGTCCGCCTCGATTATGACCAATAATATTCAAGTCGCTCTGCTGGCATTTGCGGGCGGAGTGACTTTTGGTCTGTTATCGGTCTATCTGCTTCTTTACAACGGAATTATTATTGGGGCTGTCGCAGCTTTTTTCCTGCACTACGGAAAATTTTACGAGTTTTGGGCCTATATCGTTCCGCATGGGATCATTGAATTAACAGCAATTTTCATTGCTGGCGGTGCAGGACTGATGATGGGCTACAAACTCTTTGTACCTGGAGAAACATCGAGGATCTACCAGTTAAAATCCCAAGCTTTTCGATCTGTGCAGCTTCTGCTTGGAACCTTGCCACTATTCGTGATCGCAGGGATTATTGAAGGCTTCATCACGCCTTCACCTCTTCCGCTAAGTGGAAAATACGCGTTTTCGATCGTCACCTTATTAGGACTGGCTGTCTATGTGGGAGTAGGAAAACGGATGTATAGGAAAAAACGCAAGTTAAATCAGCCCGCGGTTTAACATCTGCACATATAAGCTTACGGAGGAGGCGGCAAGCTGCTCTTCCGGAGCTTCCACCCACTGCAGCCCCTGCCTTTCCCACTTTGCCATTTCCCTTTTCTTCAGCAAAATATGCCGCTCTGCCATGCTTTTGACCATTGCTTTTTCAACCGTATCAGGTTCTTCTTTCGTCAATGAGGACGTAACTTCGTCTAGTACGCCAATCATTAAAAATACATGTTTTTTACTGATTCTTTGTAAATAAAAGAGCGGGCTATCCTCATAAATAAAGGAATTCACGTCTGTAAACAATAAAAGAAAACTTCTTTTCTTCTGCATCGTCTGTAAATAGTGAAATACCGCTCCATAGTTTGATTCGTAATCGTCGACTTGAAGATTATACATCTCTTTAATAATGGTTTGAAAATGAGCCATGCCTTTTGCAGGTGGCACGAAAGCCTTTACTTCCTTGGAAAAAGCTAGCAGGGAGACGTAATCCCCGTTTTTCAAAGCAGCGGTTGCAACTGCCAGGGCAGCTTCAAGTGAACGCTCAAGCCGGTTTCCCTTATCGAGCTCCACTCCCATCATTCTGCCGCAATCAATCAGAATCGTGACGTATTTGCCATGCTCCGGCTCATATTCATTTGTCATGAGTTCCTGCAATTTAGCGGTTTGCCGCCAATTGATTTTTCTTAGATCATCCCCCACTACGTAGGAACGAATTTTAGAAAACTCTCCTGAGCCGAGCTTTCTTTTCTTTTGTTTGACCCCTTCATATAAGAGAAATTGCTGAGCATCCAGCAAATACTGCCGGCTCTCTGTCATGTCCGGAAGCACACGGATATGATCCTGCAGCCCGGCTTTCATCTGTTTTTCCCACAGCCCAAACTTCGAACGATAGCGAATATAAATCCCTTCGAGTGAATAATCACCGCGATGATGCGCTTTAAAAGTGAACGAAGTCACTTGCTCTGAGTGGGGATCAATGATTCCTTTTAAAGGAAACGGACGTTCAAAGCTTTCCGGAAAATCATCCACGAGCTTAAAAACAGCGCCCTTATCAGAGCGGTTACCCACTTTAATTTTGCCTTCGACGCTCAAGCCTCTTTCCAGTTCTTCATCGATCATTCTTTCCATCCATAATTGCTTTTTTTTCGGAGAAGAAAGCAGGTCAACAAGGCTTGCTAGAATGTAAGCACCGTCTACAGCAACAATCCATAGCCAGGAGAGCCCGATGGCTCCTGCTGCTATAAGCACAATTGAAACAGCAAGCAAACCTAATAGTAGTCTCGGAGTGGGGAGAATTCCTTTATCGCGGAACAGGAACCGCGCCCATAATGTCTTGAACGATCTGGTCATGAGCTGCTCCCTCCAGTTCCATGTACGGAGCTAAGACGATTCGGTGACGCAAGGCAGGGAGCGCCACGACTTTTACATCATCAGGGGTAACATAATCACGGCCTGAAAGATAAGCCCACGCCCTCGCCCCCTTTGCTATGGAAATACTTGCGCGGGTACTCGCGCCATATCTGAGAGAATCGGATTCCCGGGTTTTTCGGACGATCGTCATAATATAATGATAAACGGAATCCTGAAGCGTGACCTGCTCAATTTCCTTTTTTAAGAGATCAGCTGTTTCCAAACTCATCGCTGCTTCCATATTTTCGGTTATTTCCCTGGCTTCCATATTTTGCTTTAATACTGTTAATTCGTCTTCAAATTCAGGAAAAGTGACATCCAGCTTAAACATAAACCGATCCTGCTGAGCCTCCGGGAGTGGATATGTCCCTTCATATTCAACAGGGTTTTGTGTGGCAACGACGAAAAAAGGATCCGGTAACTGGTACGTATCCCCTTGTATCGTTAACTGTTTCTCCTCCATAGCCTCTAGTAGAGCAGCCTGTGTTTTAGCAGGCGTACGGTTGATTTCGTCTGCAAGCAGGACATTCGTAAAAACCGGTCCTTTCAATGTTTCGAAGGTGCCGGCTTTCATGTTGTAAATCATGCTTCCAGTGATATCACTAGGAAGCAGATCCGGAGTAAATTGAATTCTCTTAAACTCTCCACCTAACAACTTGGCCAGAGTTCTTACCATTTTCGTTTTTCCTGTCCCAGGGACGCCTTCCAAAAGCACGTGACCTCCCACTAAAATCGAAGCCACCAGCAGTTTGACATTATGCTTCTGTCCGATAATTTCCTGCTCGTATTTACGGAGCAGCTCCCTTAGCTGTTCATTCATTCTCTTCCACCTCTTTCCTAACTTCTTCTAATTGTTTGGATGCGGTTAGGTAGCTTTTTGAACGAACACGAGATTCTCCGCTCAGCTCGTCCAGGAATTTTGTGTAATGAGACCACTTCTTAAGCTTATGCTCAGGCAGCTTGTCTCCCATTAACGACTGAACTTCCTTCCAGCTCTTAGTCTTTGAAATTCCCCATCGATCTTTCATAAGTGAACGAACGTAATCCTCCTGGATAGATAAGGATTCTTCATAAAAACCTCCTTTAACGTACCAGGCGGCCAGCGCTCTCAAACGTTCATCTCCAAATCGAACCGTTTCTTCTCTTGGGTTAAAGACCGGGCCATACCGCTTGCCTTTCATCCAAATCCATAACAAACCGAGCAAAAATGCCTGAAACACTAAAGCGAGCAGCCATTTAGGATATAGCTTTAAAAACGTCAGCTTTCGTTCCTTTCCATGTATGAATTCATCAAACAACAAATCTTGAGCGTTCGTCTCGTTCAACATTCCTCCAGCAAGCTGCAGGTGATCCTTTTTCAGGATCTCTCTGTTCGTCAGCCACCCAGGACTTAAGGAAACGATTAATGCTCCTTTACCTACGTTTCTTTTAAGAGCAATGACTCCGCTTTGATCCTTATAAAGCACTTGATCCTGATCGTTCGTCACCAGCCTTGTCCGGGCTGGTACATCACCGTTCATCGTGTCCCCTGCTTCATTTTTTATCACTGGGAAGCTCGTGCTTTCGACCGGTTTCTCCTTGATACCGAAAAATCCAGTGGGGCTGTTGCTCGCAAGCCATATTGTACCGCCTGATTCCATCCACTGGGTATACTCTTCCATCGCCTCCTCGTCCAGGGAATAAGAAGGCTCAATCATCAGCAGCAGATCCTGGCGTTCCTTTGGAAGCCTGTCAGGAGTACTTCTCCACCTGCTTGTTTCATGTTCCTTCTGCAAATAAGTAAAGAAAGCCTTAACTCCCGATGGAGCAGGGGAAGTAGACAGATAGTCGGCATAATCTTTCGGCTTTGAGTAAGAAAGCGCCATTCCAAGCAGGATCACTGCGATCAAGGTAATGGATAAACCAATCCAGGCTCTCTTATTCCTTCTCATCTCCATCCCCCTATTTCGATAGACTGAGTGTTATCCGCTTTGCTCATGATTGGGCAGCCATGACATCGCCTGGTCTGCAAACCTCTGGTACTCGACTGGAGTAACCGTTCGGGTTCCATATGTAACTTCATCAAAGACGACGGCTAATGCTAAAAACCTCTCAGCCGCCTGTTGATCCACTGCTTGCAGTTCTTCATAGTAGTCGAGATTTGTTTTCCATGCCTTTGGAACGACCCATTCTTTTTCTTCAAATAATAAAAGCAAGGCCATAAACAAATGCCTGGCCGCCTCGTTCAGATTGTTTTCTTTTTCTAAACGATCCGCTTCCGCGACATGCTCTTTAAAAGACCATTGCAGTTTACTACTTTGCTGGAAAAGTTCATTCCTGGACTTCATAGAAGTATTTTTGGATAAACCTCTTCGTAAATAAAGGACAACCAGTACAAAGAGGACTACTCCTATAATCCCTATCGCATACCCGAAAAAGGCAGTGGCCTGCTCGGAAAAATGGGCATTAGGAAAAAGCCTTTCAAAAAGGCTTTTCACCCAATCGCCTATCCATTCCTTTATGCGATCAAAAAAGGTCTTATTTTCTTCATAATAGGCCTGATATTCATCTTGATTTAAGATTGCTTTTAATTGTTTTTCAGCCTTATCCGGTGCTATCATTTTGCATCACCTGTGTTTAGGAAAGAGTGGGAGGTGTTTCTTCTTCGTCTTCCTTAAAGGTAGAGATCATCTGCTTCACATCAGACGCTTCGTGACGTGTCTTCAGATCAAAGAATAATACCGTATACCCTACATAAGTGATGAGTGAAACGATGAGGGACACAATATTGGTTAGTAAGCTCGCAAGCACACTTGGGCCGAGAATTAATGTAACAACCCCTTGAATAATGGAGTTAATGATAAAAGAAAAAATGGCAAATACAATAAAAATACCTAATGTGAACCAGAACCGTCCTTTAGTCAGCCGCCAGCTGGTTCCAAGTCCTGGAGCAACTTTATCATAAGCGACACTCGCAAAAAACATACTCCATCTTGTTGCTAGAAAAGCGACCAAGACAACCATCGCGAGCATAAATAGAACAGCTGCGACAATTCCGCCCGGCCCCGGGTTGCTTGAAGCAAAAGTGGCGAAGGAACTAAATACTACACCTAGAATACCAGAAAAGAACAAGCCTCCAATGATTATACCGAAAAGGATTGTGCTTCCTAGAAGCGGCCAGAACCTGGAGAATGCTCGTTTAACTGTGCCCTGCCATTCCCAGTTCTCATTAAGCAGACTGTGCCCTGCCGCGAACATAATAGCTGCTTGGGCCATTGGGTACAACACAATACTGAGGAGTGATGTGATGACCCCTCCGACAACACCTGTCCCGCTATCGAGATCCTGGGCAAATGGGGCCTCCGAGTCCTGACCAAAATCAGAAATGATCGACTGAATAAAAGTGGCTTTC
Source organism: Halobacillus salinarum (assembly GCF_022919095.1). Taxonomy (NCBI): domain Bacteria; kingdom Bacillati; phylum Bacillota; class Bacilli; order Caryophanales; family Bacillaceae; genus Halobacillus; species Halobacillus salinarum. The sequence goes on along the minus strand of NZ_CP095073.1, from coordinate 645,076 downwards.
TCCCCAGTCTCTGTCAGTAAATTTACTCCACTGGCAAGCTGAAATAAATAATTAATTAAATAAATGGGACCGATGAGTACGAGCAAAATGATTAATAATTGTGTAAAATGCTGCTTAATAATCGTAAAGGTTTGATCCAGAATTTCCCCAAACGATTTTGGCTTTAAATTTTCCATTGATTTCTCCTCCTTCTGTTATCTCCATACTCATGCATATATGAACCATTCTATCATTATTCAGGATAATTTTGACAAAATTAATGAAGATTAGACAAACATTTCTAAAATTTATGAAATAATGAAGTTTTGCTTTGCATGCAAAAAACCTACCTGAATTCAGATTCAGATAGGTTCCTCCTTCTTTAATTAAGGCAGATCGGTCGCGCCCATTAAATAACGGTCGCATTCTCTTGCGGCTTCGCGTCCTTCATTGATCGCCCACACAATCAAGCTTTGTCCCCGGCGCATATCTCCTGCAGCAAATACGCCTTCTACATTGGTTTTGTATTCTCCGTATTTTGCTTTGATTGTCGATTTCGCTTCTGTTTCAATTTCCATTTTTTCGATTAAATCCTGATCTGGACCAGTAAAACCGATCGCGAGCAGCACGAGGTCTGCTTTCCAGACTTTTTCCGTACCCGGAATTTCTTCACGATAGCGATTACCTTCTTCATCAAATTTCAGTCTGACGTTAACCGTGTGAACCTCTTTTACACGGCCGTTTTCATCTCCTACGAATTTTTTCGTCATCACGGCAAAAGCCCTGGGATCTCTTCCCATGACAGCCGCCGCTTCTTTTTGGCCGTATTCAACACGGTGAACGATTGGATATTGCGGCCAAGGATTCGTAAGATCATCGCGGTCATCCTGCTTTTTATCATAAATGTCAAACTGGGTGAGGCTTCTGCAGTTATGACGTACAGAAGTTGAAATACAGTCTGTTCCTGTATCTCCTCCTCCAATGACGATCACGTCTTTGTCTTTTGCAGAAATATAATTTCCATCTCTGTGCTCTGTATCTAACAAGCTCTTTGTATTCGCATGTAAGAAGTCCATCGCATAATGGATGCCCTTCATGTCTCTGCCTTCAACTTCCACATTCCGCGGAATGGTGGCACCTCCGCAAAGGATGATGGAATCAAACTCGTCCCGCAGACGTGAGACCGGGTAATCTTTTCCTACTTCGGTGTTAGTAATAAACTTGATGCCTTCTTGTTCGAGAATAGTGATACGGCGCTCCACTACGGAATAAGGAAGCTTCATTTCCGGAATACCGTAAGTTAACAAGCCTCCTACACGATCTGCACGTTCAAATACGGTCACTGTGTGCCCGGCTTTGTTCAATTGAGCTGCTGATGCTAACCCGGCAGGACCTGAACCAACTACTGCAACTTTTTTACCTGTCCTCATCTTCGGGGGTTCAGGAACGACCCAGCCTTCTTCAAAGCCTTTTTCAATAATGGAACGTTCGACGGTCCGAATAGCTACCGGTGGTTCGTTGATTCCAAGAACACATGCACCTTCACAAGGTGCCGGACAGGCGATCCCCGTAAACTCCGGAAAGTTATTCTTCTCATGTTCCACCTTTAAGGCTTCTTTCCATTGACCACGATAAACAAGGTCATTCCATTCAGGAATCAAGTGATTAACCGGGCATCCTGTAGTGGAACCATTGATTTCCATTCCTGTATGGCAGGTAGGCACACCACAGTCCATGCAGCGTGCTCCCTGCTTTTGAATTTCCTCGTCTAACATAGGGAGAGTGTAATCCTTCCAATCTTTCGTACGAGTCGATGGATCACGTTCTCGCTGTGTTTGGCGTTCATACTCCATAAATCCAGTTGACTTCCCCATCGTATCCCTCCTTGTGAATTAGACCTCTACCGGTTTTTTGCTTTCTTCAAATGCTGTCATTTCAGCATCGTATTTATTTAATCCGCTTTGAGTTAAGTTTTTAATCCGTTCTTGAATTTCAAGGTATGCTTTTGGAATGACGCGTTTAAACCTTGGCAGGAAGTCGGTCCAGTTATCCAGAATGCGGCGTCCAAGAGGACTGTTCGTATAATCCACATGTTTTTGGATCATCTGGCGTACCTCTTCCATTTCCTCCTGTTCGGTCAGTTCCTGAATAAGGACAAGCTCCCGGTTAACCTTTGTTTCAAAGGGAACTTCCAAATCTTCCAGTACATAGGCGACCCCGCCGGACATTCCTGCGGCAAAGTTACGGCCGGTTGCACCAAGCACGACTACCTTTCCTCCGGTCATATACTCGCATCCGTGGTCCCCGACGCCTTCGACCACTACTTCTGCTCCACTGTTTCTTACACAGAAGCGTTCACCTGCGAAACCATTAATGTAGGCTTGGCCTCCGGAAGCCCCGTAAAAAGAGACATTCCCAATGATGGTATTCTCTTCAGGAACAAACGTCGACCTTGGAGATGGATGGACGATGATTTTTCCGCCGGAAAGCCCTTTGCCGACGTAGTCATTGGCGTCACCGACAAGCTTCAAGGTCATGCCTTTTGGAATGAAAGCGCCAAAGCTTTGACCTGCAGAGCCTTTAAAGGTCAGACGGACCGTATCCTCATCCAACCCGTCAGCCCCGTACCTTCTCGTAATCTCACTTCCGAGGATCGTGCCTGTAACTCGGTGGATGTTCCGAATCGAGCCGGTGCCTTCAACGGGCTCCCGATTTTCAAGGGTTTTCTTACAAAGTGGAAGAAGCTCTTCCATGTCGATCGTTTTATCAAGGCCGTGATCTTGTTCGATCATTGCATAGCGCCCCACATCTTCTCTTACTTCCGGCTGGTAAAGCAATGCTGATAAATCGACACCTTTGGCTTTCCAATGATCAATGGCCTGGTTGGCTTCCAGTACATCTGTACGGCCAACCATTTCATTAATGGTTCTAAAACCAAGCTCAGCCATCAGCTCACGAGCTTCTTCAGCAATAAACCGCATAAAGTTAGCGACATGCTCCGGATCACCCATAAATTTCTTTCTCAATTCCGGATCCTGTGTGGCGACTCCAACAGGGCAGGTATTTAAGTGGCAGACGCGCATCATGACACAGCCAAGGACAACAAGTGGAGCAGTAGAGAAGCCGTATTCTTCTGCACCTAACAATGTGGCTACCACTATGTCTCTTCCTGTCATCATTTTTCCGTCCGTTTCCACAACAATACGATCACGCAGACGGTTTAATAAAAGCGTTTGATGAGTCTCAGCAAGACCGATTTCCCAAGGAAGACCGGCATGTTTAATACTCGTGCGAGGCGCAGCTCCGGTACCTCCATCATACCCGCTGATTAACACGAGATCAGCGCGGCCTTTCGCCACTCCGGCAGCAATCGTTCCTACCCCTACTGCTGATACGAGTTTAACACTGACGCGGGCACGCGGATTCGCGTTTTTCAGGTTGTGGATCAATTCCGCTAAGTCTTCAATCGAATAAATATCGTGGTGCGGTGGAGGAGAGATGAGCTCTACTCCCGGTGTGGATCCACGTACTTCAGCAATCCACGGGTACACTTTCTTTCCTGGCAAGTGTCCGCCTTCCCCAGGCTTAGCACCCTGGGCAATCTTGATTTGAATTTCATCAGCGTTTACAAGGTAATGACTATTAACCCCGAATCGTCCAGATGCCACCTGTTTAATGGAGCTTCGGCGTGAGTCGCCGTTTTCTTCGGGAGTAAAACGATCAGGATTTTCTCCACCTTCTCCTGTATTACTGCGCCCGCCAACACGATTCATCGCAATTGCCAAAGCTTCATGAGCTTCTTCACTAATGGAACCGTAGGACATAGCTCCTGTCTTGAAACGTCTGCATATATCCTCAACGGATTCGACTTCGCTCACAGGAATCGAAGGTCGTTCTTTAAAGGAGATCAGTCCCCGTAAGGATTGGAGATTGCTCGTTTCATCCGTCAGCATTTGGGAATAGTCTTTGTACAGCTCATAGTTATTGGTCCGGCATGCATGCTGAAGCGTATGAATCGTTTTTGGATTGTACTGATGATCTTCTCCATTGCTTCTGTACTGGAATTCATCTCCTGAATCAAGAGCATCCTCTGTAATTCTTTTTTCAGCAAAGGCCCGATCATGCCTCATTAAGACTTCTTTTTCGATAATATCCAAGCCAATACCGCCTAGTCTTGATGCGGTACGGGTAAAGTATTTTTCGATGACGTCCGTTTGAATGCCGACGGCTTCAAATATTTGGGCGCCGCGGTAACTCTGAATAGTGGAAATCCCCATTTTCGAAAGCACTTTAATAACGCCGTCTGTCACGGAGTGAATAAACTGGTCGACCGCATCATCAAGCGTTTCAAAAGGAATCTCTCCTTTCAGAAGTAAATCGTTAAGTGATTCATAAGTTAGATACGGGTTAATCCCTTCTGCGCCATAACCAAGCAGACAAGCAAAGTGATGGACTTCCCTAGGTTCAGCGGATTCCACGAGCAGACTGACTTTCGTCCGCGTGCTCTTCCTGATTAAATGGTGGTGCAGCCCGGAAACGGCCAGCAATGCAGGAATGGCCGCATGCTTGGAATCTACTCCACGGTCGGAAAGAATCAGCAGCGTCGCTCCATTGTTGATGGCTTGATCAGCTTTTTCAAACAACGATTCCAAAGCTGCTTCCATATGGTTGCTGCCTTCCTCTGCTTTGAAAAGGATAGAAAGGGTTTCCGATTGGAAGCCTTCCAAATCCTGCTGACGGAGCTGCTCTAATTGATAGTTTGACAGAATTGGAGAATCAAGTTTGATTTTCCTGCAGCTTTCAGGCTTTGGCTCGACTAAGTTTCCTTCTGCTCCGATCGTCGTTTCCACCATTGTGATCAATTTTTCACGAATCGCATCAATAGGGGGGTTGGTCACCTGGGCAAACAACTGCTTGAAATAGCTGTAAAGGAGCTGGGGCTTTTTAGATAAAACGGCCAGCGGTGAATCATAGCCCATGGAGCCTACAGGATCCTTCTTGCTTGCTACTAAAGGAATTAGAATTTTATTAAGCTCCTCTTTTGTATAGCCAAAAGCAAGCTGGTGCTCAAGCAGGTTCTCTATATTCTTAGCCGGCTCTTCTTTCGGTGCTGGAACGTCGGCAAGGTCCCACTTATGCTCATCCAGCCATTGATCATACGGCTGTTCCTTGGCAACTTCCATCTTGATTTGTTCATCTGGGATAATTTCCCCTTTTTCCAGGTCGACGAGCAGCATTTTACCTGGGTTAAGTCGATCCTTATAAAGGATATCATCAGCAAAAATATCAAGAGCGCCAACTTCAGAACCTAAGACAATCATTCCATCCTTGGTGACGTAATAGCGGGCGGGCCTTAAGCCGTTACGATCAAGGCAGGCGCCTATTTGCTTACCATCTGTATAGACGAGCGCAGCCGGACCGTCCCATGGTTCCATTAAACAACTGTGATATTCATAAAAGTCTTTCTTCTCCCGCTTCATGGATTTATCATTGGCCCATGGCTCTGGAACCATCATCATAGCAGTGTGGGCAAGAGAACGTCCGGACAAATATAAAAATTCAAAAGCGTTGTCAAACATGGAAGAGTCACTTCCGCTTGAATCGATGACAGGTAAAATTTTCTGCAGATCTTCCTCTTTGAAATATCCCGATTTACACAGCTCTTCACGGGCTCTCATCCAGTTAACGTTACCGCGAATCGTATTGAATTCTCCATTGTGGATTGTAAAGCGGTTAGGATGTGACCTTTTCCAGCTAGGGAACGTGTTTGTGCTAAAACGTGAATGGACTAAAGCAAGAGCTGTTTTGAAATCGGGGTGATTGAGGTCGATATAAAAGGAGTCCAATTGTTCCGGAATGAGCATTCCTTTATAAACAATGGTACTGGAGGATAAACTGCTGATATAAAAATCATCGTTTCCTTCCATCCTCGCTATCTCAATCTCGGTACGTTTACGAATAATGTATAGTTTTCGTTCAAAGGTTAATTGATCATTTATGTCATCGGCCGGCGAAACAAATGCCTGGCGGATAAATGGTTTCGTTTTCTTAGCATCTTTCCCGACAAAAGAATCATTAACAGGCACCGTACGCCAGCCAAGAAAGTTCTGGCCTTCCTCCTTTACGATCCGTTCGAAGATCTCCAGGCATTTCACACGGATTTCCTGCACATGTGGGAGGAAAACCATCCCTATTCCATACAATCCTTCGTCTGGAAGTTCAATGTCCTCTTTTTCACATTGCTTTTTGAAAAAATAATGAGGAATCTGGGTCAAGATTCCTGCGCCATCTCCTGTACTCACATCTGCTGCCTGACCGCCGCGGTGTTCTAAGTTACAAAGAATAGTAATCGCATTTTCTACAATGCTATGTGATTTCGATCCATTAATGTTGGCAATCATCCCTATTCCGCAAGCTTCATGTTCATTCTCTGGGTTGTACAATCCCTGTGCGATAGGATAACCATGCTTTTCCATGACGTCTTCCTCCTCTGTTTATCAATAAAGCTGTTTCAGCATGACGAAAAGTGTTAAAATTCTGTCTTTTTCAGTTTTTTACTAGTATATCATGAAAAATAAGAGGAATCACGCCTTCTCACCGCTGTCAGCGCGCCTTTCCCATGAAAATCTCCAAAGATATACAATTATAATGATTTGAAAATACCTTATTTAATAGTAATGAAAGCGCAACCATATTTGGAGCGGATTTTTGCGGATTTTTTTAAAATTTTTTTAGTTTTCCCTCCCTAATTGGAAGTTGTATCTAGTAATGGGAATGATTTTTTTACAATTGAGTAGATATGATAAAGGGACAATTTAAGGAAAATTAACATAAATCCTATTGAATTTTTCTGAAAATTCGGTTATTATATACTATATTTCCCCTTGACCTTCTCTCGATTGGCAATCTCTGCGCCGTACAATTGACTGTCCCTTCAACTTTATTTCCCTAAATAGGATCACTAGTTTTTTATTTATGAATAGGAAAGAGGAGGAATTACTAGTGTGGTTAACAGATTCAGCTGGGAAGCCCGCTATGGAAGGTAAGTCAGCTACCCTTGGCGGAGATGCTTTTATTGGTCGTAAAAACGAACTACGCGTATTTGAAGACCTCCTGCGTAAGAGCAGGCACAATAAGCACCTCCTCCACATTTACGGAGAAGCCGGTATTGGAAAAACCTCACTTCTGCAGGCATTTCAAAAGATCACAGAGCCTATGGATAAGATGGTGTACTTTAACTTGGACAGCGATGACCTCATTCATTCGCCTTCCTGCCTGGCAGAGCAGATGATTCACTTGATTTCGACAAAACTTCACATCAGACCGCCTCATGCGGCTAAGTCATTAGGGCTTGACGACTGCGTGCATATCATTAAAAATGCCGCGAAAATTTACCAGATTGTCATTGCAATCGACCATTTCGAAAAATTCGGCAGCTTAGGCCAACAGTTACGGGAAGGATTCATTGAACAGCTTCCTTCCAATACCCTTGTCGTGATTGCCGGCCGTCACCCGCTGGCAGATGGGTGGGTGGATTCCTCCACATTACATGCATCCATTACCCAGCTGCAGCTTACAGGCTTTAATTACGATGAGAGCTGTACGTATTTACAAGAAGCAGGAGTGGAAGGACAAAAAGCGTTCAAGAATATATGGCATTACACGGATGGGCACCCGTTAGCCCTTTCCTTTTTCCGTATCAGCCATTACGAGGATGCCTACACACGTGCGTATCCTCCCACCTTGGAAGAACGTCTATCCTACTTAATAAAAACTTGGCTGGAAGGAATATCTGATCCGGATTGGCGGCTGCTGATCGAAACCGCTTCTGTTGTCAGGCACTTTAACCAATCGTTGATTTCCAACGTGCTCAAAGAGCGTGTATCAGCTACGGCCATAGCAGAATTGACGTCCCTGCCGTTTGTCAAAAAAACTAATCACGGCTGGACGATCCACGAGCTGGTCCGCTCAAAAATTATTCTATTGCTGAAAGAAGGAGCTCCGCAGAATTACCATCTGCTTCGAAGACAAAGCGCATACCATTTTCTCCATAAAATGAGTGCCAATGAATTAACGGACAGGAACCTTGCCGAATTTCTTTACCATGTAGGAGAAGAAATCACCCGCTCCTCTCTATTTACAAGCACAGCTGATTCGAATAAATATTTAGATCCGATTGGAAAACATAATCTCGAGGAACTGGAAGAATACGTGCAAAAGAAACAACCATTCATGGAAAACATTCTTGAATTATCCAACACTGAGGAAGACTTCAGCCCAAGCGGCTTCCTAAATCCCGGCTGGAATAATGAGCGCAGGCCTTCCTTTCAATTTGTTAAAAACGAGCATGGCCAGAATTTAGGACTTTCCATTGTCGTTCCCATTAACAGGGAGACGATACAACATTTAAAATCTGCGCCGGCGTCAAGAGGATACTTTAAAGATTTGTCCATGATGGACGAAAAGGAATATTCGGTTTCTCAGGATTCCCAATCCGGCTGGTACATTCGAATGCTGAGCTCAAGCAGACATGAAGACGCAGAAACCGGCTACTTTCTGCTTTATCATCTATTTCCGCTCCTGCTCACAGGAGGGAGAATGCTGATTTCTACACCCAATTCAGCATTCCAGGATTTAATCAAATTTTTCGGTTACAAAGAGGTTGAAGGAGCATCCTTCCAAGAAGAGGATGGCATTTCTTCTCCCACCTATTTACTCGACGTTCGCGGGCCGAGACTGGTACCGTATTTGAATCAACTGGCCGACCGCGCCTACTCAAAAAATCATGTGCCGAACAGATAAAAAGAAAGACTGGCGTTAACTCGTCAGTCTTTTCATTTTGCATTACAAATTAAAAACTTGTAGAAAACCCAGAGGTTTCCTACAAGTTGAACGGTTATGATAAAACATATCCAGCTAAGGTCTGCTGCACCTCATGAATAGGACTGTCTTTTTTGAACGTTTTTCCGATCGGTTCACTCGTACCGGAAATCCAAATCTTCAGCTCTGAATCAAGATCAAAGCTTCCTGCTGTTTCCACACGAAAATGAGTGATGCTTTTATACGGGATGGAATGATAATCGACCTTTTTTCCTGTCATCCCCTGCTTATCAATTAAGATCAATCGCTTGTTAGTAAAAATGAACAAGTCTCTAAGCACTTTATAGCCGCTTTGAAAATCCTCTCCAGGAACGAGAATATCCTCCAGCTCACGTTCCACTTTTTCACGGTTCACTTCACTTGCATTGCCCATTAATCCGTCTAGGAATCCCATTTTCTTCACTCCTTTTCCTTATATCGTGCTTCACTCTCTAGAATACAATGGTTTTATTTTCATGCACAATAATCCGGTCTTCCAGGTCCCATTTCATTGCCCGGGCAAGGACGCTCCGCTCGATCGACCTGCCAATTTTCTTGAGGTCCGTCACATGATCCCTGTGGTCGACGCGCATGATATCCTGTTCAATAATCGGTCCTTCATCCAAGTCATTCGTTACATAATGAGAAGTAGCTCCGATTAATTTCACACCGCGTTCATAAGCCCGTTTATGAGGGCTGGCGCCTACAAAAGCAGGCAGGAACGAATGGTGAATATTAATGATACGATGCGGATGCGCCGCTACAAAGTCTGGTGTAAGAATTTGCATATAACGAGCCAGAATGATTAAATCAACGTCATATTGGTCCAATAGGTCAAGCTGCTGCTGTTCGACTTCCTTCCTGATTTCCTTGTTTGCAGGAATGTAGTAAAAAGGGAGATTAAATGACTCCACGATCTCCCGGCCCTCTTCGTGGTTGCTGATGACAAGGGCGATATCGGTCATTAAATCACCACTCTGCCACTCCCACAACAACTCGCGTAAACAATGCAGTTCTTTTGAAACAAAGATCGCCGTTTTTTTCAAATCACATACACACGAAAGCTTCCACTTCATTGAAAATTTTCGGGCCACTTCTTTAAACGCCTCGCTGATGTGAGTTTCCTTAGCTTTCAGGTGATCCGCTCGGAATTCGATCCGCATGAAGAAGGTTCCCTTATCCGGGTCTGTCGTGTACTGGCTGGATTCTATGATATTTGCGTCGTGTTCATAGAGAAAATTGGAAACTGACGCCACAATTCCAGGCTGATCAGGACAGCTGATCAGCAGCCTTCCCTGGTTTTGGTTTTCCTGTTTGAATTCTTCGATAAACTGCTGAGTATATGAGTTCATAAGCATCTCCTTCACTTCGTTGTTTCACATTATAGAGCACTAAAGCAGCCATTTAAACCATTTTATCAACGATCCTCTCTAAAGGAAAAACCAGCCTAAGTGAGCTGGCTGGTCAGTGCATGTGGCGAAGCAGTAAACTTTCCCCTGGCTGAAGCGTCAGTGAAAAAGTTCCTTCGGTCACCTTGATGATTTCTTTACTGCGCATATGCTGCCATTTTCCTTGGCGGAGCGGTAAAGAAACCTCTCTTTTTTCTCTATAGTTCCGATTAATCAAAAACAACAGATGGTCATCTTTCATTTTCTCGCCAAACTCATCCGCCTCGTTTTCGATCGACCTTTCAAATCCATACACATCTTTATGCAGAGCGTGGGATTTCCAAGCTCCCGTTCGTAATGCAGGATGCTTTTTCCTCCATTTTCCCAGTTTTTTATACCACGATAAAAGCTCCTTATCTTCCTTTCCCCAAGGATAAGGCTTGCGGTTATCAGGATCTGCTCCCCCTGTCACCCCTGCCTCATCCCCATAGTATAAAGAAGGAATTCCTGGGAACGTGTACAGCCACAAACTCAATCCTTTCATCTGTTCTTTGACGATTTCTTCCCGTTCTTCAAGAGATAGATCATCAGGCAGATAATCGTTCAGCAGTGTTTTCACCCGCTCCACATCGTGGCTGGAAAGCATATTCATAAGGGCATAAAAGTACTGGGCAGGATAATGTTCACTTAAGGTCAAAAGCCGGCGCTCAATATAATAGGCATCGAGTTCATTCTTAATAAAACCAAGCATGAGCTGACGCAATGGATAATTCATGACTGAATCCAATACGCCGCCAAGAAAGTATTTTCTCCTCGTCCCATAGGCACTTTTGTTGGAAGCATCCTCCCACACTTCCCCGAGCAGGACACTGGATTCGTCGACTTTCTTTAACTGCTGATTTAACTGGCTGATTAAATCATCAGTCAATTCATCCGCTACATCAAGCCGCCAATGTTTCATTCCAGCTTTTTGCCAATACTTAATCACACTGTTCTCTTCATGAATGAGAAAATCGAGGTAGCTTTGTTCGGATTTATTTAAAGTCGGAAGCGTACCTACGCCCCACCACGCTTCATAATCATCAGGATAGTTGTAAAAGGTGTACCATGGGTAATACGGAGATTCTTTGGACTGGTATGCCCCTAAGGAATCGTATTCCCCTTTTTGGTTGAAGTAAATGCTGTTACTTCCTGTATGGCTGAATACACCGTCAAGCATGATTTCCATGCCCCTGCTTTCTGCCTCCTCGATCAGTTTTTCAAAATCCTCTTTCGTTCCAAGCAGGCAGTCAATTTTATGATAATCACCAGTATCATACCGGTGATTGCTTTCCGCTTCAAAAATTGGATTTAAGTAAATAACGGTCGTCCCGAGAGACTCGATATAATCCAATTTATCAATGATCCCCTGCAGTGTTCCGCCAAAGAAATCCCAGCGGATCACCTCTCCTCGTGCATTTCGCACGTAGACAGGATCATTTTCCCAGTGGGTATGCATTAAGCTTGTTTTTGGGGCTTTTTCCAAATCAGGTTCTCCAGAAACGTGGAAGCGGTCGGGAAAAATCTGGTACATCGTCGCGTGCTTCCACCACTTGGGCGTTTTATACTCATCGTCGTACACGGTGATCTGCCAGGAAGGCGGAACCTGGGAGTAAATCAGTCCCTCTCCGCTTTCTTCAATATTTTCCCTACCATAATAATAAGTAGCTTCTTCTGTGTTAATTTCAAAATAGTACCAGACGAGCTGAGGTTCTTCCGGGACGGTAATGGTCGTTTCAAAAGAGTGATGCTGGTGTTCCTCACTGTATAAATCCATTTCTTTTGTATGCTCTTCATCTACAGAATCGAAAATATAGTGGAGAACGACACGTGAAACTTGGTATTGATGATGAATGTCAATCGTTAGGAAGACGTTTGAGCCCTTCGGTGCCGCACCGAAAGGCTCTCTATATTTAAGGTCAAAACTATTGTGGTAAATATCCTGCTGTTTCACATTAACTCCTCCCTTTCCAAGCAGTTACAGCAACGTATGGACCGGCGCGATCTCCCAAATATCGGAAGCATACTCCTGAATGGTCCGATCGCTTGAAAAATGGCCGGATTGAGCAATGTTGACTAAGCTTTTTTTATTCCAAAGTTTTTGGAGCCGGAAGTCCTGGCTGACGAGCTGCTGGGCTTTCATATAGCTTACAAAATCCTTCAAAACAAAGTATTCGTCATTATAGTGAACGAGCGAGTCAAAGATATCCTGAAACTCTGTTTCTCCTCGTGAAAACGGGCTGTAGCGGACAAGCTGATCAAGAGTATTTCTCACACGTTCATCGGATTCATAAATTTCCTTGGAAGAGTAGGCACCATTCCGGTAATATTCAAGCACTTCTTCCGATTCGAGACCGAACAAATAAATGTTATCGTTACCAACACGTTCGTAAATTTCGACATTGGCACCATCCAGCGTACCTATGGTTACTGCTCCATTCATCATCAGTTTCATATTTCCTGTTCCCGAAGCCTCTTTGCTGGCTGTCGAAATTTGTTCACTTACATTCGTTGCGGGAATGATCTTCTCAGCTAATGAAACGGAGTAGTTTTCAAGAAAAACGACTTTTATTTTGTCCTTCACGTCCGGATCATGATTGACAACATTCGCAATCGTGTTAATCAGTTTGATCACTTTTTTGGCGAAGTAATAGCTTGGAGCCGCCTTTGCTCCAAAGATAAAGGTCCTCGGCACCATATCAAACGCTGGTTCCGCCTTAAGCTTAGTATAGAGATACATAATATGAAGTGCATTTAACAACTGGCGTTTATACCCATGTAGTCGTTTGATATGGACATCAAAAATGGAATTCGGATCAATTGTGATGCCGGCTCTTTCATTTACATAGTGGGCAAGGTTCATTTTGTTCTGCTGCTTAATTTTCCCTAACTCCGTCAGCAAAGCCGGATCCTCTTTTTCTTTGAGTAATTCAGACAGCCTGGCGGGATCATCCACCCACTGTTCTCCAATCGTTTCAGTAATTAAATCAGCTAAAGCCGGATTCGCGTGCATGAGCCAGCGGCGATGCGTAATGCCATTTGTCTTGTTGTTGAACTTCTCTGGAAATGTATCATAATAAATCTTCATTTCCCGTTTCTTTAAAATTTCCGTGTGAAGCTTCGCCACCCCATTCACACTATAGCTGCCTACAATTGATAAATGAGCCATTTTTACTTGGCCATCCGCAACGATTGCAAGGCTTGCAATCCTGTCAAAATTGCCAGGGTCCTGTTTCCAAAGCATTTTGCAAAACCGTTCGTTGATTTCATCAATGATCATAAAGATTCTAGGCAGAAGGGATCGTACAAGGTTAACCGGCCATGTTTCCAGTGCTTCACTTAAAGTGGTATGGTTGGTGTAGGAAACAGAAGATTGGGTGATCTCCCACGCTTCCTCCCACCCCAGCTGTTTATCATCCATTAAGATTCTCATTAACTCCGGGATGACCAGGGCAGGGTGCGTGTCATTAATGTGCAGGGCGACTTGGTCAGAAAATGAGGACCATGGCAGGTTTAACCGTTCAAAGTTTTTCACTGCGCTTTGAACTCCAGCTGAAACGAGGAAGTATTCCTGCTTTAACCGGAGTCTTTTCCCTTCCTCAGTGGAATCATCGGGATATAGGAACTCACTGATGGCTTCCAAAGATCGTTTGTGAGCCAGAAAATTGCTTGGTTTTTGCTGATGGTTGAACGCCCTGAGCAGCGTGTCTTCTTCAGTGGCTTCAGCCGACCAAAGCCTTAACGTATTCACTGTCTCATTGTTATAACCGACAACAGGCACGTCATAAGGGACGGCGTTCACTTTTTCATAATCCGTATGTTTGAAACTCAAATTCCCTTCTTCATCTTTTACTGCTTGAACCTGACCCCCGTACCTTACTTCTACAGCTTCCTCCGGCCGCTTCACTTCCCAGACGAATCCCTTTGACAGCCAGTGATCAGGAAGCTCTACTTGATAGCCGTCGATGAAGTGCTGGTCAAACATCCCATAGCGGTAGCGCATACCAAATCCGTGGCCTGCATAACCGAGAGAAGCTAAAGAATCAAGAAAACAGGCAGCCAGACGGCCGAGGCCGCCATTGCCAAGTCCTGGATCTTCCTCTTTTTCTTCAAGACTCTTAAGCTCAAGTCCTAAATCGAAGAGACCTTCCTTTACGATGGATAGAATTTGCATATTCAGAAGATTATTCCCTAATAAACGACCCATGAGAAATTCCATAGAAAAGTAGTAGACTTGTTTTTCCTGAGCCTTCTCATAACGGAGATTCGTTTGAAGCCATTCTTTACTGAGTTTATCCCGTAACAGCGATCCTAAAGCTCTAAAAGCATCGAGATCGGTCGCTATGTCTACTTTTTTACCAAGCTCTGTTTCGAGCTTCTCACAAAACGCCTGTTTAAAATCTTCTTTATCGCTGAACATACAGCTTCCTCCAATCAGGCTCCTCTACTCAAACATCGTTTCATACAACTCCAAGTACTGGGCGGCAGAAAGCTTCCAGGAAAATTGACTCTTCACCATGTTTTTAACGAGCTGCTGCCATGCCGCTTTGTCCTGATAGATTTCCAGTGCTCTTCTAATCGTAAACAGCATATCGTGAGCGTTATAATTCGTAAACGTGAATCCATTTCCTTCTCCCGTCTCTAAATCATAGGAATGAACCGTATCCGCAAGGCCGCCTGTTTCGCGGACAATCGGTGCTGATAGATAGCGAAGCGCAATCAGCTGGCCGATTCCACAAGGCTCAAAACGGGAAGGCATAAGGAATAGATCACTGCCCGCATAAATTTGTCTGGAAAGCCGATCAGAAAAAGTGATGTTGGTCGACATCTTCTCAGGATGGCGGTCCTGTGCCCACTGCAGCATTTGTTCATAATGGTACTCGCCGGTGCCTAGCAGGACGATTTGCAAATCCTCATGATATAAAAGCTCATCGATGATTCGTCCGATTAAGTCAAATCCTTTTTGTTCTACGAGTCTTGAAACGATACCGATGACCGGGATGTCCTTATTAATAGGCAATCCCAGTTCTTGCTGGAGCCACATTTTGTTTTGACGCTTTTTAATTAAAGAGCTGCGGTAAGGGAAAGCAAGCGCCTCGTCTTTCATCGGATCATACTCTTTGTCGTTAATTCCATTCACTATCCCAACTAGTTCATCCGTACGCCTTCGCAGCACTCCATCTAGGTTTTCCCCATAATAGGGGGTTTGAATCTCATTTGCATAGGTTTCACTAACCGTTGTAATAAAATCTGAATAATTCAAAGCTGCTTTCATAAAATTAATGTTTCCAAAGAACTCTAAACTTTCTTCTGTTTTCATAGTTTCATCGAAATCCATTAAATCATGAAGCACAGAATCAGGAAATACGCCTTGATATTTTAAATTATGAATCGTAAAGACCGTTTTCATACCTGCGAGTTCTTCCACATCTTTATAATGAGTTTTTAAGTATAAAGGGACGAGAGCCGCATGCCAGTCGTGGCAGTGCAGTACGTCAGGCTTCCAATCAAGCTCCTTGACCATTTCCAGAACCGCACGGTTAAAGAATATGAACCTTTCTGCTTCATCTCCATATCCATAAAGATTCGACCGTTTAAAATAATATTCGTTATCAATGAAATAATAGGTTATACCGTCATATTCTATATATTCAACCCCGGCATATTGGTTCCGCCAGTTAAGCTGAACGTTCAACGTCGTCAACAGGGTCAGCTGCTGTTTCCATTCTTCTTTCATCTCCTGATATTTGGGAAGGACTACTCTTACCTCCTGCCCCTGTTCCTGCAAGGCTTGAGGAAGCGATCCCAGAACATCGGCCAATCCTCCTGTTTTAATAAAAGGCGAGCACTCTGATCCTATCATTAGAACGTTCATTCATCTCCACTCCTTATTAATTGTTCAAACGATCACGATTTATTAAAAGAAAAAGACTGCCAGAATGATGTCTTCAGACAGTCCTCTTCGTGTTTGTTTTACATGGTCTTCTGTTTTGCTACGACAAACGGCTTCTCTGGAGCACCAATTAACGTGCGGCCATAAGAGATCGTGCAATTCTTGTCCAAAATGACGTTTTCGAGAACGGCATTGCCTTCTACTTCGCAGCGCTGCATAATAATCGAATTCTTAACAACGGCCCCTTTGCCAATCTTTACCCCACGAAAGAGGATGCTGTCTTCTACGTGTCCTTCAATATCACACCCATTGGCAACAAGAGAATTCGTGACGTTGGAATCAAGTGAATATTTTGATGGTGCTTCGTCTTTTATCTTCGTAAAAACAGGAGAAGCCTCCTGGAAAATTTCATCATGAAACTGTTCATTAAGCAGGTTGGTACTGTTTCGGTAATAGCTTTCAATCGAGTTTATGAGCGAAAGCTGTCCCTTATACTCATAAGCGCATATATTTAATTCATTTAATTTTCCTTTGATTCCATCGAAGAAAAAGTGTGAGCATCCATGGGCAATGCATTGCTCAATCAACTCATACAGCAGGTTCTTTTCCACGATATAAGCATCCATATAAACATTCTGGTTTTGCAAATCGTTATGAATGCCTGTGACCCTTCCGTTTTCATCGACATCAAGTTTGTGGGATCTTGCATATTCCGGATAAAGCTCTTCCACATTTTTGTAAATCAAAGTAACATCCGCTTTCGACTGCTTGTGTGCTTCTAGAGCATCTCGATAATCGATGTTATAAATATTTTGAGAACCACAAATTACGATATAATCAGCCAGTGTTCGATTTATAAAGTCAATATTATTGTGGAAATGCTGAAGGTCCCCTCTGGAGATGTCCGTTGGATCATTCCAGTCTGGAGGAAGGATAAACAGCCCCCCTCGTTTACGGTCTAAATCCCACGCTTTTCCTTGCTCAAGATGATCCATAAGGGAACGATACTTCCTGCGCGCAAACACTGCGATCGATTCGATTCTTGAATTAGTCAAGTTGGAAATGGCAAAGTCAATCATCCGGTAGCGTGCAGCAAATGGGACAGCAGCACCGCATCTGAAATAAGTCAGTTCATCCAACACGTCCTGCTCGTGATCTAAATTAATAATTCCCGCCAGTCTGTCCATGGGATCCCTCCTATCTATTAGTAGCATAACTGGAAGCCATTACGCTTCCTTCATCCGCA
The DNA here is from genome assembly GCF_022919095.1 of Halobacillus salinarum. Taxonomy (NCBI): domain Bacteria; kingdom Bacillati; phylum Bacillota; class Bacilli; order Caryophanales; family Bacillaceae; genus Halobacillus; species Halobacillus salinarum. Next base: position 627,672 of record NZ_CP095073.1, on the reverse strand, counting down.
ACCAGAGTGATTTCACTGCCAGGAGAAGGATCTCCGATGACAGCATTGTCTTCAATGACGCTTCCTTTCGCAATTATTGCCCGGTTGATTTTTACATTCCTGCCGATTTTCACTTCCGGCATAATCACTGAATCTTTGACGACACTGCCCTCCCCTGCCTGTACTCCATAGAAGATGATCGACGTATCGACGGTTCCATATATTCTGCATCCTTCGTTAATTAATGCGTTTTTCACGGTAGCGCATGAAGAAATATACTGGGCCGGCTGGTTGGGATTCTTTGAATAAATCCTCCAGGAATGGTCGTTCAGATTTAATTCCGGTTCGTCTTTTAATAGATCCATATTGGCTGCCCACAGGCTGTCTACTGTACCGACATCCTTCCAGTAGCCTTCAAATGTGTAAGCCATCAGCTTCTTATAATCATAGAGAAGAGCTGGAATAATATCTTTACCAAAGTCATGAGAAGACTCTTCATTTTCATTATCTTCGATAAGATATTGTTTAAGTACATCCCACTTGAATATATAAACCCCCATGGAAGCAAGGTTACTTTTCGGTTCCGCAGGTTTTTCGTCAAACTCATTAATCCGCCCTGTATCGTCTGTATTCATAATGCCAAAGCGGCTTGCTTCTTCCCAAGGTACTTCTATAACGGAGATCGTGGCATCGGCTCCACTGCCTTTATGGTAGTCAAGCATCGCACTGTAATCCATTTTATAAATATGGTCGCCAGAAAGCACGAGCACATGCTCCGGCTCAAACTGAGTTAAAAACTTAATGTTCCTATAAATAGCGTTAGCGGTTCCTGTGTACCACCCGCCGCCTTCAGACTGCATATGCGGCGGGAGAACAGAAACTCCGCCATATTTACGATCCAGATCCCAGGAGGATCCGATACCTATATAATTATTAAGGATAAGGGGTTCATATTGTGTTAAAACCCCTACCGTATCAATTCCAGAATTTGTACAATTACTCAGGGGAAAATCAATGATCCGATACTTCCCGCCAAAAAAGACGGCAGGCTTGGCAATTCTTTTTGTCAGCGACTTCAACCTTGTTCCTTGGCCGCCTGCTAGCAGCATGGCAACGCATTCTTTATTTTTCATGATTTATCCTCCTTTGTTGATGATGATCTCTTTAAGAAGCTTACAGCTAATGGGGGAATGGTCATTGTTATATGTTGGTCCTGGCCCTGCCACGGTTCAGGTGTCGTTTGGAGCGGTAACCCATTGGTCTGCCCTGAACCTCCGAAGTCTTCAGCATCACTTGAAAAAATCTCCTGATAGCACCCATGCCTGGGAACGCCTATCTTGTAATCGTGATAGACAACTGGAGTGAAATTACATACGACCACAATCTGATCGTTGGATGATCGGCTGTTTCGCACAAAGGATATAATGCTCTGCTCAAAGTTATTGGCATCTATCCAGAAAAAGCCTTCCTCTTTATGATCAAGCTCCCATAAGGCTGGTAAGTCTTGATATACTTGGTGAAGCTGTTTTACGTAGGATAAAGTTGAGGCATGAGACTCATACTCTAGCAATTCCCAGTCCAAATCCTCCAAGTCCTTCCATTCATCGAATTGTCCAAATTCACCTCCCATAAATAGAAGTTTTTTGCCCGGATGAGCATACATATAAGCTAAAAATAACCGAAGATTAGCAAATTTCTGCCAGTAATCGCCCGGCATCTTATTGAGTAACGATTTCTTGCCATGAACGACTTCATCATGGGAAATCGGTAATACAAAATTTTCAGAGTAGGCATACATTAAAGAAAAAGTAATCAAATTATGGTGGTATTTTCTATGGATTGGATCCATTTCCATGTACTTCAGCATGTCGTTCATCCAGCCCATATTCCATTTATAATTAAAGCCAAGACCGCCAATGTACGTTGGAGCACTGACCAGTGGCCATGACGTGGATTCTTCTGCCATCATGAGGACGTTAGGAGCTTCTTCGAAAATCGCTTCGTTCATTCTTTTAATAAAAGAAACAGCTTCAATATTTTCTCTTCCGCCGTATTCATTTAATTCCCATGCTCCTTCTTCCTTACCAAAATCTAAATAGAGCATACTGGCTACAGCGTCTACGCGGAGACCATCCAAGTGGTATTCTTTCAGCCAGTAAATGGCGTTGGAAATAAGAAAACTTTGAACCTCATTTCTATCAAAATCAAAGGTCAGCGTTCCCCATTGGGTTTTTTCCGCTTTGCTTGGATTCGCATATTCATAGACAGGTTCGCCATCAAACCGTCTTAAGCCGTGGGAATCTTTACAGAAATGTCCCGGCACCCAGTCCAGAATGACTCCGAGACCGTTTTGGTGGCATTGGTCTACAAAATACCGGAAGTCATCAGGTGTACCATACCGGGAAGTAACGGAGAAGTAGCCTGTAGCCTGATACCCCCAGGAACGGTCGAAGGGGTGCTCCGTTAAAGGAAGAAGTTCGATATGCGTATAGCCAAGCTCCTTCACATAAGGAATGACCATATCGGCATATTCACGATATGTATAGAAGACTTCCGGTTCAATGTATTTCCATGATCCTAAATGAATTTCATAAATCGACATGGGAGATTCATAGATGTTGGTTGCCTGGCGTTTTTTCATCCATTCTTCATCATTCCACTTATATTCACGGAGAGGATAGACAACCGAAGCTGTATTGGGGCGAAGCTCGCTGGAGAATGCATACGGATCCGCCTTCAACTGCAAGTGGCCATGGGGAGTTAAAATTTCATATTTATAAATCGTACCTCTTTCCAAATCTGGAATAAACGCGTGCCAGATCCCATTATCATTCATTTTGGTCATCGGATTTTCACGGCCGTCCCATTGATTGAAATCACCTACTACACTAACTTGGACAGCATTTGGTGCCCAAACGGCAAAGCGTACGCCTGACTGGCCATCATACGTTTCCAAATGAGAACCTAAAAGCTGGTAGCTGTATCGAAGGTTACCTTGATGAAATAAATAAACGTCATGCTCTTCTAAAGACGTATGCTCCAACATGAATCCAATCCTCCTCTTCACTAATAGTTTCACTTTATTAAAAACTATAAAAAACCTTATTTATCACTGCTTACAACTATCATAAATTTTTCTGTAACCTTTGACAATTGAGTTTTACAATTATTTTTCTGAAATTTTTGTCGATTTATAGAAAGTTTTGTTAATATTGCTAAAAAAAGTGTAACTTTACATATAGCATTTTAATAAAGCGCTTACAAAATTAAATAAAAAAAACAGGAGATTCTCTATAAAGAAAGTCCCCCGATTTTCAATCGCCAAAACCCGTTTTTTACCTAAAAACCATATCTTGTATGTTTCCGTAGTTTGTGAATCGAATGATTTACCCTTTTATAATTTATTGACGGGATGTGGGAGTAAGAAACTATTTTTAACCCTAAAACTCTATTTATTAATAATTTTTTCAAATGATAGTTAAGCAACTTCCCTTTCCCTCTCGGTTTTTCTTCGATGATAAACGACGTTAATCTCTGCTCCAACCATAAGAATAATACCGGTTAAGAAAAACCAAAGCATTAAAATGATCAGTCCCCCCAAACTTCCGTAAGTCGCTGAGTAATTAGCAAAATTAGCGATGTAAAAAGAGAAGGCAAGCGAAATGATCTGCCATAAAGCCGCAGTAATCAGTGCACCAGGAACAATGTGAGAAAAAGGATGGGTTTTGTTCGGCGCAAAATGATAGAGAGCCATGAGTATCAGAGCCATAACAACGATACTAATCACCCACCTAAGCACTTGAAACAGCACAACCGTATTACCATGAAGCGATAAGGCAGAGTCCAGGAAGTTCGTCAGTACTCCGCCGAATATGGGCAGCACAAGAGCGACAACTATGGAGATGATCATTCCAAGTGTGAGCGCGATGGACAATAACCGAACTCGGATAAACGACCTTGTTTCATCCACATTATACGTGACATTGACCGCCTGGATAAACGCGTTCATTCCGTTGGAAGCCGACCAGACCGTCCCTACAATCCCGATCGTAAGCAGCCCGCCCTTAGGTTTGTTAATAATGCTTAAAATATTTTCCCTGAATACTTCAGCCGTATCACCTGGAAGCAGTTTCTTCATAAAATCCATGGCTGTTTCAGGATCGATATTTAAATAAGGCAGAATGGAAAGAAGCAGAATGAGTAAAGGAACAATCGCAAGTAAATAATGGTACGCCTGTGCCGCTCCTAAGATAGGAATGTTATCTTTCTGAAATTCAGCTCCGACTTCTTTTGCATACTGCTTTAGTTTTTTCATCGTTCTCCTCCTCACTTAAGCAAGCTTTTTGGTAATATATCCCCTTTTTCGCTGGTTTTAACCTTACGAATGTGCACGGTTACTTGTTACCTAGTTTCATTCCCCTTGCGTTGTGGTATTCCATAATAAATAACGAGAGGAGGTCTATGGCCATGTCATTAGTATCGATCAGCTTACTCATCATTGCTCTTGCTTTTGCTTTCATTGCCATATTTGTTGCCATCACATTAAAAGCAGCCTCTAATACGCTTGCAAGTGTTTCAACAACATTAGAAAAAATGGAAAGTAAAGTAGACGGAATTACAACGGAATCTGAACAATTAATGAAAAAAACCAACGCTTTAGCAGAGGATGTCCAGCACAAAAGCGACGCTCTTAACCCCCTATTTGAATCTCTTCAGACCATGGGCACCTCGATGGGAAACGTGAATCATTCCCTTCAAGGAATGGCAGAAAGCGTAGCAGCCGCTTCCGGCAAAACGGATGATCAAGTAGCCAAGGCCATTCGTTGGGGAGACGCCGCTATGGAACTCTACTTAAAATTCAAATCACGTAAAAATAAACAGTAAAGGAGTTGGAACCTATGGACTATTTAGGTATTGGAGTACTCATCATCGGAATAGCTTTTGCCATTGTCTCTATTTTTCTTATCCGCGCCCTAAACAATTTAGCCGGCGTTTTAGGTGGAGTAAACAAGACGGTTCAGCGCCTTCCTGACCAGATGGATGGCATTATGAGCCAAACGACGAACATTCTCCATACGAGTAATGACACGCTCGCTGATCTAAATGAAAAAATCAGCACATTGAGCCCGCTTTTCTATATTGTTGGTGATATTGGAGAATCTTCAAGAAAGCTTACGTCTTCCATGCTTGACATGAGCAAATCTGTGAAGAAGAGTACCCATGAAGGAGAAAGGAAAATCAACGAAGAAGGCTGGCGCGGAATTTATGGAGCGATTGCGCTTACGTATTATCTTTCCCAGAAGAAAAAGGCCTTGAAAGAAGCAGGAAAGCCGATAGAAAAAACTCCTGCTGAACCAGCTTTCCAGGAAGCAGCATCAGGAAGTAACAATCATGAGTAGATTCAACCGTGAATCCTTTCTGGGATTTACCTCTGGAATTTTGACAAGCATGGTTTGGCAACCCGCTCGAAAGTCTGTAATGAAAGGCACGCAAGTCCTGCACCACAAGAGGAACCGTCTTTACGAAGCTGGAAAAGCAAACTACGAGAAGTGGGACTTAATGAAGAAAAAACTACAAGCAGAAATAAAAAAAAATACGTGACGGCTGCAAAGTAATGCAGGCTGGTCATGAAAGGAGCAGGAAAATGACACAAAATCAAACCGCACAAACAAAAAAAGGAAAGAAAAAACTGCCGTTAGCCATTCTTGCAGGTGCAGTCATCGGAGGCGCTTTTATTCTAATTAAAGACCCTCAAGAACGCAGAAGGTTAAAACAGAAAACTTCGCAAACGAAAGACACGGTCTCCCAGTATACGTCAGAGGTAAAGGAAGACCCTTCCGGTAAGAAAGATGAAGTTCTTGACCGCGTGCGCCGCACAGCAACTGTGATTAAAGATGTATTCTCCACGGTTCAGGAAATCATAGATAATGAAGGCAAAGAATTAAAGCAGCAGGCACAAACCATTAAAGACGACTCCCAAGATATGCTGTCCACTGCTCAGGATGTGAAAGAAGATCTAAAAGAAGTAGGAGATAAAACAGCAGAAGCTAAAGAAGAACTGACGACTTCTTCTGAAGAAAAAGAAGAAGCCCACGAGCCAGGAACGATTCGTCGTTAATTATTATAGTGGCGGGCACAAAAATGGCTCAGCCATCCTATTACCCGAACGATGGGGAAATTTTTCAAGATAAGATTTCCCCATCGTTCGGGTTTTTTATGGTTATTCTTATTCAGTTCCTATTCATTCCTTTCGACAATTGATTTAGAAAATGGAAGAATATCCGTTCCGACAGCTTGTTTCACTTCCCTCAGGTCTTCAGAACGCCGGCCATTTCGATGTTGGCCCAGGACGTGTGGTCCTCGCTTGTGTGTGCAGCTGTCCACGTTGATAAAAACGAAGAGTGTTATAGAAGTGGATTAACCATTCCAGCGTAGGAAATACCCGGAGTCTTCTACGGGAGGAAGGGTCGGTGAGACCCCGGTGCAAAAGCACGAGCAGACTCACCCGCCGCCCGCGAAAAGCGGAATGTATTTCCTGAGCGACCATTCAGCCCGATCGATAAAGTCAATATTTAGCTGTCCTTCGGTATTTTCTTTCATTCTCATTAGCAGGACTTATGCTGAAAGACATCGAAATACATACTCGTCAAGAGCTAAAGGCAGTTAAGAACCCTAATTGAGAAAGGAAGCTGGAGAGATGAATAATCACGAGATTGATTACAAGCTTTATGGGGATGACATGCAATTCGTTGAAGTGGAGCTTGATCCTGAAGAAACCGTAATCGCAGAAGCAGGCAGCTTAATGATGATGGATGACCAGGTGGAAATGGAAACGATATTCGGTGATGGATCTGACAGCGATGGCAACGGACTCATGGGGAAATTATTCGGAGCAGGGCGACGCGTGATTACTGGAGAAAGTCTGTTCATGACAGCATTTACAAACGTTGGGCAAGGAAAGAAACATGTAGCTTTTGCTTCTCCGTACCCAGGGAAAATTATCCCTATGGATTTAAGTGAACTCGATGGGAAATTGATCTGCCAAAAGGATGCTTTCCTGGCTGCCGCTAAAGGCGTTTCCATTGGCATAGAGTTTCAACGCAAAATCGGCACGGGATTCTTCGGAGGAGAAGGCTTCATTATGCAAAAGCTGGAGGGTGACGGCATGGGGTTTGTCCATGCGGGAGGCACGATGCACAAACGTGTATTATCCCCTGGGGAAATGCTCCGGGTCGACACGGGCTGCCTCGTCGCAATGACCGGCGGTGTAGACTATAACATTGAATATGTAGGAAAAGTTAAAACCGCTTTATTTGGCGGAGAAGGACTTTTCTATGCCACTTTACGAGGACCGGGAACGGTTTGGATTCAGTCTCTTCCATTCAGCCGACTGGCCAGCCGTGTGTTTGCTGCCATGCCGAAGGAAGGCGGCTCAAAAGGTGAAGGCAGTATTGCCGGAGGGCTGTTTGATTTACTCGGAGGCGACCGCCGATAATATGACCATAAACGAAAGGGCTTGCTTATTAAAAGCAAGCCCTCAGCTTGTAGAGAGACCTCAAGTTTTTTCAATAAGTTGGTCTTTTATGCCCCTCGGGCAAATATCCCTTCGTTTTCCACAGCCTTTCACGACACAAGGGCGTGCCGAATTTAATCGAACAGCTTTAATAAAACAGCTCCCTCGAGAAAAACGCACTGCGAGATCTCGGACCGCCCCTTGTTGGTTAAAGCCATTATTAGCTAGTCATTTCATGCTGCAATGGTTTCTTTACCAAACTTCAACAAAACTTATATTATGTGGATAAAAATGGAATAAATTCTCATAAAGTGAAGGGGGAAATGGGAGACTCCTGCAGGAGGAAGAGACAGGGCGAGATCACGGCGGTCGTATGACCGAGGAAGCTCGCCGTCGCCTGCGGAAAGCGAGCGTTTCCCTGCCCCCTCCCTACTAATCAAGGTGAGACTTTTTCAACAGCCTGAGGACTTGCTCTTTACACAAATAACAACCGTATCGCTCCGATGGCCGCAAATGCAAGCACCAGCATCTGGAACGTGCGCTGCGGGAGAAGCTTAAGCACTTTAACCCCAATCAGTGCTCCTATTAAAATCGTAGGAATCAACCACAAATTAAAAGAAATCGTCTCCGTAGTAATCAACCCTAAATAGATGTAGAACGGAACTTTAATAAGATTGACGAACAGGAAGAACCACGCGCCTGTCCCAACAAACTCCTGCTTAGGCAGTCCTTTCACAATTAAGTAAATCGCCATCACACCGCCGGCCGCATTGCCAATCATCGTTGTAAATCCGGCGAGAATTCCCATTAACGAAGTAAACCATATCGAATCTGGAAGCATTTCATTAAACTTTTCCCCAAGACGTTCCCTGCTGAAATGCAGAATAATTAAAGCAAGCACCAGCGCTCCAATCATCGGCTTCAGCTGTTCACTGTTCACTTGATCCAACACAAAATAGCCGGCCACAATCCCGATTAATACCCAAGGAAGCAGCGAAAGCAAATACCTCCAAACGACACTTTTCCGAAAGTAGGTAACCGCAAACAAGTCTCCGACAATTAACATAGGAAGTAATATACCAACCGATGCTTTAGCAGGAAATATGTACATCAGAATCGTTACAACGAGAATACCCAAACTGGAAAGCCCTGTTTTCGTAAATCCTATGAAAATAGTACAAATAAGGACCATTATCCATTGAAATAATGAAAGATCAAACATTTCCCTCACTCCTCTCTCCTTCAAGCGGATTCTCGCACGTTTTAATTAATCAGGCTATGGCAAGAATAACAGGTAGTTACATCTCTGGAGGATGCGCCATGAAAACTAAAACGATTGATTACCTGCTGATCTTCTTTATTTTAACAACGTTTGTTTGTTATTTCCTAATCAAACAACTCGTATGGGACCACATTGGGATCGAAGCGAATATTGAAAAAATGAAAGCAGCAGCAAATCACGAACAATGGGCGGAAGCAAAATTAACGGCTGAAGAATTAAAAAAGGATTGGGAGCATTACAGAGGCATTATAGCCTTGAATTACGGGGAGAACGACTATACATTATTTGAGGAAGCTCTTGAGCACGTCGCTGCCGGCAGTCAAGCCCACGATGCTGAGAAAGTGCTTACCTATACGGAGATTTCTCAAGACCTCTGGGAAAATATGAATCAAATCACCCCGGAGCCATAAGGAGATCATGATGGAAGCCACTGCTTATATCACCCGCTGTGTGTTTATGTTAATTGTGACTTGGACGGCCATTCGTCTGATCGGAAAAAAATCCATTTCCAATATGACGTCGTACGACCTGGCAGCTATTATGCTGATCACTACAGTCGCTGCCGAACCATTGGTCTATAAAATTCCTTCCAAATCGACAATAGGAGTCATTACGCTGACTATCTCGACTATCCTGCTCGGCTTCATTTCTTTGAAGAAATTTTTTTATAATATCGATTCCCTCCCTGTGATTGTAGTCGCCAATGGCAGCATTGTAGAAAAATCATTAAAAAATGCCCGCATGAACATTCCTTTGCTGCTCTCAGAATTAAGACTTCAAGGATACCAAAATATTGCTGACGTTCAATTTGCGATCATTGAACCAAACGGGAAACTCTCTGTCGTACCTAAATCCCAGGCCAGACCCTTGCAGCCAAGCGATATCCACCTTCCGCCGAGTTCCGTCTCCCTAAGCTTCCCACTCGTTATTGACGGGAAAATCATTCACGAAAACCTTGCTTTTTTGAACCAGAATGAAGCTTGGCTGATGTCTCAGTTGAAGGCTTTCACTGTGACAACACTTAATGATGTCCTGCTTGTGCAAATGGATGGACAAAGACAAATGCAAGTAATTAAGCGTGACGGAAACATAAAAGCGCCTAATGTAACGTGACGGATTATGATCTTCTTCGACTAGTCTAAGCCTTAAAGTTTTCGCAGCTATCCCCTTTTCGGAAAGGTTTATTGTTTGTTTAAGCAAGTTACCTCTATTTGATCTAAATCCATACCGGCATCATCCAGTTGTTTCACCGAAACCTTTTTTGTTTCTCCCGGGAGGAGATCAAAAAAGTTGTCGGAGGTAATGATGGATTTGTCATAAGGAATAAGCTTAACGAACCTTGCCAGACCGTCCGTCGAAATATGAATTTCATTTTTTTCATGTACCCTTGTGACGGATAGGACGGTCGGCGGGAGGACTAAGTCTTTCTGATCCTTTAAATAATAGAGATTTTTGTCACATGCGCCGGATGAACTGCTCACGCAGACGACTATTTCCTCCGGGAGACAGCCATTCAAAACGTCTGCTTCCGCAAACTCTGCCAGCTTGAGTGTTTGATTTGCTCCGAGTTCGAACGGGATTTCTTTCCTGCATATCCTTTCCCCTTGAAAAGAATAGCTTTCCAGCACAACCACATCCTTCCACTCGGCAATCAAATCGTTCAAAACCCAAAGGGTAATCGTTCCACCGGGTGCCACGTCTAAGTTCAGGTGCTTTGGTGCAAAGAATTTTTTGCTGTAGTAGTATGAAGCCTTCGGGAGCAGCTCATAATCGATCATCGACCAGCTTGTTCCCGGCCAGCAATCGTTGAGCTGCCAGATGAGCGCTCCGCTCGTTACAGGCTTTTGCCTGCGGTAATGCTCCACAGCGAGCTTCAGCCCTTCCGCCTGTGTCAGCATCGAGTAATCGATGTATTCGTTGATCGATTGCGGTATTCCTGTATATCCTTCCATGAGCAGCAAACCTTTGTGATGATGATCGTCCTTATTCCTATAAGCCATTTCCGCGCTTCCCCAATAAAACTCTCCCGCGGGAAGGTATTTTTTTAAAGTGAAAGCATTCGCGGAGGCATGCATGCCAAACTCACTGCTGAACAGCGTAAAATCCTGTTTATAGTTTTTAAAAGAAACGCCCTCGACGCTGTAATTCTGCGTGGCCGGCTCACCGAATTTCCTCGGTTCAATGTTCCCGTGCCACACCTGCCAGTTATGCCGGTCTCCTATTTCTTCAGAATCATGATCGTTGCCGCCATACGGGCTGCTCGGCCAGTAAAAGCGGTTCGGATCCAGCTTACTTAACAGCTCTGGCAGCAATTGATGATAAATTTTTTCCCCGTAAAAAGGAGTGTCGATCCGGCCTGAGGCGTATTCCACTTCATACAGCCAGTCATTTTCATTATTGCCGCACCATAACGCTAAGCACGGGTGGTTTCTCAGCTTCGTGATGACCGCTTCTGCTTCTTCTCTTACGTTATTCATGAAGTTTTTGTTGTAATCCGGATATAACGCGCAGGCAAACATAAAATCCTGCCAGACTAATAGGCCGTGCCGGCTGCATTCTTCATAGAAGATATCCTTCTCGTAGATCCCCCGCCCCAGACGCGCAGCATATTCATATTGGCTTCTTTCGCAAGTCCGATTAGATGATTATACCGTGAATCTGGCACTGATCCAGGAAAGCTGTCTACCGGAATCCAATTGGCCCCTTTCGCAAACAGTTCTACACCGTTTAATACAAAAGTAAACCGCTCATTGCCTTCATCATCTTTTTGTTTCAGCTCAAGCTCCCGAATGCCGAAAGTGCAATTGTAATGGTCAAGCACTGCGTCATCCTTGGCCAGGAGGACTTCAAGCTCATATAAAAACGGGTCGCCAAGGTCATGCGTCCACCATAATTCAGGATTTGCGACGTCTAACTGGACCGTAGTCCTGCCGTCCCTTCCTGCCTCAACGGTATAGGAATCTGTCTTTTCCTTGCCTTTTACTAACACCGTGAGCGAAAGCTCCTCGTTCACATCGGCCAGCCTGCTTGTAACCACGTCCACTTGGATGGTTGCCGCTTCTTTAGAAGCTTCTCTCGTTCTTGCATAGACATTTTCGATTTCCGCCTCCTGTTTTGTTTCTAGTAAGACGTCTCTCCATATTCCACAGGTGACGATTTGCGGACCCCAGTCCCAGCCGAAATGGTATTGGGCTTTTCTCGTCCATATTCTATCCTTGCCAAATCCGGCCCAGTAGTTTTTTTCTTTTTCTTTGACTCGTTCGGCAACCGAGGCAAATTTGACAGCGATGACGTTTCTGCCTTCCCTGAGCTCACGGGTGACATCAAAGTGATGAGCGATAAACATATTTTCCGTTGATCCAAGTTCGACTCCATTGACATAAATCGTGGCAAAAGTGTCCAAACCTTCAAAGGTCAACTGCTGCCGTGTGCCCGGGTGATCTTTTCTAAAAAAGATAAATTCTTTTCTGTACCACCACGTTTTATCCTCCACCCATTTACATTTAAGGTCGTTGTGTCCAAAGAACGGATCTTCAATCAAGTTACGAGCGAGCAATGTGGAGTGGACGTCACCCGGAACTTCTGCTTTCATCCAGTAATGGTCAATATAATCGGGATCCGCTACTGTCAAATCGCTGACCTTTCCTTCCTCAACATCGTGCAGCTTCCAGCCTTCTGATAAATTCATACCTCTACCTCCTCGTAAATGTTACACGACTAAAATGAAAAAAGGCACCCAGCCTTGAGGCTCGGCACCTTGAACGATCACTTCAGGACAAACTGCATGCCATCCTTAAAGTTTTTACTAAAGATAATAAACAGAATCAGAATAGGCATCGTCAGCAGAACGGAAGCTGCATACATCGGACCTGGGTAACCTCCATAAGGGCCAAACATCTGCGCGAGCAGCACGTTTAATGTGAGCATATTCTCGCTGTTGACGACAAGCATATCCCATAAGAGCTCCACCCAGCGTTCCATAAATAAAAACAGGAAGATAATAGTGGTAATCGAACGGGACATCGGCAGGACGACCCTCCAGACAATTTTAAACTGGCTGGCTCCATCCATCTTTGCTGCCTCAAGCAGTTCATCAGGGAGACTGCGGAAGAAATTCGTGTACATAAAGATCGCCCACAAATTTACTGCTTTCGGCAGAATCATCGCCCAATACGTGTCGTACATCCCAAAATAACGAATGATTAAAAACAGAGGGATGAGCAGAATGATGGCCGGATAAAACATTTGAAATAAAATTACGTTGTTGATAAACCGGCTGCCTTTAAATCTTAATTTCGCTAATGAATAACCGACAAGAATGGCCGTCGCCATCATTAAAATCGTGGAAGTCAGCGTAACAAAGACACTATTAAATAACGCCCGCAGCCACGGTCGTGCCAGCACTCCTTCGCCGCCAAAAAACAGCCATTTATACGATTTCAGCGTAAGTTCTGTAGGAATGATTTTCCGATCCACTTGATCCCAGGGGGCAAGAGATCCGAGCACCATATACACGTAAGGAGCAACCATGATAACCAAGACGACAGAGGCTAAAATATACAGCAGCGTTAATTTGAACGTTCTATTCCCAGCCATGTTTTGCCCCCCACTTCTCGAGAATTTTACGGAACACTAGAATGGATCCGAACGTGACGACAGAATTGATGACCGCGATCGCCGTTCCATAACCCGCATTCAGCTGTTGAAAGGCTTGATTATAGATCTCCAGCTGCCACGTATGGGTGGATAGTTCCGGTCCCCCGCCGGTTAATACATAAGGTTCCGTAAAAATCCCAAACATTAACCCCACGGCTAAGATGGAGACCGTATAAAAAGATGGGTACAGCATCGGAATCGTCACGTGCCAAAACCGTTTCCAGCCCACGGCTCCATCGATGGCCGCCGCTTCATAAATTTCCTTAGGAATGCTCTCAAGTCCGGCTACAAACAAAAGTGCATAGTAGCCTGCGAATTTCCATGCCATCATTAATGCAATGATTAATGGAGCAAGAATGGTGGAGCCGAGCCAGTCGATATCCAGGCCAAATGTCCCTCTGAGCCAGATGTTTAACGGACTGTTGTAAGACAGCACTCCATTCACGACAATCGCTGACGCTACTCCTGATGCCAAGTAAGGCAGGAAGAAGGCCACAGAAAACAGCCCTTTAAATTTAGGCAGTGCATGAATTATGACGGCAAGAAACAAGGCACCCGCAATGACAATAGGCACGAACATCACTAAAAATTTATACGTGACAAAAAAAGCGGCTCTAACACTTTTACTGAAAAAAGCTTCAATAAAGTTCTGAACGCCTACAAAATCATAATCCGGCGCAATTAAATTCCAGTTCGTAAAAGCTAAATAAGTCGCCCATAATAACGGAAATAAAAAGAAAATTGCTGTATAGATGAGGTAGGGGCTGGCAAACAGCCACCCCAGCCTCGCATTTTCTCTATTCATTTACTTCAACACCCCGTCAATAGCATCCTTCATGTCCTTCCATGCAGCTTCCGGATCTTTATCTCCTTTAACTACAGGATTAACCGCCTGTTTTCCAATCGCTTCTTGAATTTCTACCGTCTTTTCATTATCAATCGGAGGTACAGCATTTGGAATATTTTTAGCAAATTTCACTAATTGAGGGTTTTCCTCGAAATAAGCGGTAAAGGTGTCATTACTGGACAAATCGTCACGTGCAGGTGGAAGACTAGTGTCCTTCAGCCACTTCAAATCATTTTCAGGATTTGAATAGACCCATTTAACAAAATCAAACGCGGCCTGCTGCTCTTCTTTTGTTGCCGAAGCGTAAATGGACAGCCCTTTTGTATCGGCAAAGGTTTTTGCGTTCTCAGGATTCATATCATCAGGTACTGGCGGCATAGAAAGCTCATAAGTCTCGCCATACTTCATTTCCGGAAACTTATCGGCCCAGTAAGTAAAGGTCCACGGACCTAAATCCATCATGATCGATTGACCGGTTTCGAACGGATCGGTCGCTTCCCGGGTTAACAGCAGGTCTTTGTTACTTAAATCACTCATAAATGATAATGTGTCGATACCCGCTTGATCGTCAGCAATAAATTTGCTGCCCTCGACGAAATTATTGCCTGAAGACGCGGCGTTATAAAGCATGAAGAAATCAAACCATCTAGCCCACCACGTAGGCTTAACTAGATCAGCACGGGCCCAGAGGAATTTATCCGGATGCTTTTCTTTTAATTTTTCTCCCACTTCAAGGACTTCACTGTACGTCTTCGGAGGTTCTTCATATCCAAGTTCTTTAAGAATATCCATTCGCCAGCTGAACAGCATTGCGTTTGTGTAAATAGGCAGCACGTACTGGCTGCCGTCAGCAAATTTCCATGTGGAAATGGTGTCGGTCATTTTCCGATCTTTGATTAATTCATCATAGCCATCGAACTCTTCAAGCGGCACAATCGCACTCGACGCAGCTAATTGAGCAGCAAACCCACGGGAGATATTTTCAGAAATCGTCGGCGCATTACCCGCAGCAATCGCCGACTGGATACCTGCTTCTGACGACGGGCTCTCAGGCATTGGTGTTACTTTAATGGTGACTTTATCGTTTTCCTTCATGTATTCATCCGCCATCTCTTTCCAAAACGCCTGCTGCGTCGGGTTCGGCGCAGACCAGAATTGAATGCTTACACTTCCATCTTTACTTCCCTCGCCGCCTCCAGATTTACAGCCTGAAGCTACAAGTGCAATCACTACTACCATCACGATTAAACGTGCCCAGTTATTTTTCTTCACGATTACATTCCCCTCCTAAATAAGCTGTTTTGTTGTTCCAAACTGACAAATGGATCAAAAATGACGGCTCTGTATGCTTCCGCATCACTCGCTCCTACATAAAGTGCAGCTTCCTGGTTGTTTAAGCGTTCGATGCCACCACTGAACAACACGTCGGTTAAATCCGGCCTTTTCGCTTCTCCTTCTGGAAAATCATCACGGCAAGCAATGATTTTCATATGGGAAATTTGATTATGCACAGGATCGTATTGAAATACAATGGGATAATAATGACGGTTCCCGGCTTCATCAAACGCTGCCATGTGACCGAGCACGCCTATTTCGTTATTTTTCAAAAGCCGTACTTCGTTAGCCCCGCCCCATTCTTCATCAGCGAAATGTGATTCAATCAACGGAGCTTCAGCGATGGTTTCCGCTTGCAGCTCTTCGAGTTGGGATATAGAAGTATAGCCCATTTTCCCCCGGCCGCCTTTTTCTCCCTGAGGCCTTGTGAACACACCAATGCTTTTATCCTCAAGCTCGACTAAGCGGATATCCTTCATGCCATCAGGTCCTGATGCAAAACGGGTTAAGCCGGATAATCCATCCCCTTTATAAAAAACGGTCCGCCATGATAACGCGCCTTCGTTTGTCGGATGAGGAAAAATCTCCACCCCGCCAAACACGAGCTCATCATGGATTTTCGAAACAAACGGATCCTGCAAGGAATACGTTGGGAGTCCCGGTTCAGGACGCCATTCTCCATTTTGCTCAGAGAAGAAAACGACCTCTGAATTTTCCGAGTCGCGTGCTTCGACTCTTCCGGCGATGATCCGTTTTCCGTTGTCTTCAAAAGGAGCTGTAATGTTGTAGACATCTCTCTTCCCTACCCCAGCAAAAATCAGTTTTTCCGCTTCTTTTACTAAACGGTTTGCCCGGTATTCTGTTAACAAACTTTCCACGCGGTACAAGACGGCACCTCCTTTCAGCGATAAGTCAGTTGTGAAAAAATATCTTCAAGATTCATCGTGGCTGCGGCCATGGAAGTGTCAGAAGCTCCATAATAAACTGTAATTTCCTGCTCCTCCACGACAGCCCCGCAAGTGAAAACAACATTGCCAAAAAATCCGCTTGTTTCATAATCACTCTCAGGCGTTAAGATGGGCTCTTTTGTTTTAGCAAGGATTTGTGCCGGGTTCTGAAGGTCCAGCAGCACGGCTCCGAGACAGTAACGGTTGTTTTTATCAGCCGCATGGTAAATTTCCAGCCAGCCTTTTTCAGTCCGTATGGGAACGGCTCCGCCGCCGATTCGCCCGTTATCCCAGCCGTCTTCACTTAATCCCAGTAAATATTGATGATTTCCCCAGTAAAGCAGATTATCAGACTCGGCAATCCAAATCTCCGGACGTCCGATGCCTTTAGGAACAGGCCTGTGAAGACAGTAATACTTGCCATTGATTTTTTCCGGAAAAATGGCGACATCCTTATTCTCTGGATGAAGCATTAATCCATGCCTTTTCATGCTGGAGAAGTTTTTCGTTGAAATAAGGCCAACTCCGATACCCTCAGGCGAAACTGCACTATATTGAATGTAATACGTATCATCGATCTGTGTGACCCGTGGGTCTTCAATGCCCCACACCTCCCGTTCGTTCTCAGGGTAGATCAATGGTTCATCATCAATTGTAAAATGCCTGCCATCCTTACTGCGGGCGATTCGAATGTAGGAAAGAGAAGTTAAATAAGCTGCTCTCCCACTCTTTGCGTAAGTAATCGATCGTGGATCGGAAAAATCATAGCGGGGATCCTTTAGATCGAGCTCTGCCATCTGCAGCTTTCCTGTTCCACTCGATAAATCAATATAAGGGGCTTTAATTACTTCCTTGTCCGTTGTCAAAGGGCGTTCGGCCACCCTTAGAAGCAAAAGGACTTCGCCATTGTATTCAGCTACTCCTGCGTTGAAAACGCCAATCACTTCATGGTCATTGTGATAAGGCTTCACCTGCTGCGGAGTGATCAGTGGATTCTCCTGAAATCGAATTACATTCATAATGCTTTTTTCTCCTCCAAGCTTCATATAGTAGTTTTCTGAAAACCCTTTCATGTTTGTGAATAAGTAAAGCTTCCTCAATGAATTGGAAGCGATTAACAAATTTTAGTAAGATAATGATAACTGGCCCATGATTACAAATTACTTGTAACGTTAACAAAAACGCCAATCAGTAACGTTACAAAGAATTATACACCGTTAACTTGTAATGTCAACGGTTGATCGAAATATTCTTAAAATAGCTACAAATAAGCAAACCTATTGATAAACTGATCAAATTAACGTATATTGTTTTGTAACGTTACAAATGAACGAATCATCTAATAGAAAGGTTGAACCTTTTATGGCAAAAAGAGTGACCATGCAGGATATTGCCGATGAGCTGAATATATCGAAGAACTCTGTATCCCAGGCATTAACCGGAAAACCCGGAGTCAGTGATGCTACAAGAAAACAAGTTTACAAAACCGCCGATAAGCTGGGATACAACTACGTCCCGAAAGGCTCTCAGGCAAACGACGCGGAGTCTGCTGTATCAGGAAATATTGGATTGATTGCTTCTGAATTTGCTTTCTCCATGAAAAGCTTTTTTGGTGAAATCTATTTGACGGTTGAAGAAGAAGCCCAGAAACAAACGAAAAACTTATTATTACAGTCCATTAATAAAAAGTCCGAAGAAAGCTTATCGCTGCCATCCTTTTTAAAAGATCGTTCGGTTGATGGCGTATTGATTCTCTCCCATTTAAACAATGATTATATTCAGGAAGTCATTAATACAGGTGTACCGACTGTTCTAGTCGATCACCATCACCCTAATATTGAAGCTGATGCCATTCTTACCAATAACCGCTTCGGGGCATACAGAGCCGCCCAGCACTTATTAGAGCTTGGCCATAAGAATATCGGCTATGTAGGAAACGTAGATTTTTCTCCGAGCTACCAGGAGCGTCTGGAAGGGTTTCTCCTCGCATTGAAGGATTACAACGTTCCTGTAAACGAGGAATTTTTGTTTAAAGATGCCCGTGAAGAAGATGACGTCATTAACCGCTTTATCGAACAGCTCCCCAAACAGCCCACGGCCTGGTTTTGCGTCAACGACGGCCTTGGTTATCTAGTCAATTCCGGATTAAAGCAGCTCGGGATTCATGTGCCTGATGATGTTTCTATTTGCAGTTTCGATAACGGCCAGCTCTCGCAGCTTTCTACACCAAGAATTACTTCGATGGATATTGACCTTAAACTGTTTGGACGGACCGCCGTTAACCGATTGATCTGGCGGATGGCAAACAAGGACGAACCGTGTCAGGAAATTCTCCTCCCAGCAAAGCTGGTGCCGGGAGAATCAACCAGCAAAGCCGTAAGCACTGCTCCGTCCAAAGTAGCAGACTAACAAATAGATGAATCCTTCTTTCAACCTATATTCATGAAATCGCATTGACTTTATCTGTTTACTGCGGTAATGTGTTAGACAAATTTATACGGAATACATCCTTATCAAGAGCAGGGGAGGAACTTGGTCCCGCGATCCTGCAGCAACCTGTCCATAATGACAAGGTGCTAACTCCAGCAGACAGAAGTCTGAGAGATGAGGAAGAGTAACGGCCTCTTCCTTTTGAAGTGGCCGTTTTTTATTGAAAAGGAGGATTTATTATGACGACGGTTGGTTATTGGTTTATCGGGTTTGCTCTTGTTTATACCGTTTATTTAATTTTTATCAGCCAGGTCGCAAGGAAAAAAGCCGCCGATGGAAATGGCTATTTTGTAGGCGGCCGCAGCTTTAATACGCTGTTTGTTACCGTTTGTATCACGGGATTGTTTTCGGGTTCCTCTTATATTGCCATTATTGAATTGAGTTATCTTCACGGAGTCTCAGCTGTGTGGTACGGGGTTGCAGAAACCGTGCAGGTCCTGATTATCGCTTTAGTATTGATTGCACCTTTCAGGAAAAAAGCACTTGTCACGATTTCCGGTCTGCTCGGAGACCGGTACGGAGAAAAAGTCCGCGGCTTAGCCGGTGCCATTACGGCATTCACTTTTCCGATGTGGTCGGTCGCTACCGCATTAGCTTTTGCTTCAGCGCTCTCGGTTTTTACAGGCATTTCTCTTGTATGGTCTGTCGTGCTCACTGCGACTTTGTTATTTGCATATTTACAGTTCGGCGGCATGTGGTCCGTTGGATTGACGCAATTAAGCAATGTCGTGATCTTTTTCATCATGCTTGCCATCGGCACCTACGCTTTCTTTGTAAATCCAGGGGTCGACGGACTGAAGGAATTGTTTCAGGAAAAACCTCAGTATGCCCATGTCGGCAGTGTCGGAATGCAAACCATCCTTGCTTGGTTTGGCACGTTTTTATTCAATGTCATCCTTGCCCAGGCCGCCTTCCAAATGGCACTTTCCTGCAAAACGGCTAAACAGGGACGTAACGGTCTGCTTTATGCTTCTCTGTTAGGTATTCCTTTAATTGCCGGCGCGGTTTTATTCGGGCTTGCTGCAGCCCAAGCTGTCCCTGGAGAAACACGTGGGTTGATCGCCGTTCCTATGTACTTGATGGATACACTTCCCGCCCCGCTTGTTGGATTGTTTTTCCTCGGTTTCTGGGCAGCAGCGCTCAGCTGGGGGGCTCCGTGTCAGTTTTCCGGAGCAACCAGTCTTGGCCGGGACGTCGGGAAGGCAATCAACCCGAAAGCAACTGAACAGCAGCTGGTCAAGTACACGAAATGGTCCCTGCTGTTATTAACTCTGCTTATGATCGGATTTGCTATGCTGCGTGCAGAACAATCGGCATGGTGGAATGTGCTTGCCTGGGTGACGCGGAACTCTGCCACCTTCGCTCCAGTTGTTGCAGCTATTTTTTGGCCGGTCGTAACGAAGCGGGCCGCTTTTGTTTCCTTATTTACCGGCTCTGCCGCCGGCCTTCTCTGGTACCACCTTGGCGGCTGGGCGATTAATGGCTTTTATTTGAACATCCATCCGGTGTGGATCGGAATGATCGCCAACATCGTGACCATTGTTTTCATCAGCCTGCTTGATTCTTCTAACGAATGGAAATGGAAAGGATCCGTCAAGCATCTGGGCACGTATGCTTTAGCTGGAGCAGTCGTTTTAATCCTTCTCACCGCGGGTTTCTTTCACGAATTATACCGTTCGGGTTTACTCGGACTTGTGTTAACACTGATTGTATCCGGTTTGTTCATTGCCTGCATGAGTTTTACTAAACCGGCAAATCACACGCAAGAAGAATATTCAAAAATCGTTTAATCAAATGAAAGACGGCCGGAGTTAATCTTCCGAGCCGTCTTTTTTTACAGTTTTTTCTCCATATAAACCTGTCGCATGCTCGTTTCAAATCCTCGACCTTTCAAGAGCTTTACAGCGGTACAGCTGGATTCAGGAAAATTAAACGTCATCCGCTTGCAATGGATGCGCGGCTGAAAGATCCGCCCTAGTCCAAACTCCAGAGCTTCTCGATAGGCTGGATGCTGCTCCTCCCCGCCTGTTTGAAACAAAAGAATCGTTTTCAACCTGCCCTCTTCGTCATAGCGCCGTTTATATAACAGATAAGCAAGCACTTCTCCTTCCTTCTTCACGACGGCAAGCTCACCGTCCAGACGGAGCGACGGCCATTGACATTGCCACGGCACACGCTTAGGAGAAAACTTTAGGTACTGAGCTTGTGAAGCGATGGACGTCTCTAACTGGAAACCCTGCTGGTTTGCAGCTGTTTGAAGTGTACCTTCCTGCTGTAAAAAAAGCAGAGTCTCTATCTTTTTATAACCCATTTTTTCATAGAGCTTAATCGCTCTCCCGTTATCGCTGAGCGCTTCCAGACTGGCTGTGGTTACATCGCGCTCTTGATAAAGCTGCAAGGCATGTTCAATCAGCTCCCTGCCTAAGCCTTTCCCCCGATAGGAAACAGGGATGCCTGTCCCTCCATTCCAGGCGCGCATTTTCCCCTGCTGCTCCCGGATTCCGTTCAGCACGATGCCGGCCGGCTTGTGATCCTTGTAAGCAATAAAAGAAAGTTCAACAGACAGCCCATCAGCTGTGAACCGTTGAATCAGCCCTTCAGTAGTGACAGAAACATTCATGGAATACCCTTCAAAACATAAATTCCAAATCTCAGCCGCTTCTTTAAGGGGCACCTCATTGAGCGTTTTGAATGCAAGCATGAAATCTTCTCCTTCCGGACATATTGTAAAGAATACGTTAATGGTTTCTACATAAATAAATTTTTTCCTCTTTTCATTCTGTGAGCAGGTTACTAAAAGAAAGCAGGGAAGTGTGCTAAAATCAGTTGTTAGGTAATTATTTGAAAAGAAAGAAGGAATATTGACATGGCGGAAGAACAAGCACAGCAGCAGGAAGCCATCAACCGGGTACCGTTGATGATTGTATTAATTTCTGGTGCATTCGTTGCAATCTTAAACCAAACATTGCTTGCTACTGCGCTGCCGAAAATCATGGCTGACCTTCAGCTTGATGCAAATACGGCCCAGTGGCTGCAGTCGATTTTTATGCTAGTAAATGGCATCATGATCCCTATTACTGCTTTTTTAATTGAACGATTTACAACACGGAGACTGTTTATGACGGCCGTAGGACTGTTTGCAGTTGGAACTCTCATCTGTGCGCTCGCACCAAACTTTATTGTCCTTTTATTAGGAAGAATTCTGCAGGCATCAGGAGCGGGAATTATCCTTCCGCTTATGCAGACCATACTGTTTCTTGTCTTCCCGATTGAAAAGCGAGGGGCAGCGATGGGAATGTTCGGGTTAGTAATTGCCTTTGCTCCAGCTATCGGGCCCACACTGTCAGGATACTTAGTCGAGCATTTTCCTTGGAGAAGTTTATTCTATATTATTTTACCGATCGCTATCTTAGATATGTTCCTTGCTTACTTTATCTTAAAGAACGTAACCAAACAGACGTTTCCTCGCGTGGATACACTGTCAATTATTTTATCGACCTTCGGCTTCGGAGGATTGCTTTACGGATTTAGTGTAGCTGGTAATGGAGGCTGGGGACACCCTGAGGTCATTATTTCGCTCATCGTTGGAGCGATAGCCCTGACGCTGTTTATCCTGCGCCAATTGAAACTTGAAAAACCCATTCTTGAATTCCGGATTTTCAAGTATAAGATTTTCACGTTAACGACGGCCCTGGGCATGGTGACCTTTATTGCGATGATTGGCGGAGCGGTTATCCTGCCGATCCTTATGCAGAACATGCTTGGATTCACAGCATTCGAATCAGGCTTAATGCTGCTTCCAGGCGCCTTGCTCATGGGAATTATGAACCCGATTACCGGGCGGCTGTTTGACAAGTTTGGCGCAAAGTGGCTGGCGGTTATCGGACTTGCGCTGCTTGCCTTTTCCACCTATATGTTCACAGACATTACTCCCGAGACCACATTCACGTACCTCGCTGTGGTGAATGCAGTAAGAATGTTCGGGATAGCTATGGTGATGATGCCTGTAACTACAGCAGGGTTAAATCAGCTGCCACAGCATTTAATGCCGCACGGAACAGCAATGAACAATACGATGAGACAGGTTTCCGGCGCCGTTGGTACCGCTCTGCTCGTCTCCATTATGACGAATCAGGCGCATCCATCGGAAGGAGTCACCGGTCTGATACACGGCGTGAACGTTTCCTTTATCGCTGCGACGCTTATCGCCCTTGTCGGTGTCATCTTAGCCTTTTTCATTAAGCATTCCCAGCCGGAAAAAGAATACGGTGTATAGTGAAATCCATCTCCCGTTTTTACACGGGAGATTTTTTATTTCACCATTTTTCTAGCTAAAGGATAAATCCCGATGCTCTGCAGGACTAATGACAGCACGACTACCGCGAAACTGATAGACAATAGTTGATCCCCTTTTCCAAGGAGCTGGGCGTGAAGGCTTAACAAAAGGAACACAGACATCGTTCCCCGTATACCCGCCCACGAAATAAGCGAAGCCCGTTTCCAATCAATAAATTCCCGCCATCCGCTGAATAATTGCATGGAAGCAGCAACCACCATAAACCTTACTACAACGGAGCCCATAAATATGACAATGGCAAGGATCCAGGAAATCGACGTTAAGTATTTCGTAGCTTCAATTCCAATTAATAAAAACACAAGCGAGAGCAGCGATGGTTCCACAACATCCCAGAACCCAGCCAGGGCCTCCCTGTAATGATCTTCTTTATTCATGTGGTCAAACTCCCAGGAAATCATGATCCCGGCTGTTACCGTAGCCAGTACTCCGGAAAAGCCGAGATGTTCTGCCAGATGAAAGATCCCATAGGCAGTGACAATACTGAGCATGACCTGATACTGTTTGTGATGCGTAATATGAACGGCCCGGCTGCAAAGCCAGCCTATCCCCAGTCCGAGAACGATCCCTCCAATAGATACATAAAGAAATTCGCCAAAGAAGGACCATATATGAAAAGATTGACTGTTGACATACATGCCTGCAAGCACCCCGAATAACACGACACTCGTTCCATCATTAATCATCGACTCCCCATCCACAACATCAGCGACACTCGGGTCATTTGATGACTGCTTCAGAATTGAGACTACAGAGACAGGGTCCGTCGGAGTCAGAATGGAAGCAGCGAGAAAAGCACCGGCCAAGGAAATAGGAAAAAACCAGCCAGCGACTACATACATAAGCAATCCCAGCAATAAAGCTGTCGAGATTAAACCGACGGTGCTGAGCACACCAATAATACCGGCATACTTGCGCAGCGCCTGAGGAGAATATGTATAGGCTGACGTAAATAACAAACCCGGAAGAAACACATCATAAATCACCGTTTCAGATACTTGAATAGTTGCAAAATAAGGAACAAAAGATAAGATCATCCCCGTCAACAGGAGGAGAACAGGAACGGGAAGGTTTTTTTGCTTTTTATCAATGGTAAATATGATATAACCGATACTTAGCAACAGGACAACCTGGGAAGCAGACACGTAATATCTCTCCTTTTTATTTGAATGATTTTATAGGAACTCCCTGTCACAGAAGCAAAGATTTTGACAGGAATGGCAAGGATCAGCTATTTTTATAGAACTGAATACTGAGTAAGCTTATCTGATTTCATGAATTTTAACTATCTTAAAGGAGGTTCAAGCATGAAAAAAATTTGGCAAGGTTATTTAGAAGCGTCTCTGATTAAAAAGATCACCATTGCCTTAACCGCCGGTATAGTCGTCGGGTTGATTTTCGGTGAGGACGCAGCTGTATTAGCACCTTTGGGAGATTTATTGATGCGGTTATTAAAGTTTGTGATTCTCCCGCTCATTCTGTTCACCTTGATCATCGGCGTCAACCAGACGAGTATTAGCAGTCTCGGACGGATGGGAGGAAAAGTCTTTCTCTATTATCTCATCACGTCAGCAGCAGCTATGATCGCCGGAATACTCATAGCAAGCATTTTCAACCCTGGGTCAGGTACTTCTTTAACCGGAAACGAAAGCTTCGAAACACCCGAGAATCCTGGAGTTGTTCAGGTCTTATTAAATATTGTCCCTGATAATATCATAACAGCCTTTACGGAAATGAATCTTCTCGGAATTATTTTTACTGCAATTGTATTCGGGATTGCGATTTCCTTTTTAAGAGCTTCTGATTCGTATAAAGAGATCGGGGAGCAGGTTTATCAAGTAGCAAGCGGCCTGAATGAAGCTACACTCGTTGTCATGAAAGGGATTCTTCAGTATGTACCGATTGGGATTTTTGCTATTATTGCTAAAGTTGTCGGCAATCAAGGCACAGAGACTCTATTATCTCTGGGAAAATTTATTCTCGTATTGTACGCGGCGCTTCACGTCCAGCTTGTGCTCTATATTCTATTTCTTACTTTGGCAAAAATCCGCCCAGCGTCGTTTTTCTCAAAAGCCCGCACACCAATGCTGACAGCTTTTGTAACGCAAAGCAGTTCAGGTACGCTGCCGCTGACCTTAGATGCTGCAAGAGGACTCGGTCTCAAAAAAAGCCTATACGGATTCAGCCTCCCGCTCGGAGCCACGATTAATATGGATGGTGCGGCAATTCGGATTGCGGTGTCTGCTGTTTTTGCAGCCAACGTTATTAATGATCCGTTAAGTTTTACCGCAATCCTGCAAATTGTGATTGTCGGAACGCTTGCCTCTGTTGGAACCGCAGGAGTTCCTGGAGCGGGTATTATCATGATTGCAACGGTCTTTTCACAGGTGGGACTGCCCATGGAAGCTGTTGCTCTTTTAACAGCTGTCGATGTGCTTGTCGGTATGGGCTGTACGGCTCTAAATGTCACCGGTGATCTCGTCGGAACTTCGATCATTAATCGCACGGAGAAGTCTTCTAAGTTCACTGCTTCCTCAGAAACGTAAAAAAAGTCTTCAGGGTTTCCTGAAGACTTTCAATTTGTTGAGGAGGAAATTTGAACTTTGGATCGCCCGCTTTTCCACCGAGGTCTCGTAATATCTACCCCACTGAAATGCGGAATTCCATGAAAAACCTCTACGGGTTTCCGTTATACAAGAGAGATTCCGTATACTGTTTTCCTGCTAATAAATCATATTCCAGCAGACGGTATTGATTGAGCAGCTGCTTTTGTTTATCCGTTAAATCAGTAATGATCTGATTCTCGTCATCGAGCTTCACATTTGATTTGATTCCGTTAAACTCACTGTGCACTTCCGATAAGAACGAGTAGAAAGGGGATACCTCCAGCCCTGCATATTGAAGCACCATGGATGGGAAGAATACAGGACTCACCGTCCCCAGATCCTTTTGTTCGATTGGAAAATTCGCATACATGAACATCGGAGTCTTGGAGTACATGACGTCCTCTTCCGCTTTTGACTTTCCCTCAGCGAAATGCGTTTCTTTATATAATGCTTTATTGTCCCCGAGGATCGGCAAGTGATCGCCCCAGAAGACGACAATGGTCGGTTCATCCAATTGTTCAAGCTCGTCAACCAGCATCTGCATGGCTACGTCCGATCTGCGGATTCCTTCGACATATTCTTCAAGTACCGGTGTCTGCTCTTTAGATAATCCTGAAACTTCAATATCCGGATGTTCATAGCGATCACCGCGGTACGGAAAGTGATTCTGCATCGTTACGCTATGAACAAAGGTCGGCTCCTTATGATCTTTAAGTACCTTCAATATTTCTTTCGACACAGATTCATCAGCCACATACCTGCCCGAATATTTCTTGAAGGTAATGTCCTCCACGCTGATAAAATCATTAAACCCAAACCGGTCGTACACGCGGTTCCGCTTATAAAACACTTTATTATTCGGATGATAAGCGGTCGTGTAATAGCCCATATTGTTCAGTGTCGACACTAACGTAGGGACAGGCGGCTGTTTTTCGATCATCTCCTGATAAGGAATCGTTCCTTCTTTTAGAAAGGCCATGGAGTACCCTGTCAGTGCCTCAAATTCTACATTAGCCGTGCCACCGCCAAACATAGGGGACAAAATATTTCCGGATGGGTACTCTTTCATCAGTTTCCTGATATGAGGCATCGGATCCGCACTGAATGTAACATTCGGAAGTCTTGTCGGATCCCAAAACGCCTCACTCATTAAATAAATGATATTAGGTTTTTCCTTAGGTTTTGTATCCGGATTAAAAACGCTGACCGCACTTTCCTTTTGGAGCTCCTGGGCAATTTCTGTGACTTGTGATTTGTTATACTTGTCCG
The DNA here is from genome assembly GCF_022919095.1 of Halobacillus salinarum. Lineage (NCBI taxonomy): Bacteria > Bacillati > Bacillota > Bacilli > Caryophanales > Bacillaceae > Halobacillus > Halobacillus salinarum. The sequence goes on along the minus strand of NZ_CP095073.1, from coordinate 600,394 downwards.
GCTCTTTAAACTGATCACCCTGAAGATTCGAGACAAAGGCAAACAGAAAGCCATTTTTCTTAAAGTTTGTAAGCTGGTTCCAGCCTACCGCTTTAATCTCCAACTTCTCCAACCCTTGTTTAACAAAAGTGCTTTCGTAATACGTACAACTGTACAAGAGAAATGCAGTGACAGGAATGAGCACTAGTCTCGCCCACCAAACCGTTTTGATCTTCGGGAGAAACGGCACTAAAAACAGCAGGATGACAATAGCCACAAGGACAGCCGTAATCCGTCCAAACGATAAGTAACCAGCGATCATCGGCAGCACTTCCTTCATATGGCCAAGCTGTTGAAAGTCAGCCGGATAAAGGGGCTCGCTGCGAAAGTTCATTTTGTTGTAATGGACATAAGCAAGTGCAGTTCCTACTGTGGTAAAAAGAATCATCGATAAATACACATTTCCGAAAACAAAATAAAACAGACAGGCAAACAAAAACAAATAGAGCACACCGATCAGGAAGCGGGCACGGTTTTCCTGAATCCAGTCGATTGCCCTGTCCGGGTGCATAAATTCCTCTGCTGCTTGAAAAATAAAGTTCACAAAAACTGCGGAAGCAATGAGCATCACGAGTAAGATGAGGATTTTACATCCTCTCATAAGGACTTTATGCTCCTGGATCTTTACCAGCAGCTTCAACTGGAGAGGGACTGTTAATAACAGCAACCCTCCTCCAATTAATACGAGCATCCCGAAAAATTTTGTATGTACTTGAACCCAGTCGATTGCTGGATTGGTTTGAAACGAATGACTCGCCCACTGATAAATCGATAGAACCAGCAACGAGATAAATAGATTTCCCACCACGAACGCAATACCGGCGCCGACCTTTTGCATAGCTTGTTTCATACCTTCACTCTCCATCAAGTAACGCATTAGAAGTTCTTATTGCATTATATTACAAATGTAAATCTAATGTAAATTTTGTGTTAAGCACAGCCTTATAAAGGCAAATAAAAAAACAGCCGGGATTTACCAGCTGCAGTCTGTAGAAAAATCTACTCCGAGCGAACCTGAAGATAAGGTTAAAGCTCAGGAAAGTTGAAAACTTGAAGGGTCATATGAAAAGTGATCAATTAATCAATTGAAACATTCTTCAATTCACTTGATTTCTTTGTATCTTCTGTGGGAGTATTCTCTATTTCTTTAATTCCTTCATTAACGGCTTCCAGAATTGTTTTTCCCGCACCCATGATTTGTTTTGATAACTCTGGAGGTAAATGATCCATTACACTTTTAGATACTTTCAACTTATGCTTGATTAAACATTTAATAAAGGATTCATTCATTTTGACCGCCCCCAAAATAAATTCGTAATTTTTCATTCTCAAATTTCGCTTTATAGATAGAATAGTCTAACAGCGTTCTAGGCAAGGTAATATTGCGTTTGATATTCCCGATTTTTATTATGAGCTCATCCCCCTTCTGATTTAGTGACAGCTCATTTTTCTGAACAAACGGCATCTCAATCTCCATCATGTAACCGTCCCCATCGCTGATTATCTTTTGGGCTCGACCTTTATACTTGATTTCAATCGGATCCTCCTCTTTGAAAACTTCCTTCCCCATTCGGTCAAGCATCGTCATTCCAACTACTTCCTTCTCAAAAAGGGGGGCATTATAAATAGGAATGGGACTAAAGCTTTCTTTAATGTCTTTTTTGTATTTCTTTTGGATGTCCTTCCATGATTGAAAATACGTATCCGTCACCTCATCAGGTATAACACGATTGATGACAACGGCATCGATATTGAAATCGTATAGATTCAAATAAGTAAAGCTCCGCTGCGCTTCTTTTATGACCATTTTTTCTGGATTCACCACGACTCGAATACTTGTTGTATCCCGTTCGGAAAAAATCTGTTTCATTTCATCTAATTGGTAATACATTCTATCAATTTCCTCTAACACTTGCCCAGAAGGCATCGGGATTTTCGTAATCGATTGGGCTATCGGTCCAACAACTTTAACAGCCTTCTTTTTCAAAGGGAAAAGTTTTTCCATCCACCAGCGAAGCATTTCCGGAAAACTCAGTAATGCTAGTGTTTCTCCTGTTGGGGCGCAATCAATAATAATGACATCATAAAAATCTTCTTTATAATATTTTAAAATTCTTAATAGGCTGAGAAGGTCCTCCATACCAGGAAAAACCGTTAACTCTTGTGTAGTAATATCTTTCACTGCTTTACTTGTAAAAAGTTCCGTCAGATAACTCTGAACCTTTCCCCATCCCTCTTCCACTTCATGAATCGTATCGATTTCATGCGCCCACAAATTCGCAGCTGCCTCTACTGGCTCATTTGTCAGCTTCATATCAAGGGAATCTCCCAGACTATGTGCTGGATCTGTACTGATGACAAGCGTTTTCTTTCCCTCTTTTGCACATTTAACCGCTGTTGCAGCCGCCACACTTGTTTTTCCCACTCCGCCTTTTCCCGTGTACAAAATAATTCTCATGTTTCTTCCTCCTTTTTATTCATTAACCGAATAGTACGTAAAACGAAGTATTTATCAAAAAATTAAGCATTTCAGCTACTGTCGCCAAAAAACTTAATATTTCTTACAATGGATCGTACGGATTACGAAATATTGGTTAAATGAAAATCCAAGCCTCCCAAGCTTTTCCTACAGAAGCTATTCAATCTCGATTTTTTTAATCGAATGATTATCTTCCGGCTGGACATGATCTTCACTTAACTTTTTCTGAACACTACTAATGATTTTTAATACAATCTGAGTTAGGAATTGTTTCTCTTCTTCTGTCAAATTGTCTAAAACGACATTCACATAACTTGAAACCATATTCATAATCTCTTTAACCAAACCAGTTCCTTTTTCAGAGAGCTTCAAAATCACGATCCTTCGATCATGTTCACTTCTACACCTGTGTATAAAACCGTTCTTTACGAGTCGATCCGCAATTCCTGTCGCCGTACTCATAGGAGAATTTAAATACTCTACGATTTCCCTCATCGTAATTTCTTTCCGTTTATAAAGATATAACATTGTTAAAATCTCTGATTTAGAAAATTTCAAATCAAGTTTAAGCCATTCTTCAGGGAAAAATAATTTTTCGATATGATTAAAAAATAGATCTTCCAGATTATCAAAATCAGTCATTGTATCACCTGCCGAATAATTCGTCTTACGAAGTATTATGGTTTTACTGTATAACTGTTTGTTTCGTTTGTCAAGTTGAATCCATACTTTACAATTATAAAACCATCTTCTCCGGTAAGGATGATCGGATATATGCTGACTATATAATTGGATTTATGTAGGACAGTCCGATGCTGGCACAAGAGATGCCAACATCGAACGTCCCTGCTTCCTGAATTGCCGTGAAAAGCGAGTATCATCTCCCCTTTTTAAACAAAGGGGAGATGATACTTCATACTCACAACCGGGATTCCAGCTATTTCTTTCACCTTAAATACTAAAAGTAAGGGTATGTCTGCCCCCTATGAAAGGGAAGCATCTTTACTTGCGCTATCCATTTTCTTTCCGAATCGTTCTTTTTCTATCTGTTCAAGAGATTTGCCCTGGGTATCCGGTGCCAGCCAGACGCCGATGACGAAATGAATAACGAGAAAGACAATCATCGTAATCCCCGCGATTTGAAATCCAAGCTTGTCCATAACGGTCGGCAGCACAAACGACCATATTGCGATTCCTGTTCTTACAAGGAAATACATGAACCCTTGAGCTCCCGCCCTGTAAGTAGTCGGGAACAGCTCGCTTGCCCACAGGCCGTAAAATGCCTGGGCGCCAATTCCAGCGGCACTCCCCCATAAAATGACAAAAGCAAAAAGGGAAAACCAGTTCATCGGAGCAAATGTGAGAATCAGCCAGGCTGCTATGCCCATGATCGCTCCGATAGCAAAGATCAATCTTCTGCTGTATTTGTCCCCGAGCTTCATAAAGCCAAAGTATGTGGTGAGAACGGTGAGTCCCCAAAGAAATACTTGAAGCAGGTTGGCCTGAACTCCTGACAGCCCGCCTACATTTTCATAAATGTAAGGCATGAAATATCCCATCGCTCCAGCAGTTAAGTTCCAGAATAAATAAATTCCGATTAATAGAAACAACGCTTCACGGTTGACCTTGAGGCTGAATAAGTCTTTAAACGCTCGTTTCGACAGGGCCTTTGTTTGAGCCTGTTCTTTTTCCTTTGTTTTGTTGGCTTTCCAAATGGTAGATTCAGATAGTCCCTGACGAATATACCAAGTAATAAAAGCGATGATGAGTAAATGGACAAAGATCAGACGGCTCCCTAGCAGTCCCAGTGGAGCAAGCAATACGGCAAGCAAAAAGGTTAAAGTCGGTCCGACAGACCAGGCGAACTGCGCCGTTCCGACGTGTGCCGCCCGCTTTTCATGAGGGGCTTCTTCCGCAATATACGTCCAGGAAGCAGGAACCCCTGCTCCGACTGCCACACCTGTGATAACGGTTCCAATTAACAGCATCGGAAAATTGAACGAACAGGCGATCAGCAGCACTCCGAGCATATATACAAGCAAATCGTACGTATAAATAAATTTCCTGCCATATTTGTCACACAAATAACCGCCGATTAAAGCGCCGATTGCCGCGCCAAAAGCGTTGGCACTCACGGCACTGAGCAGTCCGATAGAAAGACTGCTCAGTCCGAGATAGGCCTGCCAAAGAGACAGGCTGCTGGCAGCCGCGATGATCGAACCTGCTTCGATATAGTTCGCCATGGAAACAGAAATGGTCGCTTTCCAACCAGTGGTACTTTTACTTCCTATTCTTCCCACTGCTTCATCTCCTTTCAATTATCTTTTCTGTAATAGTTTTCAGAATAATAAAAATTAAAGCGCTTTATTTTTATTCTATGAACAGAGTATCGATAATTGACAGAAAAGTCAATACAAACAGACATATTTTATTTTTTATTACTAGTTTTTATTTTTATTTATTTCTGTAATTTTGTATATTACGCATCTGTTTCAAACTTAAACAAAAATATCCATTGGATTTTGTGGGTGTACAGGAAAAGATTAGCTGCTGACACAAGAAAGAACCGGAAGCTTTCAACTCCCGGCCCGCCAGCAGATTCTATCGTTCATTTTCCAAGAGTGAACAAGCGGAAAATCCACATAACTAAAGCTTGCAGAGAAATTTTTTGGTTTCCCGGCAAGCTCTTTTTGATTCTTTATGGCAAGTAAAACATATCCTTCAATTCGACAGATACTGGACTGTGATCGTCATTCGTCTCCATAATATCCGCCATATACGCCCACCACCGCCGGCACACGTCGGTCCCGCTCATTTGCTCCCATTTTTCTTCATCTTCAATTTCAAGATAGGCAAACAGCTCGCCGGTCTGCTCGTTTAAAAAAATGGAGTAATTATGAGCGCCATGCTCTTTCAGAGCGGCATTCATTTCCGGCCATAGTTCATCGTGTCTTCGCTTATATTCCTCATAAGAACCTTTGTTGACATACATCACGGACGCTTTCCGTATCATAAGTTCCAAGCTCCTAATAGAAAATTTTAATTCATCAAAGTAACGGTTTTAATAGGGATGTTCAGTTCTTCGAAGGCATTCACATAATCCGCTCTCACATGGTCGTCTGTAAGAACGGAAGAGACATCCGCAAGCCTGCCGATTTGGACGAAGGTACGGATATCAAATTTTGATGAGTCTACCATCAGCACTGTTTCATCAGCGATGTTCATCATCTGTCTTTTAATGAGGGCCTGCCACTCATTTGAATCCGTCAGGCCGCCGCGCAAGTGGACGCCTTTGCACGAAATGAAAGCCTTATCGACGTGATAGGTAGTTAAGGAGTTTTCCGCAAGCGGACCCACGAACGAGAGAGATTTAGGCAGCAGCATTCCTCCGGTAGAAATCACATTGACTTTCTCCTTTTTGCTCAGCTCAACGGCGACTTTGACAGAGTTCGTGATGACCGTCAAAGGCAGATCAGGAAGCTCTTTTGCCATATACCAGGCGGTAGTGCTCGCATCGAGAATAATCTTTTCCCCTGGTATGATTTGTTTGACGGCTTCAAGGGCGATGGCCCTCTTTTCATGTGCATTTGTAATTTCACGTTCCAAATAAGACGTTTCTGATTGCTCTTCCTGCACGCTGACGGCGCCGCCATGGCTTCTTCGCAGCAGGTTTTGTTTTTCCAGCTTTTCCAAATCTCTGCGTATCGTTTCTTCGGTTACAGAAAAGTGCCTGCTTAACTCTGTAACGCGTATGCTTAATTTCTCATTCACTAAATCGACAATTTTACGCTGCCGTTCGGCTACTAACACGCCAAAACCCCCCGGTCCTGCTTAAAGTTTTATTTGTGTGGTTTTATGTGGAATTACGTTCATTTTCTTACTTCTTCACTATAACATATCCCTTCACAGCAGGCACCTGGCAGGCGTTTAACGTTATAAAATCAGCGCTTAGTAAGCACCTCTTTTTCATAGGTGCGGACTTCATTCAGCCACGTCTCTTTCACAGGAACTTCCATCTGGCTGCAATAGTAATCCCAAATCGCTCCAAACGGATACGTCTTGAATTCTTCCAATAAAGTGAGCCGTTCTGTAAAGTCACCTTCCTCCTGCAGCTTCTGTAAATGGTCGTTCGGCATGAGCAGCGCGTATAATAAAGCTTTAATCATGTTCCTTGTCCCGATGGTCCATGCTGCCACCCGGTTGATGCTGGCATCAAAGAAATCAAGGCCGATCCTCACTTGATCGAGCGCATCACAACGTACCAGTTCCAGCGCAATTTCTTTTAATTCTTCATCTAACAAGACGACGTGGTCACTGTCCCAGCGTACCGGTCTTGATACATGCAGCGCTAATTGGTCTGTGTACATCAGCATCGCTGAAATCTTATTTGACACCATTTCAGTCGGGTGGAAATGCCCGGTATCCAACAGACAAAGCTTATGATTCTGCAAGGCATAGCCGAAATAGAATTCATGGGAACCCACTACATACGCTTCCGAACCAATCCCAAACAACTTGCTTTCGACGGAATCCAAATTATAATTTTCACTAATTTCGGATTGAAAGATGCGGTCGAGGGAATCCTTCAGCCGCTTCCGAGGGGTTAAGCGATCACTCGGAAGATCTTTGTAGCCATCAGGAATCCAAATATTCGTAAGCGCAGCTGTACCCAGCTCTTTGCCGAAATACTCGCCGATTTTGCGGCTTGCTTTGCAGTGATTGATCCAGAATTCCCTGATTTCCTCATTTGGATGAGACAAGGTTAAATCATCCGCCGCTTTCGGATGGGAGAAAAGGGTCGGGTTGAAGTCTAAACCTAACCCTTGCTCTTTAGCCCAGTTCACCCAGTTTGCAAAATGTTTAGGTTCAAGCTCATCGCGGTCAACGACTTCCCCCTCTGTCTCCGCATAAATGGCGTGCAGGTTAATCCGGTGTTGTCCCGGGATGAGAGACAGCGCTTTCTCAAGATCGCTGCGCAGTTCTTCAGGAGTGCCGGCTTTACCAGGATAATTTCCTGTCACATCAATCCCGCCGGAGAGCTCATTGGCGTTCACTTCAAAACCGCCGATATCATCTCCCTGCCAGCAGTGAATTGAAATCGGGATCGATTGTAACCGGCGAAGAGCCTCCTCGACATCGACTCCCCACTTCTCGTAGCTTTTTTTCGCTTCCTCATAGGCTTCTTGTACTGTCATTGGTTATCGCTCCTTTACTTTAGGTTGATAAGTTTTTATTGAAAAAGACTGTTTCGTAATCGCTCTCGCTTCGTCCACATCCCTGATTTCTCCTAACGCAATCTTCTGGGCGATAATATTCCCAATAGCCGTCGCTTCCACAGGACCAGCGTCAACGGGCTTCTGGGTGACGTCAGCGATCAACTGGTTGAGAAATTCGTTTTGGGAACCGCCGCCAATGACATTAATTTTTTTGAATTCCCTTTCAAAAATGTCTTCAATTTCTGCGACGGACGTTTGATAGCTGGCAGCAAGGCTGTCAAAGATGCATTTCGCTACCTCTCCAGGATCGTTTGGCACAGGCTGGGAAGTTTCCCTGCAGTATTCCTGGATCGCTGCCACCATATGGTCAGGCTTTAAAAACCGGTCGTCGTTCACGTCTACGATTGAGTGCATGCTGCTTGCTGCTTCAGCCATTTCTACTAAATCAGAAAAAGAATACTGATCGTTGTAATTGCGTTTCACCTCTTGGATCATCCAAAGGCCCATGATGTTTTTCAGAAACCGGAACTGATAATCCATTCCGCCTTCATTCGTAAAATTGTAATCGAGGGCTTTCGTGACACAAATGGGAAAATGGTTCTCAACACCAATCAACGACCACGTTCCAGAGCTGATGTAAATGGTGTCCTCCTGCTGGGGTACAGAGATAACGGCAGAACCGGTGTCATGCGTAGCCGGCAGCACCACCTTCATAGAAAAGCCGAACTCTTCTGCGATCTCCTCCTTCAGACGTCCGAGCTCAGTTGCCGGCGTCTGGATCTCCTGAAACATGTCCTGGTTGATTCCGAGGGTGGCAAGCAATTCCTTATCCCAATGCTTCGTAAATGCATTGACCAGCTGTGTAGAAGTCGCATTGGTGTATTCATTGGCTTTTACCCCTGTCAAAAGGAAGTTTAAATAATCAGGGATCATAAGGAAGGTTTTGGCCTTGTCCAGAATTTCCGGATGCTGTTCTTTTAATGCATACAATTGATAAATGGTATTAAATTTTTGAAACTGGATGCCTGTTTCTAAATAAAGCCGTTCTTTGGAAATCGTTTCAAACACTTCCTCCATCTTTCCATCGGTGCGCGGATCCCGATAGGACACGGGATCCATAAGCAGCTCATCCTTTTCATCCAGGAGGACAAAATCAACCGCCCACGTATCAATTCCAATGCTTGCAGGCTCAATTCCCCGGGCTTTACATTTATGGATTCCACTTTTAATTTCATGAAAGAGGTGGTGGATATCCCAAGAGTCATACGCCCCTTTTTTTGTAACGTGGTTATCAAACCGGTGCACCTCATCCAGCCATAAACGACCGTCATCCACGCTTCCGAGAATCAGCCTTCCACTCGAGGCTCCGATATCAACAGCTAAACTGTAAATTGTCATTCGATTCACCCTTTATTAACGGTTCAATTTAAAACGCTTTCAATAATCGGTCACTAAATACCTTCCTCCTGCTGCAAGCAGGAAAAGAAGAAGAAAAGTGTAATAAAGAATCTTCCCCATTACACTTTTCCAAGGTTTATCTCGTAAAGGCTGCCGGAACACCGCCATCTACGGTGATCATACATCCTGTCGTTTTCTCAGAATGTGAGGAAGCAAAAAAGGCAATCGAATCGGCAATATCCTCCGGATAAATGTTGACTTGGAGCGTAGTCCGTTTACGGTAGTGCTCTTCTAATTCATCCGGGTCTATGCCGTAAGCGGCAGCCCTTTCATTCCGCCAGCTTGAATTCCAAATCGCCGAGCCTTGAAGCACAGCATCCGGCAGCACCGAATTGACTCTTATGCCATGCTGACCTCCTTCTGCAGCGAGACATCTGGCAAGGTGGGCTTCCAATGCTTTCACGGAGCTGTATGCAGAAGCATTTTTTCCGGCGTACACGGAGTTTTTCGAACCGATAAACACCATACTTCCGCCAATGCCCTGCTGCTCCATTTTTCTAAAAGCTTCGCGGCCGACGAGGAAATATCCTGTTCCCAGGACATTCATATTTAAATTCCATTCCTTCAGCGTCGTTTCGGAAATCGGACTGGAAGTCGCGAGTCCCGCGTTATTCACGATGGTATCAAGTCCTCCATAGGCTAACACCGTCTTCGCAAAAGCTTCCTCCACTTCTTCTTCTTTCGTCACATCCATTTTCACGGCAAGCGCACGGTCCACTCCGAACTCTTCGTTGATCTCAGCTGCCAGCTTTTCTGCGCCTTCGATGTTCAAGTCGGCGATCACAACATGAGCTCCGTCTTGGACGAAACGACGGCAGGCAGCACTTCCGATTCCGCCAGCCCCTCCGGTTACAAACGCAATGTGTCGTGAAAATTCGGCTTCCGGTGGAGCGAGAGAAAGCTTGTAGAGTTCAAGCGGCCAGTACTCGACCTGGTAGGATTCCTGCTCATTAAGAGAAACAAAGCTTCCTAGAGCTGCAGCCCCTTTCATGACAGCAATCGCCCGGTGGTACAAAGCTCCGCTGACTCTGGAATTTTTCACGTCTTTCCCTGTATTCACCATCCCGATCCCCGGAATGAGCACGACGCGCGGAGCAGGCTCCACCATCTGGTCGCCCTCTTTCTTATTCCGTTCAAAATAAGCCCGGTACTCTTCCTTGAAGGCTTCAATACCTGACTGAAGCTTTTCAACCAGCTGTTCTTCGTGTTCTTCCTGCGGGTTCCAATCGACGTATAACGGCACCCGTTTTGTATGGACGAGATGATCCGGACAGGCGGCGCCGACTTGAGAAAGCCCGGGCGCGTCATGACTATTCACAAACTCCATCACGTCCTCACCACGATCACAGGTTAAGAGCATCTTCTTCTCATCGCTTACGGATCCGCGGATGACCGGCATCACTTTTGCCAACAGCTTCTCTGCCTCTGATTCCGAAAGTGACGAGTACTTCTCTCCGTTGAAGGCGCTTACTTTTTCGACCTTATCGTGGACAAATAATTCGGCTTCCTGGATGACCTTAATCGTCTGCTCATACGCTTCTCCGGACGTCTCTCCCCATGTGACCAATCCATGCTTCTCCATTAAGACAAGCTCTGCCTGCGGATTGTTCGCGACTCCTTCGGCAATCATTTTGGATAACGTAAATCCCGGCCGGATATAAGGAACCCAGACGAACCGGTCGCCAAACAATTCTTCCGCGATCTGCTTCCCGTTATCGGCACAGCAAATGCTGATAATTGCATCCGGATGAGTGTGATCGACGTGTTTAAATGGAAGAAAAGCGTGAAGCAGCGTTTCAATGGAAGAACGAGGATGACGATGATTAATCATACAATGCCCGAGGTATTCGACCATTTCCTCATCAGACATTTCCTCTCGTTCTAAGAGCGGTTGAATATCGTCTAAGCGCAGCGCTGTAAAGTTTTGCTCTTTCATGGTTGCTAAGTCTGAGCCGCTGCCTTTTACCCACATGACATCCACGTCCTTGCCGCGGAAATCCTTTTCGACCGTTTTCATCGAGGTGTTTCCCCCGCCAAAATTGCAGACAGAACGGTCTGCACCGAGAAGATTAGAACGATAGACGAGCTCCTGCAGTCCTGAGTCTAATTGTTCTGCTTGATTGGTATTCCACAAGTTTTCAACCAACTTGATCCCTCCAACTTTTGAATTTTCTGTTTTTTGTTCTGTTTAAACCATAACATACCTTTGTTTATTTTTGAATACATTTATATTTTTTGAGAAAAGTTTTTGAGTGGATCTTCTGCCTTCGTTATTTGGACAAAAGAGATTCCATTGCGGTTAAGGGGAAGGTAGTAAATCCGCGGGCATAAAAAAACTTGTGAAAAAACCAGAGGCTTCTCCACAAGTGATTGTTTTCTACAGCTACTCGACGTTGCTGTGCTGCTTGAAGGCTTGATCATGACCGATGTCTTTAAGCTCTGCGTAGCTGAGGCAGATCGTATCAAAAACGATATGGGCACATTGGTCAAATAAAGACCCGAGCGGCTGAATCGTCTGCCGTTCGTCCTCCCGGCGGTATTTCGTAGCTGCTGGCACACGCAGCACTTTAGAGGCGTGGGAAGCTAGGTCGGAGTCAGGGTTGGTCGTTACAGCAATGACCTGACAGCCGAGTTTTTTCGCTTTTTCCGCTGTCCACACGACGCTTTTCGTTGATCCAGAGCCTGAAATCGCGACGAGCATATCATCTTCCTTAATGGAAGGTGTGATCGTTTCGCCAATCACATAAACCTCAGCTCCTAAGTGCATAAGACGCATCGCAAATGATTTTGCCATCAAACCAGAGCGTCCTTCACCGATGACAAAAATTCTTCCTGTCCTCTGCAGGTCAGCCGCGATTTCAGTTAATTCAGCTTCGTCTATGAGACTTGTCACCGATTGAATTTCTGAGAGAATCGTCTCCATTTTTCCCATTATTTGACCTCCTCCTGTTTGCTTAATTGCTTCAGCCGGGATGCAGCTGCCTTGCGGTCGGCTGCTTTCGTGATCGCTGAGCCAATTATAACAACCTCCGGACGCAGCATTTGCAGCTTATTAAAGGAAGCTTCCGTAATTCCTCCGGCGACCGCCATTCTCAGCCCCTGGAACATCGAACGGGCCAATTCATTCTTTTGGCCGCCCATTTCCTGTTCATCTTTACTAACATGCTCACAAAAGATCGCCGTTTCAAACGGAAGCAGCTTTTCTTTTTGACTGTCAGACAGATGTAATAAATCAATCATGACTTCTCGCTTATATTTCCCTGCTGTTTCCAGACAGGCTTCAATGGTAGCGGGAGACGCTGCTCCCATAACAGTCATGACATCCGCTCCTGCCTCGAAACAAAGTTCTGCTTCATATTTGGCGTTATCAATCGTTTTCATATCGGCAAGGATCGTTTTGTTGGGAAAACGGGCTTTCATCCTTTTCACACTATCCATACCAAATTCTTTGATCAATGAAGTGCCCACTTCAATCCAATCGACATCGCCTTCTACTTCTCCCGCAATGGATACAGCTTCTTCAATGGTCAGCCGGTCCAGCGCCAGTTGAATGTTCATGCCAACTCCTCCTGTTTCATTTTTAATAAACCGGTTTAGTAAAAAGGCGCAGCAGAGTGCTTGAAGGCTTTGCTGCACTCGTTATTCCTTTACGTCTCCCGAATGACTAACTCACAAGGATAAACATGTTCCTTTGCTTCCACCGGTTCTTTTTGGATCTGCTTCAGCAACAATTCCGCTGCTTTTCTCCCCATTTCCGCAGCAGGCTGTGAAATGGTAGAGACCGCAGGGGTGGAGACCGCTGCGTACTGAATATTATCAAATACGATCAAGGAAAAATCGTCCGGGATGGTCATCTCTTTTCGCTTCGTAAACTTCAGAAGCTCAAGAAACACTCGGTCGTTCCCCGCCAGCAAAGCCGTAGGCGGATGATTGGAGGAAAACATTTTTTCAAGCTCTTCCTGCAGATCGCTGATCGGGTTATTAATGACGTAATCCTCATTCCAGTCGATCTGATAATCTTCAAGACACCTTTTGTAGCCTTCCACCCGTTCCGCTCTCGGTGTAATCGTTAACGATTGGGTAACGATGGAAATGCGTGTATGTCCCTGTTTCACGAAGTGTTCCACTGCTTGATACGCACTCTCAATGTTATTCGAGACAATCCTCGGAAGATTGATATCGCCTGCTTTCCGGTCCATAAACACGACCGGATATTTAGCATGAATCATACTGTCGTAAAGCTCTATATTTTTCCCGGTTGGAAAAATGATCAACCCATCGACTTGTTTAGCCATCAGCATTTCGATATACTTCTTTTCCTTCACCGGATCATCATCGGCATTGCATACGATCGCCTGGATATCTGCATCATAGCAGTACTCTTCAATCGCATGACTGACTTCCGTTGAAAAACGGTGCTTGATGTTGGCGACAATAATCCCGATCATCGACGTTCTTTTCTGTTTTAAGCTGCGTGCTAAATAATTGGGCTGGTAACCAAGCTCGGTGATAGCTTGCTGAATTTTTCTTCTTGTTTCTTCGCCCATATATTCATAGCGTTTGTTCAAAAACTGGGAGACCGTGCTTTTGGAAACACCTGCTTCCTTCGCAACGTCTGCCATCGTCACTCTTTCCATGTCATCAACCTTTTTTCAATAGCATTGTCCTTCTATTGTAATATGACCTCCTTGTTTTATCTACCCTGACCCATGGGAAAGGATGGATGCCGGGACACATCCACCGGCATCTCATCCTTCTATGTCATAGTCAAGTTAGACTGTTTTGCTTTTTAAATTCACTTGTTCTGCCGGGGATTTCTTGCGTTTTTCTCCAGCACTAGCCGCCCAGATCGTCAAGATTGCTGAAGCTAAAAGTGAACCGGACATGAAAATATACGAAGCTCCAAATCCGCCTGTCAGTCCGTTTAAATAACCGACCAAATAGGAGCCAACGAAAGAACCAAGCGCTCCCATACTATTGATTAAAGCCATCGCACCACCAGCCACGTTTCGAGGCAGTAGCTCTGGGATAATCGCGAAAAATGGTCCGTACGGAGCATACATCGCACCGCCGGCAATGATTAACAAGACAAACGACAGCCAGAAGTTGCTTGTTCCTAGTAAATAGGAGCAGTAGAATGCAACGGCACCGACTAATAGAAACGGCCAGACAAAGATGCTGCGCCTTAGCATTTTGTCAGAAAAATAAGAGCCTGTAAGCATAAGAATGACGGCTAATACGTACGGCACGGCAGACAGCCAGCCTGTAGAAACGATGTCCATATTCGGAGCGGCTTTAATAATAGACGGCAGCCACATAACAAAGCCATACACACCAATACTCCATAAGGCATATTGCAGACTTAACAGCACAACGGTTTTATTCTTAAACGCTTCTCGATAGTTTTTGACAGGTTTAATTCCCTGCTGCTCTTTATCCAATGCTTCCTGAAGGGAGACCTTCTCCCCATTAGATAACCATTTGGCATCTTTCGGTTCATCATTCACAAGTTTCCACCAAATAAAGGCCCAGATGATCGCGGGCACACCTTCTAAAATAAACATCCATCTCCAGCCGAAGGAGTGCAGCAGATAACCAGATACGATCGACATCCAAAGCACCGTTGCCGGGTTACCGAGAATGAGGAACGTATTGGCACGCGACCGCTCCTCTTTTGTAAACCAGTGACTTAAGAACACAAGCATCGCCGGCATAACAGCGCTTTCAACAACGCCAAGTAAGAATCTGATCGCAAATAAGAAATTTACATTCGAAATCATTCCGGTTAAGCTGGCCAGAATTCCCCAGAGGATTAAAGACCAGAAAATCAGGACTTTTGCACTTTTATTTTCCGCATAGTGCGCCCCGGGTATTTGAAAAAAGAAATACCCAAGGAAGAACAGGGATCCTAATAAGGAGGAGATTCCCGGTGTAATGTGCAGATCCTTAGCTAGACCTGCAGCGGCACCGAACCCGTAGTTGGCCCGGTCAAGGTAAGCAAGACTGTACGTAATAAAAGCAATAGGAATCAACCGAATCCAGCGCTGTTTTGCTAGAGTTTGTTTCATCTTACTTCGCTCCTTTTAAGTGAGTATTCATAAAATCTTCGAGACTATTTTTATCAGGATAGCCATCGTTATCCCCCGGGGACTGGACAGCTAGAGCCCCAATCGCATTTCCTCTGAACACGGCATCCTTAATCTCTCTTTGTTCCAGCAGCCCGCTGACAAGTCCTACGGCAAAGCCGTCTCCTGCGCCAACGGTATCCACGACGTGAGCCACTTTGATGCCCTGCACGTAACCGCGATCTGTCTTAGTTTGATAGTAAGCACCTTCTTCGCCGAGTTTAACGACGACGAGCTGAACCCCAAGGTCAATATAAAAAGCGGCGATTTCTTCCGGAGTGGAACAGCCGGTAAGTACCTGACCTTCCTCAATCCCGGGCAGCAAAACGTCTGCTTTAGCAGCAGCTTCGTTGGTGACAGCTGTCATTTCCTGCTCGGTGTTCCATAGGGAAGGACGTAAATTCGGATCAAAAGAAACAGTTTTTCCTTCCTTCTTCATAAAATCAAGCGTATGTTCTGCAAATGCTCGAACCGATGACGAGACCGCGAGCGGAATCCCTGTCATATGAAGGTGATCTGCTTTCTTAAAATATCCTTCGTTAAAATCTTCTGTTTTTAAACGGCTGGCCGCTGATCCTTTCCGAAAGTATTGAACCTCGGGATCGCCTTCAAAGACTTTGGATTTAAGCTGAAAGCCGGTAGGATGCTCGGAAGAGGCAAGGACGTGTTCAACGTTGACCCCTTCTTCCTGCAGCCGTTCCATGACAAATTTTCCAAAGGCATCATTGCCGACTTTACTCACCCATCCTGATCGAAAACCAAGCTTAGCCATACCAATCGCAAAATTGGTTTCGGCTCCCGCTAATTCGCGGATAAACCGGCTGACTCTGTGAAGGGGGCCGGTTTCTTCTGCATAAAACATAGCCATTGCTTCACCAAACGTTACGACATCTAATTTTTCCATACTCCATCCTCGCTTTCTAATCCAGCTCTTCCTACCATCTCTACATAAGCCGCTACGTCTTTTTCATCCTGAACCGGAAATTCAAGCGCTTTCAGAATCTCCGCTGAAAACTGACCGGCGGCCTGCTTCCATTGCTCCTCTTCATCTTCAAGCAGCGGAAGCGTGACGAGTTCTCCATGTCTTTCTGTTACGTATTTAAGGTGCAGATAACGCACCCGGTGACCCAGCGCCTGTAGAGCCTCATCCATCTCTTCATTGACAAACTTCCAGTTTCCAACATCAAACGTCATCTCTATCGAGACCCCTTCGTTGGAAGCGGTTGTAAAAAAGTCCTTCAACACTTCAAGACGGCCGCCATAGTCCGTTTGGTCATTCTCTATAAGAATCTCAAGTTGAGGCGACCACCGATCGATCAACTCCCGCAACGAATCGAAAGGCGAACGGGAAGCTTGATAGTTTCCTAGAGAGACCTTAAGCAGGCTGGCCCCGAGACCGGAAGCTTCCTGGCAGATGAGCTCCAGTTCTTCGGAGTTCAATTCCCCATTTTCGCACCAGAGCCCGGCCGGAGCCGAGTACACGACAAACAAGCCATAATCCTTCAGCCTGTCTTTAAGTACGGCGAGCTCTGTGTTCAGATTTTTAATAAGCTCTCTTCGTATTTCCACCCCGTACGCTCCGCCGTTGAAAATCGGAGCAATAAAGGCTGCCTGCCCCTTGTTATACACATCCTGATCGGCGAAGGCGTTTAAGGGGACGATCACTTTATTCATGAAGCAACCCCTTTCCAAAACTTAGGTAAACCGGTTTAGTAAATCGATTTAGTTGAAGTATAAAGGAAATGTAAGCGTTTTTCAACATTTAATTTGGGGGTTTTTTGATTCACCACTTTAGAGGGGGTGCTTTTGGCATACACAAATGCTGTCCATAACGATTCAGATTTCGAAAAGAGAAACGTTTGCTTTCTACTCTCCTGCAGGCAAAAGGTCAGTTGGAGGATGGCACTGGGCATGCCGAACCTAATCGATCCTTTTCCAGCAGTTCCTCCTCTTCGACTTCCAAGATGCCGCCATGTTTTTTTAAGCCTGCCCTGCATTCTGCAAAAGCTATCGTGAGTCACTTGGGGTCACTAAAACGG
Organism: Halobacillus salinarum; assembly: GCF_022919095.1. Lineage (NCBI taxonomy): Bacteria > Bacillati > Bacillota > Bacilli > Caryophanales > Bacillaceae > Halobacillus > Halobacillus salinarum. The sequence goes on along the minus strand of NZ_CP095073.1, from coordinate 583,038 downwards.
ATCCTGAGAAAAAAACAGCTTACAGTAAAAACAAGAACGTTTTTACTGTAAGCTGAAAAGCTAAGCTATTGAATTCGTTGAGGAGCTAATTCGATGGCCTGTCGAAGAGCTTCGAGCATGCTTTTTTCATCGGCCGCACCTTTTCCAGCGATATCAAAGGCGGTTCCATGGTCTACGCTTGTACGAATAATCGGCAGACCGACGGTAATGTTGACCCCTGCATCAAGGCCGAGGACTTTAATCGGGCCGTGTCCCTGATCGTGGTACATCGCCACCACGATATCAAAATCTCCTCTTACGGCACGGAAAAACAACGTATCCGCTGGCAGCGGCCCCTGGACGTTGATTCCTTCTGACTGGGCCCGTTCTACACCAGGAATAACCTTCTCTTCTTCTTCTCCGTACCCGAACAATCCATTTTCTCCCGCGTGAGGATTAATCCCGCACACAGCAATTTTCGGATCTTTCACTCCTGATTGACTGAGCGTCTGATGCGCCATTTTAATGACGTCGTACACCCGCTCCGGTTCGATTCGGTCGATCGCATCCTTGAGACCAATATGGGTCGTGACGTGAATGACTTTCAGTTTCGGAGAAGACAGCATCATAGAGAAGTTCTGCGTATCCGTGAGTTCTGCTAAAATTTCTGTATGGCCCGGGTATAAGTGCCCTCCCTTGTGGAGCGCTTCTTTGTTGAGCGGCGCCGTGCAGATGGCATCGATTTTACCAGCATTGGCGAGTTCAATCGCTGTTTTCAAATATTCAAAGGCTGCATGCCCCGCTTCTGCAGCGACCTCCCCGAACGGAAGATCCTCAGAAAGCAGGTTCAAATCGAGACAGTACACGGTATTGTCTTCAAGCTCCTGAGCAAAGGAAGTCTCTTTATCAGCCGTACGGAAGGTCAAATCAGCGCCGAGGATGTCCCGGGCTTGCTCCAGCCGCTTCTGATCTCCGATCACGAGCGGGATGGCTTGCTGTCTTATTTCTTCCGAAGCAAGGCTCTTGACGATAATCTCAGGACCGACCCCTGCTCCGTCACCCATAGTGATACCGATGATTGGTTTGTTGTTCATCCTGATTTTCCCCTTTCAGATTGATCATTGCCCGGTAAATGGAAGCATCTGTTCCAAAAGCTCCCGCTTTCGTAACCACATGCACTTTACGTTTGCTGCCTAAAAGCTCACCGAGGGGAATGCCCGCTTCCAGCTGGCGGTATAACTGAATGCCTTTAGCCCCCAGGCTTCTCGCTACATCCTTAGCTGTGTCCCCGCCGGTTAATACGAGGGAGCTTAAAGCTGGGTAACTAGTAAGAATGCGATCTGTCAGCTTTCCAAGCTCATGTGAAATTCGTTTTCCAATTTGCAAGGTGTTCAGCTGCTTCTCCTCAGCCAGCCGGGCAACTTTCTCTCTAATTTCTAACGTGGAAGGGACGTAAAGGACAACATCCCGCCCAGCTTGAAAGGCCTCAACAGCGGCCCGGCAATAGACTTCTGCATATTCATTCCATGAATCTTTCAGCATTTGTTCTGTATCCACAATGACAGGATGGACGCCAGTCTGTTCTGCAGCATAGAGCACTTGCTCCTGTGTAGTTTGTGACAGGCTGCCGCATACAGTGAGTACCGGTCCACCCGGCACGACTTCTTCTAAGTGATTGTTTTCCTGTGTTTCAATCCCAAGCACCTCAGGAAGGACTTCAGCTAATCCTGCTGATCCTGCCCAAATCACTTTGTTACTAATTCTACTTATTCTCTCTGCTATCTTACGCAAATCTTCCATACTCTCAGCATCACAAATGAGGTACGGTGTCTCTCTATCTTTTAATTGATTTATATAATACATCCAGTCGTCTTCACTTTTATGGAGAACATCTGCTGTAAGTAAAGCGGTTTGCTTCCCAGTAGATGCCTCGATTAAGGATGGCAGATGAGCCTCCTTCACTGGATGCTTAGGATCATAAGCAAGTTCCGTACCGGATACCGGCTGTCCGTGTAAATAGTGGACGCCGTCCTTCGTCGTACGGCCATATGGCGGAAAGGCAGGGGCTACCACGACAAATTCCGGGGCATATACCTCTCGGATGGATTCTAATTCCTCTCCCACATACCCGCGGAGTGTGGAATCCATTTTTTTATAAATGTGCGGGTAGCCCTTCTCTATTAAAAACCGGGCCGCAGACTTTGTTGCTTCCATTGCTTCTTGAAGGTCTAAGGCCCGGGAGTCTGTATCGATCACAATCGATTCGCCAAGCTCCATACGGGAGTCAGGGAGCTCGAAAAATACAGAGGTGGCGAGTCCCTTTTCTTTCAATTGAACGCCGCTGTCGTTAGCACCAGTTAAATCATCGGCGATCATTCCAAAACGATAACTCATCGAAATTCCCCATTTCCTTGCAAAACTTTCTAAGCTGTCACCTGGTGTTCAGAGTCGCTTGAATAATCGTCCGGCAACTGCACCCCTTTACGTTCGAGTCTCTTCACTAAGAAGCCGATATAAATCGGGAGCAGAATCGCTGTCGTTACTGTAGAGGCAGCGACTTGGACCGTAGCCAGTTCCGTCACACTGGCAAAGCTGGCGTTGGCAGCGGCAATAGCGGCAGGGGTCGCCACAGCATTTCCTGCGGTTGAACCTTCCGCAGCTCCGGCAATCGGATTCCATTTAAATGCTTTAAATACGAAATAACCAGCAGTACCCGTAATCAGCGTTGTCGCCACTCCAAGCAGAATTCCGGATAATCCGCCTTCAATGATTTTCCCAAAATCAATGCCCATTCCTAACGCAAACGCGAAAAACGGGATCAGCATGGAACTTCCTTTATCAAGGAATTCCCTCATTTCTTCATCAAGGTTCCCGAGCACCATTCCAACGATAATCGGAAGCAGCACGGAGATAAATGACGCCAAGGAGAACAGACCATCAACAAAGCCCATCGCTCCAAAAATGGATAATGCTACCATCGTAAAGAAAGGACCGTCATTTAAGGCAAGCAATGAATAAGCGGCGCGATCGGTTTTGTTGCCATACTGGCCGACAATCGCAATGTAGAGCCCGCCATTACTATTAGTCATGGCAGCGACAATGGCAATCGGCGCAAGGCCAAGCCACAGACCATTCGATCCTGCCAGCAAGTAAGCAAGCAAACCAAACGCTGCCCCCACGACCCACTTGACTGTGAGTAAGGTAGCTCCTTTTCCTAAACTCACTCCTACCGTACGAAGATTGATTTGTGCTCCTGTACACAACAGGAACAAAGCGATAAGCGTACCTGCTCCATCGACGAATAAAGATTGCGTAAAGTTGCCGATCCGTAGTAAATCCGGAGCAGCCGTATTAATAATAGCGGCGATTAACAATGGGACAACCATCATTCCACCAGGAATTCTTTCCAGCGTTGCTTTAATTTTCATCTTTTCTCCTCCTTGATCATAACATAACTGTTACAAAATAAAACACAAAATAATGATAAAAGCGATTACAAGTTTAATAATAACGCTTACAATTTATTTTTGCAACAGTAAAACATAAAAAAAGAGAAATTATTGCTTGTTTTTAAACAAAACGCAAAGATGTATGTTTATTTTTGCAACAATAAAACGCAAGCTTTATGAATTAAGCTTGCGCCATAATGTCGTTCGATTCATGCCGAGCCGTTTTGCAACATGGGACTGGTTATTTCCTTCCTGCTGCATCACCTTATGAATGATCTGCTGCTCCATGTCTTTTAACGTACCTTCTAAAGGGATCGTATTGTGGTAATCCTGTACAGGGGCTTCCACAAGATCCTTCATCACCTTTCCTACATCTTCGGATTCGATATAGGACTTGCTGCTGGTAATCATCAATTTCTCTGCGATCTGCTTAAGCTGATCCACATTTCCAGGCCAGTCATATTCATATAAAGGCTTTAAGGCGTCTTCCCTGATGCCGATCGTTTCATACCCATATTTCATGTGGTTTTCCGTGATAAATGCCTGCACCAATTCCTTAACATCTTCAACCCGGTCCCTTAAAGGCGGCAGGTAGATCGATGCCTGCGGTACTTTATAATAAAGCTCGTGGTCAAACTCTCCCTTATCCACTTTCACAGCCATTGCTGCATCGGAAAGGATAAACACTTTGTACGTGCCCGCAAGCTCAGATGCGAGCTTTTTGAAGCGGCTTTGACTTCCCTGCTCCATCGCCTGAACATTACGAAAGACGACACTGCCCTCAGAAGGAAGCTGCTTGCTTTTTCCTGAAAAAATTGCGGCTGCTTCTGTTACGTTCACCTCAGCTAAATCCACCGACAATAAAGGAGAGGAATGCCCGTAGGTTTCGAAGTGCAGATTACACGCATACATCATGCGTCCCGTCCCTTGTTCTCCTTCAATCCACAATGGAGAGTCGAGCTCGGTATATCTTTTTATATTTTCTCTTAAGTTTTTTGCGACCTGGCTCTTCCCGGAAATCGGTATGTAAGAGAGATTGGATTTGATTTGCAATCCCGCTCGTTCTTGAACCAGTTCTTTTTGAAATACAGCCCCTACAAGATAATCGTTTAAAGGGTACCCATATATGTGGTAACTCTCTTCCCTTAAGGAAGCTTTTTCCCAATGACTCTTTTGTTCGGTGCTGATTTTTTTCATAAGCGTTTCAAAACCCGCCGTGTTCAAAACTTCAGCGTCCATCTCTGTACGAAAGGATTTATTTTTCACAATCACCGTATCCCTAGTATCGATGACAGCAATCGGCTGAGGAAAGCCTTCAATGACTTCTGAATAAACGGAAGCCTGCGAGTGAACACGCTGGATTAAGCGGTACAGTCGTTTCGCTTCTTCAAAAGCTTCCATCAGTGCTTCTTTTCCTGACGTAATTAATATTCCCTGCAGGCCGATCTGCTCGGCCTGGCGAACGGTTACAACGTCTCCTATGACCACTGAGTAATGATCCTGCTTCAAATCACTCACCAGCTTTTCTACTTCCGTCCGGCTGCCGATCGTGATCGTCGATACGTCCATATCAAGGATACTGCAAATCGTTGATGCTCCTCTTGTAATATTAGGAAAACCAACTAGCGCAGCTTTGCCCTGCATGCCTTTCAATAAGGTAAAAACCCGCAGCATGTCATAGCCGCTGATCTTAATATCAACGACAGGAAGGTTTACCTGCTCTTCAATTAAACTAGCCGTACCTCCACGGCTGATAATCATCTCATACCCTTCTGCTTCAGCCGCCTTGGCTATGCTGACGCCATCTTCGAGGTTGCCGATTTTTATATCGATGTGCAGTTCTTCATCGTACCGTTTATAATTTTTCCCAATTTCAGCCAGCCCCTGGTAAGGAGCAATCAATAAGGTCTTAATCATAGCCCACCCTCATTTGTTGCATCTTTAAACACCTTTATTTTTTCACAAAAAAAGAGGTTAAGCAAGGTGTTTACCACTGGGAGTGCTTTCTTCTGGCAGAAGAAGAAGGGATATTTTCCAGCTTGCGATATTTCGCCACCGTCCTTCTTGAAATTAAAATGCCCCTTGTTTTTTTCAGCATTTCGGCAAGAGCGTGGTCGGAGAGAGGCTTTCGCTTGTCTTCTTTATTTATATAATCGAAGAGGAGATGCTTTACTTCTGCACTGGATACATCCGGTCCATCTACAGTTGATAGCTTTGAGGAAAATAAGCGCTGCAACGGAACGATCCCGACAGGTGCTTGAATCATTTTATCCTTTACGGCGCGGCTGACCGTTGATTCATGAATCAACAGCTCTTCGCTTACTTCTTTAATCGTCAAAGGCTTTAACACAGCCGGGCCGTCGGTGAAAAAGCGGCGCTGCTTTGCTATGAGCACTTCCATAATAGCGATCAGCGTCGTCTGGCGATGTTCAACCGCCCGCTTCAGCATGGAAGCCTGCTTGTAACAGGCTTCCAGAAATTCTTTCGCTTCCCCGCCTTTCCAGTGGTCATAATGGTGGTTCAAGCTCAAATGGAATTCTGGAACGGAGAGATATAAGTTTCCCTGTTCTTCTGCAATTGTAACGTCCGGCGGCAAGTAAGAAGCAGGAGAAGCAGACAGCCCCTGGCACGGATAAGGCTTGCACTTGGAAAGTTTATGACGGACGTCTTTTATTCTATCCGCTGAGACGTGGAATAGCTTCGAGAGAGACAGATCACTTTCCTCAGCGATGTCTTGTAAATGATGGGCTGCTATTTCGTGAAGAAGCTGGTCCTCAGGGAAATGCTTATGTACTTGAAAGGTGAGAAAGTGCTGCCACCCCGGGAGCCTAGCCCTTCAGGTTCAAGCATCATCAGCTGCCTTCGTGAATTTTGCACCTCTTCTACTTCTATAGAGAAGACGTCAGCAAGCTGCTGGTCTGTTTCTTCGAGAAATCCCCGCTCACTTAAACTCTCCACCAGTACAGCAAGCACCTGCTTCTGATGGCGGCTTATATCCAGCCAGCCAAGCTGCTCGTGGATATCCGTCCGCCAATCAAACGTTTGTTTAGGAAGATAGGAAGTGTAATCTTCCTTGTTGGCGATCGACTTGAATTCAAGCAACGGATTCTCAAGAGTTTTCTCTTCTATGAATTGCTCTAAGTCTGCATAGGTATATGTGAGAAGCTCAATATTCTGACGAAGCTCTTTGGTCATATAAAGCTTTGTCGTCTGGGTTTGCTCAAGCTTCATCAGAAACACTCCTCTTTTCGTAACAAAGGTGCCCGCACCCGTTCGCGGGCAGAGGCACCTTTGCTGGTTATTTCATGACTAATACAGGACAAGCGGAATGGTTGACGACATGATTGCTGACGCTTCCGAGTAATAACTTCTGAACTCCGCCAAGACCTCGATTTCCCATAATAATAAGATCAATCTTGTGTTCTTTGGCATAGTTGCAAATCGTTGCTCCTGGATTGCGGTTAGTCTCTCCTACTAACACGTTCGTAACAGCGGTTAATTGAGCTTCTTCAATTTCTGTCCTCACCTGGACCATGTCCGATTCATATTTTTCGGCAAGTTCATGTCCAATATTGCGCATAAACGCAGCATTAGTGACCGGGCCCGTACCAAAAACGACCGTGATCACGTGAATGACAGAGCCAGGATGCTCTTTGGCTTTGGCTTTCGCTTCTTCTACCGCATGATTACTCATTTCACTGCCATCATAAGCCACAAGGATTTGCATTGCCATCGAAACCCACTCCTTTATTAGAATGTAACTCGTTGTTAATTTAAGTTTAACATAAGTTCAGCACAGGAATTAAAAGGAAAAGTTCTATTTAAAGCCTTCCACACCAAAAAATTGGCAAATTTGTAACCTTTTTCTAATTTATCCGACGAATAGCTAAAAGGGGGTCTACCGATGAAAAAAATCCTGCCAGTCCTTATCCTTGCTTTGTTTTTAACGGCTTGCCAGCGGCCGGCACCCGGCGGAAGCAGTTCAACCGTGATCGACTGGGTTGATTTTGTAAAATGGGACGGAGTTGAGTACCACCGCGTCAATGACCGCGTCTTAAGCAGCACGGACATGCTTGGCGATAAGGTAGGAGAGGTCAATTTTAAAGTAGATGAGAATGTGACGAATCCTTCTTATCAAACAAAAAATGGCGATGCAGCCTTTTTGCACAAAGGTACAAACCTCTATCAAGTGAAAGGAAATCCATCCTGGATCGCTGTCAAGGATCCAAACGAAGTCAACGATTACCGGCTGTATCAGGCTTCCGGGGATGAGGAAAAGAACGATTTTAAAAAAATTGAAGAAACAGAAATCGACCGGATTGAAGTCTATCACGGCCAGCAGCCGCCGATTAAAGTCACCACCCATTCAGATCCCGGATCGATTCAGAAATATATAAATCTATTAAAGAAAGGCGAGCCTGATCCAGGATTCACACCAGATCGCACCGATGAAAACAAAGACCCAGAATATTATGAGCTTGTTTTCTACTCGAAAGAAAATGGCGCGTATAAGCAATCCGTCCGCTTTGATGGCAAAACGTGGTTCTGGCATCAAGGGGAAACAGAAACACTGCCGAAAGAGATCGAGCCGCTTTTCTCAAAAGCTTAAACAGAAAAGAGGAGGGAAACACCTGCCTGATTTAAGCACTCGTTTCCCTCCTCTTTTTATTTGTTCATTAAATGAGACCAATAGAAGCAAGAATAATAGCTACGATTACTGAGACGACCGGAATAAGTACGGCAACTACAAAAATATCTTTGTAGCTGTCTCTATGCGTCAGTCCTGTAATCGCAAGCAGCGTCAGCACTGCTCCGTTGTGGGGAAGCGCATCTAAACCGCCCGAGGAGATCGATGCCACCCGGTGAAAAGCTTCCGGGCTGATTCCTGTATTCATCGCAATCTCATAATATTTGGAGCCCAGCGCTTCCAAAGCAATTCCCATGCCTCCGGAAGCAGAACCTGTAGCCCCGGCGAGTACGTTAACCGCAACAGCTTCTGAAATGAGTGGATTTCCCTTTACACCCATGAGAAGCTCGGTCAACCGTTCAAATCCCGGCGCGGCACGGACAACGGTTCCGAAACCGACTGCGGCACTCGTATTAATAATGGCAATGACCGAACCGCTCGCCCCACTGTTAATCGAGGGAACGAACTTTTTGAATTTCGTTACGTTCAACAACATAATCAACACAATTCCGGAAATGAGCGCGGTGACAACATCCCATTTTAATAGATTTAAGGTTAGAAGTACGGTCAACAGCGGAAGAATAGAAAGAATAAAATGAGGCACGTGCTCATCTTCGTTCATCACTTTCTTATCCTTCGGTTCCGTGTAGACGTCCCCTTTGGCGGTCAGCTTTTTCTCCTGCCACACTAAATATAAATATCCGCCAACGGCCATAATAATCGCCGCCGCGATCCCCATAATCGGGGCAGCTGTCGGTGTAGTTTTAAAATATTCCATCGGGATCAGGTTTTGGATTTGCGGCGTCCCCGGTAATGCCGTCATCGTAAAGGTAAACGAGCCTAACGCGACGGTAGCCGGAATCAGCTTGCGGCTGATATTTGCTTCACGAAACAACGATAAGGCAAGTGGATAGACAGCAAATACAACGACAAACAGGCTGACTCCGCCATACGTAAGCACAGCTGCAGAGACGAGCACACCAAGGATGGCACGTTTTGTGCCGATGACCTTTGTGAACGCGACAGCCACCGACCTTGCCATGCCGGTGTCCTCCATTAATTTTCCAAACACAGCCCCGAGCATAAAGACGGGGAACCAGTCTTTCGCAAACGACACAAAGCCGCCCATGTACGTATCCTTATAAGCGTCCAGCAGATCGAGTCCGCCGGTAACAGCGACCACTCCGGCGGCAATCGGCGCAATCCAGATGATCGACCAGCCTAAATAAGCAAGCGCCATTAATACCGCGAGTCCTAAAAATATTCCGAGCACGTTACTCCCCCCAATTTCTAATCATTAGATTCTTACTGATTCATTTGAACATTTTCCACAATCATGGCAATTCCCTGGCCACCACCGATACAAAGAGATGCGATGCCGTATCGTTCATTTCTGCGTGTGAGTTCTTTCATCATCGTATAAAGCACACGGGTACCACTCGCACCGACCGGATGCCCGAGCGCGATGGCACCGCCATTGACGTTGACTTTCGAGCGGTCAAGCCCCATTTCTTTTTCCACAGCCAGATACTGGGCCGCAAAGGCTTCGTTGACTTCAATGACACTCATGTCCTCGATCGTAAGCGCTGCTTTCTCTAGCGCCATTTTCATGGCGGGTACAGGGCCAATGCCCATGTAAGAAGGATCAACCCCGGCAACACCCCAGGAGATGATTTTTGACAACGGTTTCAAAGACAGGTTCGTTACGGCATCTTCTCCAGCGAGGACGACCGCTCCCGCCCCGTCGTTAATGCCACTGGCATTGCCTCCTGTTACCGTTCCTTCCTTCTTAAAAGCAGGCTTCAGCTTTGAGAGAACTTCTCCGGTTGTATCTTCGCGGATATGTTCATCAGCAGCCACCATTTCTGTGCCTTTTCTCGTTTTCACTTCAACGGGAGCAATTTCTTCGTCAAACTTACCTGAACGGCGCGCCTCACTTGCTCGTTGGTGACTGAATGCCGCATACTGATCCTGCTCTTCCCGGGAGATGTGATGTTTTTCTGCCAGATTCTCAGCGGTCACACCCATGCCGCAGCCGATGTATTCATCGGTTAAAGCTGCCCAGAGCATATCATCGACTTGAGGACTCCCGAGCTTCGTGCCAAAACGGCTGCCCCGAAGCGCATACGGAGCAAGGCTCATACTGTCTACTCCGCCGGCAAGGGCGGTTTCCCCTTCTCCAAGCACAATCGACTGTGCTGCAGATACGACCGATTGCAACCCTGAACCGCACAGGCGATTGACTGCTAAAGACGGGGCATTTTGTGTTAACCCTGACTTAAGAGCAATATGTCTGGCGAGGTACGGGGCGTTCTTGGAAGAATGAATCACATTGCCGATCACCGATAGATCAATCTGCTCTGGATCGATGCCGCTTCTTTTTATCGCTTCCTTGCTCGCTGTTACACCGAGGTTGGTAGGGGACACGTCCTTCAAACGGCCGCCAAAGCTTCCAAACGGTGTACGCGCGCCTTCTATAATATAGACAGGTTTCATCATTGTCCCTCCTTCAATTATTGGGCTGTATAGCCGCCATCAAGCACGACCGCCTGCCCTGTGACGCCGCGAGCTTTGCCGCTCGCTAAAAACATCGTGTAATCCGCAATTTCCTGTACCGTTAACAGACGCTTTTGGGGAACTAATGGGTAGATCACCTGTTCCAGCACCTTTTCCATCGATACGCCGCGGTTTTCCGCCAGGTCCTCAAGCTGATTTCTCACGAGCGGTGTATCCACATAGCCAGGGCACAACGCGTTCACGGTAATCCCTGCTTCCGCCCCTTCAAGAGCGGCTACTTTTGTTAAGCCGATCACGCCATGCTTCGCGCTGTTGTAGGCGGCCTTGCCGGCAAAACCGATTAACCCATTAATCGAAGCCATGTTAATGATTCGGCCGGAGCCTTGTTTTTTCATAATCGGAAACGCATGCTTGATCGCCATAAACGGGGCCACCAGCATGACCTTCGTGATCAGCTCAAATTTCTCTGTTGGGAATTCTTCAATGGCTGCCACATGCTGCAAACCCGCGTTGTTAATCAGTACATCAAGCCTCCCGTAGTGCTCCACCGTCTGATCAATCGACTGTTTCAGCTCTTCTTCCTTCGTGACATCGCACTTGATCCCGATACAGTCATGCCCCTCTTGTTCCAGCTTACGGGCAGCCTCCTTCACTTTTTCTTCATTGAGATCCGTGAAAGCCACTTTAGCTCCCTGCTTCGCAAATTCGGTTCCGATCTCGTACCCAATCCCACTTGCTGCCCCTGTAATAAAAACCACTTGATTCTCTACCATTCTCGATGTTCCTCCTTCTCTTTTTCCTCGTTAACGCGCTTGTTCGTACAACGCCGGGTCAACCTTCAGATCAGCTTCTGTCGAGTCCTTAATTTCTTCAATGGTCCAGCCATTCATCACTTCAACGAGAACGAGTCCTTCGTCCGTGACGTCCATGACGGCCCGATCTGTAATGATACGGTTGACAATCTGTTTTCCGGTCAGCGGCAGGCGGCATTCTTTTAGAATCTTCGGCTCGCCATGCTTGTTCACGTGGTCCATGATAATCACGATTTTCTTCGCGCCATGAACGATATCCATCGCACCGCCCATGCCTTTAATCATTTTTCCCGGGATCATCCAATTGGCCAAGTCGCCTCGCTCAGACACCTCCATGCCTCCGAGAATCGCCAAATCCAAATGTCCGCCGCGGATCATCGCAAATGATTCTGCACTGCTGCAGTATGAAGACCCAAGAGCTGCCGTTACCGTTTCTTTGCCGGCATTAATTAAATCAGGATCCACTTCCGCTTCTTCAGGAAACTTACCGATCCCAAGCAAGCCGTTTTCCGACTGCAGCACGACCTGTTTGTCAGCTTGAATATAATTCGCCACCATCGTTGGCATTCCGATGCCTAGATTGACATAGAAACCGCTTTCAATTTCCCGCTCAGCTCTCCTTGCGATCATTTCCCTTACTGCTGCTTTATCCATATGTACTGCCATGTGATTCCCTCCTAGTTCGTACTGGCTGCTACCGTCAGCCGTTCGATTCGTTTTTCCTGCTGGCCTTCAATCAATCCCTGAACATAGATGCCCGGCGTATGAACCTGGTCTGCTTCAAGCTCTCCAGCTTTTACGAAGTGCTCCACTTCCGCAATCGTTACCTTGCCGGCAGCGGCCATCATTGGGTTAAAATTACGAGCGGTTTTGTTAAAGGTGAGATTGCCAAATGGGTCGCCCTTCTCCGCCCTGATTAAACTGAAGTCGGCTCGCAATCCGGTCTGGAGCAAGTACTCTTTTCCGTCAAAGGTTCGTACTTCTTTTCCTTCTGCAATCGGTGTCCCAACGCCAGCCGGTGTATAAAAAGCAGGGATTCCAGCCCCACCTGCCCGTATTCTTTCGGCAAGCGTCCCTTGCGGCGTGAGCTCCACCTCTAATTCTCCAGCTAACACCTGGCGCTCAAATTCTTTATTTTCCCCGACATAAGAACCGATCATTTTATCGATTTGTTTATTTTTCAGCAGCAGTCCGAGACCCCAGTCATCGACACCGCAATTATTGGAGATGACCGTTAAGTGCTTAACCTTGGATTCTACTAAAGCGAGAATTAAATTTTCCGGAATTCCTACTAAACCAAACCCTCCGACCATCAGCGTTGCATGATCGTGGATCTCTTCTACTGCATCTTGAAATGATGAATAAACTGTTTTCATTTCTTCACACTCCCTTCATGTGTACTACATGCAAGATTCGTGCCAACTTTAAAAATCTTGATATCAGCAGGTTTTGCCATCTGTACCTGCAGGAAAAATTCCGAATTTGCGGAAAATTGATAAAAGCGCTTTCTTATTTTTGTGTAAACCCTTACAAACAGAGCAGAAAAAGAGCCATTCCAATTTCTCGGAATGACTTTCCGGAATTCTGGAACGGCCTTACAACCCGTACTTTTTAGCTTTGTCATATAAACTGGATTTCCCGATTTGCAGCAATCCTGCCGCTTCGACCTTATCTCCATCTGCTTTTAACAGGGCACGTTCAATGGCCTGTTTTTCTGTCCGTTCCAACACTTCCTTCAAACTAAACCCTTCGTTCCCGATATAGGAATGCGGCTGCAAGCGCTCAGGCAGGTCTTCCATGGCAATCATTTCCCCGCTCGTCAGGTGAATCGAGGACTCGACGACATTCTCAAGTTCCCTCACATTCCCCGGCCAATGATACTGCCGAAAGCATTCGTACACGTCTTCATGAAAATCAGTCACGCGTTTCCCGATTTGGCCGGTGAGCTTATGAAGCAGCGCTTTGGACAGCAAACGAACATCTTCCACCCGCTCCCTTAGAGGGGGAATGTGAAATTGCACGACATTGATCCGGTAAAAAAGGTCTTCCCGGAATTTTTGTGCAGCAATCAATTCTTCGAGCGGCTGATGGGTAGAAGCGATGATCCGGACATCGATTTTCCGGGGTTTCACTGCTCCTACTGCTTCTACTTCTCCTTCCTGAAGGACGCGGAGGATTTTGACCTGTGCGTTGACCGGCATGTCGCCAATTTCATCCAAAAACAACGTCCCTCCGTCGGCCAGCTGGAATTTTCCAGGCTTTCCGCCCCGTTTCGCTCCTGTGAACGCCCCTTCCTGATAGCCAAACAGCTCGGATTCGAGCAAGTGTTCCGGAATGGCAGCACAATTCACTTTCACAAACGGCCCTGTACTCCTCTCACTCAGCTGATGAATGCTGTGTGCAAACAATTCCTTCCCCGTTCCGCTTTCTCCTCTTAAAAGCACAGAGGCATCCCCGGGGGCTACTTTTTTCACTTTGTCCTTCAGCTGCTCGACTAAAGGAGAACGGCTGATAATATGATGGAGCGAATAAACGGCACCGTTCTTTTGTTCGAGCTGACTGCGGTAGGCTTTTAACTCAGCGAGAAGCTCTTTAATGTGGCTGTTCATCTTCATCCATTCTTCGGTATCCCTGAACAGCACCATGCCAATCGCGCCGATCACTTTTCCCTCAGAACGCAGTGGAATACGGTTCGCGATCATATAGCTTCCGCGGATAAACTGCAGATCAGCAATCTCTTCTTTCCCGGATTCGACGACAAGGTGCATCCGGGTATTTTCGATAACATCTGTCACATGCTTGCCGATGATCCTGGCTCTTTCCAAGTGAAGAAACTCACAGTAGCTTTCATTCATAAACGAAACCACCCCTTCATGATCGACGATGACGATACAGAAGTTACGGCTTTCGAAAAAGGTGTTAAACAAATCATGACGATGGTTTTCTAGTAAAGAGTGCATGCGTCCACGCTCCTGATATTATTCATTTGATAACGGTTTCAAAAATACGGATAGTTGAAGTTTTTCCAATCTTTCATGATTAAAATAGATCGCTGCTTTCTATTTTATCGTTTTCCTGAGGATTTTTTTAGTGTCTTCGTTATAATAGACTAAAATATGTTTGGCAAAAGGAGTAAAAAAAGCCGACAAATCAAAATATTTCCTGCGAACAGGAGCATGAACCCTTCCCTTTCCGTGGACGATCACCCGAGCTTCCTCGCGAACCCCATGCTCGGTGATCCCGGTCACTCGTTCTTCCACAGGAGTGTCAGGGTTCTTGCTCCTTAAGTCTTACGCTTTAAAAAAACTTCTCCCTTGGCCTCTCCTATATAGAGAGGTACTAAGAGACAAAAGTTTTTAAACAGCACATAGGGATCCCGCCGCTTACGTATAGAAAAAAAGTGAGAATGGAAAAGAATGCCTCAACAAACCTTGGTACACTAAAAACAGAAAGGGGAAATGAAACATGATTGAAAAAATCGGCCAGATCGGCATCCCAGTCAGTGACCTCGACAGGGCGGTGCAATTTTATCAGAACCATTTGGAGCTTGAACTGCTGTTTCGCACGGACAACATGGCATTTTTCAACTGCCGGGGCGTCCGGCTGCTGCTCACACTGCCGGAGCGGGAAATGTTCAACCACGCAAGCTCGGTCATCTATTTTCAAGTGGACCATATTCAACAGGCTTATGAGGATTTAAAGGCGAAAGGTGTCTTCTTTACCGGAGAACCGCACCGGATTGCCAAAATGGAGCAAACGGAAACGTGGATGGCTTTCTTTTATGATTCTGAGGATAATACCCATGCTTTGATGAGTGAAGTAAATGTGCCGTAATGCTGCAAGCAGATTAGTAAAGAAGGGCAGCCATTTTTCCAGGCTGCCCTTTTCCTATTAATAAACTCCACGGATATAGTCGTGTACTTCCTCTTTGTAAAAGCTTTTTAAATCTGCTAGTTCTTTATCCGTAAATGGTTTCACTTCTAATGCTTGAAGGTTGTCTTCCACCTGGCTGACGTTGCGGAAACCAGGAATCGCACTGGTCACGGCTTCTTGCTGGAGAATCCAGCGGATGGAAGCCTGCGTCATGTTGCCTCGGCCGACAGCAATCCATTCAAGCTCGCGGCTCAGTTCAACGCCTTTGTTGAATTCCAATCCGGCAAACGTCTCGCCGACATTAAACGCCTCGCCGTTCTGGTTAAAGCTGCGGTGATCGTCTTCTTCAAACGTATGGTCCTTATTGAATTTCCCCGTTAACAAGCCGCTCGCAAGCGGAACACGGGCAAGAACACCTGCCTGTTTTTCCAACGCTTTTGGAAACAATTGTTCCATCGGCTTCTGGCGGAAAATATTGAAAATGACCTGCAGCGCACTGGCATTAGAGTTTTCTAACACATACAAGCCTTCCTCCACCGTTTCAACGCTGACCCCGTAATAACGGATCTTGCCGTCTTGCTTCAGTTTTTCGAGCACATCAAATACGGAGCCATCCTTCATAATTTCAAACGGAGGACAATGGATCTGGTAAAGGTCGACCTGGTCCCTGTTCAGTCTCCGTAAGCTGTCTTCTAAATAAGAGGAAACCTGTTCCATCGAGTAGTTGGCTGGATCGTGAATATCCCCCTGGCGGCAGAACTTCGTGGCAATGTGGATGTCCGATTCCCTGCCTTTGGTAGCTTTTGCGAGCAGTTCCTCGCTGTGTCCTGCTCCATAAACATCGGCTGTATCAAAAAAATTAACACCATGATCGATGGCCTTCTCAATCGCCTTCAGTGCTTCGGTATCATTGGTTTGTCCCCAGCTTCCGCCGATCGCCCAAGTGCCGAAGCTCAATTCGCTAATGGACAAATCCGTACTTCCTAATGGGTTGTACTTCACTATTGAACCACCTTTCTATTCCTCGCTCTACTTTTACTTATTTCGATATCCAAGCGCAGGACTCCTTTAATCCTTTTGGAAAATTTCGGGATAAAACTCGAACAACGATTGATGATGTCAAAGGATGCCGATTGGCCAGCACCCAGGCAGAGAGTACACCAAGCTGCACTGCCTTTGTTCGAGTTCTAATAATAGAAAAAGTTTACCTTTGATAAATTTTTAACATAAAAAAGAGCTTTTCCTGGTCGTTAAGACAGCTTAAACGAAGCTGTAAACATAAGGGCATCAGCTGGCATGCAAATAGAAAAGGCACCTGACTTCACGCAGCAGTCAGGTGCCTTTCATTATTATAATTCTATAGTCCAGCCGTACGCATCTTCTCGATTCCCCCGTTGAATACCGGTGATGGTGTCATAAAGCTCCTGGGAGAGCGGTCCAATCTCGCGGTTGTTGATCACCATTTGTTTCCCCTGCCAGTTCAGCTCGCCGACTGGGGAGATGACGGCAGCGGTCCCTGTGCCAAAGGCTTCTTCGACTTTTCCTGCCTGATAGGCTTCGTACAGCTCATCAATGGCAATCTTCCTCTCAACCACTGGAACTCCCCAATCGTTCAGCACTTCGAGGATCGACGTTCGGGTAATCCCCTTTAAAATACTGCCGTTTAACGCCGGTGTCACGACTTCTCCGTCGATTTTAAAGAAAATATTCATGCTGCCCACTTCTTCAATGTACCGCTTTTCAATGCCGTCCAGCCAAAGGACATCAGCATTTCCTGTTTCGCTCGCCTTCGCCTGCGCTTGATAACCGGAGGAATAATTTCCTGCGGTCTTAGCCATCCCTGTTCCCCCTTTGACAGCACGGGTGAATTGATCCTCGACGTTAATCTGGACGGGATGAATGCCACCGGGAAAATAAGATCCTACAGGTGACAGGATAATCATAAAGATATAGGTTTTGGACGGGGCTACGGCGAGGCTCGGCTCCGTTGCGATAATAAACGGCCGTATGTATAACGATGTGCCGTCCGTTTCCGGCACCCACTCGCGTTCGAGTTTAACTAACTCTTTTAAATACCCCATCACTTCCTCTTCATCAATCGGCGGAATGCTTAGACGATCACTTGATTGATTGAGTCTTTGCAAATTTTTCTCCGGGCGGAACAACAGGATGCGGTCATCTGCCGTCCGGTAAGCTTTCAATCCTTCAAATACCGTCTGGCCATAGTGAAAGATCATGGAAGCAGGATCTAACGTGACAGGTTCATAAGGGACGATGCGAGGATCATGCCAGCCCTTCCCCGTATCATAGTCCATCATAAACATGTGATCCGTAAACGTTCTTCCAAATGCGATCTGGTCTGTCTGCGGCTTCGGTTTTTTATGGTCAGATTCATGAATGGTTAGGTCGAAATTGCTCATTGTCAGGACTCCTTTATTATGGATGGTTGATTGTTCCCTTTGACAGCAGGGGTAAGATTAGTCTTTATTTTACGCTCAACCATCCATTTTTTAAAGGAATTTGACAGAATTATTTTTATTCCTTCACCGCACTAAATGATCCCCTTCTCGGGCATCTGTTCCTTTTTTCCTTGAATAAATTTAATAACAAGCACTAACAAAATAGCCCCAATCGCGCCAGCGGCCAGATTACTGACGTTTAAGTAATCCTTCATGACAAGCGACATCACCGGCGGTCCTGCTGCTACCCCGACAAATCGAGACGAGCTGTAAAATGACGTGATCGTCCCGCGCTCCTCTTTTTCAATTCCCTCAGTTATCATTGCATCCAGGGCAGGAAGAATCGCACCGATCGCGATCCCGAGCACACTCGTTGTTATTAACAGCAACGACAGAGCATCGCTTACGTATCCTACAAAGGCAACGGTGATGGCTGTCATAATTAAACAAATCATCATCACCCATTTCATGACCATCGTGTTATCCTTGATTTTCCTTCCCGTTACGTAGGAGGTCACACACAAGGCAAACAGCGGAATCGCAAGTACGAAGCCTTTTTTCACCCCGTGAATCCCGTGGGTTTTTTCCAGATTCTCAGATAAAAAGAACAGAACCGCGAACAGCACCAGCATCGCGTAGCCCCCCATCATAAATACAGGATAGAGCCATTTCCCTTCTCTTTTAAAAATTTGTTTGGTCTTTTTGATAAACACTTTTAGCTGGTCGGGCTTCTCTTCTTTTCCTTTAGGAACTTTCACAAAGAAAAAAACCATCACAATCGAAAGAAAACTAAAAATAGAAATAGAAAAAAAGGGCAGAAACCAGAGAAAAGCGGCAAACAATGAGCCGAGGATGGGACTGAGTACTTTTCCAAAGGTATTCGACGTTTCAATCACGCCTAAACAAGAGCTCGTTTTCTTTTCATCATCTTTATACAGGTCTCCGACTAGCGGCAGGATGATCGGCATCGCCCCGGCAGCTCCCATCCCCTGCAGCACCCTTCCAATCATGATCCAAAGGTATGGATCACCCATTTTCCAGGAAGCGTAGCCGGCAATCAGTCCACCGATTAAAGCAAGAATCAAGGAAGGTAGAATCACGATTTTTCTCCCGAAGCGGTCAGACAAATAACCCGCTACGGGAATGAGCAGGATCGCCGCTAACGAATAACTCGTAATGATCATGCTTGATTGCAAGGAGGTAATACCTACTTTGTTTTCAAAAATCGGCAGCACAGGAATAAGCATGGAATTCCCCAGTGTCATGACGAGCGGAATGGAAGCCATACTGACGATACACCAGCGGCTGACCTTTGGTTGAGTAGAATCTTGCTGCATTTCGTACACCTCTTTTAATGACATACTTCTAGATTTTCCAAAAACCTTCCGTTTATAGATAAAACCTTCAAATCATCCGAAACATATAACGGAATTCCTTCCATATTCAGGATGATCCAGAAAAATTCACCCTTCTCCTATTGTTATTCTTAAATAATAAATAAAGATTATTACAAAAATTTTACAAAAATAGAAATCTGGTTTATTTTTATCTTAAATCCGGGTATCACTTTTACTAAGAAAGAGACAAAAATCGTCTCTTTTCTAAACTACTCAGGAGGTGGATTTATCATGGCAAAGGAAACTTACAAAACAGGCGAAAAAGCGCATGAAACAGGCACTTACAAGGTAGACAGCTTAGTGAGTGGCGGATCCGCAAGTCAGGATAACACGGAAGTGAAAGTGGAAAAAGGTGAACAATTCCCACCTTCTCCTTCCAGTAATGAAGCCGCACACTGGGTAAAAGTATCGTAATAGCCACACACTCACGAAAAAGACCTTCCATGATAAAGGAAGGCTTTTTTGTTATATTATTATAGAAAATTGTCGTCTCTTGTCTAAAAAAATACAGCACTATGAAAAGAGGAGCAGCCAGAGAAAGAGTCCGGTTAATGTGATGAAAAGCGTCGGCACTGTAAGAATGGCCCCTGTTTTGAAATAATACCTCCAGGAAATGTGGACACCCTTTTTCGCCAGCACATGAAGCCATAGCAGTGTGGCAAGGGAACCGATGGGCGTGATTTTCGGCCCCAAATCAGACCCGATGACATTTGCGTAAATAAGCGCCTCTTTTACAGTCCCAGAAGCATGCGCGCCTTGAATCGCGATGGCATCGATTAACACCGTCGGCAGATTGTTCATGATCGACGATAAAAAAGCGGCGATAAAGCCCATGGACAGTGCTGCTGAAAATAAACCTTTCTCTGCCGTAAATTGAATGACTTGAGAAAGGAAATGTGTCAGCCCTGCATTCTTTAACCCGTACACGACGACATACATCCCCACAGAGAAGAAAACAATCGCCCACGGGGCGTCTTTAACGATGTTCCACACGTTTACCGCCCTGCTCCTTTTAGCGGTCAGCAAGAATACGAGAGCAACAGCCCCCACGATGAACGAAACAGGCACACCGAGCGGCTCGCTGACGAAATAACCGATCAGCAGCACAGCTAACACAGCCCAGGAAATCCGGAACATGCGCGGGTCAAGAACGGCTTTCCCAGGCTCCTTTACTTCAGTAAGCTCGTAGTGATCAGGGATAGCTTTTCGAAAGAAGACATACAAGACGGCGAGGCTTGCTCCGAGTGAGAAGAAGTTCGGAACGATCATCCTGGACGCATATTCAGCAAAGCTGATTCCAAAAAAATCGGCAGACACGATATTCACTAAATTGCTGATGATCAGCGGCAGAGAGGTAGCATCCGCAATAAACCCTCCAGCCATAACAAAGGGAACGATCTTCGCCTCGCTTAGGTTTAAATTCCTTACCATCGCAAGCACGATAGGAGTCAGAATTAACGCGGCACCGTCATTGGCAAATAGAGCCGAGACTACCGCTCCTAGCATCGTCATGTACACAAACATTCTCCGTCCATTTCCTTTTGCCGCCTGAGCCATATGAAGAGCTGCCCATTCAAAAAATCCGATTTCATCCAGGACAAGCGATATAATCATAATAGCTACAAATGCTAAAGTGGCATTCCAGACCGTCTGTGACACTACAGCTACATCCTTCAGATCGACCGCACCACATAGGAGTGCCAGAATAGCCCCGCCACAAGCTGTCCAGCCAATGCCAAGGTTTTTAGGCTGCCAAATTACAAGCCCTAATGTAAGGATAAAGATGAGAATGGCGAGGATGCTTGAACCCAAAATGATCCCTCCTATCTTTCCTGCATCTCCTATACCCTGTCTATGGATTTTTATATCAGACATAGAAAAAGACCATCTCCACAGATGGTCTCAGCTTGTAGAGAAACCCGGTGTTTTTCTACAAGTTTTTCTTACCGAAAGGAGCGATGGCCCCTTCCCTTTCCGCGGACGAGCGCCCGAGCTTCCTCGCGAAACCCACGCTCGGCGATCTCGGCTCACTCGTTCTTCCGCAGGAGTGGAAGGGACCTAGCTCCTTGGTAGTCTTAAAGACAGAAAAAAACTCTCCTTCACCTCGCTCATATTTGCTAGATAGAGGGCAATCTTTTTCATGTTCTGACAGTGCTGCCATCCTTGACTTTTTCTTTTCCACGCAAACGGAAATAGCGCATCCTAGGCCATTATATTCGGAATAGCAGGGCCGTACTTTTTCGGGAATAAAGGAGAAATCTTTGTATTGATCCATTTTTCGCAATAATTGGTTTTCTGGCACAAGTTCTTCAATCGTTACGATTTTCACTTCATTTTGTCGTGCTTTTCTTGATTGAAACCAAAAATCACTGCCTAAACAGACTCTTTATCTATAGGATAACAAATGGTCAAGGTGAAAAATGGAAGAAACCAGAAAAAATATCAGGCTGCGAGACTTTCTCGACAGCCTGATACCATCCCCACAGATGGTCTTACAGCTATTGTTCTTCATGTAAAATGGGGCATCATCACCCTATTCCTGCTTCTGCTTCAACAGCTTCTTCAAATTCAAATTAATATTTTGCAGACTGATTAATATAAATCCAAGCATAATAAACGTGACAAATTCTCCTGTAAAAATGGACACAAGTCCTAAAACAATCGCATATACAACATACATCCAATTTCTCATCGTGTTCCTCCACCGTCCTGTATTGCCTTGCATGATGTAGATGTTTCACGTGGAACATCTACGCAAAAGAATACCAAGTATATTTTTTTCAAAATGAGTCGTTAAGCCTGCTGCACATTGACGACTACATCCCCGAACAGTTCATCATTAAAATAAACCTTCAGCTTCCATAATCCAGCCGAAGAAAATTCCATCGTAGTCGGCACGTGATGGTCTGCGCCTTGATTTGGGTTAAGCGTATAACCCGGGTACTGCCACACTTTTTTATTGCCTTCCATGAGAACTTTATGTTTTTCTCCTGCTTCGTTCAAACCAACCACAGTCAGATTCCCGTTAAGCTCTTCACTTTTTCCCCAAAAATGCCACATGTACTTATACGGCTGGTCTTCAACGATCAGCTCCGGCTTCGCTTTCCCCCGCTTCCCTGAACCCAGCAAAAAGCCCAGGCGGTTTTTCTTGCCTATCAGCACATACTCCGCTTTCGTCCCATCCTTTGAAGTATAAGGGATTTTAAAAGTGGAGCTGATCTCCCATTTATTACTGATTTCTTCCGGTGAACCTGATGGCTGCTCTTTCTGGGAATCAGAGGAGCTGGAGTGATCCCCTGCTATATTTGAACAGCCTGCAGACAAGGCGGCAATGACTGTGAATATAGCCACAAGCCGTTTCATCATGCACCTCCCCATTCCTTTGTTTGTTAATAGTTCCAAAATTTTCTGTTAATGACTACTTCGATATTTGTCGTTTCATTTCCTTCCTTGTCAAAAACATAAAAAAACTGAGCATGACGCTCAGCCTTGATTTTTCACTATGAGGGGAGCCGATGAATGGTGGGTTCTGCTGATTGAAGCTGATGCTCTCGCTGAATTATTCTCATTTACGCTGATTTATCCCGCTTTCCGCTGAATTATTCTGATTATCGATTAATTATCATGATTTACGCCGGATTATCCTCATTTGCGCTGTATTATCCTGATTTCCGCTGAATAAACTTCATTTCCGCTGACATACCGCTGAAATCCGATCCATCAGACCCAGACCCGCTCACTTTTGCTCTTCAGTCGAAAGCCAGAGCGCAAGACCAAGCAGGCTCCCGCCGGTAATCCGGTCCAGCCGTTTTTTCATTTTTCCGCTCAAGCCAGTGGCTCTCATCTTTCCGCCAATAAAGGCATAAACCGTGGCACACAGGGCCTCGATCAAAATGTACGCCGCTCCGGCCAGGATGATTTGGCCTCCGGTTCCATGACCGCCTGCTTCAATAAACTGCGGAAGAAATACCGTAAAGAGCAGCAAGGCTTTCGGATTGGCAGCTGCGACGAGGAATTCCTGCTTGGCAAAGCCAAGGGCACTACGCTTTTCCGGGCTGGAGGCTGGTTCGTCATCGGTATATTCTTTCTTACTCGATACCAGCGTGCTGATCCCGAGCCAGGCTAAATAGAGCACCCCCACCCATTTTAAAAGGATAAAAATAAGCGTGGACGTTTCGAGCAGCGCGCTTAATCCTAAGGCAACCGCTCCGATCATTAAAGCAAAGGCTGTAAATCGCCCGCCGGACGCATAAATGGCTACGGCGGTTCCTTGTCTGAGACCGTTTCTGAATGAAAGCAGCTGATTCGCACCGGGGATGGAAGCCATAACAAAAGCGGCAGGAACGAGAGCCTTCCAATGCACCCCGGAGCCGCCAGCCGGGATAAAAAACCCTATGACACCGGCGAGCATGATAATAATTAACAGAAACCACATTCGCTTTTTCACGTTATCTCCTCCTTTGAAGGATGGCAGTTCAAATGTTAGGATTGCTCGATCAAATATGCTAAGATTACTAATACTTTCAACTGGCCAAAAGCTTGTATGACGCTTTGAACATCTATTCTCCGCTTTTGAATAGATGTTTTTCTTGTTCAGAATTCTGATTAAGGTGTGTATCTATGAAAAAAACTCTTTTATTGCTCTGTGCGTTTGCAGGCGGCTATTTGTTTGATCTGCTCCATATTCCAGCCGGCTGGCTGCTGGGAGCAATGCTTGTCGGCGCCAGCTACCGTTTACTCATTGCAGACATCAGCTATCCGAACCTGCTTTTTGACCTGTCGCTTGCTGTAATTGGTGTGAGCATCGGCATCGGCATTCAATTGACGATGTTTAAAGAAGCGGCGAGCTACCTGCTTCCCCTAGCCGTTTCGATGGTTACCTTATTGCTTGCCAGCTGGTTTTTAGGCAAGGTTCTTGATAAATACTCGAACCTCGATGCTAAAACCGCCTTGTTCTGCTGTCTGCCTGCGGGCGCATCGATTATGATGGCGTTAAGCCGGGAATACAAAGCCAATTTAAGCATGGTGGCGGCTTTTCAAACGGTACGCATCATGATGCTCGTTTCTACGATTCCGATCGTAGCCGGGGTGATGTCTTCGTTTATTTCTACAGAGGAAACCGAAAGCGCCTCTCCTGTGCAAACGGTGCATAGTGAGGTGCCGATGTGGGAAGCCCTCATCATTTTCATTCTGCTGGCAGCCTTCACTTTGTTTGTCGCCAGCAAGTGGCGGATTCCGCTGGCGCCGTTTTTATACTCAATCATCTTTGGCTTTGTTTTTATTACCTTTGTTAAGACGCTGCCCGCGATGCCGAATGTCATGGTTGGCGCCGGCATGGCCATCCTTGGCGTGATTATCGGCGTGCGCTTTGACAGGGAATCACTCGTTGAGATTAAAAGAATCGGCTGGACGAGTCTCGGCGTTTTAGGTGCTTTCTTTATCTTAACATTTATCATCACCTTTGTTTTTTACTTGATGACCCCGCTTGATTTCATTACGAGCCTGCTTGCGATTGTTCCGGCTGGAGCTCCGCAAATGGCGTCTGTCGCTGCCTCGCTCGGTCTTGATGCAAGTATTGTAGCGGCCATGCAGGTAACCAGACTGCTCGCGATCATTCTCATTATTCCGATGCTCATTCCTTTACTCGTCACGAAAGAAGAGCCTGCGGAAGCTGAACCAAATTAACTATCCTCCCCTTATGAAAAAGTAAGGGGATTTTTTATGCGCAGCTAGTAAAAACGAATCAACTCACGCGTTATGAAAGGTCATTGCTTTACGCGGGGTAAACCGCAGTGGTACGATTCATGAATTAACTCAAGGTTAAAGGAGAGAGCTTAATGTCTAATGTTCTTGTATTTAACTTTCCCGGCGAAGGGCACATCAATCCGACAATTGCCCTTGTCGAAGAACTCATGCAGCGAGGAGAAGACGTTGTCTATTACTGCGTCGAGGATTACAAAGAGAAGATTGAGCAGACAGGAGCCGAATTTCGAGCGTACGAAAACTTTATGCCTAAACCCGGCACCCTCAACGAGGATCCGCAAAAGCTTGACCGCGAAAAGTTAATGACCCATCTCATCAAAGGGATGGATGACGTCATGGAACAGGAACTGGATACGTTAAAAACCGAAGCCTACGATTATGTCATTTACGATAATAATTTTGCTGCCGGGAAGATGATTGCCGACGTGCTGCAGCTGCCGAAAATCTCTTCCTGTACGACGTTTGCGTTGAATTCCGAAGTCGTTTCCGAGTTTATGAAAAACGAAGAAAATCAAATCATGAATATTGAGATTCCTCAAACCGGAGAAGTTCATGCAATTACGGAAAAATGGGAAAACGAGTACGGGCTCCCGATCCGCCGCTTCCAGGATATTATGAACCAGCCGGGCGATATGACGATCGTTTACACCTCAGAACTCTATCAGCCCTATGCTGAGGAGTTTGATGAGAGCTTCAAATTTGTCGGCCCTTCCATTGCCCCGCGCAGGGATGTTGAGCCGTTTTCTTTTGAAAACCTCCCGGAAGGAAAGCTGATTTACATCTCCATGGGAACGGTATTTAATGACCAGCCTGAGCTGTATGAAACGTGCTTCGACGCCTTTAGAAACAGCGAAGCCAATGTGGTCATGTCGGTAGGGAAAAAAATCAATGTGGAGGACTTTGAGGATATCCCGGACAACTTTTTTGTTCATAATTATGTACCGCAATTAGAGGTGCTCGAGCAGGCGGATGTGTTTTTCACACACGGCGGCATGAACAGTTCGAGTGAAGGGCTTTACTATGGAGTGCCGCTCGTCGTGCTGCCTGTACGCGGCGACCAGCCGATCATTGCGAAGCGTATCGAAGAGCTCGAGGCCGGATTTAAGCTTGATCGTGAAAAGGTGACGGCTGATCAGCTCAAAACGTCCGCCAATCGTATTCTAAATGAACCGCGCTATAAGGAAAACAGCGAAAAAGTAGGAGAGTCACTCCAAGAGGCCGGCGGTTACATGCGGGCAGCCGATGAAATCATTTCGTTTAAACTCGACTACAGCATTGAATAAAATATCCAGGACAGCCGAATCATCCACTTGCCATCAACCATTTAAAAAGCGCCGGAGCAGACACTTTCCGTACCGGCATAAACGGCCGTGTCGTCATCACGACTTCCGGCAATAGCGGGCTTAAGCAGCCCTGGTATCCAAATGAACAGCTATACATACACTGGCTGTCGAGCAGAACTCGACAGCCTTTTATAGTAAAGAAACCGATTATTTTATATCCATGGGGGTGAGCGTCTCCCCCGTTTCCAAATAGCTTTTTAAGTTGCTGAGAATGGCCGGCCAGCCATTATTCAGTCCTCTAAACGTATCATTTTCCTCGTTGAGATCCCCATCCATCAGCCGTTCATGATGCAGCGTCAATTTGACGGTTTCGTTCATCTCTTCAAGAATAAAGGTCACGATAGTCGGTTCGCTGCGCGTATCCCCTGCATGCCTCCACGTGAAGGACAGACGCTCAAAAGGGTTGGCTTGCAGCACTTCTCCTTCCACGTCAAGCTCCCCGTTTTCCCGTAAATAGACTACCCTTGCCCCTTCTGTCCATTCAGAAACGACGTCTCTTCCGAAAAAGTACTTTCTTGTAAAAGATCCGCTCGTTAAAGCTTCCCAAACTTTCAGCCGTGAAGATCGAATATACGTGACATAGACAAAGTCATTCATCGTCTTCCTCCTCCAGCTTCGTTTTTAACTGCTCCAAGGCGGCTGCCCTGGACTGATCATACTTGCTCAGCCAGCGGCTGTAGATGTCGCCAAGGGGAGCGGCATTTAAATAATGCCTTCGCTCTCTTCCGCGTCTTTCTACAACAATAAGCTCCGCTTCTTCAAGGATCATTAAATGTTTCGTGACAGCCTGCCGGGAAATGGTCATGGGAACACACAACTCGTTCAAGGTCTGGCCATTATTCCTGTACAGTTCATCCAGCAGCGACCGGCGGTTGGTGTCGGCCAGGGCTTTAAAGATCTTATCGATTCTGCATGGCCTCCTTTCTAGTTTTATTATATGCAAACAAAAGGTTGCCTTTCAAGTATAAAAAAGACTGGGTGAGTGCACCCAGCCTTTGTGTTCTTATTACAGGATATCGCCAAGGATGCCGCCGATCAATCCGTCGTCGTCATCTCCATACTCGTCATCATCACTTTCAAGCAGGTTGTCCAAGTCGATATCAGCATCAACGTTTAAGTCTAGCTTCGCACTCTCTTCTTCACTCCAGCCGTTGTCTTCGGCCCAATGTTGAAGATCTGTTTCAGTCATGCCTTCTGCTTTTGCCCAGGCTTGCAGATCTTCCATTTCCCAATTGTTCGCTTCGGCCCAAGCTTCAAGTTTACTTTTCGTTACGGTTTCGCCGTCGTCAATCGCGGCTTCTACTTTCGTCTGGAGGTCAATGCTCGTACTGTTGTCTTCATGTGCTGATACACTTCCTAAACTCGCAAATCCTAAAGATAACGCTAATCCAGTTGCTGCTACAGTTTTCATCATGATAAATCTCCTCCTTTAAAATAGTTTCACTTAGCTTTCGGAGGAGAGTTCAACTTGGATCAGTACATTTCAAAGTTCAGGACCGACGGCCTATGATCTGTAATCCCCTGCAATCTTCCTGCAAAAAAACAGCCGTTATAAGAGGGAACGCTCGCTTTCCCTCTTATAAATTTCAACCTGCTATTCCTCGTTCTCAACAATATGCTTCAGCTTTGCGAGCTTATTATCCCAGTACTGCTCGAAGAACGAGAGCCACTCCTGGACTTCGAGCAATTCATCCGCTTTGAGAGAATAAATCTTTTCCCTGCCCGCTTTCCGGTCGGCCACCAGACTTGCATCCGATAAGACCTGTAAATGCTTTACGACAGCGGTACGGCTGACGGGGAATTGACCTGCGATCTCTGTAATCGAGTAATTGCCTTCCGCAAGCAGCTTCAGCATCTTTCTTCTCGTCGGATCAGCAATCGCCTGATACACGTCGTGCTTCTGTGCAGCGGCCATTAGTTCTCCACTGCCTTGCGAAGGGCGCGATCAACAAGCTTCTCCCAGCCGCCATTCATCGTATCCCGTACGTCTTGTTGTGTTCTCGTCGTCGGACGCATGAGTTCATCAGGGTCTCCCCAGCCTGAGTGGACGAGGGTGAACTCAGTTTTCCCGTCAACTTCTTTTAAAGTAAAGGTAACCACCCAGCCCTGCTCCCCCCAGGTGAACGACACTTCATGCGGTTCATCAACTTTTAACACTTTACAGCGCGAGGTTTCATATTGGGATTCAATGACGAATTCATGCCCCTCCACGGGTTGAAAGTCGTTCGGCATAAACCAAGATTCGATACCTTCCGCTGTCGCGACGGCTTTCCATACTTTTTTAATGGGGGCATTAAAAACAGCCTGCTTCCTTATTTCCTGTACGTTCTGGCTCATCAGCTTCCTCCTTTTTATAACACCTTTTGGTTATATCTAAGATTATAACACCAAATGGTTATATGTCAAAGGTAAGCGGTGAACCAAATGGATGATCCAGAGCATACAAACGTGCGTATCTTTCGTTGTCGTGAAGCAAGCGCTCATGGCTATCGGCAAAGATAAGCTTGCCTTGTTCTAAAAAGAGCACCCGGTCGGTTAAATGAATCGAAGCCAGGTGGTGGGTAATCCACAGCACCGTTTTCCCGTCCAGGACTTCAAAGATCGTTGCCAGCAGTTCTTTTTCGGTAATTGGGTCAAGCCCGATCGTTGGTTCATCAAGAATGACGACCGGTGCATCCTGTAACAGGATTCTGGCAAGCGCAATCCGCTGTCTCTGGCCCCCGGAAAAACGGGTACCCATTTCGTGCATCGGCGTTTGATAGCCTTCCGGAAGCGACTGAATATGCTCATGAAGCTTCACTTGTTTAGCCGCCCAGTAGACTTCTTCATCTGTGGCGTTCGGTTTTCCTAATCGAATATTGTTCAGGACCGTGGTATTAAACAAGTGCGGCTGCTGGTTTAAGACAGCAACCCAATTCGAAATATCAGCCCCTATCCTTGCCGTCTGCACACCTTTAATCGTTACGCTGCCGCCGTCCGGACGTAGGACGCCTTCCACCAGCTTAAGGATGGTCGACTTCCCTGCACCGCTCGGACCTAGGAGAGCGGCTTTCTCCCCTGGCTTTAAAGTAAAAGAAAGATCCTCCAGAATGGTTTTGTGCTCATAGGTAAACGAAACGTGATTCAACGACAGGGTCACCCCCTGGTCATTCCGTTCAGCAAGGATGGCTTCCACAGGCTCAGCCTCTGCCGCATCACCAAGCCCATGCAGCCGGTCGATCGAGCTTTGATAGGCTGGGAGCTCACTTACTGCACTGGACAGAGGCAGAAAAGCCTCAGTCAGCGGAAATAAGACGAGTACAAACGCAGCGATGAACGTTGGAGCAAGACTTCCAGCTTCACTCAGCCCTGAGCTCCAAATGAACATGGAGATCACCATGGCCGCTACTACCACCTGAGCGGAAAAATTCCTCCAGCGTACGAAGCTGCTCTGTTTCCTGTCGAGCTCCTGCTGGTATGCTTCTGCTTGTTCATAATCGTCGATGAAATCCGCTGCCCGGCCGCTTGCCTGCCAGTCGCTGATGCCCATAATTGCATTAATCAAACGTTTGTACAATTCTTGTTTTCCTGTTTTCATGCGGGCGACTCTAGCCTTTGTGACAAGCAGGGAAAGGAATGGATAGACGAACACGAGCACGCCTGCATACACTGCCATCAGGATGGCAAAGGGCCATGAATAGAATCCGAGAGTTACGATCGATAAACAATAGAGAAAAAGAGCAATCAGACTTGGAAAGACGGTTTTTAAATAAATATCCTGCAGCCGCTCCACGTCCTCTGCAAGAACACCGAGCAGCTCGCCTGTGTTCATCTTAAAACGCGCCGTCAATACTTTCGGTTCGACCAGCTGGTAAACTCTTAGTCTCATATTCGAAAGAATCTTCAAGACGACATTGTGACTGGTTAGTCTTTCCGCATAGCGCAGCACCGAACGGCCGATGCCAAAGGTCCGTACAGCTACGATCGGTACATAGATCATTAATAAATTTTCCGGTTTGGTCGCGGCTTTTGAAATAAGAAAGCCGGACGTAAACATTAAGAGAGCAGCTGAAATGGAAGCAAACGCTCCTAACAGGAGAACGATCGTTAAGAGTCTATGATTCTCTCGTAAATAAGGCAGGACCCATCCGTTTTTCCTCATTGCTATTCCCCCTTTGCGCCTCCACCATGGCGTAGTAAGCACCTCTTCGCCACATGAGCTGTTCATGCGTGCCTTCTTCTATCACTTCTCCATCTTGTAAAAAATAAATATAGTCCATATCCTGCATCCAGTGCAGCCGGTGAGTAGCGAGAAACACCACTTTCCCCTCAAACAAGTGAAGCAGCTGCGGCTTGATCTGGTATTCTGTTTCAATGTCCAAATGCGCAGTCGGTTCATCGAGAAGCAGAATCGGACGGTCTGCAAGAAAAGCACGGGCCACAGCAATCCGCTGAGCCTGACCGCCACTTACGGCCCGCCCGCCTTCGCCGATTTTTTCATCCAATCCATCAGGAAGCTCCTGCAGCAAATCACCTAAACCAGCTTTAACAGCGGCTGCCTCTGCTTCCTTCAAGGTCGCTGTTGGCTCGTAAAACCGGATGTTGTCTAACAGCGACCCTTCGAATAAGTAAGGATGCTGCGGCAGGTAACTAAGCTGGCTCTGCCAGTCATGACGCTGTAAATGCGTAAACGACTGACCGCCGATTTCCGCTCTTCCCCGCTCCGCTTCCACGAACCCGACGATAAATTCGATTAAGCTGGATTTCCCTGCCCCGCTTTCTCCGACGACGCCAATTTTTTGAAAACCTTTTACAGATAGGTCGACCTTTTGCAGACAAGGAGTCTCTGCCGCTTCATGCTGCACCGTTACGGAACGAAGCTTCAACTCTGAATCATTGTCCCAGTTCCCAACCGGAAGCTTCTGTTCATCTTTCAACCGGGGCATGGCGGCGATTCCCTTCAGCTTGCGCCCGGCTTCTTTCCCATTTAACGTAGCGTGGTAATCCGAGCCAATCTCCCGGACAGGAAGAAAATATTCAGGAGCAAGGATTAAGATCGCAAGCGCAGGTTCAAGCAGGATCTCCCGTTGACTAATCGCAGTCCGAGAAAAACGGCAACCGTTGCGACAGAGAGCATTGTAAAGAAATCCATCGCAAAGGAAGAAAGAAACGCAACGCGCAAGGTTCCCATTGTAGACGTCCGGTAGCGTTCACTGACGGTATTTATTTTCTCCGTATGAGAGCGGCTCAAGCCTAAATACTTCAGTGTTTCCAAGCCTCTCAGCGAATCTACAAAGTGATTGGAAAGCACTTTATACATCGACCACTGCTTATCGGATTTCTTTTTGGCAGCGAGGCCGAGCAGAATCATAAACCCGACTAAGACAGGGATGGTGACAAACAGAACGACAGCTGAGGTTAAATCCTTGAATAAAATATAAAATCCTATCATTGCAGGAAGCACAGCCATGTTCGCCATTTTAGGAAGAAAAAGCACGAGATACTGCCTGAATTGGGTCACCCCTTCAATCACCAGCGTCACGACATTGCCGGTGCCGAGTTTTCTTGCTGCTGGCGGTCCTAAATGAAACAGGTTTTCCAGCACTTCCCGGCGGAGTTCCTTGCTGGTTTTGCTGGCAAAGTGATACACTGCTTGATCTTTAAACCCATGAATGAGGTGTCTTAAGATAAAACAAAAGCCAAACCCGGCAATTTCCACAAGGACATCCTCGACGGCCCCTTTTTGAAAGAGATGGGCAATCACAGCTGAAAGGAGCACGGCCTGGTATATAATCGCCAGGCCCTGCAGGATTGTCAATCCGACCAGTACAGCTGTCATTCGTTTCATCCCTCGCTCGCGAAACAGTTCTCTGTCCATTAGTAGACCATATCCTTCCCGTCCACACGTTTACGGAACACATAATAGCTCCAAATCTGATAGCCGAGTACAAACGGCAGTAAAGTGAGCGCAACGATCGTCATCACTTTCAGGGAATACGGACCTGAAGCTGCGTTATAAACGGTTAAATTATACGTACTGTTCAAAGAGCTGACCATGACTCGTGGAAACAATCCAGTGAAAATAGTCGCCACGGTCGTCATGATCCCTAACCCGCTGAAGAAAAATGCCAAGCCGTCCCGTTTCTTCCCGAGCATGGCGGCAGATACTCCGTAACTGATGACGATGAAAGCGGCCATGACTATAGTGATTTCGCCGTGGTAGGTAAACAAATCCGTTTCCAATATAGACAGACTGACGAGCGCGACAAGCGCGGCAAGTACGACATAAACCATGGTGTGGGCAAGCTCACGTGCCCTCATCTGTAAATCACCGACCGTACGCAAGGTGAGGAACACGAGACCGTGCAGGAAGCAGAGCAGCGTCACAGTAACTCCGCCGGTTACGGTATAGAGGTTGACAAAATCGCTGAACCCCGCCCGCATCGTCATCGAACCGTCAATCGGCATGCCGCGTAGAAGACTTGTGAACAGCACCCCGAACAAAAACGGCGGCAGGAGGCTACCGATAAACACCACCCAGTCCCAGGCTTTGGTCCAGGCTCTTGTTTTCACTTTGCCTCGAAATTCAAACGCCACCCCGCGGCCGATCAAGGCAAGCAGGACAAAGACAAAGGGCACGTAATAGCCACTGAACATCGTCGCGTACCAATGAGGAAAAGCTGCGAAAATGGCCCCGCCCCCGGTTAACAGCCACACTTCATTGGCATCCCAGAACGGCCCGATCGTATTGACGAGAATTCTCCGTTCGAAATCATTTCTCCCGAGAAACCGGGTGGCCATCCCAACGCCGAAATCAAATCCTTCAAGAAAAAAGAAACCGATAAATAATACCGCCACCAGCATAAACCATAGTTCACTAAGCTCCATTATTGCATGACCTCCTTCTCAAATGGATCGATGGATCGACGAGGATCCTTGGCTTGCTCTTCGTGTTCTGTTCCCTTCTTAATTTCACGGACGAATAAATAAACGAGCACGATCGCAAGCACGAGATAAATCAACGTAAACGTAATCAAGGAAAACAGCAGGGACTCGACAGACACGTTCGGCGAAACGGAAGCGGAAGTCGTCATCAGCCCGAACACCGTCCACGGCTGCCGGCCGATTTCAGTCATGACCCACCCCGCCGTATTCGCAAGAAACGGGAACGAGATCATAGCCACCATCACCCTTAGAAACCCTTTTTTCTCCATCAGCCGTTCTTTGAAGTTGTACCAAAGCGCCATCATGCTCATTAAGATCATTAACAGGCCGGCACCAGCCATAATCCGGAAGCTCCAGAACGTCGTTTTCACCGGCGGAATGTAGTTTCCTTCCCCGTATTTCTGTTC
Organism: Halobacillus salinarum; assembly: GCF_022919095.1. Taxonomy (NCBI): domain Bacteria; kingdom Bacillati; phylum Bacillota; class Bacilli; order Caryophanales; family Bacillaceae; genus Halobacillus; species Halobacillus salinarum. Next base: position 549,428 of record NZ_CP095073.1, on the reverse strand, counting down.
ATACTGCTTTTGCAGCGTGTGAATGCCAGGGACTTCGCCGGAAAACTTCTCATAAGCAAGGTAGCTGAGCGCAAACGGGACAGCGATTTGAAAATCGTTCTTTTCTTCCTCTGTATTGATACCTGCAAAAATCGTCCAGCTCGCAGGATCTCCGCTGTCTTCCCAGAGCGCTTCACTCGCTGCCATTTTCATCGGCTGGGATTCCATTAAATGCTTCGCCTGAGAATGCCCGCTGAAGGCGACTCCCATTCCGGCAATTAAAGCGATGACCATCGCCATGGAAAAGGACTTCTTAAAAAACTGAACTTCCTGTTTTTTCAAAAGCTTGACGGCACTGACCCCGCCGATAAAAAAGGCTCCTGTCGCAAGCGCACCAAAGATGACGTGAGGAAACTCGACTAGAAACTGTGGATTTGTTAACAGCGCGAAAAAGTCGTTCATCTCGGCTCTGCCGTTGTTCATCGCAAAGCCGACCGGCTCCTGCATGAATGAGTTGGCAGCCAAAATCCACATCGCAGACAGCACCGTCCCTAGAGAAACGAGCCAGATGCAGGCTAAATGAACTTTTTTTGATAACCGGTCCCAGCCGAAAATCCATAACCCGATAAACGTGGATTCCATAAAAAAGGCAAGGAGCGCTTCAATCGCAAGCGGAGCCCCAAACACGTCGCCTACAAACCTGGAATACTCCGACCAGTTCATGCCAAACTGAAACTCCTGAATGATTCCGGTCACGACGCCAACGGCAAAATTAATAAGAAATAAATGCCCCCAGAACTTAGCCATCTTCTTGTAAATTTCCTGACCTTTCACAACGTAGAATGTTTCCATTAAAGCGACCATGAACACTAAGCCGATGGATAACGGCACAAATAAAAAGTGAAAAATTGTAGTTGCGCCAAATTGCAGCCTTGCCAGCATGAGTTCATTCATAAGCTTCCCTCCGCACTTGAATTAATAGTTAAATAGTAACCTTTGCTCGATACTTCACATGATTATTGTATCCGAAAAAACTGTTCTCTGTGCTGGATGGATTTGGCTAAATTGTTACAGCTATGTAGCGAATTTGTGACAGTTGTGATTTTTTTCACAAAAAGTGGTTTTTCCCATTTTCCCGACAAAAAAAGCCGCATTGAACGATAAAATCGTCCAATGCGGCTTTCAAAAAGTCAGCACTTCTTCCTCGTGACAGGAGTCCTGCCTGAACTTATGAATAGTCACGGTCATGGTAGTGATCGGCTCGGCCGCGTGATGAAGGAATACCAAGCAGCACCCGGACCACTCCGATTAATACAAACAAAATCACAATTCCAAGCGCCATTCCCATATGATCGCCTCCTAGTAGGACCTTTTCCTTAAAGCAGCATCGTCAAACCCATTCAAAATAACAAGAGAGCGCTGAAATAAATAAAACTCATAGCGAGAAAAGCCGTAAAAAAGGTAATGATCGGCTTCGGCAGCCGGCCGCGGACAGAGATGAGCAGCAATCCAATCAAAATATGAAACCCTAAGAAAATCAGCACGCTTCACCCTCCCCGTTAGGCTCTTCCTTAATGATACAATGAACCTTAAGAGAGCGGAAGGAGTGCGTCTATGCAGAAACGAATCAGAGACTACGGATTAACTATCGGGAATCTTACCCCCGGCAAAAAGAACGCGATCACGGACGTAGAAGGAGTCACGGTCGGTCATGTGACCCTTAGTGACGGGCCTGTGCAGACAGGTGTTACGGCGATCATCCCTCACCAAGACAGCCTGTTTCAGGAAAAATTAACAGCTTCGAGCGTTGTGTTAAACGGCTTCGGTAAGACGATGGGAACCATTCAATTAAATGAACTCGGCGTATTGGAAACCCCGATCATCCTGACGAATACGCTGAATGTCGGGACGGCAGCAGATGCGCTCATTCAATCTATGCTGAGCAACAATCCGGAAATCGGCCGGACGACTGGAACGGTCAACCCGGTTATCGGGGAATGCAACGATATGTATTTGAATGATATCCGGGCCCAAGCCGTCACAAAAAAGCACGTATGGAATGCGCTGAACACCGCCTCCGATTCTTTTGACGAAGGCAGTGCCGGCGCAGGAAGAGGCATGGTTTGCTATTCGTTAAAAGGCGGCATCGGCACCGCTTCTAGGCAGATGCCCCTTCCCCACGGGACTTATACGCTCGGAGTGCTGGTACTTGCCAATTTTGGCAGGTTAAGCGATTTAACCATTCAAGGATGTCCTGTAGGAACGGAACTTGCAGAGAAACTGGAGAAAGTTGAACAGCAAAAGGATAAAGGCTCGATCATGATCATTACAGCAACGGATTTACCCGTTTCGGACCGGCAGCTCAACCGGATTCTGAAACGTGCAGCGACCGGCCTGTCGCGAACCGGCTCGACGATTAGTCACGGGAGCGGGGATATCGTCATCGGCTTCTCTACAGTGAATCGTATACCGCACAAGAATTCCAATCAGCTGGCAACCCAGCAGATGATCCATGAAGAGGAGATCGACCTTCCCTTCCGCGCGATGGGAGAAGCCGTTGAAGAAGCTGTCTTGAATGCCCTGATTACGGCTGAATCCATAACCGGCCGCGGCGGCCATCAACGACCTGCTCTGAAAGACCTCATCGAAGAATACGATATCTCTTTTCGTTAGATCTAAGAAGCTGGAAGGCAAGTAAAATTCCCGCTTCATGCTTTTGTCTTGTCCTCGAACTTTCGTTCAAGGTGTCTACTTCACTTCTAACGGATGTCTTCCCTGCCGCGCTCCTTTATCAAGCTGAACAATCTGATTCATCTCTGCTTCACTTAATTCAAAATCAAACAAGTCGAGGTTTTCTTTAATTCTATGAGGCGTGACTGATTTCGGGATGATGATCGTGTCATTCTGCAAATGCCAGCGCAGGATCACTTGCGCGGGAGTTTTCCCGTGCGCTTCAGCAATCGAAAGAATCGTTGAATCTTTCAGAACTTCTCCGCCCTGCATGATCGGCCCCCAGGCTTCCACAAAAATATCATGACGGCGGCAATAATTCTTGATTTCCTCCTGCGCGAAGTACGGATGACACTCCACCTGGTTCAGTACCGGAGTGACGGAGCACTCGGCCAAAAGCCGGTCCAGATGTTCAGTTTGAAAGTTGCTGACGCCGATCGCTTTCACTTTACCGTCGGCATATAATTTTTCCAGCGCCTGATACGTCTCGACATATTTGTTATTCGCCGGCGCCGGCCAATGGATTAAATAAAGGTCAATATACTCAAGCCCGAGCCTCTCACGGCTGCGTTCAAAGGCATGTAAGGCTTCTTCGTATCCCTGCTCATGGTTCCAGAGCTTCGTCGTAATGAATAAATCCTCGCGTGGAATGGAGCTTTTTTGCAGAGCCCGCCCCACCCCTTCTTCATTTTCATAGTAGGAAGCGGTGTCGATTGAACGGTAGCCTGCCTCTAAGGCGTGGGTAACCGCCGCTTCCGCTTCATCGTTAGGAATCTTAAACACTCCAAAGCCGACTTGCGGCATAACAACGTTATTATTTAAAGTTTTATAGCGCATGTTTTTCCTCCAGTCCTAGGTTTTATTCAAGTATAGATTCGATGTACCGCTCCCATTCTCCTGTTTTAGTTAGAAGTTTCCTGATCATGCAGGACTTGCTCCCGGGAAAAAAGAATTCTAGTTTGAAAGACTAATCCGGCTAAGGAGGAGCTTTATGAAAGTCGAGCATTTCTTTTCAGAATTTGAGCAGGCCGCCAACACCACTGACTTTTCACAGGTCGAACCATTTATTGACGAGGATGCGATTTACTGGTTTTCGGATGGCAGCTTCATCGGGAAATCCGAGATCCGCTCAGCGTTTGAACAAACGTGGCAGACGATTAAAAATGAAATCTACCAAATGAAAGACATCGAGTGGCTTGGGATTACGGAAGAAATCGCGGTCTGTGTCTACCATTTTCATTCCAATGGCGAAGTGGACGGCCATCCCTTTTCCGCAAAGGGACGGGGAACAAACGTCTTCAGGCAAACCAATGGAGAATGGAAAATCATCCATGAGCATTTGAGCCGGCTGCCTGACTGATGATCAGGTTAACCGGTCTTCGTACAGCTGTTTATTCTCGTCATCAAAGCAGACGAACGCCACTTTTTCAATGTCTTGATGCGCTTCCAAGTAACGGCCGACCGTGTCAATCGCGATATCTGCAGCCTTGTCCTTCGGGAAGCCGTAGATTCCAGTACTGATATTTGGAAAAGCGACGGTTTTCAAGTCATTTTCAGACGCTGTTTTTAAGGAGTTGGAATAACAAGAGGCAAGCAGCTGCTCTTCCTTTTTGCCGCCTCCGTTCCAAACCGGTCCGACTGTATGAATCACCTTTTTAGACGGCAGCTCTCCGGCTGTCGTGATCACGGCTTCCCCGGTTTCACAGCCGCCGATGTCCCGGCATTCCTCCATAATCGCAGCCCCTCCGGCACGGTGGATGGCCCCATCGACTCCTCCCCCGCCTTTTAATTGTTTGTTCGCAGCGTTTACAATCGCATCTACATCGAGCTTTGTAATATCTGCTTTAATGACTTCCATTCGTTCAGACACGTGGATCATCCTCTCTTATTTTTTCCAGCTTCCGATGTGTGTTTCATTCCACAATTCGAAAAAGGACAAACAGGAAGGCTATTTTCCGCCGTAGCCCTGCTGCAGAAGTGAAACGCGGTAAGGATGGAGCTCCGCTTTCATGACTCCTGCTTTTACAGACGGGTCATTCTCCATCAGCTCGCGGGCCGCTTCTTCTGTCTCGCTTTGAATAATCACGATGCCAAAGGCTCCATCCAGACAAGGACCTGCCATAACGAGTTTCTTTTCTTCAAGCAAAGCTTTTAAGTAGTCAAAGTGGTCGCTCATGACATCCGATTCTTCTTCGGTCATCGAGTCAATAAAGTTCGGCCGTTCCGATTGAATGGTATAGACAAACTCTTTCATACAAGTAAATCCTCCTTTTATTATGCGAATGATGAATAAAGATCCTGCTCACGTTCACGACAAGCAAAGCTGTTCATGAACAGATGCTACTATCTTAAACAGGGTATTTCTTTGAATCCCCCCCATTCTTCCACTCTTTTCTACTATTATAAAATCTTTCTTCCCTATAAAAAAGGAATGCCTGCTCCCATCCGCAGTGGAAGCAGGCATCCCTGTTCATAAAAGGTTATCTTGATCTCACCAGCCCATGAGGGTCGAGAACGAATTTTTTCGCGACACCGCTGTCAAATTCTTCATAGCCGTAAGGGGCTTCTTCGAGCGAAATCACCGTTGCGTTCACTGCATTGGCAATATCCGCTTTATCATGAAGAATCGCCTTCATCAATCCGTGGTGGTACTGCATGACGGGTGTCTGGCCGGTGACGAACGTCTGAGCTTTCGCCCAGCCTAAGCCGAAATCAAGCTTTAAAGATCCGCGGCGGGCGTCTTCATCAGACGCGCCAGGATCCTCTGTGACGTAGAGACCCGGAATGCCTAAGCCGCCGCCTGCTTTCGTCGTTTCCATGACCGAATTGAGCACTTTGGCTGGAGCTTCCTCATGCTGGTGGCCGTGCGCTTCAAATCCGACACAGTCGATCGCGGCATCGACTTCCGGCACGCCGAGAATCTGGTCGATCTGCTCACTAATATCATCATGCTCACTAATATTAATCGTTTCACAGCCGAAGCTTCGTGCCTGCTGCAGGCGCTCTTCTATCAGATCTCCGACGATAACAACGGAGGCACCCAGCAGCTGGGCGGAATGCGCGGCAGCGAGCCCTACCGGCCCGGCGCCCGCGATGTACACGGTGGAGCCCATTTTCACACCTGCTGTATAAGCTCCGTGAAAACCAGTTGGAAAAATGTCAGACAGCATCGTTAAATCCAGAATCTTTTCCATCGCCTGATCTTTATCGGGAAATGTAAGTACTTGAAAGTCGGCATAAGGAACCATAACGTATTCGGCCTGGCCGCCGACCCAGCCGCCCATATCAACATAACCGTACGCAGATCCCGGACGGTCAGGATTTACATTCAAACAAATATGCGTCTTACCTTCAATACAATTGCGGCAGCGTCCGCAGGCAATGTTAAACGGCACAGAGACGAGATCACCCTTACGGACAAACTCGACATCACGGCCGGTTTCAATCACTTCCCCGGTGATTTCGTGGCCGAGCACCAGTCCTTCCGGTGCTGTCGTCCGGCCCCGGACCATGTGCTGGTCACTGCCGCAAATATTCGTAGATACGACTTTCAAAATGACCCCGTGTTCGCATTTTCGACCGACATTCTTCGGATTGACCCCTGGCCCGTCCCTTAAGACAAGCTCAGGAAAATCTATGTCCTTGACCGTTACGCTTCCATTTCCAGAGTAGGCTACTGCCCTGTTTCCACTCATGATTCATCCTCCTTCGAATTTTTCCAAAAACAAGACCGGACGATTCCAAGCACGGTTCGTTGAAGCGTTTTCAATACCATTCAGCCATTCAGGCTGCTGCGAACAAGCGGGGACCACCTCCCTAGCCGTTTTTACAAAAATTGCATTATAGGTTTCTTTCCCTGCTCACATGCGCTTAAACAAAAATAAAGATGCCTGAATTTATTCAGACACCTTTTACATACATCTTCTGCAATTTCTCACGAAGCAGCTGAAACGCCTTTTCTACAGTGATTTGAGGCACATTGGCGTATGCGTCTCCAACATTCACTTCGAAATAGAGCGTGCCATCAGCAGTGTCGCCAAGAAATCCGGTTAAGCCTAAGTCTGTTTCTTCATAAATATCGATTAGAATCGGCTCAAGGACATCCCGTTTGGCGTTGACATGCACGTGAAACATGTTGGAAACGGGTTCACGAGGCACGGTAAGAATATCCGGGCACTCATTATAAAAAGAAGCTAACGTTTTTGCTTGTTCATAATAGAGTGCCATCTGATCTTTTCTTTGTTCGAAATAGTAATCCGCACTGAGGGTATAAGGATAAAGGCTGATCAAGTCGCCCCCGTGCCTGCGCTTCCACACTTTGGACTGGCTGATCAAATCTTTGTCTCCTGCGAGAATCGCCCCGGCAATGCCGCCGATCCCTTTATAGAAGGATAGATAGACACTATCAAACAAAGCAGAAACCTCTGCGGCCGTTTTTTGATAGAATGGCAGAATTTCAAGCAGCCTCGCTCCGTCCAGGTGCAGCTTAATCCCCTGTTCACGGCAATACGCGGAAATTTGTTCAAGCGTTTGATAGGAAGGCAGCTGCCCGCCGATTTCCCGCTGCGGAAGCTCAAGTAAAATACAAGCCGGGTTCTCTTCCAGCTTGGTAATATCCTCAAGCTCAACTACATGATTGCGGTCGGTCAAAAGAACCGGCTCAAGGCCGTGCAATTCCCGGATACCGTTCTCTTCATGAATCTCCAGGTGGCTGAGCGGGTGATAGCCGATCTTCTTAGTGCCCTTTTCATCGGCCCAGATTCTGAGCGCGATTTGCTGCGCCATTGTGCCGCTCGGAAAAAAGACAGCCGCTTCTTTCCCGAGAAATTCGGCCATTTTTTCTTCAAAAGGATTAATAGTCCGGCCATTGCCATACATATCGCTGAGTCTTTCTCCGTCTATTTCATCCATAACGGTTTTTAAAACGTTGACATTCCTCGGCCCGTGGCCGGTGTGTTTATACTTCGTTTGTTTATAGGCTTCAAATAGTGTGGTTTGTGCTGTCATCTTTTTCCCCCTTAGTCTATTTCTATATCCTTTGATAAAGAAATTCAAGGGAAGATGGTTTTTTGCCATATTCTACCTATATAAGAGAGGAAGGAGGAAACAGCAAAAAAGAATCCCCATTCAGGAGATTCACAGGCTGTCGAAAAAGTACCTGCTTGTTTTTTAAGGAGAAGGGGCAGGGGAAATGCTCGCTTTCCGCAGGCGACGGCAAGCCGAGAGCCTACAGCTCGATTTTGCGAGGAAGTCCGCTTTATTAAGGAGAGTCGAAGAAGACACGACTGTGTCATCATCGAAGGGCACCGAACGTGCAAGGCAGCGGAAAGCGACGTGATTGCCACCACAGGGAAAAAACAGCTTACAGAAAAGCCAAGGTTTTTCTATAAGCTGAGCTCCCCATTCAGAAGATACATACGCCGGTTGTGATCGTTATTGAGCTGTATAGCCTCCATCAATAACGATCGCCTGACCGGTTACACTTTTTGATTGATCACTCGCTAAGAACATCGCATAATCTGCGATTTCATTGACGCCTAGCAGCCGCTTCTGCGGCACGAGCGGATAGATGACCTCTTCTAATACCTTTTCCACCGGCACATTGCGTGTATCGGCAATTTCCTGCAATTGACCACGTACGAGCGGCGTGTCCACGTATCCCGGACAGAGGGCATTCACCGTCACGCCATAGGCGGCGGCTTCTAAAGCGGCAACCTTGGTCAGTCCAATCACGCCGTGCTTCGCGCTGTTATAAGCCGCTTTTCCTGCAAAGCCGACCAATCCATTGATGGAAGCCATATTGATAATCCGGCCGAAGCCCTGCTCTTTCATCAGAGGCAGCGCGTATTTTTTCGCAATAAATGGCGCGGTCAGCATGATTTTGATCATTAACTCAAATTTTTCTGTTGGAAACTCCTCGATCGGAGACACATGCTGAAGCCCGGCGTTATTTAAGAGCACATCGATTCTTCCGTACTTTTCGTTTGTCGTTTCGATCATGTGCTTGATGTCTTCTTCACTCGTGACATCTGCCTTCAACCCGGTCGCTTCCAACCCCTTACTTCGCAGTTCTTCTGCGGCCTGTTCCACTTTGTCCGTTTGTATATCGGTTAATACGACTTTGCTGCCATTTTCAGCAAACGTCCGGCCGATTTCATAGCCGATTCCGCTGGCAGAACCGGTAATCACCACCACTTTATCTTCAACCATTTCATTTCACTCCTAACTTCATCTCCATTTTACTCTTGCGCGAAATGTAAGTAAAATGAATGATAACTATATAACTTATGCGAATAAGTTATAGATCGGAGGGACATGCTTGATGGATATTCGACAGCTCACTTACTTTATCGCAGTCGCAAAACATAAGAGTTTTACAAAAGCAGCAGACGAACTTCATATCTCCCAGCCGTCGCTCAGCAAGACGGTCAGAAGCCTGGAGGATGAACTCGACATGGCACTGATTGACCGCTCGGCCCGGCAGATTGAATTAACAGAAGCCGGAGACATTGCCTACGAGCAGGCCCGGATGATCGTGAAATCGCTCGATACGTTCTCTACCCACCTGTATGATCTGATGCACTTGAAAAAAGGCAAAATCAAAATCGGCATTCCGCCGCTGATCGGTTTTTTATTTTTTCCGAGGATTATTAAGCAGTTTAATACTCAATTCCCAGATGTCCATATCGAGCTTGTCGAGGATGGCGCGAATAAAATCCAGAAGGACGTCAAGGATGGGCTGCTTGATTTCGGCATAATCGTTTTGCCTGCGGACGAAGAGGAGTTTGACATCGTGCCGTTTGTCCATGAGGAATTGATGCTGTTTATGAATGCATCTCACCCACTCGCTTTTAAAAAGAAAATCGAGATGAAGGAGCTTTTCGACGAGCCGTTTATCCTATTCCGTGAGGATTTCGCCCTACACGACCGCATTATTCAGGAGTGTCTCCGCGCTGGTTTCCGGCCGAACGTAGCGTATGAAAGTTCCCAGTGGGATTTTATCAGCGGCATGATCGCGGAGAACCTGGGAGTCTCGATATTTCCCCAGTCGATCGCGAAAAAAGTCAATCCTAACGAAGTGAAGGCTGTCCCTATCGTCCGGCCGCCGATCCCTTGGAAACTCGGCATTCTATTAAAAAAGGGCAAATACGTCTCACACGCTGCTCGTGAATTTATCGATCATATCACAACGCTCCATGACTCAGATCATTATTCAAATAACGAATAGGTATTATAATAAATATGTATTTTACGAATAGTAAAAATTCCTCTACAGTGATTTAGAATGATTTTTTTAGGAGGAATAACGATGACAAACCGCTATGAACAAGGCATGAATAAATTGATGGAATATACGACGAGTGACAGTGAAGACGTTTCAACGCACTTAAAAATCGGGGATGAATTAAGTGATATCGCTCCTGATATTAGTAAATATATTATCGAATTTGCTTATGGCGAGATTTACTCACGAAATGGCCTTTCCAATCAGCAGCGGGCGCTGATCACGATTTCCTCCCTCGTCACGCAGGGCACCGAGCCGCAGCTTGAGCTCCACATCAATACAGGACTTACGGCCGGCCTGTCTCCAGAGGAAATCGTTGAATCGATTACCCAGCTGATCCCTTATACCGGGTTTCCACGGGTGTTGAATGCCTTAAAAGTTGCGAAAAAGGTATTTGCCATCCGTAATGTTTCCGTAGAGAAAGCTGAAATGGCTCAGGCATAAAAGGACTAGGAGCTGTCCATCTGTGAACAGCTCCTTTCTTGTAAGCTTTCGTTGTAAAGGAGGAACGACGATGAAATACATAACCATCCTCGTGCAGGCAGCCGTGTTGAATGTGATTTACTTGATCGGCACGTGGCTGACCGCTGCCTTACACCTTCCGCTCCCGGGCAGCATTGTGGGCATGGTGCTTTTATTTTTACTCCTGCACTTTAACATTGTAAAACTTGAATGGATCGAACGCGGCGCGGGCTTACTTCTTGCAGAATTGGTGTTATTTTTTATCCCGCCTGTCGTGGGGGTCGTGAGCTACAAGGAGATGCTCGGTTCTTCTTTCGTCAGGCTTGCGGCGGTGATTCTCCTCAGTACGTTTACGGTCATGGCCTGCACGGCATTAACGGCTCAATTTTCAGCAAAACGGAAAGGGAGGGAAAACGATGAGTCTATGGTTCGCTCTAGGTAGCATCATCCTGACAGTAGGCGTCTATCAACTCAGCAAGTGGGGCTATAGACGCGTGGGGCATATACTTCTTTCCCCTATTTTCATTACGCCGCTGTTTCTCATCGTCCTTTTACTTACAGCAGACATTCCTTATGCCGCTTATAACGAAGGCGGCCAGTGGCTGAGCTACCTGCTCGGGCCGGCGACCGTCGCGTTTGCCGTCCCGATTTACAAGCACCTTCCGCTGTTGAAAAAACATAGGACGGTAATCTTAGTCAGCTTAAGCATTGGCTCCCTTGCCGGACTGCTGACGTCCATGCTTTATGCCGCGGCCTTTCAGTTAAGTGGTGAGGTCATTCGCAGCCTCGCTCCGCGCTCGATCACAACACCGGTCGCAATGGAAGTCGCCGAAAGTCTCGGCGGTATTCCTACACTGACGGCCGTGTTTGTCATTATCACCGGAATTACCGGATCACTCACCGGTCCATTCATCATCCGGCTGCTTAAGATCGATCACCCGCTCGCCCGCGGACTGATGCTCGGCATGAGTGCGCACGGAATCGGAACATCCCGTGCGTTTGAAATCGGGGAGGTCGAAGGAACGTTTTCCAGCCTGGCTATGATCCTTGGTGCACTCATTACCGTAGTCTTTGCGCTGATCCTGAAACCGTTCCTCTTCTAAATTTTTTCTGCCTCACATGTTTAAAGAACGGGAGAACACGGAATATATTGGATGAAAAGATTTTTAGGAGGGTTACCATGAATAGAACAGCGAAGATTCTCGCACCTGTGCTTGCAGCGGGAATGGCGCTGGGAGCAAGCAGTGTATCCGCAAACAGCAATTCCACCGTCACTGTCAAATCGGACGACACGCTTTGGAGTATTTCGCAATCCTATGACCACGTAACTCTGAACGAGCTCATGAATTTAAACCCTAATGTGAACCCGAATAACCTGGAGATCGGCTCAAAAGTAAAAGTCACCGACGATCATAAGAAAAACTCCCGTTACATCTTTCATAAGGTCGAAGACGGCGACACGTTTTACAGCATTGCCCAAAACTATCCAGGCGTTGAGCTGGACGACTTATATGAACTCAATCCAGATGTAAAAGCGGATAATTTACAGACAGGATCAAAAATCAAGCTCCGTGATTCAAGTGTTCAGGAAAAAGCCGTCAGTAAGCACGAAGCGGAAGATATCGTCCGCAAACAAAAAGGCTATATGAATAAAGACGTGAACGTTGAATACGATAACATGGTGAAAGGCGAATATTTAATCCACGTGTATGATGAGATGAACAATCATACAGCGACGCGAGGCTGGTATTTAGTGAGTCCTCAGTCTGGAAATGTAACCGACTATATGCCTCAATAAAACGTGAGATAAATAAATTTCACTCTCGAGTGGAAAAGCTTCAGCTTGTAGGAAAACCCGCCGGTTTTTCTACAAGCTGTTTTTTGTATGACGAATTTTCCCTCCTTCTCCAGCCTGAGGACGTGCTTTCTTCTCTCAAAAAAAGAGGAATTCCTTTGACGAATATGGAAGGAAATAGGTATGAATGGAGGAAGGATCATGAAAATATGGAAGCTTATACTCACGCTCATCGCTGCTCTCTTACTTATCTTCATTATTGTAACCGCTTACAACACGGTTAATGTAAAGTCCAAACAACCCCCTGCCCACCCTTCCGCGGTCGAACTCAATCAAACGGAAGCCGTCCAGCATTTATCTAAAGCGATTACCTTTAAAACCATCTCTTATGAAGACAAGACCAAAGTGGATCCCCAACCCTACGACCAGTTCCTCACCTTTTTACAAGACAGCTTTCCGAATGTCTTCAAACAGCTGGAATTTGAGAAAATCAATACGTACGGCCTTGTTTTTAAGTGGAAAGGGACCGATGAAAAAAAGCTTCCTGTCGGCTTCACCAGTCATTATGATGTCGTCCCGGTGCTGAAAGGCACAGAACAGGACTGGAAGCAAAAACCGTTCAGCGGTGCGGTCGTTGACGGCAGGATTTGGGGACGCGGATCGCTCGATGACAAAATCGGTGTAATCGGACTGTTGCAGGCGGCCGATCATTTACTCAAGCAAGGATACAAGCCGGATCGTGATCTGTATTTCATGTTTGGCCATGATGAAGAAGTCGGTGGGGAACAAGGAGCGGAAACCATCGCGGAAACGTTAAAGAAGCGCGGCGTGACCTTTGATTTTGTACTTGATGAAGGCGGCGCGGTCGTTGAAGATATGGTTCCCGGCGTGGAGGCGCCGGTTGGGGTCGTAGGGATATCGGAAAAAGGTTCTGCGACCGTACAATTATCGATCAAGGGCAGCGGCGGACATTCTTCCCAGCCGGAAGACCATACGAATATCGGACGGATTTCAAACGCGATTGCCAAATTGGAGGCTGAGCAGTTTCACGGCGACCTGAAAGGACCCGGAGAGGACTTATTTACCTACGTCGCTCCAGAAATGAGCTTTGGCATGAAATATGTATTCGCCAACAAGTTTATATTCGAACCCGTCATAGAACGGATTTTGCTGCAGGAACCCGCTTCTGCTGCTTTAATCCGCACGACCATTGCTCCGACAATTTTCAATGCCGGCGAACAGTACAACGCCCTGCCGGAGAAAGCATCAGCGACCATCAACCTCCGCCTGATGCCCGGGGATTCCCTTGAAGAAGTAAAAGCCTTTATTGAAAAAACGATCGACGATGAAGACATTCACGTATCCATTACCGGAAACGAAGCCTCCAGCGTTTCTTCGATAGACGGCAAGCCGTTTGAAACGATCCAGCAGGCTGCCAGGAACGTCTATTCAGACGCCGTAATTGCGCCGTACTTAATGTTTGCCGGTTCTGACGCCAGGCATTATGATAAGGTGTCCAACAACACCTACCGTTTTCTCCCGGTCCGCATTACAGCTGAAGACTTGAACCGGATGCACGGCACGAACGAGTTCGTTACGATTGACAACTATATGAACGCGATCAAGTTTTATATCGAAGTTATAAAGCAGGCTTCTGGATGATCGTTTTCAGCCTTTGATATAGTAGAGAGATAGAAAGCTTGAGGTGACACGATGGATCAGGAAACGATTTTCAATAAAGTCAAAAACCATACCCCGACGATCCTCGGCAGCCGGCAGTTTGCCAAGTTTGCCATTCTCGTACCGCTGATCGAACGCGACGGCGAGACCCATGTCCTGTTTGAAGTACGCTCTCATAAAATGCGAAGACAGCCTGGGGAGATCTGCTTTCCAGGCGGTAAAATTGAACCCCACGACCCATCAGAAAAAGAAGCAGCGATCCGGGAGACAAAAGAAGAATTAGGACTGAACGATGAAGATATTACAGACGCCCTTCCGATCGATTACTTAGTCTCGCCCTTTGGCATGATCGTCTACCCTTTTGCCGGGCAGATCCACACTTCGTTTTCAAGCCTGAAGCCGAACCCAAAGGAAGTCAGCGAAGCGTTCACAGTTCCTTTATCGTTTTTCTTAACGAATGAGCCGGTCGTTCACTACGTTGATTTTCAAGCCCGTCCGCGAGACGACTTCCCTTATGAAATGGTGCCGGGAGGGGAAAATTACAACTGGCGCCCGCGACAAATAGAGGAATACTTTTATTTGTATGAGGATAAGTCGATCTGGGGATTGACAGCCAAGGTGCTGTCTCATTTTATTGACGTTATTCGGTAGTCCCCTGCTTTATTTCACGTTACTCTTGTTTTGCCTGAGGGAAGGAGGGCATGGAAACGCCCGCTTTCCCCCATTTTCATAGTTACTAAGTTGGTTAACGAAACACTGGCAGCCTATACTATCATTTCTTCCGGGCGAGCGGAGATCCCGCAGCTTGTATTGAAAAATCATCATTGAAGAACTAAAAAGTTACCCTTGCTCTTCTCCCTCATAAAGCAACCCTTTCTTGTGGAGTTCTGCTTTTATCTGTTCTGCGAATGGAACATTTCCTGCTATCACAAACCTCCACTTCTGCTCGCTTAGAAACGCCTCTCTTTCTCTCAGCTCCCTTAGTTCGATTAGATCCTCGAGAGATCTCGCAACCAGGCTCGTCTCACTTTTTGCTACCTGATTTCGATAATGTCTATGAAAATCCGCTTCCGTACACGCATTCACTTTCATAAAATGATTCTTTAATTTCTGCATGACCAAAGCTCTTGCTTTGCTGTCTTTTGTTCTCCGTGCAGCATGGTGAATATGCTTTAAATCGTGACAGGACTTACACAAAGCCTGGATCTCCTGCAGGATTAACAGAAACTTTTCCTCGTCATAATCCCAAACTTCATGCGCCTGGAGTTTGCCTTCCTCACGACGGCCGCATATTTGGCATTGAAAATCACTCTTCGACTGAATATCGTTCCGAACAGCGTTCCATAAAGAACGGGGGATTGCCTCCCTGACCGTTTTCTTCTGGGCATATACAGGCTTTCGAATCTCCATTGTCAGCTTAAAACCAGACATAAGTAACCTCCGAATAAAAAATGATCCGAGTACCCTTCGAACGACTTGATGGACAGCTGAAAACCCGGGTATGAATTTAACGTTTGGTTAACGCTTGAGTCGCTTTATGAAAGTCTTTTTGTCTCACGAGAATATCGTAAGTGGTGCCGAATTCATGACTCCCCTGGCCAGCCATCGGGGTAGAAGACTTGGTCTTGGAACGTATCCCGGCATCACTTAAAGCCCCCTTCACACTTCCGTATTCATAAGGATCTTGAGTGACAATTATGGTCTTCCACCTGTTTTCTTTCAAGTACCTCACCAATTTTCTAAGCATAGCTACCTCCTATAGGTGAATAAAGAAAACGTTTATTTCTTAAAAACAAGGCGTTTAATTTTCTCCTCAAAGATCTGGGATTCTTTTTCAGACATGATAAAGGAAGAAAGAAAGAGATATCCCAGCACAGCAGAAACCATTCCCCAAATGGCCATATCAAAAATATCATTCATTCCACAAAAACAGGCAGAAAAATAGAACGGCACCTCCAATTAGGCTGATCATGCCTTTATTAAAAATAAGTCCCATCACCATTACCTCCCTTCCACGTCAGCTGTGTATATTTCAGCCTAGTTCCTATCAACCATTCCTATAAATAAAGGTATAACGGCTGACCTAACGTATATATATGAAAAAAAGCAGACTTATAAGGAGAAGAACTTCATATGGACATAAAGCCAACTGTAGATGTCATCAACCCTGCCTTTCAAAGCACAAAAGGAAGATTGTTTGCCGGCACTTCCGGAGTGTTAAAAACAAGTGCCACTAAAAATGCCTGGGCGCAGCTTGTAAATCCGCTGCATTCCAATGTGAACCTGTATGTCTCTTTTTTTGCTTTATCAAACTTTTCGACTAAACTAGTAAAGGCAGAATTTGTAGTGAATGCGGAACCCCCTGGAAAGGCTATTGTATCGCCAGACGTCAGTGTTCTGAAATTGGCCTCTAAGCATAAACCAGTGGGACAAATTCTCTTTAATCCTCATGTCTCAGGTTCCTATTCAGGCGGAAGGCTGATCGGCACCAGGGCGCTGGGTCCACAAAGATCCGAGCTTGGGTTTCGCGTGGACGGCCGATTAATTATCGAGCCTGGAACGAATGCCATGTTCTTTATAAGCAGCAGCACCTCCGCTGAAGCCCAAATCGAGTTCGAATGGTTTGAGAATAATGCCATTTTTTAAGGATCATGTATACCTGTGACCATCCCCATGTGCCGGCACTGATCATAGGCAGCCCCAGGGAAATTCTTAATGCCCTGTACTTTTCAAAATGTCTTTTATAACATTCAAGTGTTGCAGTAATGATAGACCGGGAGGTACGACGTAGAGGCAGCTAAGGAGCAGCACCCGCTTTAGGGACTTCCCTGCCAAAACCTCTTTTTCTATCCAGAATGTCGCCACGATGATAGAAGTAAAGAATAAGAGATACTCTGACTCCTGTTGATTGATTCGTTCCACCAGCCTATCCATTTTCCATCGATCTTCTTCTCGAGGCTGATAAGTGATTTTTTCTTCTTCCAGCCCCAGAGTATTATAAGATTGTAGAACAACTTCACCCTCTTTTTTCTCAAGCACATCGTAACCGAGCGGCGAATACCCGAGCGGATAAGCGATGAAGTAGGCAAGCACAAAGGCGGCCAATACAAAGGCCACGTAAAGAAGGGTTTTTCTTAGTTTCTTCATCAATTCTTCACTCATCATCCACCTCACAATCCATTACCATAAACGTACTCTAACGCATTACGACGGTTACATGGCGCCAAGCTCCGTTATTTAAGCATAATGGAAAACTTCAGGACACCTCTTCCTTTTTTACGATTCTGGATTGGAATCGTTTCACGATTTATCAAAAAGGATGGGAGTAATGTGTCAATGCGGCTCTCTCCAAGTATACATTCTGTGAAATAAAAGCATTCCGCCGCTTAGACGTATCCTCGCCCAAATAAGTGAGTATAGGAAACGGAAAGCCGCACTCCCTTAGAAAGCGAGCTTCATAAACCTGTAGACTGAAAAAATGTTTTTCCATTGATAATTCAGGGTACTTAAACAAGAAAACGATTGAAAAAAGGTCCGTTCTCACTCTCAGAGAATGAGCCTTTTTATTTTGTCAGCGCTTTAACCCATTTTGCATGAAAACGCTTTTTACAAGGCATTTATCCACTTTTTCAAAATAATCATTCGACAATAGTTGACAAAAAATAAAACCTATATAATAATGGGTATCGGATTAGAATTATTATAAATTATTTACCAAATAGGAGGATTTTTTCATGTCATTAATCGGTAAAGAAGTACAGCCATTTGAAGCGAAAGCATTTAAACAAGGGGAATTCGTAGACGTAACGCATGAGGATTTCAAAGGTCAATGGAGCGTTGTCTGCTTCTACCCAGCAGACTTCTCATTCGTCTGCCCAACTGAACTTGAAGATCTGCAGAACAACTACGAAGCGTTGAAAGAACTTGGCGCTGAAGTTTACTCTGTTTCTACGGATACTCACTTTGTCCACAAAGGCTGGCACGACAGCTCAGAAAAAATCGGTAAAATTGAATATTCCATGATCGGTGACCCATCTCAAACTCTATCCCGCAACTTCGATGTATTGAATGAAGAAGAAGGACTTGCTGATCGCGGTACGTTTATCATCGATCCAGATGGCGTCATTCAAACCGTTGAAATTAACGCAGGCGGAATCGGCCGCGATGCAGATACACTGATTAACAAAATCAAAGCAGCCCAATACGTGCGCAACAATCCTGGCGAAGTTTGCCCGGCTAAATGGGAAGAAGGGACAGAGACCCTTACACCAAGCCTTGATCTAGTAGGCAAAATCTAAGGAGTGACAGACATGGTTCTTGATGCAGAAATAAAAGCACAATTAAACCAATACCTTCAACTGCTGGAGGGTGACCTTGTACTGAAAGTCAGTGCTGGAAACGATGAGGTTTCTAAGGAGATGCAGGCTCTTACTGAGGAGCTTGCCTCCATGTCCCCTCGCATTACCGTTGAAAACACGCAGCTTAAACGCACCCCAAGCTTCAGTGTGAACCGTACAGATGAAGAGTCCGGGATTACGTTTGCCGGTGTTCCATTGGGTCATGAATTTACTTCCCTGGTTCTAGCTTTGCTGCAAGTGAGCGGAAGAGCTCCGAAAGCAGATCAAAGCATGATCGACCAGATCAAGAGCATTACCGGCGGCTACCACTTTGAAACGTATGTCAGCTTAAGCTGCCATAATTGTCCGGACGTTGTCCAGGCCCTCAACATGATGAGTGTGCTTAACCCGAATATCACGCATACGATGATCGACGGGGCAGCGTATAAAGAAGAAGCGGAAAACAATAATGTGATGGCCGTACCTTCTGTATTTATGAATGGAGAATTCTTCAGCGGCGGCCGGATGACGCTGGAAGAAATCGTCGGAAAAATCAGTGACGGACCAGCCCCGGAAGAATTCACGGATAAAGATCCTTTCGACGTGCTTGTCATAGGCGGAGGACCTGCCGGAGCCAGTGCAGCGATCTATGCCGCACGTAAAGGCATCCGCACCGGAATTGTCGCCGAACGCTTTGGTGGTCAGGTGCTGGATACGATGAGTATTGAGAACTTCATCAGCGTGAAGCAGACAGAAGGACCGAAGTTCGTAGCGAGCCTTGAGGAACACGTGAAAGATTACAATATAGATGTCATGAACCTTCAGCGTGTCCAAGGCATCGAGAAGAATGAGCTATTCGAAGTTGAACTCGATCATGGCGGCGTGCTGAAAAGTAAAAGTGTCATCGTTTCAACCGGAGCCCGCTGGCGTCAGTTAGGCGTTCCGGGTGAAGAAGAATTCAAGAATAAAGGGGTCGCTTACTGCCCTCACTGCGACGGCCCTCTATTCGAAGGCAAAGACGTAGCCGTCATCGGCGGCGGAAACTCAGGTGTGGAGGCAGCCATCGACCTTGCCGGCATCGTGAAAAACGTTTCCGTGCTGGAATTCGGTTCTGAACTAAAGGCAGATGAAGTGCTGCAGGAACGCTTGAACAGCCTGCCCAACGTCACGGTGCATACCAATGCCCAAACTACAGAAATCACCGGAGAAGACAATGTTGAAGGCCTGACTTACGTGGATCGCGAAACAGGGGAAGAGAAACAGATCGAATTAGATGGTGTTTTCGTCCAAATCGGCCTGCTTCCAAACACAGAATGGATGGACAACTCTGTAGAGCGTACACGTACAGGCGAAGTAGTCGTTGATAAGCACAGCGCTACCAGTGTCCCTGGTCTATTTGCAGCGGGAGACTGTACAGACAGCCCGTTCAACCAAATCATTATCTCCATGGGTGACGGAGCCAATGCGGCTTTAGGTGCCTTCGATTATCTGATCAGAAATTAACTTTTTTCCTCTCCCCTTTAAGGAGTTAATTAATAGAATGCTCGTTACACGAAACCCCGGACCATGCATTTCGATTGGTCCGGGGTTTTTTATACGTCCCCTCCTCCACGTACGAAGCCCAAAAAAGCAGCTCTCTTTTGTGAATTTAAATATTCTCTTGAAGGAATATTCCCTTTCAGTTATACTCCATATATAAGACCTCCCTTTCCCTTTAATAAGCGGAGGAAGCATGGTCAAATATTCAACAAAGGAGAGGTTTACAATCACTAGTCATAACGGTTTGGATCACCTATCCACGAACGTAGGGGAAAAAGGATTTACTTTAGAACGTGTATTTGATGCACCTCGCGACCTCGTTTTTAAAACATTCACAACACCCGAGCATGTATCTCAATGGTGGGCGCCAGCTGGTTTTACCATGCCCGTCTGCACTATAGACCTTCGACCTGGCGGCGTGTGGCATTATTGTTTTGAATCTCCAGAAGGTGAGAGACATTGGTCCAGAAGTGTGTATAAGGAGATCATCGAGCCTGAGAAAATTGTTTACACCAGCACCTTGTCAGATGAAAACGCAAATCCAGTGGAAAGCCCTCTCCCTGAGCATCGCGCAACCGTAACATTCATAGAAGAGGAAGGAAAAACCAAGCTGAACGTCACTATCGAATTGTCCTCAGCTCAAGACCTTAAAGCAACCTTGGATATGGGGATGATGGAAGGGCTGAAACAAACGATCAACAATTTAGGAAAACATTTGCAAGAAGTTAAGTAACCATTACTACCAGTTAATCCGAGAAGAAAGAAGAGACAACCATGAATAAAACATTTAAATCTTTATCTGAACCGAATCGCTTTCAGATCGTTGAATTATTAAAAAAAGAGCCTCTTTCTGTAGGAGAAGTGGCAGAGCGTCTTCAACTTAGTCAACCACAAACCTCCAAGCACCTTCGTGCACTAATGAATGCAGGCCTTGTTGAGGTCAATGCAGTTGCCAATCGCAGGATCTACAAGCTGAGGGGCGAGCCTTTCAAAGAACTTGATAACTGGCTTCATTCCTATCGCCATATCTGGAACGAGAAATTTGACCGCTTAGACGATTACCTTCAGGAATTACAAAAGAAGGACGAGGATGATGACGGAAAGGACTAGTAAGCATTATTAATATAGCTTACTTTGCGTGATTCTCATTCAATGAACACAGAAAAAGGAGGCAAATCATCCCATGTTACTGATTTGCCTCCTTTAACAACTTGTACACGTCAAGAACAAAATCATTCTTATCCGTGTACCTTTTGTTCGAATTTTCTCCGTCGTTTATAATGAATGTAAATGACATAAACGGGAGGTTTCCTGATGGAGTCCAAAACATTCGATACATCCATTTCGTTAGTTGAGTATCAGGATACATACGAACATCATTTATCCGACTATTACTTACCAGAAGAACAACTGAATTTCACAAGTCTCCCATTAGAAAAAATTCACAATCCAAGCGTGACGAAAACGTCTACACACGTATTAATTCTGGATCATAATGAACCAGCAGGATACTTCGCACTGGAAGACGGCGAGAAGGTAAAGAGATATAGTGACAATCCAAAAGCTAGAGTGTTAACTTCTTTCTCGATTAACTCTAAGTTTCAAGGCAGGGGAATCGCTAAAGAAGGATTGAGATTACTCCCCTCTTTTGTAAAAGAAGCCCTTCCCAGCACCGATGAAGTGGTTCTTGGGGTTAACCAAAGAAATCATGCAGCAAGAAACCTTTACTTAAAGACAGGTTTTGTAGATGAAAACAAGATGTATGAAGGGGCTAAAGGCCCTCAACATGTTCTGCATCTGCATCTTTAATCTGCAGGGAGTTTTTCCTGCCTTTTCCCCATTAGCAGGGAAGCCCCCTCTCATGAATCAAGACCCTCTGCAATAATCTTCCTTCACTAATCCAAACACATAGTGGTCAACATAAGTACGATACAGTAATTCAGCTTCTTTAAGACAGCCTTCTTTCTTGAAGCCCAGTTTGTCTGGAATTGCTAAGCTTTTTTCGTTTTCAGCAGCCACTCGGATTTCTATTCTGTTTAAATTAAGGTCGTTAAAACAATGATCCACGACTTCTTGGCAAGACTTTGTCATTAAGCCTTTTCCTCGAAATCGATCACCAAGCCAATAACCAATGGAAGTAGATTTGTTTGCCCAATTAATAGTATGTAACCCAACAACGCCAGCGAGCTCTCCTTTGTGCCAGATCCCCGCCTGAAAACCATCATTATTACAAAACTGCTTTAAAGTCCATTCTATAAAACTTTTTGAGTGCTCAGGATTAATTGTATGATCTACCCATGGCAGCCACTTGCGTAAATTCTCCCTTGAGGCATCCGTGAGTTGAAATAATTCTTCAGCGTGCCTGACTTCCAATAAACGAAGTTCTGTATCGGCATCAATCACATGTTTAAACATTGACATCCCTCCTCTTTAGAATTCTCAGCCAATCAAAAAGCCAATTAAGACTTATAGGATAAGTCCCCTTATTACGGCACAAGGACGTAATCCAATTTTGCTTAAATGGCAATCGATTGCTTTATATATGTAATAATAAGCTCCGTTTTCTAATGCAGCAACAGAAAATTACCCACCACAAAATTGTATGGTGATGGGTTAATTGAAAGAAAATATGAATAGATAAAAAATACTTTTACCATTGGAGTTTCAAAACCGTACAGCTGCTGCTTTTCCTTTTTCTGTTGAACAGCTTTTTATTCTCATCGATTATTTACTGAATAACGCAGCCCTAGTATGCGGCCCTACAATACCATCAATGACTAAGTGTTTTGATTTTTGAAACTTTTTCACAGCACTTAAAGTATTCGGGCCAAACAATCCGTCAGCAGTAATATGAAGTTTTCTCTGAAGAATTTTTACGGATTTCCCTTTACTTCCATAATATAGGGTGTCGCTGAACTGGTCTTGTCCTGTAACTGCTGTTTCGACTTTGCCTACCCCGTATTTTTGCGCCAAGGCTGGGAATGATGAAGTAGAACTTGTAATATATATTGGAATATTTTTATCTGCTCGCTCATACAGCCAGATTACATCTTTATTATACATACGGATACAGCCACTGGATGCGAATGTCCCTATTGAAGACGGATGATTGGTACCATGCACTCCATAAACATTTCCAGAAGTATGGCCCCAATCCCCCGGTACTTTTATTCCCAGCCACCTTGGACCCAGTGGATTACCAGGGACACCACCGGGGATATTTCCTTTATACCATGGCCTGTTTTTCACTTTATTTACGAGAGAAAATTTTCCCTCCGGAGTTAAATTCTTGGTTCTTCCGGTGGCAACAGGAAATACCTTCTCAAGTTTCCCGTTTTCATAAAAAGCCAATTGATTTTTACTTTTATTAATAATAATCACTTCGTTCTGAGCAGCCTCTGCCGTGCTAGTGATCATGCCTAAACTTAATCCTAAAATCCCAATGAAAACCACAATACTTTTCAGTCTATAGCTCATCCTCAATCTCCTATTCTTCCATTGATGTTTATGAGATACTCGCAGATCACATTTTCAGTTTCTGTTTTGTATAATTTGTAACGTAATTGTAACATAAATGTAATAAAAGAATGCGTGGTAAATTAAGGAACTAGTAATCTATTCATTTTCCACGTGATGACCCTTCTCATGAAAAATTAAATTGGATTTCTATGTTTTTTGCTTCATGACGGCGTTATTTCACCCGGATTTTCTCCTTGATCCACTCCTCTCTTTAGCGTGCCATAAGTTATACAATAGTTTTTTTGAAACATAGGTAAGGAAAAGGTGGTTTCATAAGTGTTACCGAGGGGTATGGGGAAAAACATCCAGGACTGAAAAACCAGTCCTTATTCATTATGAGACAAATTGGCTGTACCTACTGCTTCATTTAAGCCGATTACAGCCAGTGGGATAAGAGGAATGTCATCCGTTTCTCGAAAAAGAATTCGTAAGGAGAAGAGACCATTGGAAAAGTTTACGTATGAAGATTCATTTCAATTCAAAGATTTCATCGAAGAAAACAGTCAGCTCTTCAAAGATACCTTATTAAAAGAAGCGGTTAATGTTAGAGATAAGACCGATGAGATTTTAAGAGTCGGCAATATCGATCTTATTACAAATGCTCATACACTAGTAGGTTATATCATCGAAGAGAGGGACAAGGAGCTTCAGGCTTTTGCGGAACAGGAAGGAATTGCATGGGCTACCTATTCTATGGCCATCTCATTTAAGTTAGAGTGGATACAGGCTATACGCAGAACTCTGTGGTATTTTTTCAATAAGTATATTCTATTGAGCAAGGATAAGAGTTTTAATTTCTTTGAGCTGGAAAAACAAATCAACAACCGTGTAGACGATTTTTTAAATACTTTCTTCATCAGCTATACAAAATATAAAGATTCATTGATCAATGCTCAAAGAGAGCAAGTTGAAAAGCTTTCCGTGCCAATAATCCCGATCAACCCCTTTGTATGCGTCCTCCCCTTAATCGGAACTATTGATGCTCAACGCATAGACATCCTTGAAGATAAGATGTTAACAGAAATAGGTGAAAAACGTATCCAAACGATATTTATGGACTTATCAGGGGTTCCAAATATTAATAGTGATGAGATTTTCCGGTTAATTCAAATCATTGATAGTGCCTCACTGATGGGTTGTAACACCGTACTCATCGGGTTAAGAAAGGAATTTGTAAGGAAAGTAACAGAACGCGGCATTAAGTTAAATGAAAGCACGAAGACATTAGGCACGTTACAGCAGGCATTAAGGGAATATCTTATTACATAAAGGGCACTGTATGGCTTATAAAAGCTCATAGCCAGGGGCAAATCCTTTTTTAAAAAGATTTGCCCCTTCCTATCCTTTGAAGAATGGATGTCATTCTGTGTTGAAGCAGATCATCCTTAGAACTGCGCTCCCATTCATCATTATGGAGTATCTTCGTCGCTTTTGTATTCCAAAATATCACCCGGCTGACAATCCAGCGTCTTACATATCGCTTCTAATGTGGAAAAACGAACCGCTTTTGCTTTTCCATTTTTCAGAATGGACAGATTCGCCATCGTAATTCCAACCTTCTCTGAAAGCTCCGTTACACTCATTTTCCGTTTGGCTAACATCACATCAATATGAATAATAATGGCCATATTCTTCACCTCAGACCGTCAAATCATTTTCTTTTTTTGTGTGAATCGCTTCTCTTAGAAGCCGTTGGAGGACAGAAGAAAACACGGCAATCACGATCGAAGAGAAAATAATGATAAATGCGATAAGTGTGATCCCTGGAGGGTCCACTTTCCTCTGCATGAGATAGTAGAGCGGCATACCGATCACGTACAAGGCACTGATTGTGATGGCACAGTAGTTGATTTTTCTTAAAGCGATGACCGATAATTCTGAGAACGCTTCGTTCTTATCAATGTAAATTAGAAGCTTAAAAGCCTGGTACAGCGCAAAGTAAAAAGGAATGGCTGCTGCGTACATATCAATGAAAACAAGATATTTTATATAAGCCATTTCTGGATACAAGTCGGCAGCAAAATTCCCAATTTCAGGCACTAAAAAGATGCAAAGAGCAAGAATGGGAATGCCAATAAGAACCACAGCGATCTTCAAAAATACGGTTGTTCCCCGTTTCATTAAGCGCACCTCACTTCTGTCATGTCAGTTTTGACCTTATCACATGATTTATCGTTTTACAATAAACTACTCTTGTGTATGAGCCTAATTTCATTGTGATCCCCTATCCATTTGATTTTGACAAAAATCCATTCAAAGAACAACTTTACCTAAAGCACCGCCCATAACTTTTACAATCTTATAATCCTCCATACCTTCTTTTTCGCTGCCGGTAGTCCTCCACCGCGTGCAAAAATTCCCCCTCAGAGAAATCCGGCCACAGCACATCTGTAAACCAGAATTCGGTGTAAGCCAGCTGCCAAAGCAGGAAATTACTCAGACGTTTTTCCCCTCCTGTACGAATGAGCAGGTCAGGGTCAGTCATGCCAGCTGTATAAAGGTATTTTGAAAAGTCCTTCTCACTTAATTGACGTAAGGATAATTTGTCATCGTTAAGATCCTTGAACATCTCTTTCATCGCCGTCAGAAGCTCGTGTCTGCTTCCATAGTTAAGGGCAAGATTAAGCTGAAGGCCGTTATTTTCAGAGGTACGGGCGACGGCATATTGTACGGCTTCCCGCGTATAGAAAGGAAGATTTTCCATATCCCCGATCGCCTGAATACGTACATGATTCGATATAAGGGTTGGTAAATATTCTTGCAGGAACTCTTTAGGCATGCTTAGGATCGTATCTACTTCCTTTTTTGGACGTTTCCAGTTTTCTGTAGAAAACGTATAGAGGGTAAGGACCTTCACGTTACAATCGACGGCTGCTTTGACTATTTTGACGACGGTCGATACTCCCTCTTTATGTCCAGCAGCTCTGCTCATGCCCAGCTTCTCGGCCCAACGTCCGTTCCCGTCCATAATGATCGCAATATGCTCGGGTGTACTTTCTCCCTGATCCATTAAGGGTCCTGATGTTTTATTACTGAAAAAAGGAATGTTCATTGATAATTTTCCTCCCGGTTTATAGTTGCTTCCGCCCATTTTTCCTCGCCTTGACCTATTTCTTTTTTAGGAAATGATTCTCCTTTTACCTGTTTTAAGGTGGCAACAATCAGAAAGCTGACGATGACTAATAAGAGCCATGAGCTCACTTTTCCTAAATCAACGAGACTCCATGACTCCCCCTGGTTTGGGTATTCCCAGGCCCCAAAAAAAGTGGCGATATTCTCAGCTACCCAAATAAAAAAGCCGATGAGTACAAAAGAAAACACAAGGGGCATCCGGTAACGCTTTCCATTGACTACGTAAGTGACCCATGACTTCCAAAAGACAAGGATGACAAGGCCGGATAACCACCAGCGAATGTCTATCCAATAATGATGCGTGAAAAAGTTCAAATAAATCCCGGCTGCAAGAGGAGTAACTACGTAAAAGGACGGCCATTTAACCAGTTCCACCTTCATCCTTCTCCAGGCCTGGCAAAGATAGCTGGCTACACTTGCGTACATAAACCCGCTGTATAAAGGCACGCCATATATTTTAAAATAGCCGTCCTCCGGATAAGACCACGAGCCCATATGGGTTTTAAAAAGCTCAAGCATAAGGCCAATGAGGTGGAACAGCGTGATGACCTTTAGTTCATCACGTGTTTCAAGACCGGAATGCACCATCCCCCACTGCATGACGAGGCAGATGATGAGCAGCCAGTCATAACGTGGTAAAAGGGGAAGCGGCACGGTTTGGGTAACCGCCAGGGATGTAAAAATAACGACAGGAAACAAACATGATAAGGACTGCATCCAGCCGAATCGAACAAGTTGTTTGATTGCTCTCATGTATGGAACCTCCAATTTCTCACAGCAGCAAAGGGATAGGTTTACGACTTCCTGATTGGTGCTGGCTTCCTGATTACTTGTTAATCCATATCCTGGCTTTCAGTGCTCAATATTAAGCAGCTACATCTCTACGTGTAAAAAGGAGCCAGGACGTGAGATTGAATAATAGGAAATAAACGGTGAGTACACCGATGGAAAAGGACAAAGTCATGCCTTCTTTGAAAGGACTTCCGCTTAAGTACTGGGTAAGATCGGTATTCGCGAACAACAGGTATTTACTCCAGTCGAAACGCTTCAGCAGCTCGAGAATGATATGCCCTCCGAACAGAGCGCCGATGGAAAACCCGATGGCCATCGTGCTGCTTCTGAACGCGGATGAGATCATAAACGCCATCGTTACGAACATGATGGTAGAGACACTGTTGAACAAGTACGTTTTCCACAGATCGAGGATCATACTTTTTTCAACGATGTCTCCTTGTGCATTCATGGTGACCAGCGGGAGATCCATATGACCAAAGCCGAATAAGATTCCGTTCACCACGATAGAGAGCACAAACAGAGTAAGTAACAGCAGCAAGCCGAACATGAGAACAGAAATATACTTGGATACGAGGATCTTGACCCGGCTGGCTGGCCGGATAAGCAGCAGCTTGATCGTACCTGAGGAAAATTCACCCGCCAACATGTCTCCCGCAATGATGATCGTGAAAATGGTGATTACGATGGCCAGCTCAGCCGAGTCGTTCACGCCGCCCCACATCGTGCCTTCCGTTGAACGAATATTCCGCTCTAATTGATAGTTCATGATGGCGATCTGCTGCTTAAAGTACGCCTCGTCTTCTTCCCCCAGCTTCCCCTGCTTGACGGTTTCACTTAGGTCCTGCTTTTCCTGAATCAATGCTGCCTGCCAATTTTCGTCTTGCGCCTTACTCCCTTCCTGCCAGGCGATGATGTTGAAAAACAGTACAAAAGCGACCATGAGTCCGAGGAGGATCCACGTTCTCATCCGCCGGTAAATTTTCATATTTTCATTGCGCACTAAATTAACCAATCTGCTCACCTCCCGTGATTTCAAGGAATCTTTCCTCCAGAGTTTGCGAGACAGTCTGGACGCCATAGATTCGAATATCATGCTGCATCAGCCCCACCAAAATGTCCGGGATGCGTTCGTGTTCGGTGGTGACCTCGACAAACTTCTCCTCGCGGGTCAGTTTTACACCTTGAATCCCATCCATGCCGCTTATGACGCGTAACGCCCGTTCCGGAGGCTTGGCTTGGATCCGGTACGTTTGAGCCTGATCGTTTTCCCGTGATAAGTGCTGCACCGGCATGACGTTAACAAGCTTTCCCTGCTTTAGGATGGCGACCCGGTCGCACATGAGCTCCATCTCGGATAGCAAATGGCTGGAAACGATGACACTGATTCCTTCCGTGCGGGTCAAATGCCGCAAATAGTCGCGCAGTTCTCGAATCCCCGCAGGGTCAAGACCGTTCGTCGGTTCATCAAGAATCAGCAGAGACGGTCGATGCAGCAGCGCCTGGGCGACTCCGAGCCGCTGGCGCATGCCGAGCGAATACTTTTTTACTTTGTCATGGATGCGTTTTTCCATTTTGACGAGCGACACCACTTCTGCGATCCGCTCCTTCTTTACACCTGGCACCATCCGGGCGTAATGCACAAGATTCTGGTATCCGCTCAGATACTTATACATTTCGGGACTTTCGACGATTGCTCCAACGTGGTGAATCGCCTGCTCAAATTCGGTTTGAATATTTTTCCCCTTTATGAGTATCTGACCTTTTGTAACCGACATCAGTCCGACGATCATCCGAATGGTCGTGGTTTTCCCAGCCCCATTAGGACCGAGGAAGCCGAATATTTCTCCCTGGGGTACTTCAAAGGAAAGATCATCGACGATCGTCGTCCGGCCAATCTGTTTACTGACATTACGCAAGCTGATAATAGGTTCGTTGTCCATTATTGTCCTCCTTGAAATGAACGAAGAATGGTTCATTCATCTTCACTCTTTTAACTATGCCTATTCTGAAATTTAGCACATTGTTTATCGTTTTTCAATAAAATTTTATCATTAAATGTAGTTTTTTTATTGATTTTCAATATATAAAACAACAAAAAAGCCGGATTCCTCCGCATTTGGAAAGAATCAGGCTTACGTGAAATGCGATTTATTTTGAATGCATCGATATTGAAAAAAACGGGACTTCTACTAGCTCATCTATGATGATTCTTGCGCGTCTTCGTCCGTTGTGTACTCTAAAATGTCTCCGGGCTGACAATCTAACGCCTTACAAATGGCTTCTAAAGTTGAAAAGCGAATGGCTTTGGCCTTTCCATTTTTTAAAATAGAGAGATTCGCCATCGTGATTCCAACGTTTTCCGAAAGTTCGGTCACGCTCATCTTCCGCTTCGCCAGCATCACATCAATAGTAACTACAATTGCCATGGTGAGCACCTCAAACCGTTAAATCATTTTCTGATTTTATATGAATCGCTTCTTGTAGAAGCCTTTGAAGCACGGCGGCAAAGACTGATATAACCAATGAAGCTCCTATAATGACCAGGCCGATGACGATGAGGCCGGGCGCATCATCCCACTCCGCTGCGATGTAGATCAATGGCAGAGCCAATACATAGAGGACACTGATGATGATGGCACAGTTTCTAATTTTTTTAAGGGCCAGGACAGAAGTTTGAGCGAAAGATTTGTTTTTATCTATATGACTTAAGAGTTTCATGGCTTGGTACAATGCAAAGAAAAACGGAATGGCCGAACTATACAAGAAAATTAATATGCCAATGACTACATAAGCCACCTCTGCCCCTTTTTTTGCTTCTTCAATGGCTTCGTTCGCGATTTGGGGCAAAAACAGGCACAAACCAACAACCGGGATTCCAATCATGATGACCGCAGCTCTTAAGAAGAGTGTTGAACTTCGTTTCATAAAAAACGCACCTCACCTATGGATTATCAATTTGAATTTACCACGATTTTTGTTGTTTTACAATAAATTTTTATCAGTAATAAATATTTATTTATTGATAAATCCCTTTGTTTGTAGGTGAACATCTTCCGGGAGATCAAAATTCATTCCTGAACATTGCGATTCACAGCCAATAAGGACAAAACCCCTCCGAATCGTGCCCTACATAAAAGAAAAGAAGGAAAATCCTTCTAGTTACAGATTTGCCCTCTTTTCCATCGTAATTGTAAAACTTTACTTTAGCCTGTGGAGCTAGAAAAGATGACGTCCTTTCTCCTATAAACACTTAACGCGATTCCAAAAACTACAGCATTCAAGAGAGTTGGACCCATTCCATAGCTTAGAAATGGCAAAGAAAAAGACGCGAAAGGCAACAGACCAAATGACATCAATAAATGGTAAAGAAACTGGACAGAGTAAAATACTACGCCGCCTGTTATAAGCATCCTTCCGAACATCTCTTTTGTGTATAGATTCACCCAGACGAGACGAACCATTAATGATAGAAGTACCAGTATAGCTATGATGGATGTAAACCAACCAAAGGTATAGGTTAACCCGACCAATACAAAATCAGTGTGGCTTAAAGGCAGAGCTGCTTTTCCCCCAAAGTGCCCAAACCAGCCGGATTCAGCTAATAACTCTCTAATTCGCAAGTACAAATCACCGCTGCTTTCAGCATATTGTTTAGGATGCAGGAAGGATAGAATCCTTTCTATCTGATAGCTTTTCATAATGGAAAACAACCACAGACCCATGGTTAGAACTGCGACACTCCCCCCTACTAAAACCCTTAAAAGAGCTTTTCTATTCAACGGCCGAGTCCATGCCATTGTAAAAAACATAACGAAGAGGATGAGGAGGGACTGCAAGTCAGCAATGTGCCAATAAAGGTAAACAGGGATGAAGAGCAGAAATAACCCATTCCATAGATTAGCTTTTTTATTGGCCAAAATAGATGAAAAGGCAACCAGAAAAAACGGCACAAAAGCTATACTTTTCAGTTCTACTGTCCCTATATGAAGGGTAGGAGACCCATCTACATAAGCCACGAGAGCCGAGTTAAAAAGAGATATTCCCGCTAAACCTGCACCATAAAATACCCATCTCCATTTTTGTAACTTTCGATAATCCAGGAACAGAAATGCTGTGATAAGTGCTATTCCCAGCAACGTATAAGAAATTTTATTGCTTACACTGTACCCTGTGTCCTGGTTAACCATTAGCATGGGAAGAAAACTAAAACCTATGGCCATAAGTAACAGTGAAATTAACCACCACTCCGTTTTCGGACGGTACATGTTATTGAAATGTTTCCCAACCTCCCTTGGACTTCCCATTTGGTTTACAGCGTGCATTTCCGCATCTTGAGCATTCATTTTGTTTTTCTGCTGTAACTTTTCTCTTTCTTGGTCGATATGATATTCAAGTTCTTTAGTAACCATTTGTTTAGCGTCATTATTTTTAATGGATTTTCTCACCTGTTCCATATACTCTTCCTTATTCCATTTCATGGCTGCAACACCTCGATCAACGGCTGCAAAAGATCTTTTTGATGAGAAGATGATTCATACTTTTGCAAAAGCCTGGCCCCTCTTTGCGTAAGCCTATAATATTTCCCACCATCCTCCTTCCACTTAGAGCAGAGATATGCCTTGTGTTCTAATTTGTGTAACGCTGTGTATAAATGCCCTTCATTATCTTCAAATTTAACGATGCCCCTGGCTCTTAATTTCTTTGATAAAGTAAAACCCGTTCTTTCATTTTCTAAAAGCTGCAGAATAGAAATCAGGATCTCCTCTTCACCAGTTCCTGGCCCTTTTATTTTTTTATGCACTTCTTTCCTATGGGTCTCACTAAACCGGAGGCTTTTAAATACGGACTGGTCCATAGAGCTTCGAATATTCTTTAGCCGTCTTTCCATTACAATGAACCTCCTAATTGTTTTCTTAACATGGCTTTTGCTTTCTTTAATCGGGTTTTAATCGTATTTTCATTCCTTTTAAGAACTTCGGCAACTTCCCTGGTCGTCAATTCCTCATAATAGTAAAGATAAATAACTTCTCTATATTTAGAAGGAAGTCTCATGATAGAAGTAACCAATTCCTTATCTACATAGTCTTGAATCACCCTCTCTTCCGTATTTAAGCAAGGATTTTCCATACTCTTCATGGTCTCTTCAGAAATCACTACTTTACGGTTATACCAACTCTTCAAATAATCTTTACTGTGGTTAATCGCAATTCTCCATAACCAGGTTTTAAGCTTGGATTGTCCATTGTATTTATGTAAATTTTGATAACACTTCACAAAAATCTCCTGGGTTAAATCTTCAGCAACAGCTTGATTTTTCACATAAGAATACACCAATTGAAGTAAGGACTGCCCATACTTTTCCATAATTTCATTTATCGCTGTATCTTTATCTTGAATTTCAATATTCTTTTCTATCGAGTCCTCCACGTTTTCCCCTCCCTTACTATTTAACGATCCTCGTCTGAAAATAGTTTTTCTCCTAATAGTCGGATCATCTAGTTAATTTGCATAGGAAGAGTGCCCGACTGCAGAAAAATTATTTTTAAATATTTCCGATCCAGGGATAAAGTTCGATACAAACAGTGGATAGCTCTCTTCACATGGAATTCTATCAATCTAATTTCCTCCTCCATACTATTCAGAAGTATTGACATTAGTCCCGATCGTGATACTATTGTGAATGATAATCATTATCAATGGGAGGGAGGATTAACGTCAGCGTTCACACTCTATTACTCAAATTTCTTAAAAAGGTGGATATAAATGGGTACGAAACGAATTTCTTATTTAACTGCTCTAATCATTTTGTCGTCGCTATTGTTTATCATTGGTTGTTCTTCAGAAAGTTCCAGTGCGATCGATTCTGAAAAGGCTTCATCAAATCCGGATACAAGCGAGGAAGAAGCTGCTTCTGACTCAAAGTATCCAATCACTATTGAACATGCCTTTGGAGAAACTGTCATCGAAAGCAAGCCTGAAAGAGTAGCCACAGTGCAATGGGGAAACCATGATGTTGCACTCGCCTTAGGTGTTGTACCAGTCGGCTTCTCGGCCGCAAACTATGGCGTCCAGGATGACAGCGGCCTGTTACCCTGGACAAAGGAAAAATTGGACGAACTCGGAGTTGAGGACCCGAACATTTACCAGGATACGGACGGACTTGACTTTGAAGCCATTTCTGACTCGAACCCGGATGTGATTTTAGCCGGCTACTCAGGGATTACACAGGAAGACTATGACACTCTTAGTCAAATTGCTCCCGTCGTGCCGTACAAAGAAGCTCCATGGGAAACGACTTGGCGTGAGCAAGTAACTCTTGATGCCAAAGGGATGGGCATGGAAGAAAAAGGCAAGAAGCTCATTGAAGAAACGGAGGCTCTAATCAAAGAGAAAGTGAGCCAATATCCGGAACTTCAAGGTAAGAAAGTAGCTTTTGCCACCACATCTGCGGATGACTTGTCGAAAATCTACGTTTATACCCCGGATGATCCTCGTGGTGCATTTTTGGAGGAACTCGGCATGGAGTATCCGGAAAGTTTAAAGAAGGAAATGAGCAAGTCTGATGGATTTTCGCTGACGGTCAGTGCTGAAAATGCCGATATCTTGAACGATGCCGATATTATTGTAAGTTATGGAGATGAACAGTTATATCAAACGGTAAAAGAAGACCCATTGCTTGGCAAAATCCCAGCGATCAAGAGAGGTTCAGTCGTCTTCATTGGAAATGGTACACCTTTAGCAGCTTCTTTGAATCCGAATCCACTGGCGATTTCCTATACGATTGATGAATACTTAAAATTACTTAGTGAAGCTGCTGATAAGGTGAATGAATAACATAACCCAGTCTATGAAAAGGAAGCCGGAAGCTTTTTTACCTAAGTACAGGCTGCTTGTACTGATCGGCTGCCTCCTCCTGCTTTTACTTACTATGGCCGCTTCTTTAGCCTTAGGTTCAAGACCGGTGGAATGGAATGAAGTGCTTCAGGGACTGACTTTTGAACATGTGGAATCTTACGGGGCAAACGTCGTGCAGGACAGGATTCCCCGGACAATTTTCAGTTTATTTTGCGGAGCAGCTCTCGGGGTGTCGGGTTCTTTGATGCAAGCGGTCACGCGTAATCCACTTGCAGACCCGAGCATCCTGGGTGTCAATATGGGGGCCGCTCTTTTCGTGGTTGGCGGTATTGCCTTCTTTAGTATCAGTACCGCGAGCCAATATATCTGGCTTGCTCTAGCCGGAGCATTGCTTACTTCCATATTCGTCTTTGGTATTGGTTCGATGGGAAGCGGAGGTGCAACGCCACTGAAGCTGATTCTGGCCGGAGCTGCGATAAGCGCTGCCCTCTCTTCCCTTGTAATTGCCATCATGATTCCGCGTTCCTATGTGATGGATCAATTCAGATTCTGGCAGGTAGGAAGTGTCGGCAAGGCGGATTGGAGCACGGTCCAAACCTTTCTTCCTTTCTTAATAATAGGCGTTCTGGTTGCCCTCATATCGGCCTCCGCTCTAAATGCAATGGCGTTAGGAGATGAACTGGCGACCGGTCTTGGTGTGCGCACAGGCGTTTTGAGACTTGTTGCAGCGATAGCAGCGGTCTTATTATGTGGCGCAGCTACTGCTTTAGCAGGACCTATTGGATTTATCGGCCTCCTGGCTACCCACGTCACGCGTCTTGTCCTTGGTCCCAACCTTCGTTATGTCATTCCTGGCTCCGCCTTTGCCGGAGCTGTCATCTTGACGGTTTCAGACATTTGCGGAAGAATTCTCGGTCGTCCCGGAGAAGTTGAGGCTGGTTTGATCACCGCCTTTATAGGTGCTCCTATACTAATCATACTTGCTATGAAAACGAAAGTGCGTTCATTATGAAGACTCAGACAATCGAATGGATTGCAACAGGAAAACGTCATCGACAACAACGGTGGATGCTGATTACCGGTTCGCTCGCATTATTAGCTGTTCTTTTGTGCTGCGCCATGCTATTGCTGGGCCACACGATTTACCCTGTTTCTGATGTGATCCGTGTACTACGGGGAGAACAGATCAGCGGTGCCTCTTTTGCCATCCATACAATCCGGCTGCCACGAATGCTGTCCGGGCTTTTCGCTGGATTTGCTTTCGGTATAGCTGGGAACACGTTTCAAACGATGCTCAGAAATCCACTTGCCAATCCGAACGTCATTGGCATTACTTCCGGTTCAAGTGCAGCCGCCGTTTTTTGCATCATTATTTTACAGGCAAGCAACACGGTAGTTTCTATTGCTTCTGTCATCGGTGGACTCCTGACCGTCCTTTTGTTGTACATTTTTTCAAGATCAAATCGAAGTTCCTTTTCAATCGGCCGATTAATCCTTGTAGGAATCGGCATGCAAGCGATGCTGAATGCTGTGATCTCTTACCTTTTATTGGTAGGGGCGGAGCAGGACATTCCATCCGCTCTCAGATGGCTGAGCGGTAGCTTGAACGGAATTCGTGTAGAGGATGTAACACCATTAGTCATAGCCGTCCTCATCTGTGCACCGATTGTAGTCATCTTCGGGAAGCATCTAAGCATTTTGGAACTTGGAGAACAGACCGCCACCACCCTCGGGGTCAATACAGAGCAAACGAGAATCGCGCTGATCCTGAGTTCCGTTTTCATGATTGCGATCGCTACAGCTGTTACAGGCCCGATCGCATTTGTGGCTTTCCTGGCAGGTCCGATTGCCAAGAGAATGGTTGGAGTCGGGTTTTCTAACGCTCTTCCAGCAGGGCTGGTGGGGGTTAACATCGTGCTTTCGGCAGACTTGATCGGTCAGTTTGCTTTTGAGGTCCGTTATCCAGTAGGCATCATCACTGGCATGATTGGAGCTCCCTATCTCATTTACTTACTCATCCGAATGAATCAAAAAGGAGATTTGTAATGAAACCGATTCATCAATTCCAAGCAAAACAAATTGTTGCCGGCTATGATCACAAGACCGTGATCGACGACGTGAGCCTTACCATCCCTAATAACAAAATAAGTGTCATCATAGGAGCGAACGGCTGCGGAAAATCAACGCTGCTTAAAACACTATCCAGACTTATCAAACCAACGTCCGGGGATGTGTACCTTGATGGAAAACCCCTGCACAACATACCACCAAAAAAATTGGCACGCGTAGTCGGACTTCTGCCGCAGTCCCCGATTATACCTGAAGGCATTACCGTCAGTGACTTGGTTGGACGTGGAAGATTCCCTCACCAGTCTTTACTTAGCGGGTGGACGAAGAAGGATTATGAAGCTGTTGCCGAAGCCATGGAAATCATGAATATAACTGAACTCGCCAACCAGCATATTGATGAACTCTCTGGAGGTCAAAGACAGCGGGTGTGGATTGCTATGGCCCTCGCCCAACAAACCGATATTCTATTATTAGACGAACCTACTACTTTTCTCGATATCACCTATCAAATCGAGATCCTTGACCTTCTCACAGACCTTAATCACAAATACGGGACCACGATTGTGATGGTTCTGCATGATATCAACTTATCCGCCCGTTACGCGGATCATATTTTCGCCATTCGTGAAGGGCAGCTAGTGGCGGAAGGCGAACCCTCTCAGGTCATTAACAAGCATTTAATTCAAGATATCTTCGGCCTTCACAGCACAGTGATCAAAGACCCGGTTTCAGGTTCGCCTTCCGTTGTACCTATAGGACGTCATCACCTCAATTCTGAAGCCGTTCTAAAATAATTTTATAGACGAAGGACCACACATGATGACATGTGTGGTCCTTTTTATTACCGTCTTCAACGAAGATCCCTATTCAAGCTCTATTCGAGTAAGTTTATAGCTCACACTTTTACCGTTACTACAATAGCCATACAGTTTTCTCGAGGGTGATTCCATATATTTTTTGTATTTTTCATAAACGTATTTCTCTGAGGTGGCGAATGATAATAGGTTCCATATACTCTTAGAAATTTCTACTGATTTTACTTCTTCCACAGAGACACCACCTTGTTAAATAATACTGCACCAGTGTTCGTCAGTTGGGCAGTCTCGACTTTAGATTTAAGGTGTTCCATCCATTGCGGATAGTAGATCCGCCATAACTACCAAAACACCTTCTCTTCTTTCAAATTTCCATTCTCTCCCTATCTAAATTGGTTTTCTTTAAGCTTTCGCATTCAAAGAGAATCAGTATCCAAATATGGGGGCACATAGTCACCCTACGCTTGGCCCAACGTTGAAATTAATGGATTTTTTACATCTTTTTAACTTTGATGACTGCAAATCCATGCTACCATTGCAAGTGGAAACGCTTGAAAATCACTTTTCTCCATGATGCTGAAAAACGTTTATGAAGCTTACCGCTGATCCCCTCCCCTTCTGGATGAACATCATTACCTTGGTATTAATATCTCCTTCGTTAAAAGAAGAGAGATGTTGGTATAAACAATACATATAGGAGGAAATTCTATGCTTAAGAAATCACTGTTGTTTATCTTCGCATTGGTCCTGTTCTTCACTTGCTATCATCTAGACGTACCTACGGCCTCTGCGTTTCCACCCGGAACACCGTCCAAGTCCGCAGCCCAGTCCCAGCTGGACTCACTGACTGTGGAATCTGAAGGCTCGATGAGCGGTTATTCCCGTGAGGAGTTCCCGCATTGGGAGTATCAAGGAGACGGCTGTGATACTCGCCAGCTTGTGCTCCAGCGAGACGCTGACTACTACTCAGGAGAGTGCCCTGTGACCTCAGGTAAATGGTACAGCTACTATGATGGAGTTATCGTGAATGACCCTTCAGATTTAGACATCGATCACGTCGTCCCGTTAGCTGAAGCTTGGCGTTCAGGCGCCAGCAGCTGGTCCACGGATAAGCGTGAGGATTTCGCCAACGATCTTAATGGCCCTCAATTGATCGCCGTCACTTACAGTACCAACCGCTCCAAAGGAGACCAGGATCCTTCCACCTGGCAGCCACCACGATACAGCTCCCACTGCGGTTACGCGAAGTGGTGGATCAACACCAAGTACAGTTGGGATCTGTCTCTGCAATCATCAGAGAAGTCTGCGCTCCAAACGATGCTCGACACTTGCCAATACTAACTTTGTTTCTTCGCAGGCAAGTACTAACTAGTCCGGCCGTACTTGTCATGCCTTCATCCAACGACAGAAGGGAGCCATTCGAATGGAAGAGAAGTCAACAACCTTCACCGCAACCCATGGGGTAATGACCACTGAAGTCGGCGTCATAAGCGGGGAGCTCGAACTGCGCACCATATGTGACGACCAGGGCACACTAAAACTATCCATAACGTATGTTGGCGCTAAGGAGTGGTACACGCTGCCGGGTGAAGACTACCGCTTGCACGACCTGCGTGACCACGAGGTCATCCACCGAATGCTGGCCACCGTGTTGGAACGTCCATAATCCGGACCAACCTAGCAGCAACCACAATCGTATAAAAATTGAAGGATGACTCTTTCATTAACACAAAAACCCCTGCCACCTACAATGAACCTTACCTGTAGATGGCAGGGGTTTTTGTGTTAATTATATGGTCCCGCCAAACACATGGGATAATAATACAAAATAGAGGGTAAACAATAAGAGCGTCGCCATGGAGATATATTTCAGCCAGCCCTTTTCACGTTTAAATAACGAAATAAAGGCACACACGATTCCGATGATATAGATTGAAACTCCAATGGGAATGCACCAGAGTGAGTCCTTACCTAAGGGGGTAAGCGATATCGGCGGAAAGATCATATAGGCGACAAATCCTCCTATCATAACGAATAATAACGACCACTGATCATACGATTTCATCCAAAGGACTCCTTAACAAATGGATTAGAATAGTCAGGAAGATTCTTCAACTACCCTTCTTCTTTAGTTGAAAGCTATGCGTATGTAATAAGGATAAAGCAATTGCCCGATTGTGAATACTCCAAATCAAGCTATATCATTTATTCTTCCACAGATTCACATTACACCTGAATCAATCACCAATTGAGGTGGCGACGTAGAGAGTTTTGCTTTAACCCCCAGCGGCACACCATAATTGGGTTGGCAATGCCCAAAGTAAAAATTCTCAACAACCGGGAATGACGCACCAGCGAAGAAATTTTGAAACACTTTTCTTAATCTCAGATTTTCGTCTGGTTCCACTTGAAAGTTACCTAAGACGACACCTTGAACCTCATCGAACACCCCTGCCTGTTGGAGATGAGTAAGCATCAGATCAACACGAAACGCTGGTTCTGCAACTTCCTCAATGAGTAAAATAGACCCGTTCGCATCCACTTCATAAGGCGTTCCCAAACTATTGGTGAGCAATGTCAGATTTCCCCCTGCTAAATGTCCGTCTCCTGTACCATGAGTTATCACGTTGAGCGGTGATTTGTGAGAATCATAAGTAATAGATTCTCCCGTAAACAAAGGTGTAAACGAGGATTCTGTTTCTTTTGTTCTCTGTTCGTCATTTAGATCGGATGCGACCATCGGACCGTGAAAAGTAACTAAGTCACTGGATTTTTGTATAGCATTAAGCAAATATGTAATGTCGCTGTATCCCCAGAATATTTTAGGATTACTTTGTATCATACCGTAATCAATCATCGCAGCAATTTTTGCCGTCCCGAATCCTCCATTTGCGCAAAAAATTCCGCGGATAGCAGGATCAGAAAAAGCCTCCTGCAAGTCAGAAAGTCGCTTTTGATCGACCGCTGCAAGATCTTCCTCAACATCGAACACGTGCTGTCCAATGACCACATCCAGCCCCATTTTTTCTAATACACGCTTCCCCTGAATCAGGTGCTCTTTGTCCGGTGGACCAGCCGGTGCAATAATTGCTACCCGATCACCTTCTCGTAAAGTAAGTGGTTTAATCATAAGCTTTCCTCTCTTTCTTTCATATGCTATTTGAATGTTGTTTTCGGATTATTGAAGCATGGAATAATCGGTAGCTGTTGTATTGAAATGAAGCTTGATCAGAAATTCTTCATAAATCCATTTTTTTAATCAACAAAAAAGAATCCATTATTAAACGAGAATCAAAATGGATTCCACTCCTGAGATCAACAAATTCTCTATTATTAAACCGCTTGAAGTTCAGTGACCTATTCGGACTTAGATCTTCAATAATCCTCATCCACTAAAGGCTTCCCTTCCTGATCCACCATAACGGTCATGGAAAGGCCGTAACCGGCACCATAAGACATATAAAGAACACCAGTATGATTATCGCGAATAACTTGAAACCGTTCCATCTTTCCTTGTTTATCAATGACTTCAAAGCGTTTGTCATTCCACATTCCTTCACTCTCCCTTCATTTAACAACTTATAATGATGTACGGGTTAACAGTCAAGAAGGTTTCATCGCTGCATAACCCTTGAGAACTAATTTAAGTTTAGGAATGAGAAAATAAAGGAATTACCGTTTACACCTTTTTGAAAAAGATATCTTCAGAAACGTAGGAGGCAGATGATGAGATTCGCAGGAGTAGGCTTAGTTATGCTGGCCGCTATATGCTGGGGCATTAGTGGAGGAATCGCTGATATTTTAATGAATAAGGGCTGGAATCCCATTGTAATCTCCTTTTACCGAGGCGCGGTTGGATTTATTTGCTTTTTTGTTTGGTTTCTCTTCCGCTTTAAACAAAATTGGGTTCCTTCTGCCCGCTTGTACTTATGGTCGCTGTTAGCCGGGATCGGTGTGGCAGGAAATTTCACTTTTTATTTTCTAAGTATCCAGGCTTCAAGCGTGGCGGTCGCTGCTACGTTAATGTACACCGCACCCGTTTTTGTGCTGTTAAGCTCCTTTTTATTACGTATCGAACGTTCAACTTGGTTTAAATGGGGATGCATTGCTGGAGTGCTTATGGGAATTATCCTGCTTACTGGTGCCTATAATACCGAATCGATTTCGGTGAGTTTTCTAGGGGCGGTAACGGGACTTGCTGCCGGCCTTTCCTACGCTTTGTTTATATTCGGATTTAAAAATGCCTCTTCTAATGGAGAACCGAAGACGACGTTAACCATCGCCTTTTTTTCCTTTTGTCTCATCCTTTTTCTTTTTATGGACAAAAAAGAAGCAGCCGACGTGGTGACATCAGGCGATCTCGGATGGTTTCTATTATTAGGGCTTGTGGGCGCGGGTGTTTCATTTATTTTGTATGTGATTGGCATTAAGTGGACCGCTGCATCAACGGCTTCGGTAGTAGCGATGGTCGAACCGGTAACAGCAACCTTATTTGGTGTACTGCTTCTCGGAGATCATTTAACCGTTATTCAAATGCTTGGAATGGTGCTCATCCTGGTTACCATTACCGTCCTTAGCGTGAAGCAGTCCGACGGAGACGCTAATTAAAAGGTTTATTCTCAGTAACATCACTAACAAAAGGAAGGCCGTGTATTTTCAACAGCCTTCCTTTACTTTATATCTTCTTAAGATAATAACCAGTCCAAGTATGCATGAGGGATCTATCAAATTTCTGTTCCCATAACTGTTGAAGATGAACCTGCATCTGTGGATATACTGACTTCATTCCAACGCTCAGCTTGAACAGTTCTTTCCCGTTCCGCTTGATTGTTAATATAAATGGCATCACTCCCCAGTAAGAGATGATCTGGAAGATCTTTTTCGTAAGCTAGTTTTAAGATCACCTGGGCCACTTTTTCTGGATCACCATTCTCATGGCCCCAGTGAGGTTCAAGTGAACGGATTTTTTCTCCTACTGACTGTTCGTAGTCTGGTAAAAAATCCGGGCGGTTTTTAGTGGCACGGTTTCCCCAATTCGTTCGCATAGAGCCCGGTTCTACGGCACAAACTTCAACTCCGAATGGTTTTGTTTCCTGGGAAAGTGCTTCACTAAACCCACCAACTGCCCATTTGGCAGCGTGATATGCAGTTCCACCAGCAGCAGCAAACCGGCCGCCAACAGAGGAAATTTGAATAATATGCCCGCTGTGCTGCTTTCTCATACTGGGTAATACAGCCCTTGTAAGATAAATGACTCCATAAAAACAAGTATCTATTAGTTTCTGAAAATCCTCAGAGTTTGTCTCTTCAAACGGTCTAACATCCCCGTATCCAGCATTATTCACTAAAACATCGATGCGGCCAAAGGTTTTTAAGCCTTCGTTAACGGCAGACACTGCAGCTTTTTCATCTGTTACATCTAAAGGAGCAGCCAGGATCTGTTCACCATAATTTTCAACCAAATCATTAAGCTCTTCAGGTCTGCGCGCTGTTGCTATAACTTTATCCCCTTTATGAAGAGCGGCTTCAGTAATCGATCGTCCTAAACCGTTAGCACTGCCAGTTACTAACCATATTTTTGACATATGATCATCTCCTAAATTAAAGTAATTTTTACAACTAAATTCATTTGCTGACTATTATTTTATACTGGTTTAGATGGAATCGATAGTTGAATGGTGCTTTATTTTTGCCTAATCCTCCGAATTATTGTGGTACTATTAAGGAGAGGAAATTGAGGAAGGATTGAAACTAAAATGGTTTACAGTTCTAACAAGAGTGACTCTGTATTAAATCGTCTTAAAGTGATGATGTCGCACTATCATTATCATCAAGGAGAGG
Organism: Halobacillus salinarum; assembly: GCF_022919095.1. Classification (NCBI taxonomy): domain Bacteria; kingdom Bacillati; phylum Bacillota; class Bacilli; order Caryophanales; family Bacillaceae; genus Halobacillus; species Halobacillus salinarum. Next base: position 506,594 of record NZ_CP095073.1, on the reverse strand, counting down.
TTCAGACGGATATTCCTTTTCTTTCTTTATTACAGGAAACTGAGCCTACAGATGTGGAAAGCGGTGTGCTAAATCCTTCCATATGTATTGTTATTCAAGGGGATAAAAAGGTTGTTATAGGAAATAAAGCTATTAATTATGGCGAAGGAAATTATATTGCTTCAACTATCGATATTCCCATTAAAGGCAGAGTAATCAAAGCATCAAAAAAAGATCCTTACAGGGCTATTCGATTATCCATAACTCCAGAAGAAATAACATCTGCCTTTCTAGAATTGAAAATCACACCTCCCAAGAAGACTGAATTAAAAGAGGGAGCGTTTGTTGGGAAAGCTGAAGCTGATGTACTCTTAGTCCTAGAAAAGCTTCTTCAAATTGATTCTGATCTTCAAGCTATCTCCTTTCTTGCTCCGGCAATGAAAAAGGAATTTATCTTTCACCTTTTAACCGGGGAAGGAGGAGACGTATTTTATAACAATTTTCTTTTACATCTTGAATCTGCCGGAATAAGTAAAGCAATCGAATACGTAAGGGAAAATTTTGATAAAAAACTTAAAGTAAGTGAGATTGCTGCCGTTGGAAATATGAGTGTTTCAACATTACACCATAAATTTAAAGCAGTAACCACATTAAGCCCTATTCAATATCAAAAACAACTTAGACTCCAAGAGGCGAAAGTTATCCTCTTAAGTAGTGAGGAGGACGTTACTAACGTGGCGTTTCAAGTAGGTTATGAGAGTGTGACACAGTTTAACCGTGAATATAAGCGATTTTTCGGTTTACCTCCATTAAAAGATATTAAAGTAACCCAAAAAAAATTAAATAAAGGAGAATACAAATAGCTCTCTCTGCTTTACTGTTACATTTTAGTCTTTTTTTCTAAATCGAGTCTTCCACTATCCTACCCGAACCATTAGTAAAGGGGACAAATTCAATTGTTTCAGATTTCCCCCCTTCCTTGAACGGTCCATTCTAAGATATTTGAGTACATTCTCTGTTAGAAAAAGGGGGTTCATATAAGAAAATATTATTTTATGTAATCTTCCACTAACTCAACGCATCTTTCTTCTGTAAGATTTGCCAGCACAGTCACATATTCTAAGTGTTCTTGTGTTCCGCCTTCATATTTTAACGATGCTTCCAATGCACGATCATCTCTATTTTTTATCCATTTACGCTGTTCTTCTCTTAACTGGTCCATTTCTTTTGGAGGGAGTTGATCGTTTAGAGTCCGATAAATTTCATTCAACAAGTCATCCCAAGCCTGCCACCTATCATTTTCTACTTTTTTCAAAGCGTAAGTCGACGAATCTGCCGCTTCCATTTCTTCTGTTTCTTTTTTAGTACTCTCTAATTTTTTCACATACTCTTCCTTCAGACTCGCCTCAATAGTACTAGTAGCTGGGACTTCCTCTTTTGAAGAAGAATGGTTTGAGGCGCCCTCTTTTTCTTTTGTGTCAGTATTTCCGGTCGTTGAAGCATTTTCTATAGCTTCTGCATTAGAAGAATCGTCCTTTTCTTTTTCAGAAGAGTTGTTATTGTTTAACTGGTTGTCCGAAATTGCACTTGTCTCTTCAGATGAGTTTTCACAAGCAGCCAATATAAATAACGAAACTACAGTAGCCATTACTATAAAAATTGCTCTAGTGTTTTTCATAATTTAGTTCTCCTTCGTCATAGTAATCCTTACAAAAATGCCTCCTAAAACAGGACGATTTGTACCAAGGTATCTTCGACTGATTTAACAAATGAACCCCTTAGTTGAAAGGTTTTATGAATGGAAAAATTTAATCCACTTGGGGGGCTACCCATTTGGGCCATCATCTGGACAAAAGCTATAAATGCTCGCTGCCAAACGAAATAATAATAGCTGAAATTGCGATCGTGTTTTTTTCTGTCCTTTTGAAAAGGGCGATAAAACCAAAAATAAGAGATACAATTAGTGACAACCAAATAAGAAATATACCAATATCAGGTTGAATTCTTAATAATGCCTACATCATTGCAAATAAAAATGGTACCGATAGCTATTCTTATGGATAAGATCAACTGTCCTTTTAAAGACCTAATCATACTGCCACTCCCGTTTACTGTTACTACTTCTAAAAATAACATAAAATGGAATTTTTATGTATTCATTCTTTATTCTCGATCTAAAAAAGGACGATCACTCTGATTAAGCAATCGTCCCTAAAACATCATTTTTGATCTCGATACATTTTCTAATAGTTCTTTTACTTGTGATTTGAGTGTGGACTTTGGAATATCAAAAATTTGAGAAAGCTCAGCTACAGGTACGCAAAACCTATAGTTAAGTAATAAAAGAAGCCTATCATGAGGAGTTAACTGAGTCTTTTCCTGTATGTCAGAACCCATTAATTTGTGTGGTTTACTTTCTTCCCTGTAGGTAATGACATGTTTGCCAGTAACAAGATAAAGCCAAAGGGAGAACTTATCGTTTGTATGATAATGATTAATGTTGTCATAAACATATAGAAATACTTCTTTAGCGACTTCTTCTGCCATATCTTCATCTTGGATAGCAGTCCTACAGATTTCATAAACGTTTTGTTTATAGAAATCGATAATTTTTTTGAAAGATTTTCTATTACCTTTCCTCGCTGATAAGATGACCCTCTGATTTAATTCTTTCACCTTAATTCCTCTTTTATAGTAATTTGGTTCCTCTGTTTACAAGTTATACCCTATTATAAGGATTAGATTTTGCTTATTAGATATCTTGAGTTCTCATTTTGTTTAATTCTTTTTTCCTTCTTTTTTGCAGCTCTTTCCTACCCTTTCCCCATTCGGCTAAAAGGAATAGTAAACCAACTCCAGTAATTAGTATAGTATGTAATAATTCGGTTCTTTCCGTGATTACGAAATAAGCCATGAGAATAACTAGAAGAGCCGGAATAATTCCACCCCAATAAACATTGTTTCTTGTAGATAAAAAAAACTGGAAACCAAGGATAATCACAACTAACAGAAGTCTCATAACTTCATTCATTTTTTTCATCCTCCTTCTCACTTTTATACTTTTCTATAATAAGCTTTGCTTCGTCCAAACTAATCCGATCTTCAATGGCTAATTGTTTTACAAAATTAACGAATCCGGCCTTGTCCATATCCTGATTCAGTTCAATCTTTTGAATTAACCTGTCCAACCTTGTACGGACGGTTGGATAAGAGACATCATAGCTTTTAGCAATTTGTTTCAATGAACCAGAATACAATACAAATTTTCTAATAAACTCCAAATCTTCACTGTCTAGATCTAAAATCCATTTAGGCAGATTATTACCAGCCATTATTTACCACCACCTTCAATAACCATATATTACCACGAAAAATAAATAAAGTAAAAGTTTATTTTAATTTTATTTAATCAAAAAGTAATTTTCGCTTAAATATGTTTATTTTAAGCAGGCGAAGCAAAAATTTCTAAATGTAAGGTGCACCTTACATTTGAAAGGTCGTTAGTGATGAAACATGGAGTTCGAAATGCTGTAAAAGATTTTAGAAAAGAAAGAGGGCTGACACAGGATCAGCTAGCCGAAAGAATTCTAGTAACAAGGCAAACCATTATCGCCATAGAAAACAACGTTATGAACCTTCCATCGGGACAACGATAAAATTAGCTAGAGTACTAGGATGTACTTTGAAGGAGTTATTTTGGATTGAAGGAGAGGATAAGGGCACCCTCACAAATACCAATTATTTCAAATTAAAATCAGAAACTCAATGCTTTCATACAAAAAAAGAAGCTTGTCCTTTATACGGATAAGCTTTCAATACAGGAATATATGATGCTGGAACGGCTCTGAAAAATAGTTTTTAATCCGCCACCCCAGCTATCTCTGATAACACATTTTACAATAAACGGTCTCTGAATATTTACTTAACACTTTATCTAAAACTCCAACAGGCATTTTCTTTTCATCTGGGAGTGTCATATGTACAAAGATTTCTTCTCCTGATTTTAATGGGCGATCACAGCTTGAGCACTTTAATTCTGCAGTAAAGAATTTTTTAAACACCTACTCATTCCTCCTTTAAATTCTCCTGTGTAGATACGATTCATTTATGAGAGTTTCACATTTGTTAAAATAACGTGTCCATCAAACAAGGAATTAAAATTTGTTATAGAGCGATTACTCTTTTGAGTAACCCTACTATAGCTTAAAACCATTCTCTCATTATTTTTCAAAATGTTAATCGTTTTTGAGTTGCTCATCTAAGACATTTTTTAAAGGTTTTTGTAGAACGTCCATAAAAGCTGCGACGACGCTTGTTGCTAAAATTCCCATTAGACCTAGTGATATCGGACCTGCTGGGTCATCACCTGTGAACTGAGTAAGCACCTTTAAATAAACGATTGCTAACAAAATGAAGAAAATGACAGCAAAAGCGCATTTTTTTATTAACTTCAAAGAATGAAGTGATAACTCAGAGAAAGCATTGTTCTTTTCGATATTGGTTAAAAGTTTAAATACTTGATACAAAACTACAGAAAACGTAATACATACTCCATACGCACATACCAAAAGTGGATAGAGCGAATAATCCCCTGGGCGCTCAATCGCATCTCTTCTGGCTGCTGCAGGCAACCAATATATACACACCGCCAACACCGCAATTCCAATAAGAATAGCAATGACTTTTAAGAAAAAGGCAGAACCTGATTTTACATTCATTTCAAGCACCTCGCTAATTAATGATAAAATTACTTTAACACATATTTTATCGATTAACAATAAATGAATGTTGTTTTTTAATATATTATTATTGTTCTACGACTTGATCCCGATGAAATATTGAACGTTTCTCATTACCACGAAACGCTTCTTTCTTTAAAATGTTTAAAATATGATAACTTGCTTCACTAATCTGCTCCGATCGCGAAAAAGCGATGGCTCCTATTGAACAATCACCTCCGATAATGAAAGACCCGAATTCAAGGGAACTAACACAATATAACCCAGCGTCTACCCATCAAAGATCCCAAATAAATATAAACAACGTTGCTAATGTCATTTAGTACACTAACAATTCGTTTGGAAATTTTTCCTAAATGTATTATGTTAAATATAGGTATTTATTCTAGGAGGGATAATATGGATGTACTGGTTTGGTTATTTCTTGCACTCGTCTTAATTCCCGCAAACATATATGCGATCAAATGGCATAGGAGTGGAAATTTCCCCCTCATGGTTTCTGGTATTTTTTTAGCAATTGTTGGCGTTGTGCTTGGCTTTACTGTTGGTGGAATCCTCGTCGGTCCTGCTAATTCTGGTCAAGGAGGGGCTATAGCAGGAGCTTTTGTGGGTCTTGTTATAGTGGGGAATGGCCTACTCTATTTCATCATAGGACTTGCAGTGGCAATCGGAAAATTATTCACTAGAAAGAACTCTCAAGTATAAAAAAACTTCAAACGACCGTTTCTTTATGAGAGAGTCCGTTCTTTTTTCCTCTGTTAAAGTTTAGTGTTGCTATTACTCATAAAAAATGACTTGCAATTTATGAAGTCATTTTAGATATATTGGCTCAGCAGACTAACGCCTGTCCTTTCATTTAAACAAAAAACATAAACCCCTATTCTTGAATTGGCCGATCGTTTCACCTATTTGCTTTACTTACTTTCATTAATAGTGGAGATATGAATAGAAAACTCCTCAAAGTTCAATTGTCCCAAGGCAAACTTCGTACTTTCAACAAATATACGTTCATTTTTAGTTAGTTCACGTTTTGATGCCTTTTCGATCCATTCATTCTCTATGTCTAAACTATCTACCACATGCTTTTGTTTCGAAAAAGCTTCATAGTATCTTAATCCAAATTTCCTTTGAGAGATGCTATCCATATGAATGCCATCTGGATTTGCTGTTAACCCTTTTGATGTTACAAAACAGCAATTTTTTTCGGTATGAGCAACTTTAGATAATACCTGATTTATTTGTTTATATTCTACCGCGCTTTTTCCAAATCCGACCTCTCCAAGATAATGTCCCAACTCACCAATCATAATCGGGAGATCTGGTGTATTCAATTCTTCTCTGAAGTGTTTAAATAATGAAAGTAATTTATCTTCATATGTCTTATAACGTTCTCCGTGACTATCGCTTTCTCCTTGGTGCCACAGAATCCCCACTAATTCACTTGTTTCCATAGCGAATGTTGCTTCTGAAATCGCATGTCTTGTTAACAGCCCATCAATTGCCCACTCATCAATAGAGCTTCCTCCCTCTGCACAGGGGATGACGCCGATGGACTCGCCTGGATGATCCTCTGTCCAAGCCTGAGCAAAAGAGGCTGCCGGCCCAATACCAGATATGTGACGGTCAAAATTTAGTGGCTCCGCCATCATTTGCCATCTGCCGTTTCGCAACATATTGATGTGCTCATTATAAATGGAAGATACATCCTCAATAAATCCCCTGCCTGCCATATTTGATTGCCCGATTAATAATATAGATTTCATAGAAAAACCTCTTTCTTTGTTTACAAAGGTCTAATTAAATTTTTTTTAGTCGATTTTGTAAATGGCCTTTTTGTTGATTTAAATAGGAAGCTCCTATTCCTTCATTTTACGAGTCTTATCCGAAAATCCACTAAGCAAAAATAAATTCGTATAATGGATTTAGATTTACCACTTACGTGGAAAAGAATGCAATCTCTCAGTATTTAATTAGCTTCTTTTTAGAGGCAGGAATGATTGCTTTGCTCCTTGATAAATACCTTTTGTCATTCATCTGCCTATTATAAAAAATTTTCATTCCTTCATAAAGCCAATAATTTGGCGATTCAACGTTTCGGGATGAGTGAAATTCATCATATGGTCAGCATCTGGAATTTCTATTATTTGAGCGTCAGAATGTTCCCGAAAGTAATCGGCCACACGAAGGTTATCGGACGAATCCTTCTTCCCAATTACCACTAATGTGGGGACTCTCAATTCCCCTAATCTTTCAATGGCTGGTGGCTGCGGCCAAATCAATTGAACAGCCGGCCACTCAAACATTCGGTTCATATGGTGCTGGAGCATTTCAATCATTACATTCCGGTGAGTACTCCTCGTCACAACACGATAAGAGGAGCCACTAAGCAGAAGCTCCACCATCTTATCGACATCCGGGGCAGCTTCATGAATCTTCTTCATGCTATCTTCAAATTCTGTTGAATATCTAAACCCGGATAGGCCAGGTGCCAGCAAAATAAGTTGTGAAACCCTTTCTGGATAGCTTAGAGCGAATTCAGTGGCAATCTGGCCGCCCATGGAGTGACCCATGAGTGTCGCTTGCTTGACTTCCAGGTAGTCAAGCAGTTCCAGTAAGTCTTCCACATGGTTCACATCTTCTATAGGGGTGGGTGATTTACCAGTGCCACGGCCGTCAAAAGTAACGACCTTGTATTGCTTTGCTAATAAAGGGGCAACAAATTTCCAGTTTCTCACATCAGCACCACCAGTAAGGAGAACCATAGGATGACCATGACCATTCATTTCGTAGTACAAGTCCAATTAAATCCCTCCACATCTATTGATTGCGATCTTTCCAGTCTTTTAAAAGGCTTGTGAACAATTTGGAAGATAATTTAAAATTTCAGACGCGTCAGCTCGTTAAATAGCAGGTACATGAATTTTAATCTCCTGACAAATGAATTGGGTAAATACTTTTGGGCTGAAGACGGAGGTATGCAGGCACTAGTGACAAAACTCATCAACGATCTGCTTTTTTATTTCTTCTATGGGGAACTTATCTGGATAAGTAGAGATCATCAACATGATTCCTTGAAGTGTGGATGAAAAGTATAACGACCGTTTCCGCGCTTCCATTGCTCCTAATTTTTCAAATATTTCACATTGAAACTCAAACTGTCTGGCGTTCTCTCTGATAAGAAAACGACTGTACTTAATCAGCTCATGATCTGCCTCGGGCTGTGTTTGCAGGTGGAGATAGAATCGGAATACTTCCGGATTCTCGAAGACATTATCGATAGCGCCCTCTATAATATGCTTGAGCTGCTCCACCGGGCTCTCAATCTCCTTTGCTTGGTTCATGACGTCCATGATTTCCCCTACCCTCGTTTCAACCATTGTCGCCAGGATTTCTTCTTTCCCTTTAAAATAATTGTAAAGCAGTCCTTTAGAGATCCCCGCCTGTTCGGCAATGTTGCTGATGGAAGTGGCATGGTAGCCTTTGTTGATGAATAATTTCATTCCAGCTTCAAGAATATTCTTTTTGGCTAACTGCCGAATACGCTCATTCTCTTGTGGTGTTCTTGGCATGACAATCATCATTCCTCCATAAATTCGATAATATGACGGTACAAAACCTCCGGATGAGTTAATGTAACCATATGATCCGCACTAGAAATTTCAACGATTTCTGCGTTTGTTTGCTTTCGAAAGCAGTCAGCGACACGAAGGTTATCTGGTAATTCCTCCGTACCTATCATAAATAAAGTCTTAACCGTTAATTCGTTCAGCCTTTCAGCTGCAGGAGGGTCCGGCCAAATCATTTCAAAATCCGGCCAATGGAAGGACCGTTCGATATGGTGTCTGAGCATTTCTTCCGTCAGCTCCTTGTGAGGACTAGACTGGACAATACGATAGGACGGTGCACTTTGTGAAACTTTTATCATATTATTAATATCTGGTGCAGCAGCGCTTACCTTATTCATGTATTCCAGAAACTCCACTGAATAGTTAAAGCCCGTTAGAGACGGGGCGATTAGAACCAAATCCGAAACGTATTCCGGATATTCCAAAGAAAAGTCGGTAGCAATCTGTCCACCCATCGAATGCCCGATTAAGGCAGCCTAATGAATGTTCAAATGGTCAAGGAGCTTCCTTAATTCTTCCACACAGTTCACATCACCCTCTGGGTCCGGTGATTTTCCAGCCCCGCGTCCATCAAAACGAACCACCCTGTAATGTTTTGATAAAAGTGGCGCAACGAATGTCCAGTCCCGTAAATCAGCGCCCCCACTGTGAAGAAGAACGACAGGGTAACCGTTACCATTAACCTCGTAATGCAAATCCATTGAGAGGTCCCTCCATGTTTTAGTATTGAACCTCATTTTACTGTTGAATGAACGTTTAGTCAATAGAAAAATATACACAATCTTGGCTTAATAAATAAAAGAGCCTGGCGCTTAAATTAAGGAAAAGCTGAAGACCATTAATACGATCTTCAGCTTTCGCCCCGTTTCACGAGATACTTTCGAGTTGATCTTCACCTAACGCACTCTTTAGTTGAAGATCTCAAACTATTTTTGTTTCCTCTTTCTTGAAAATACCAACCATTAACATAACGAGTCCGATGATGAAAAGAAAGGGGAAAATATACCACATTATCAATGCTGCCCAAGGATCTTCTACAATGAATGAGTAGGTTATTCCTATGGAAAAAGCTAAAGATGGTGAAATTGGTACCATAAGAGCAATGCCCCATACCTTATATTTTTTATTTTTTGTTTTTTCTACGCTTAAAAGAAATGCTGCAATTGCACCTATAAGTGCAATTACATACCCTATAAAAATTGCCATTTTATCAGTCATCAATCCTCTCAATTTTTATATCCTTCTTATTTCACCAAACTGCCTTGTTAGTGAATAATCAACCAAGAATAAATAATAAGTGGAACTTTTCTGCTTATCCATCTATTCTTCTTTTGTTCCGTATGCCATCGATATCGTTCCATCACCTGAAGCTGCGTAATAATGGATCATGACCTTCACTTGGGGCAAATGAATGTCTTTTTTCAAGATGTCGATGATTTCCTTCATTTTTTGCTTATCTCCATCCTCTTTCCCTCGGTCCATCCAAATCGAAAGTGTAGGTGCCACATCTAAATCTTTAATTTCTGGTAAATCCGTCTCACCTAGGTATTTTCTTGCGGCAGCCGTCTGTTTATAATCGGCAACAATCATCCCTGCATTTCTAAATCGCTTTTCTACATCGTCCACAATAGCCTCTTGCAGCTCTTCCTCGAAATAGCTTACCGCATAATCATCGACCATTTTCCCTGTTTCACTATCCTCGTACACGAGAAAAGATACATGATTATAATAGTTTGCTGCCTTGGCCGCATATTCAAATCCAAAATTCCCCATATTGTCATAAAGCGTATCGTAAATTTCCATTTGATCCGAATATTCCGCTTTCAGATATTCTTCTGCTTTCGCTGTAACCTTTGCTTCTTCATCCTTATCCGGTGTCATTCCCACGATAAAAGCAATTACAAAAAAGCCGATAACCCCTATGACACATCCAAGAACGATGAACATCCATTTCAGCGCTTTTTTCATCCAACCCCTCCCCATCATGCTTAAGCATGAAGGATATCTACCCCACTTATCTGAACATAAATACCCGTCCGAAGGTAGTTCCCCATACTGAAAGAGTTATAAAAATTGAAGGCTTAACCCAATGTAAATTAATACTGATACAATGACAAAGCCAGAAAAGAATACTCCTCTGTGAAATTTCGTCCAATTTTTCATCCAACCCCAACGCTTCCGGTCTACGTCCAACCAAAAGAAATCGACTATTACCGCTAATATCACAATCAGAAAAACTGTAAAGGCACCCACAGAATACCCCTCCATTTTTATTCTTATAGTAACTATACCATCAATAATCCAAATAATTCCAAATGAGTTGAGCATTCAATTTGTTGCTTTATCTCGAAATGGAGTCTTCTGCAATCCTGCCCGAAAGTAAAAAAGCGATTGCTCTTATCGAACAATCGCCTCCTTCAAGGAAAAAAATCCTTTTGTTTTCAATTCAATGTCCCAGCTGCCACACCAAGGAAACAGAACTGTGCCCAATTGAAGGAGTCCAACAAATAAACAGAGCTCCTTTTGTTGTTCAAGCTTTTAACAGGAGAAAATTAACCTGAAGACTTAAAAATATTTTTTATCTTAGAGATGGAATCATAATATTCATCGAATAGTTGATTATGTATAACATACTGAAGGCCGGATAGTTCTCTAATTTTCATATGGAAATGAACTCTTTTTCGTATTTCTTTCTCATTTCCAAATACATTCGTATATTCTTTCAATACCCTCTCATAAAATTCATGACCCAGATAAAGTTGAGGGGCTAAGTCTATTGCTGGATCACCAATCATCATGTTACTAAAGTCAATTACTCCAACTACACTTGATTGATTTTCATTAACCAATATATTTTCGTACCACATGTCACCATGACATAGAATAGGTTGATAATTAAATAAAGTGTGATCAGATAATACGTCATCCCACCAAATCTTAATTGTTCTATGTTCTTCTTCAGACAATTGATGTTCCAACACTTCAATGGTGTTCTTTCTAAGCATTGTTAAGGATTCTCTATCATACTTATTTTTTAAATTCTTATTCATAATTAAATTTTCTATTGGGATTTGATGAAGATCAATCATAAATCCGGCTATCTCTTTTGCGAGTTTAGTTTTATTTCCTTCCGATAATTCGTTACTCATCGAATATCCCTTAATTTTTTTATAAGCCATGATCCCAGATGGAACTGATGGAGTATTAATCTTGTACCAAATCGGTATTGGAATATTAATATCTAAATCATTAGTTATTATCGGTAAGATTTCAACTTCCTTTTCATATTGTTTAGCAGTCTCCACATTTCTTGCAATTCTATAGATTATCTCTTCATTTCCTTCTATTACAATACTTCCAAACCCTGTTCCCAGCACTTTTACTTTATCCATATCAAATTCGGGATCTATTTCATTAATCATTAATTGAGCAGTTTCGATAATTTTATCCATTTCACCCTCCAAAACATGCTACATTAATTTCTTATTTGTCCGACCAAACCTATAACAGAATTCCTCTTTTGCTCATACACAATTATAACGTCTCCAATCCTATAAGACTTGATTTCCAGTTATGTTGGAACTGTTATTTCATTTGGTCATGATTATATATTTTATTAAGTAAAGGAGATCATGCCTGTGTAAGACAAAAAAGGACCAGTAATAGGTCCTTTTTAATTAATTACTAGTTTATATATTTAACAACAGCCATTTCTTTACCAAACCTATCTCCATTATCTACGAACCCTAAGCTGGAATAAAGCTGGTGGGCACCTGTATTCATAGGGTGATAACCTACAACAATTTTCGTTGCATTCGGTAATTTTTCCATCTCTTGAACCATTAAATTAGTTGCTGCTTTGCCTATACCCTTGCCTTGGAATGCTTTATCAACCATTATTCTGTAAACCCAATAACCATCAAGTTCTTCTTGAACCGAATTGTACATTAAAAAACCTACTAATTTCTCTTCAAAATATATGGCATAAGGTTTTAATGTAGGCTCAAATTTTGTTTGAGCTATTGATATTGCATTTGAATCTATGAATTCTGCTTGTTCTGATGATACCTCTAAATCACAACACTCATACCAATTCTCTAGATTTAGTTCTACAAGCTTCACGTTTTCTGTATTCACAAATGTTTCCCCTTTCAGATTTTGGGAAAACGCTAAACAACTTTGTTAATTCGGCGTAATCCCCATAAATTTATTCACAATTACAGCTATCTTGTTTAACATAATGAACGCAATCAAGATAATAACTAATTTAATCTCCCCATCAACAACGTATTGTAGTAATTACCATCAGATAATAACTTGTCTTTCTGTAATACACCTTCAATCATAAAACCATGATTTTTATAAAGAGTTATTGCTTTCTCGTTTGTTTCAAGGACATTCAAAGTGATTTTCTTTATGTTATTTGCATCTGCCCAACTAACACATTCTTTTAAGAAGTTCTTTCCTATTCCGTATCCCCAATAATCCATCAATACACCTACACCAAACTCTACTTTATGAGAACTTCTTTTTAATGTATTTCCTTCACATCTAGAGAAACCAACAAGGGTTCCATTTACTTCAGCTACCAAGAAAATATTGTTCAAACTTTCTAAGTCCCTTTTGATAATATCCTTAAATCCTTCTCCGTTTATGTATGCTTCTCCTTTAACTCTATCCAAATTTTCAGTTTCACCATCTATCTGTAACCTTAATTCAGATAAAGCTTGTGCGTCTTTGGATTGTGCAGATCTTACTTTGTAATGGAGATTGCGAACTTCATATTCATTCGAGTTTACTATCATATTATTCCCCCTCTTAAGTCATCCCGTCGTAACCCCGTAACTTTCTAGATATACAAGACAACTATTCTTATTCAATCATTGCCCATTACTATAAGACTCGAAGTTGAGATATTTTAAACCTATTTAGCATGCGGAGTAATTCGAAGAGATTTATCCCTAACTACAACTACACCTAAAATTATGGTAAAAAACCCTATAAAAATATAGGATTTGATGCGCCTATCCACTCACCTAATAATCCCCCATATATTCCTCAAATTCTAAAGTAAAAAAGACGAATTACTTTTATTGAGTAATTGCCCACTAAAAACAAACGACAAGCATCTTCTCCATTATTTATATAGATAAAGGAGACGGTGACTAAATATGTAAAAGGTGATCGTAATTAGCGTGTTGGGAATTGGTATATTACTTAAAATGTTAATGCTAAGTCAATTAATCATCAGAATATGTTTCTCCCTTATTTAAATTCAAGGTATGATTATTGATATTCACTATATAGTTACTACCCCATTCAATATCAGCTTTTTGCATGTTGTTATCTTTATAAATATATTTCCGAAACCACAATGGTCCATCTAAAACTCCCATTGTAGAAATGGAAGTAGCTGCTCCGCCATTCATTGTATAAAAGTTAATGGTATATTTAGAATTAGGTGAATGCGTTGTTACTATTTCATCCTTAGCAAATGTATTTACAGCGATCCCTAACAAAAGGAATGCTGAAAGTAAGAATGAGATAAACACAGTCAACCAACTTCTAAGTCTTGCTCTCTTTCTAATGTCTTTGAATCCAATAATTCCAAAGATAAAGGTAGTAACGGCCAATAACCATATAACAAAAATGGGTGGAGATAATAACCAAATTTGGTTAACAGTAGCAAATAAAGAATATAAGGAAAGCGCCAAGAGAAAGAAACAAAAATAGAATGACCATAAGTTATAATTCTTTACCAAAGAAACATCCCTTCTAAAATAACTTCGATAGCTTAATTTATAGTTGTCGTCTACACATGATTTCGTTTGTTATATAATACATGTCTCCCTAAATACCACAATTGCCCCCGTTCGTATTAGTTCTTCCTCAAACTCATTTTATTGAAGTAAAGCACCCAGTTCATGAAGACACGAATCAGAGGTTTGTTATGTGTGGAAACTGGCCTCCAATAATTAACCTGTGGAGTAGGCACTCTCTTATCCTCCTTTTGAAACAAGGCAATTCTAGTAAGAAATATTATTAAACTTTAGTTTAATAGTACAATCTTTAATCATAGCTCCACATAAAATAATTGTACAATTATTTTGAGAGGAGTATTAAAGATGAGTAATGGTTTTCAATTCAATATAAGAACTCAATTTAGCTTTACTGTAGATGATGAGACTCTTAGTTGTATTTTAGCTGGCATTGCTGCTGAGCAACCTGAGAGTGTAAATATTACAGGATTTCTACAAACAAAGATTTTTAGTACTGAAAAGAAAAATCACAAACACCATAATCCTAAAACTAGCTGTAATGTTGTGAGGCTTGTGCCTGGCCAAGCTGATTTTGAAACTATAGAGGACATTAATAGAGTAGAGGATGTACTTAACACTCTTGGGGTTAAATTTCAAAAGAAAGCAGTTATTCAAATATCAGATATTGAACCAGGTGTTCCAGGCGTAATTAACGCTATATTTGGAGCACTATTTTGTAATGTTACAGTGGAAGCAATATATGCTGCAGAAAATACTAGATTGATTTTAGATGTAAAAACATCAGACCTTACTGAAGCTCTAGCTATCTTGAATCAACCATCACCAATTCCACAATGTCCAAAAAATTGCAGACCCGGTACCGGCAAAAACTGTGACCCCTGTGATGCATGTGACTGGTCCAAAGAGAAATAGGTTACAAAAACTAACTAGATGAAAAAGAAGTAGTTTTAGATTTTCTTACTAATGCACACTCCATACACTTTCTGTTGACATAACAATAAATCAAAGATTTTCAAAAATATTGATTTATAGGGTTTTTTAAAGGCGAAATCATAATTATCCCCCCAAATGATTGCATATAAAATTAAGGGTGTTTTAAACAAATGATGTCTCCTGTGCTTTCACTTCCGGCAGGAGGCTTTTTATTCCACGATCCCCAGGCAGCAAGGAGTCCCAGAGACTTTTTCAAGAAAATTTTCTCTATGTAAAATTTCTTTATCTACACCTTGAAACATAAGTAATGCTTTTTAATGGCCAATTAGCAGAACGACCACCACTCTTATTGAGTAATCACCCCATTTCCATAAGACTTGATTTCGAGATAGTTTGTGCGAATCACTAACTACGCACTCGGTAAGGGAACTATAATAACAGTTTAAAAAGCGAAATGGTTATTAATAAAGTAGATAAAGCACCAGAAGACAGAAATGGCGATTAACTTCTCTCCTTAATTTAATTTTCATTTATAGTTTCATTTAATGTTTTTATGAAATTATTTGCTGCAGGAGTTAAAGTTGATTTACTTTCCAGGCTAACTAATGCTATCCATCTGAATAGCCCAAGAAAATCTGACGGGTACAGTCTAACTATCTGTCCACTTTTTAAATAACCTTGCGCCATTGATTCTGTCAGAAGCGCAACCCCCTTACCTGATAATACAATTTCCAATGCAGTTGCAGGAGGAAGTTCGATCGTATCCATCCCAAAGGTTATACTACTCCTTTGCCAGGTTTTACTTTCATCACTCCAGTCTGTAAGAATAAAAGGGTTCGCTTTCTTAAAAACGTGTTGAATAGTGTAACTCCCCTTCATTAACTTACTTAATTTGTGGTTACAATGAGCTGCTAAAATTAAAGGCTCTTTTAACAACTGCAGTTCCTTCAAATCACTGTTATAAAAAGGATAGGTGACTAATCCCAATTTAATAAAGCCATCATAAAGCATTTCAATGATTTGCTGATTATGTCCAGTGTGTATAGCTAATTCTATATAAGGGAAATTCGCATACATAGAGGAAATTACAGAAGTAAAAATGCCTGTAGTAAAGGTAGGTAAAGTACCTATTGTTATTTCTCCCCATTTTCCCTCCTTAATTGACTGAGCTCTTTCCGTTCCTTTATTAAGAATCTCTAAAGCTTGTCGCGCATAGGGTAAGAACCCTTTTCCTAAATCTGTGAGTTCCATGTGTATGCCGATTCTATGGAACAGAGGACCTCCCACACTCTTTTCAAGTTCCTTAATCCTTTGGCTAATTGCAGGCTGCGTAACATCTAAATATCTTGATGCTTTACTAAATGATCCCAGACGAACGACAAGGTCAAACGCTCTCAGCTGATTTATTTCCAAGTTCCAAACCACCTATTAAAAAATTTAATAGTAACTATATCTTATATTATATTGTTTTATAGTGTTTTCCTTCTTATACTACAAAATAGATCACTAGCACTAATTCAAAAATAGAAAGAAGGAAAGGGGATTCTATGCAATTTTTAAAACGAGTTGGAAAGCAATTGGAAAAGCATTATGGAAAACCAAAGGGAGTAATAGGGTGGTATATGGGTGAAAAAATGATACGTCAACATAAACCAGAAACTAATTGGAGCATAGAGCTACTAGATTTACAGAAAAATGAGGACGTGTTGGAAATCGGATTTGGTGCAGGCTATGCTTTAAAACGGATAGCAGAAAAATCGACAGTTAGAAAAGTAATCGGCATAGATTCATCTAAAACATTATTACGTTCTTCTACATTTCGAAATAAGCGTAAAATAAAAAATAAAAAAGTAACCCTTTATAAAGGCAGCGTTGATAACCTCCCTTTTAATAATCAGTTTTTTTCAAGAGTCTTGAGTATTCATTCGATTTACTTTTGGGAAGACTTGCAAACATCCATGGTAGAGATTTACAGAGTCTTAAGACCCGGCGGGTTTGTATTAATAACCTTAAGTGATGGAAAAGACGGTAAGACATGGGAGGCAATAAACAGCAAAATTGAAGATGAACTAATACCTTCGATGAAGCGAATAAACTTTAAAAACGTAAAAGTTGAAAGAGGTCCTTCATCCAGAGGCTATCATATAATCAGTGTAACAGGATGCCGTTAAGCTTCTAAATAATTGTTATAATAGGATGAAGAAAGAATACAAATTTGAAATTAAAAACACAGGGATACTTAAAACCCACAAGATCCACCACTTTTTCAATGCAATCACTCCTTCAGTGTAATTTTACACCTAAAAAGTGTTTCCTACACCTCATTTTATGATATTGGAATTCAAAGATCTATTATAGTGGCATTTTTGAAGCATGTACCTTTTAGAAAATCACCCTATTGCGGAAGACTCGATTTCAAGGTAATCTATTAAAGCTTATCTGCTACAATGAAATAAATAGCTATTATTTTAACAGCGTTTTTATTATTATCCTTATTGACTCTATGATTCATTTCATCTCATTCTATGTTCATCACCTTTTGAGTGATAATACCAGCAACCTCAAATTTAGGTAGTGTACCGTCTACAATTAGATCAGAATTTGGTTTTGTCGAATCTAACATAGTAATATAACCTTGCCTCCCTCTAGCTAAGTAGTTATCTAAATCCAGTATTATATCTTCAGAAGAACCACTTTTAAAATCTCTATTTATTCTGCGTGCCATTGCAATATCCAATGGAGTATCAATAAACACTGTAAAATCAATAAGACTACTTGTTTTACTATGTAAATATGCAAACGGAAAATCTAATATTATATAATCTAGAGGTTCAGAAAGTAACTGTTTTATATCTCTAATGAGTGGTGATAAGTCCCAATCATCAGGATTACAGCCATTGTCAATCCATTTAATTATGTCCTTAGGACCATCAAAATCATAATCATCAAAATATATCGTTTTACTATTTGGTAACTTCCCTTTTAAGCAAGAAGCAATTGTCGTTTTTCCGCCGCCTGAAACGGCAGCAATAGCAATTACCATTGGTGACTTTCTTTTCATTTAACTCCTCCAATATTTCCGTTTGTCTATACTTATTTAAATTAGGGCGAGTACTCTATTGAGCAATCGCCACCGTTACAGGAAGACTTGATTTCAAGATATTTTACTTGAATCCACATCATTTCCTTAAATTAAGTCCCCTTTATGGAATAAATCATAAGATTTCTTTTAATATGGTCTCTACAAATTTACTTTTTCCAGATGTATATGTAGCTCTGTCTTTTGAGTTTCTTACTAACCTCTTTTTCAGCTCCTCATAGGCATAAGCTGCTTCCGTATTTTGTCGAAGGTAGTTACGAAAAGCTAAGTGTCTCTTAAGTTCTTTACTGTCCTCGGTACATACATATAAGTGATGATCCATCCAAATAGAATGACTACCATCCTTTGGGACATGAAGGTTTTCCCTTCCAAAAACCTCTCTACCCTCAATCCCCAGATCACCTTCATGATAATATCCTAGATTTCTAAGCTTTGTACAAACTTGAGGAAATAAATTAGTTTCTGATATTACCAAATCAATATCTAAAATTGGTTTTGCACTTAATCCTTTTATTGAAGTGCTCCCAATATGTTCAATGGACAACACAAAGGATTGCAAGTGAGACTCAATAACATGTTTTATTTTATTAAATTCATCCGACCATGAAGGATCATGGTCAATTAGAGTAATCCCATTATTCATGTACAATACTCACCTCTTGAGTTGTTTACTTTTTCCACAAAAGCCCCCGTTAGTTGAAGACTTGAAATCAAGATAATTACAAAAACCCTATTAATCACAGCTGTCCATCTATTAAAACCAACATTTAGTTAATTAAATAACTAATCTAAAATACCCCTTAAATTTCCAAATTATGATAAAATATAATAAAAGGAGGTGGTTATATTGACTCAAGTCCCATATGCTGACACTAACAATTCCTTATCAGTTAAGGTTGAATTGAAACACGCCGCTGATGTGTTTCTCGGAGATAATATCAACTTCCAACACTATAAAGCTGGACGGAATTTCAAGTATTATGGCGGCCACTACACTCGTTCACCGGTAAATATTAGTGTTAATGGAGCTGGAAGGTGGTACCTTATTGTTCGTGGTGGCGGACAGTACAATTACAGATTCTATTAAGCTTTCTTTAGTATACCGATTGACCTCGGTAGTCTTCTTTATATATTTCAAAGATAGACTTATGTTGATAAAAGCAAACAAAATAAAAGGGTGTATACTATGAGTGTTGCAATGTATCGGAACAAAGTTCAAAGTTTAGAAAAAGATATTGCTAGTATTGAAAAAGATTTAGGAAAAGAACAAGAAAAGTTGGCAAAAGCATTGAAATCTATACAACGTACTAAAAGTACTTCAACCCTTAATTCTAAACAACGCGAAGTAACTAACAGCCAAAAAAAGATTGGGGATCTTAAAGTAAAAAAAGCAAATAAAATGAAATCATTAAATCAAGCGTTGGGTCAATTGCATCGCTCAGAGGATAGAGAGTTAAAGAAGAATAAAACTGCTGAATTAAAACACACAAAAGCTATTACAAATGAGTTGAAAAATCAGCAAAGAATTAGTAAGGAAATATTAGAAAATCCCATTTCAATAAACTTCGAATCACTTCCAGAAAAAATAAATGTTCTATTCTTAGCTTCAAACCCTACCGACCAGAGTTCATTACGACTAGACAAAGAAATTAGTCTTATTCACTCAAAAATACGCGCTTCTGAATATAGGGATTCAATCAATTTACAGTCTAGATGGGCAGTACGTTCCAACGATATATTACAAGCAATAAATGAAGTACAACCCCATATAATTCACTTTAGTGGTCATGGTTCTGCAACCAACGATATTGTACTAGAAACAACTGAAGGTACGACAAGTCTTCTATCCAAAGAGGCGGTAACTTTATTAATGAAAACAATGTCTGATTCCATTAAACTCGTTATATTTAATAACTGTTTTTCTAGTGGACAAGCAGAAGCTGTAACAGAACATATTGACTGTGCAATAGGTATGAATGAAGCCGTCTACGATGATGCTGCAAGAGAATTCGCTGCACAGTTTTATTCTGCTATTGCCTTCGGAAAATCCGTACAAAATGCTTTTGAACAAGGAAAGCTTTCATTAGTTTTAGCGGGTATAGAAGGAGATGACATACCTGAGTTATACACTCGACCTGGTCTTAAACCTAATGAGATGGTACTAGTCAAACCAGCGCAATAAGATATATCTGTTTACAGGAGATATAATGAATACATCTATATCTCCTTTTTGTGGTAAAAACCCCCAACCGAAGGTCAATCCCTCATACAATTGCCTTCCACTTATCACAAAAGCGTGATTTGTTGTACACTACAGAACTATTGTGCTTCAAATTATTTAATTAAAGCCCCAGTTTATTTAATAAGTTAAGTTCAAAGTTATTGCTAATTTATATCTTTGTTTTCCTTATGTTTGAATATAACTACACTACACTCTTCACACCTTAACGCTGGAACTTTTTTGACTTTTAACCATGCATCACCTATTAATGTTTCACTTCCAAAATCCGCAAGGATGGAATCAGGCGAGTCTGACCAGCAAATTCTTCGAGGAGAGAAAATATATCCTTTCTTCAAATCGTTACCACATTCAGGGCAACTTACAATATCGTCCATTTTCATTTACACCACCCACCTTCTCTTTCTCTTATTTCTAGAAGTTTCTTTTTCATTCTTACCTAATCGCCCCATAACTCATTTCTCTTATTACACATACGATACCAATCCTATTTAGTTTCAACACTTCCTATTATCTCGAAACTGAGCCTTCCACAATCCTGCCCGTTTGTTGAAGACTTGGATGAAAAGTAATCCGGTAACCTCGCCTCACTCACCCAAGAAATTTTAAAAAACTCCACGTCCCTGCGCTCTCCATTCAAAAAAACCAACCAATGTGAGAGAAGACTTTTTCACATCGATTGGTTTCGAACTCTCTATATAAAGCTCGACCTCAGCATTACATTGACAAAAAAGGTTAAGTCCCTTCCACTAAATCCCGGCGATGATAACCAAGGAATCCAATCACCATGAAAGCAATGCTGATCACGGTAATCGTAACAAAAATCGGCATATCAAAATCTTCCAGCGGCAATCTTGGGATCCAGCTTTGGATGGCTGTATTCGAAAACCATTCCGGCAAGTCTAATATTCCTCCGAAATAGTTCAGTAAAAAGGAATAGGCCAGATACATATACACTACTTTGCCTAGTTTTGGTGCCCAGCCGAGAGCTAAAGCCGCTAAACCGGTAAAGAATAATACGGATGGTAAAAAGTTGAAGCCGGCTGCTAGAAAGTCCATCATTCCCATCGTTGATTGCTCACCCATGGCTGAGATGGCCGTCCCGCCAAGGCTTGCTGCCGCTAATAATATTCCTGATAAACTGGCAGCCATAGCTAAGCCAAGCGTGGTCCAATAAAACCGGCTGCGGGTCACTCTTGTCGCAAAAAGCTGGTTTAAGTGGGCACGGCTTTCTTCAGCGAAAAGTTTGTTTACAAGGACGATAGGTAAAATGGAAACTAACCCAATCATGACCATCATGATCGTCCCTGTAAATGATTCTTCAATGGTGGCTCCTGAATGTGTAAACATCTGCTGGACGATTTCGCTACTTTCAAGAAAGGTTTGCATATCCCCATAAATGGAACCGTAGGCTGCTCCCATCACTACAAATGCAATCAACCAGCTGATGATCACACCTTTGTTAATCCTGATCAATAATCCGCGGACAGATAATAATGATTTCCTGGCCCTTTCCCGTCCTTCTCTTTCAGGAAGATAGCCGGCTCCCATATCGCGGGCACCTTCAAGGGCAAAAGCGATGACCATCATAACTAAGCTGAACATGACGGCAAACATAACCGGGCTCCAGTGATTTTCTGTAAAGGGATACGTTAAATAGGTCCACCCCATCGGATTCAGCATGGACAGATCTACATTGGAGACATCTGTTCCCGCCCGAATAATGTACAGGAGTCCGATGATTCCAAGTGCTGAACCGGTCGCCCCTGAGGAAGCAGGCATCACCTGTGCCATAACGAGAGCAATTCCGGCACCTAGAATTCCAGCCATTCCGATGGATGCGCCGAATAAAAAGGAACCTTCCACCGTAATCGTCTCTGTTCCAAAGCTCATCATTACACCGCTGATCAACAGCGCTAATAAGACGTTGATCAGCACCACTTCCATCATTACGGCAAATGAGTTTGCCTGACGGCCGATTTGAAAGGAGCGTACGATTTCAGTGAGCCCGAGATTCTCCTCTTTTCGTGTATGGCTGACTACGTGTAAAGCAGCGATGACCATGGCAAACAAACCACAGAACAGCAGCATTTCATGGGAATACATCGCGCCGATCGTATAGTCTGCAGCGCTTTCCACCGGTGTCGGTCCTACCATAGCGATCATCGCAGGATTCTTCAGCGTTTCGTACATGCCGGCCAATCCCTGGCCTTTCCCGATTTCCTGAAAAGCGGGAACATAGGCCGCCGAAAATAACCCGAGTCCTAACACCCAGACCATGATTTTTTTCCAATCGCGCTTCAGATAGAGCAGGAACAGCGTATGCCAGCGTGCAAATTTCTCTTCCATCGTATTTCCTCCTCCTTTCAGACGGTTATCCTTCATAATGGCGCATGAACAAATCTTCAAGCGTCGGCGGCACCGATTCAAATTTCTTAACCCCGAGCTTGCTTGCTTCTCTCAAAATATCATCAAGGTATTGATGCTCTGCTGAAAAGGTCGCTTGTTGATCCTTTTGTTCAAAATCAAACACGCCCTTAACACCAGCCATTTCAGCTACATCGCCTTCTGTTGCAATCGTAATGGTGGAACGAGTCAAATGGCGCAGTTCATCAAGACTGCCGGACTCCACGATCTCCCCTTGGCGGATGATGACAACCCTGTCGGCCAAGCGCTCTACTTCACTCAATATATGAGAGGATAACAGGATGGATTTCCCTGCTTCTTTAAGTTTTTCAACTTCTTCCTGGAAAATCGCCTCCATTAAAGGATCGAGTCCTGACGTGGGTTCATCAAAAATGTATAAATCCGAATCAGCGGCTAAGGCTGCGATCAAACCAACCTTTTGACGATTCCCTTTCGAATATCCTTTGGCTTTTTTCTTAGGATCCAGCTCAAACCGTTTAATTAAATAATCGCGTTTTTCCTTGTCTCCCCCGCCATGTAGTTTCAGAAACAAATCGATAATTTCACCACCACTCAGGTTCCCCCACAAGGTGACGTCCCCTGGAACGTAGGATATGCGTTTGTGAATTTCAAGACTGTCTTTCCACACATCCTTACCGAATATTTCCGCAGTACCGGCATCTCGTTTAATAATTCCCAGTAAAATACGGATCGTCGTCGATTTACCAGCTCCATTAGGTCCAATAAAACCGACCACTTCTCCAGCCTCTACCGTGAATGCCACATCACTCAACGCCTGAAACTTACCGAATTTCTTTTGTAACCCCTGGATATTCACAAATTCCGGCATAACACGACACTCCTTTTCTAGTATCTTTCTCCTATGGACTTTTCAGGCAGCCATCTGTCCCGTTATCCAACCGCGAGATGCTAACCTTCTTTATAAAAGCTACGCTTCAATATTTCCGCGTAGTTCTCCCATTCTTTAAGATACTGCTCTCCGAATTCCCTCATGTCTTCAAAAGTATTGATTTGCTTGATAGCTTTATCTCCAAATCCGAACATCGTCCAATTCAGAATTTCAATCGCCTTTTCGATATCGAGGTCTTCACGGAACATGGAGTAATCAATATCCTGATAGATCATCCTCGTGCCTCGTTCATAGACTTCATCCACTTTGCTCCTAATCGTATCTTTGACTTCAGGCGACTCCTCCTGAAGGGAATTAGCCAGAAAATCAAAGACGTGAGGGAACTTTTTGTGGATGTACAATTTCTGTATACCTATATTTTCGAGCCTTTTAAAAAGATCCCTTTCTGTTAAATCAATGTGTTCATAAAGCTGCTCAATCATTTGCACGCTGTAATCGATTAAATAGACATACAGGTCTTTCTTGTTATTAAAATAATTAAATAAGGAGCCTTTAGAGATTTGAGCCTCTTTGACAATTTCGTTTGTGGAAGCTTTATCAAATCCATTTTGGACGAATTCCTTGATGGATGCGTTAATAATCAGCTCTTTCTTATCACCTGTTAATTTATGAAAATTGGAATTAATGACTGTAATCTCCTTCCGCTGATTATTTGACCACTTCGGTCATTTCAAGAATAGCACCAATGACCAGATTGGTCAATATCATGGACAGATGGTGTAAAAAAATATTTGGCACCCTTTTTTATGAGCGTAGAAGAACGCATTAATAAAATTGTGATTCCACTGTTGATTCAATAGTGAAAGCCATAAAAAAAGATTAGGAGGCAGCAGCCTCCTAATCTTATAAAGTGAGCTCACCTAAGTTCGATAAGCCTTTCTGTTCTTTTCCTGCCCTGGCTTCGCGGAAGAGGCCGTGATGGACGCGGACGAACTTCTGCAGCTCGCCTTTCACACTTTTGCTCGGAATAACTACTTCCCCTAAAATATCAAGAGAAGCCATTCCATGTGCTAAGCTTGCGGCATCCACGCCGTCATCGAAGCGCAGCTGGCCGGAGACGATAAAGGCGGCCGGATGGTCCAACGCTTCCAGCTGCTCTTTCGTCCACTGCTCTTCACCTTCAATAAAAATGAACCGGTCCTTATAAGAGAGCACCTCGGTTTCAAGCAGCGGCGAACGTTCGTAAACAAGATCCTCAAGCTCCTCCTGACAGACGATAATCGAAGACGAATGGATCGCTTCAAAGGCATGGGAAAGTTGTTCCCGTGTCACGTCCGCTTCCAGTAAGATTGGTTTTTTCGTAAACAGCTTCGCGTTTTTAAAGCGGCGGATGGATCTGCCGTTGATCCTCAGCATTTTGTCAGCCACCTGGTAGCCGTCCGGAATGACGTCAACCTTGCCTTTCAAGCCGTCTGACTTTTGATAAAAATACGGTTCCTGGCTCTCAAATACGGAGACGAGCCCTTTTACTTCCAGCTTATACAGCTTCTCTTTATAGAGGTCCATGTCCAGGTCAGGCGAAAAGTGAAGCTTGCCGCTGACGACCAGATACAATGGCTTTTCAAGGGCGTTTAAGTGTCCATTGGTGAGCTCAAACGAACCTTTTTCAAACCGGAAAATCGCTTCTTCGTACGTCTTTACTTTGGCCGTCCCTTCTGAAAACAACGAGTAGACCGCCCCGGCCAGGTGCTTCGGACAATAGACCGTGCCGGCGACCATAAGTTCGACCGGGGCGTTACGCAGCTGCTCCGGCTGCACACTTTCTGCAATCATGACGTCATCCTCAGCAAACAGCTTCACAGGCTCCGTTATGGACTGGAGATACGACTCGTCAATTTCAATCATCTCATCGACAAACGTATAACCCTCCGGAATCTCGAGGCACAGCCCGACATTTTCGATATTCATTTTGTTTAACAGATGGGACGTCTGCTTCCGGTAGAAGACAATCCCCACATTTTCGATTTCTTCAATTTCCGCAATACTCTCTTCTGTCGCATGAATTAAATTGAGTTTTCCAATGTTTCCGATACGCTGACTCATCCTTATTCCTCCTCAAAATAGTTTCGTAATCGCTTCATCGCCTGCTGCAGTTTGAAACGGACCGTGGAAGCGGGAAGCTCGAGCTGCTCGCCGATTTCCTTGCTGGAAAGGCCGACCCAGTAGCGCTTGAAGACAATGTCGCTCTGATCACTGGGAAGCTTTGATAAGAGCTCCACCGTCTCAAGCCGGCGTCCGGTCAGCTCTTCGACTGGAAAATCGAGATCCTCTTCCCAGCTGGATAAGCGCTGGTCCTTTCTGCGCTGGTCGATCAGCTTATTTTTTATCACCCGGTAAAACCACGCTTTCTGCTTATGGCGCGGCCACTCCAGCAAGTCCTCCTGCTCCAGCGATTTCACTAAAGCATCCTGAACGAGATCCTTGCCTTCCTGCTCGTGACGGGCGATTGAATTCGCAAACCGGTGCAAATCGTGCTTTAACGTTTCATATAAATCACTCACTTCCACACAGATCACTCACTTTATCGGTTATTTCAACAGCCGGCTTATTTGTCTCTCATGTAGATAACGCGTGAGGAGGAGAAACTGATGGAATTTTTCTAAAAAAATTCCGTACCGAGTAAAAAGCATCTATTAAACTACTTCGACTGAGCTGCCCGGAATCCTCTAGAAAAAAAGCATGACCCGTGGAAAATGAGCGGGTCATGCTTTCTACTGCGCTTCTTAAAAGGGTTTATACCAGAACAAAGCCTTGTCGATATGCGGGTTGTGTAAATGCCTGTAGAGATCCATGCCTCCGAGCTGAAATCCATGTTTCATGTAAAACCGGCACGCGGCTAAATTATCATCCTGGGTTTCCAGCGACAGGCCGATCAGCTGATGCCCGCGGGCCCATTCCTCAGCTTTCTTCAGGAGCAAAGCCCCGACGCCATGCTTTCTAACTTCTTTTTTTACCGCGATGTTTTCAATATAGCAAAACCGTGTAAAATCCTTGATGATTCTCAGCTGCCCGATGCATTCATCATGCAGATAAGCGAGAAAAAGGGCTTTTTCGTCTCGGTCGATATACGACTCCCAGTCCAGGTGGTCGTCAGGGAAGCTAGTTTCTTCAGGCTCAGCAAACAGCACCTCTTCGGTAGACCAGGAGCCGTGATGAAAGCTCGGGACAATTTTGCCGAAAATCGGGAAAGGATCATTTACTGCGTTGACATCTTTTATTAAGTCGTTCGTTAAAGGCACAATCTTTATCTGCTCCTGCATACAGAACCTTCTTTCCAGTTGAAGTGAACGGCTCCTTGATGGAGTCGCACGTTAAACAACCACCTTATTCCGGAAACGAAACGCCGGTCATGTTTTCACTGAGTGTCCATAACCGCTCAGCGCTTTCCTGATCAATCGCCCACGGGCGGACCCCGTGCTCTTTTTCGCTGTCTTCAGGCACGGCTTCAGCTATATCGACATCCTCACAATACACTCCGCCGCGGCCATTCAGCTGCGGGCTCACCGCACACCACACACTCGTCGCAGCCCCCTGCTCGATGGATTTAAACGAAGCTTTCAGTTCGCTGAACATGTCTTCCATTGCCCCTTTTTTCACGGGCTTCGGTCCCATTTCCTTCTCGGTTAAATCTCTTCCGAGGTCTGTCGTAGGGATCAGCCCCGGGTGCACAGAAAATGCCCGGATGCCTTCGTCTTTTCCTAACTCATCCAGTTTAAGCGCGAATAATACATTGGCGGTTTTCGACTGCGCATAAGCCTTCCATTTATCATACGCAGTTGATTGATAATGAGGATCGTCAAAGTTCATTCCGCCAAGCCGGTGGCCTCTCGAGGAAACAGCGACCACTCTTGCTCCGCCGGCTTTTTTCAGCGCCGGCCAAAGCCTTGCTGTCAGCTGAAAGTGGCCGAGATGATTGGTGGAAAATTGAGATTCATAGCCTCGTTCATCCCTCCGGAGCGGCGGCGCCATCACTCCTGCACTGTTGATCAGGATATGAAGCGGCCGGTGGGTTTCTAGAAAGCGACGGGCAAAAGCGTCAATCGATTCTTGATCCATCAAATCCATCGTATCGATCTCCACATTCGGAATTCCGGCTAAAGCACGCTCCCCCTTCTCCCTATTTCTCACAGGAACAACGACTTCAGCGCCAGCTTGAGCGAGCACTCTCGTCGTTTCTAGCCCGATTCCTGAATAGCCCCCAGTGACGATCGCAACCTTTCCACTTAAATCCTCGCCGCCGATGACTTCCTGCGCTGTGGTCTCAGCTCCAAAGCCTGAATGAATCGGATTTTGCTTCGTGATCGGTTCCATTTCCATTCCCCTTTTCTTTAAGGTACGTTTTATTCACCTTCTACTTTAAACCTATAAGTGCACTCCAAAGCAAACACCAGGCTTGTTCTGGTATAATTTATCCCATACGAACGAGAACTTCGAATTTGGAGGGCATCCGCATGGCTAAAACCATCAAGCAGGCAGCAGAGGAATTGAAGATCGCGGCAGATACGATCCGTTATTATGACCGGGTGGGCCTGCTCCCGAACTTACAACGGGACAACAACGGCTACCGCCTGTTTTCGGACGAGGACATGTACACGCTTGAGATGATTAAATGCTTCAGGGCAACGAATATGAGCATCGAGGACTTAACAAAAATCTTCGCTGTGCAAATTGACGACCCAAGGTTTCCCTTGCCGAACGGCTTAAAATCATTACCAGGCAGCGCGAAAACCTGTTGGAACAGCGGAAGCAAATCGATGAAGCGCTCGCGCTCACCGATTATAAAATCAAGCGCTATAACGAAAAACTTGGGAAGTAGCCTCACTTCTCGCTTGATTTTTTCAATTATCATGGATGATTAAAAAACGTCATGGAACCGGTCTTCCTCCCATATATTTTTCGTGAAGAATAAATACATAGGAGGAACACGGCATGCTTACACCACATCCCGACCACACGGCCATCGTTATCACTGATCCCCATAATGATTTTCTCTCTCCGGGAGGAAAAGGGTACCATTTAACGAAAGAGACGATAGAAAAGTACCATACACTGCACAACCTGGAGCTTTTACTGCGAACAGCCTTCCACAAAGGGTACCAGCTGTTTATTTCCCCGCATTATATTTATCCTCACGATTACCAGTGGCAGATGACCGGCGCTGAACAGCAAATGCTCCTGCACCTCCGGGTCTATCAAAAGCAAAACGCCTATACTCCCCCTTCCCCGGGCGGAGACTGGGTGCCGGCTCTGAAGCCGTTTATTTTAGACCGGCGCACGGTTGTCGCAACCGCTCATAAAGTCGCAAGTCCCCAGACCAATGATTTAGTCTACCAATTACGCCAGCATAGAAAAGAGAACGTCATCCTGGCAGGTGTACTGTCCAATGTGTGCGTCGAGTCCCATATGCGCGATTTAATTGAAAACGGCTTTCAAACCGCTGTCGTCTATGATGCCACAGCGACCATCAGTGAACGAGACTTTCAAGCAGCCGTCACCAACTACCATGCGTTCAGCAGCGGAACGTGGACGACTCAGCAGGCGATTCACTTTATGTAAAATTACAACCGCCTAACCTTTAACATCGTATTTCCGCCGGCTTGAAACTCATAGCCTACGTTCACTTCCTCCACGTCACAGCCTTGGTCATGGAGAAACGAAATGATTTCGTCCAGGTGCGGATACCGATGGCCTTCTAAATCAATTAAAGGAAACAACCGCAGTTCTTCTTTTGTGACTCTGATGAGTTCTTCCAGCGTTTGTTTATGAAACTCCACATCAAGTCGGTCCGCATACATAAAAAGAAAATGCGCCGATAAAGTCAGATCAAACTGCTGATCGTGAAAAGGCAGCTCCGGCAGCTCGACCGGAAGATAATGGCCGCGGTTGACCTCCATACCGCGTATGCAGTCTTCTAAAGCTGTTCTACGGTGGTCCCCGAGCGATTCAAGATTGTGAAAATAATCCCACACATAATTGCTTTCCGCTTTTTTCATATGTACAAGCGCGTGGCTGATATCCTCCTGCCCTTTCTTTTCAAGGGCTTCTACCGAATGATCGTAGGCGATATCACATGCGGTTACGCTGATTCCTTGCTCCCGCGCCTTCGCCGTAAACGAACAGGCTCCGGCTGGACAGTCGAGAATATTTTTCCCCTGCAGGTGTTCTTCGGTGAGTGCAAACATATCGATATATTCCTCGTAAGTTCTTCCTATAAAAATGATTTTGTCTAAATCGAGTTTCGTTTTATTCATCCTTACGTCCTCCCTGCTCCTATAAATCCTCTGCCTTTTCTTCCTGCTTCCACTTCCGGTAGTTGTAATAGAACTCCCCGAAAAAGAGCGCCAAAAAAAAGACGACTAGAATCAAGTTGGTGATAAAAGAATAGTCGGTGAACAGAAGAATCACAAGGACCGCACCTAGAGAAATCGGCAGTGATGTCCACGTGCGCATCATCCTTCTTCGATAACTCAATCGAAAATAATTAACCGCGTATCCTTTATCTACTTTTTCCTTACCTTGATAGACTTTTGAAAAGATAAAACCTATGATAGCTACGGTAATGGCAGGCGCGACGAAAAACAGCAAAAAACCCCTCCTTTGTTGGCTTGGATACGTTACTTAGAAACAACCTCCACCACTATGTTCCCTTGCGCTTCCCCATCGACCAGCACGCTCAGCTTCCAAATACCTGAGGAAGGAAATTTCAGGTTAGAAGGCATGTTGGCTTCATTTTCGTTCAATTGAACCGACTTCGTAAACTCGCCTGTAAAGATCTGAACCTCTTCCTTTGAACCTTTTTTATGACCTGTTATTTTTACAGGACGATCTTTCAAGTTTTCGCCTCCCCAGTAAAGCCAGAAATACTTATTCGGTTTACTCGATACGATGGGAAACGGGCCCGTGATGCCAAATCCATTTTTGTTTCCCGTGACCTCATAAGCAGCAGGTTCTCCGTCCGACTTGGTTTTGTAGGTAAACGTTGGAGAAAGGTCCCACTCTTTATCCTGCTCTTCCGCTTCCACCGAAGCCTCTGTGCCATCCGTTGAGGTCTCGTCTGCGGGTTGACGATCCGCTTCACATGCAGCGAGGAGCACGATGAATAAAGTCAGACAGGCTGAAAAACGAAGAGATTTTTTCAATTGGCTCGGACCTCCTTTTTTAAAAATGGCCTCACTTGTTTTACAATAAATGGAGATCGACAGTAGAGGGAAGTGTTCGTGTGAAAAAAGCGATGACCGTTCTCCTAGTCTTTGTTTTGCTGGGCGGACTAACAGGATATCTCGTGACCAAAAGTGAACCTTTACTTCCTGGTAATTACTCGAAGATAGAGCTTGTGAAAAACGAAAAAGTAGTAAAAGCGATCACAGAAGAACAAGAGATTAAGAGAATCGTTAAGGAGATCAATCGCTCTAACCGGGAAATCAAGGAGGATATAGGATTACCAGAACCGATTGGAGAGCTTAAATTTTATTCAGAAAAAGGAGTGCTTTCATTATCCTATTTCCCAGGTGGTGCGGTCACTGTTGATCAGTACTTAATTGAATCGAGATTAGACTTATAAAAAACGCTGCTTCGTTATTTTCCATACGCACAAACGGAACCTGTCTTCGACTCGTCAATTTTTCAAAAATGGCGTAACATTAGGGCATAGCTTCATCATCTTGAAAGGAAGATTATTATGGCAGTAGAAAACGAAAGATATTTATCCTTACTTTATTTTTTTCCCTTTTTCACCTTAACTTTTAGTGTCACAGCCTACACCTTTGGGGTAGCCGGGTTAATCGGGGGCGTAGGGATCATCGTATCAATCATCTGCATCCTGTTAAAAAAGAGCGTAAGTTCAGCCTGGAAGAGCATGTTTTTAACGATTGCCATCGTCATCGTGCGCACCATTATGGTTTTCACAATCGGCTTTTGACCACGCGCCAGCTCCTGCCACCCAGTCTAAGTGGCGCGTAAAGCTTTTTCACTCCTTTTTTTCAGCCACCCGCCTGCTTCCAGGCAAGCGCCCGCTGTTCCAGTTTTTTCACAAACTCATCTTTCCCGTCCATATAGCCTTGAATGTCTGCAGGGAATTTCTCTGCCAGACGCGCTTTCAAGTTACCATACTCCGCGGCTGCTTCCGGATGAGCGGTGAGATAATCGCGGACAGCGAGATGCCGCTCAATCTCATGCGTATTGTCAGATTGGAACATATGAATTTGGTGGGTTCTATTTTCCCCGCCTTTTCGGAAATACCGGCGTCCTGCAATGCCGAATTCCCCAAGCGGCTCATAACCGATCTCGACCATTTGGTCATTGTAGTGGTCTATATTTTCTATATTTTCAGCGACAGGCATGATATCGATAATTGGCTTTGCTTTTAAATTCGGCACCGACGTGCTGCCGATATGATGGATCTCAAGCAGTTCGTCTTTGAAGATGTTTTTGATCAGTTTCTCTTCTTTGTGAAATAATTCGCTCCAGTTCCGATCGTAATCGACGACTCTAACGTTCATGGCGCGGTTGACCATGTAAAACACCCTCCTATTTGAATGTATGGACGATAAAGCTTTCCTCTGTAATGTCATCCTCCCCATGAGTTAACGTCTGTAAAAATTCCTCCCATAATGCTTGGACCTGCTCTGTTTCATTGACCGTTTCCATACTTGAATCATAGTCTCTTTTGCTGGAAAAGCATTGCAGTTCCACGATGTCTCCATTTCCATTCAGGTCGTGAAGGTGGCGCGAGGCTCCGCGGATATATTGATCATAGACGCTGCCTGCGTCGGCTTGGATATGCAGATACTGGTCTATTTTTTCCGGGTCAATCGTGTAGCGGTACAGTTTGGCAAATGATTCGGCGGGTAAAAGGTCTCTTGAGGTGCGAATGGTTTTAAAGGAGCGTTCGTTGAAGGCATCTCCAGCACATAAACGGCGGACTTCCTGCCATTTATGTGCGATGCGGGAATCGTCATTGATGTTTTTCATTAGCCTGATGTATTCGGTATGAGAAGGAAATTCGTTCATCTCCATCCACCTGC
Source organism: Halobacillus salinarum (assembly GCF_022919095.1). Classification (NCBI taxonomy): domain Bacteria; kingdom Bacillati; phylum Bacillota; class Bacilli; order Caryophanales; family Bacillaceae; genus Halobacillus; species Halobacillus salinarum. Next base: position 473,838 of record NZ_CP095073.1, on the reverse strand, counting down.
CGCGGTCGTTCATGTCCTGTAAAAACAGAAAGTCACAGGCGATGTATTCTTGATAAATCCTCGCAACGTCTGCTTGCAGGTGAAGAAAATCTTCGACATTTTCAGGGTTGATTTGATACTCGTATAAGTGAACAAACACGAAATCCCTCCCTAATAAGAGAATTCTAGGTTCATGTGTGAAACCCTCTAAACTCCTAAACTAATCACCTATTCGGCAGAATGATCCTTAGATGGTTCAGGCACGTGCTTGTACTTCGTTAAGTACGGAGTGATGGGGAAACCAATGAAAAACCACAAAAAACTGAAGAGGATATTCATCATGTCAGATTGAAAAGGTTGTATCCATACCCCAATCATAAGCATTGGAATCAACACTACTCCCACAACGATAAGCCTTGACGGAAAAATCATCCTTTGCGTACAGCCGCACTCCCTGCACGCCAAAACAGAATAAAACATATTGCCCACTAGAACATCCCGGTATTTAAGTTTTTTATGACAACACACGCACGTAGTTGGTTCGATAGACTTGCACTCTCCTAACTATATCGTTCAATTAAGTGAACCTGAAATTTGCATCGTAGTGAACTGTTGTTGTTTTGCAAAGGCAGCAAATGGTTTAAGCGTAAGGTGTTCCTCCTGGTGCTGGTTCTTATCTATACGAAATAGAATGGCTGTAAGGAGCAATCCAACAATAATGACACTCCCTATCATCATCTTTTCTTTCCTGCTCCTAGGCTCGAGCTCCCTCCCCCGCCGGCAAAAAAATAATCCACCCGCTCCGGATGGACCACCCTTTACCTTAAATTACCATGCCGTCCAGCCGCCATCAACAACTAAGTTGTGGCCGGTCACATAGCTCGATGCTTCAGAGGCTAAAAACACGACGGCTCCCTGCAGTTCCTCAGGCTTACCAATTCTCCCGAGCGGCGTTTTCTTCTGTAGATTCCCAATGAACGTCGTATTCTGCTGGACGTCATCACTCGGAAAAGGCCCTGGGGAGATGCAATTCGCACGGATGCCTTTAGAACCGTAATGGCACGCCAAATAGCGGGTGAACTGGATAATCGCTGCTTTTCCTGCCCCGTAATTCGCGGGATTGTCAAAGCCGGAATCGCCGTACACCGACGGCTCCGGGGAAACGATGCCGTACATCGAGGAAATGTTGATAAGGACGCCGTTTTTCTGCTGCAGCATATAAGGAAGCACGGCTTTCACATTACGGAAGACGTTATGGATCGACCCGTCGATCCCCTTTTCCCAGTCCTCCTCCTTAATCGTGTCCACCGCTCCGGCCGCTCCGTAATAAGCATTGTTCACGAGCCCATCAATTTGATGATGCTCGTTATAAATTTGCTCATAGGTCGCGATAATTGACTGGCTGTCGGACACATCGATGCTGTAGCCTTTACTGTTCCCGTTGTACTTACGATTTAATTGCTCCGCGAGCTCTCGGCATTTCTTTTTGTCGCGGCTTACGATCATGACATCCGCTCCGTGCCGGGCGAGCCCCTCTGACATTGCGGCGCCTAAATACCCGGCTCCGCCTGTTACGATGACCGTTTTTCCGGTTAAGTCAAACAGGTTATCCATGTTCTATATTCCCCCAACGGCTTGGCGTAATGATTTGTTCAGGCATATGGGCAAAAGTCGTTTTTACAAGCTCGATGATTTCTTTTTTTAACGGCGGCAGCTGATAGATTCGCACGTTTTCCTGAAGCTGACGGACGGTCTCGCAACCGATCACGAGTTTATCCACCTCCGGCAAATCACGCACAAACAACAAAGCAAGCTCGGCCGGAGTCAGATGTACGGAAGCGGCAAGCTTCTGAAAGTCCAGGAGAGGCTGGCGGGCGAAGGTGAGATTGGCCGGAAGCTGGTCTGGATCCATCACTAACAGCCCCTGGAGCAGGGCACTTCTCGTATGTATTTCCACCCCTTTTTGCGAAAGCTTTCCGAGCAGGCCGCTCTGAGTTAACCGCTGGTCGAAGACATTCAGCGGCACCTGGATGATATCCAGCCCGTCAAGCTCAAGAAACCGCTCCACTTCACTCGGCTTGTTGACGGATACGCCAATTTTTTCAACTGTTCCCTGTTTCTTTAAGGCCATAAGCTCGCGCATAACCGCGCCGCCGTGAGAATCTATGTTTTTGGGATCATGCAGCAGGCAGCCGTCCAGCCGGGTAAGCTGTAAATCAGCGAGAGACTTTTGAATAGTAGCCGGCACGACCCATTTTTCATTCGTACCTGCGTCAATCCCAGGGATTTTCGTAATGATGCGCACTTTGTGGCGGGGAGGGTTTTTGGAAAAATAAGCCCCGATGATTTCCTCGCTTTCCCCGTACGCAGCAGCCGTATCAAGCACGTCCACCCCGCGCTTCACCGCGTAATCGATGATGTTGAAGGCTTCCTGCCTTGCGGGCTTGCCTGACTGGTTGGCCACTCCATACGAGAGCCCGAGCTGTACCGTTCCTAAAGCTAGCTTCATAGTATCCTCCTATTCAGGAACTCTTGGCTGAAATTCATCACTACCATCAGCTTATGAACCGCGGTTGTGCAATATGATTTGAACCCCTAAAGCTGTCCAATATTTCCATATGTTACATATCCATAAAATTGTAGTAAAAGAAACTCGAACCATAGCAAAATATGTTAAAATATAGAAACCGCTTTACATAGATTGCTAGAGCCCATCATCTACATAAAGGAAGTGAACAGCATGAAGAAAATCTATCTCCTGCTTGCAGCCGTGCTTCTCGTCGGCATGCTGGCAGCGTGTACGGAGAAGACCTCGACCTCACCGGAGGAGGACGGGAAAGACGACCAGAAATCTGAGGAAAACGCGAAGGATAATCAGTCGGAAGATAAAGAAAAAGATAAAGAAGCTTCGGATTCTGAAGAAAAGAAAAAGGAAGAGAAGGAAAAAGAACCAGAACAGCCTTTCAAGGCACTCCAGCCGGCTGACGACGCCAAGCCTTTGAAGGAAACGATGTCGAAAGAGGACGTGAATAAAATGCCGGTCGTCGAAGCGCACGGCGATGACCGCACGCGAATGATTCCTGTCGGCAACACCCTCATGAAAGGCACGGAAGACAAAACGAACGGCCCGTTGAAGAAATACCGGCTCGTCACCTATTACGGCAACCCTCATTCCACGCAGATGGGGATTCTCGGCACGATGGAGCCGAACGCTCTCATGAAAAAGCTGAAGGAGCAGACACAGGCTTACTCGAATGCGGATCCGTCCCACCCGGCCGTGCCGACGATTGAGCTGATTACCACCATCGCCCAGCGCAATCCCGGCCCGAACGGCAAGTATTATCACATGACGTCCAAGGATGACATTGAAGAATACGCCAAGCTCGCCAAAGAAAACAATGCGCTGCTTATGCTGGATGTCCAGCTTGGCCGTGACAGTGTTATGCACCAGGTAAAGCTGATTGAAAAATGGCTGAAGCTCCCTTACGTGCACCTGGCGATCGATACGGAATTCCACGTCGATAAAGGCGAAGTACCCGGGGTCAATCTCGGCCACGTCGACGGCTCAGAAGTCCAGAAAGCGGTGAATTACGTAGACAAGCTCGTTGAAGAAAACAACCTGCCGGACAAAATCGTACTCGTCCACCAGTTCACCGATGCGGCCGTGACGAACAAGCAGGGCATTAAACCGACCGACAACGTCGAAGTCGCGTTAAACTTTGACGGCTGGGGCGACTCACCAACCAAAATGTCGCTCTATCGCAAATTTGTCCGCAACGACCCGGTTCAGTACGGCGGCTTTAAGGTGTTCTATAGTAAAGACCAGCCCGTTATGAAGCCGGAGGATGTCTTGAAGCTTGATCCGAACCCGGCGATCATTAACTATCAATAAGCTCACCAGCCCAGTTTCTCTGAAGCTGGGTTTTCTTTTTCTCAAAAAAAAGACGCCTGGATGTTTTCTCTCCAAGCGCCCCTTATTCGTTTATGACAGCGTACACCTTTAAGTCTTTGTGCTCCCCTTTTACATACATGGCCTTTCTACTGATCCCTTCATAAGACATCCCTGCCTTGTTCATCACCCGCTCCGAACCTTTGTTATCTACAAAGCACCTCGCCTGGATGCGCACTAAGTCCAGCTGATCGAAGCCAAAAGAAATGACCGCTCTCACAGCTTCGGTAATTAACCCTCGGCCCCAGTAGTCTTTCGACAGCACATAGCCGAGTTCTGCACAAGCGTGTTCCGGCTGCCACCAAACAAAGTGGACGGTTCCTATGAATTTCCCGTTTTCCTTAAGCTCAATTCCCCAAGGGGCATCATAGCGGGGGATAAAAGTCTCGATAAATTCAATGGTATCGGTTAAGGAAGCATGGGTCTCCCACGTTACCGATTTCGTGACTTCTTCATCTGAAGCGTAGACATACATATCTTCTGCGTCATCGATAGTAATTTTTCGAAGCAGGAGGCGTTCCGTTTCTATGACGGGGACCTCAGCAATTTTTTCTAAACGATTCATTATATCCCCCACACTTTAGTAAAGATTACAGACTGATTCTAATGTTTCGAACGAAAAGGGGCCTAGCGAATCCTCGTTCCATTCCGGCTTTAACAAGGAAAAAATGGCGGCATCGTGAGATTGATTGTTTTGATAAAGATATCCTCTCAACAGCCCTTCCTGTGCAAAACCTAACCGCTTCAGCAGCTGGATGGACGCTTCATTCTGCGGATAAGTCACCGCCCATCCGGTACAAGTCCAGCTCTTCAAAAGCATAGCGCAGCACTTCTTTCACGGCTTCAGTGGTAAGGCCTTTCGCCCAATGGGAAGGATGTAATTCATAGCCAATCTCCGCCTTTTTGCTCCACGTGCTTAAGTTGTTGAGGCCCAGGGTGCCCACGAATTCGCCGGTCGCTTTTAGCACCATGCCCCACCGGATGCCCCGCTTGGATTCATACGTCTTCTGGAACGAGTCGATGATTTGTACGGCGTCCTCCCTATGTTGTAAAGCATCCATGCCGTAATACTTCGTGACTTCGGCGTTTGACATGACTTCAAAATAGCTTTCGGTATGCTCCTCACTCACTTGGACTAAGTTCAGCCGCTTTGTTTCTAACGCAGGAAACGCCATGGCACTCTCTCCCCTCTATGTATTGATACTAAGTATATGGGCTCTGTCGACCATCATCAACCACAACAAAAAAAAGACAGGGAGCGATTTCCCTGTCTCTTTCAATCTATTATTCAGCTGCTACCTGACCTGGCTCAACGACAACTTCCTTGTTATCTTCTTCTTTCGCAGGCTTCGACCGTTTCATAAAGAAAGCAAGGACGAGCGCGACACCAGCGATCAAGGCAGAAATCATAAACGTAAAATTAATGCCGTGAAGCATGGCTTCATGCGCGATCTGGAGCTTCGCTGCAGCGGCAGCCTCAGCAGACGGCTGAGCCGCGTTCGGATCGACATTCGCCATCGCTTCTTCCGCAAGATCCTTTGCAGAAGACTCCGTGCGCCGGTTCATGACCGTAATCAGTAACGCCGAACCAATCGCGCCGGAAACCTGCTGAAGCGTATTGTTCATCGCTGTTCCGTGCGGGTTGTTTTTCGCCGGCAGCTGGTTCAAGCCGTTCGTCATCACCGGCATCATGACCATCGCCATGCCGAACATGCGGAACGTGTAAAGCAGGATCAGCGTTGAATACGGTGTATCCATGCCGATTCTACTAAAGTAGAAGGAAGTGACAACCGTAATCGTAAGACCAATAACGGCAAGCGTACGCGCTCCGTATTTGTCAAACAGCTTCCCGGTAATCGGCGACATGATTCCCATCACAATCGCACCCGGAAGCATTAATAATCCGGAGTGGAACGGTGAAATGCCGCGGATCGTCTGGACGTAAATCGGCATCAGAATCATCGCCGAGAACATCGCAACCGAAATCACGATCATAATCGCAGACGATAAAGCAAACATCGGATATTTATAAATTCTGAACTCAAGCATTGGATCGTCCATGCGCAGCTGGCGGAGAATAAACGTCACTAACGCAATCGCACCCACTACAATCGTTCCGTATACGTACGGACTGTCCCAGCCTTTATCGCCGGCTGAGCTGAAGCCGTACAACAGGCCGCCAAAGCCGATGCTTGAAAGGACGAGTGAAAAGACGTCAAGCTTGATCGCACGCTGCGGCGTTACGTCTTTCAGTTTGAAAATCGCAACGATCACGGTAAGGACGGCAATCGGAAGCACGATATCAAACAACGTTCTCCACGTATAGTGCTCGATGATCCAGCCGGATAACGTCGGGCCGATCGCAGGAGCGGTAATCATCACAAGACCGAACGTTCCCATCGCCGCTCCCCGTTTTTCCACTGGAAAAGCAGTAAGCATGACGTTCATTAAGAGCGGCATCATAATCGCGGAACCGGACGCCTGGATCATCCGTGCCACAAGCAGAACGCCGAAGGCAGGAGCGATACTCGCCATGAACGTTCCGAGCGTAAACAACGACATCGCGGTAATGAACAATTTCTTATCATTAAAACGCTGGATGAAAAACGCACTGGCCGGAATCAAGATGCCGTTCACGAGCATATAGCCGGTGGACAGCCACTGGACGGCGGTAGCGTTCACGTCGAATTCCTTCATGATCGATGGCAAAGCAATATTTAATAACGTTTCATTTAAAATAGCGACAAACGCACCTATAAATAAAATGGCAATCATACCATAAGGCGGTTTCTTTTGTATTGATTGAATATCTGACATCATCAGACCTTCTTTCCCGTTTTTTAAACTGCTTTCTTATTCTATACCGGTAGTCTAAAAAAAGCAACAAGTTTTTTACAATAAAATAAAACCATTGATATAAAAGCACTTACAAGCTAAAATAAAACTAGACCAACAGTCCAAAAAGGAGACATCATGAGCAAAAAAAGAGACCAGATCAAAGAAGCCGCCCACCAATTATTTATTGAAAAAGGATTCGCCGCGACCTCGATCCAGGATATCCTCGATCAAGCCGGGATCGCGAAGGGAACCTTCTATAATTACTTCAATTCCAAGAACGAATGCCTGCGGGCTATTTTAGAAGCGATCCGGGATGAAGTGGACGCGAAACGGAAAGAGCTCGCGACCGGCAAAGCAAAGGATGACGAAGAGGTGTTCATCGAGCAGATGGCCGTCCGGCTGATCATGAACCGCCGCCACCACCTGTTGACCGTGTTTGAATCGGTGTCGTTTTCCGAAGACGAAGAGCTGAAATCGTTTATGAAGGACCAGCACCAGAGCGAGCTCAAGTGGATCGCGAAGCGCCTCGGCGATTTATATCCTTCTCAAGCAAAGCCCTACACGTTTGACCATGCGGTGATCTTCACCGGCATTATCCATCATCTGATGCACGTATGGAAAATGGGCTCGGCGAAGGATTTTGACACCGAAAAAGTAATTCGCTACGCGATGAAGCGCGTGAAATCAATGATTCCCGACCAGACAAAGAATGAAGATCTTTTCTTCCCGGCAGACTGGCTCGGCGCACCCGCCGCCCGGGCAGCGAGAGATTCGATGAGGCAGATGCGTTCGGCAGTCGAGGAACTTAGCACCAGGATTGATGAAGAGGGCACGGAGAAAGATCATGCCTCGATCCAGTTCCTGCTGACAGAGCTTGAAACCCCGAACCCGCGGAGTTTCTTGCTGGAAAGTGTGAGCCTGTCTCTTATGCAATCGTGGAAAGACACAGCATTTGAAAAAGAGGCAGAGGAATTAGTGAAGCTTGCGCAGAAGATATTAGATGAGGAAAACTAAAAAAACAGCTCCGCCCGTTTTTAAGCGGGCGAAGCTGTTGGATCATTATTTGAGAACTCCTAAAAATTCAACCCACGGACCGACATCTTTCCTGTACCGCTCCGCCAACACCCGTGTGATCTGCGAAATGTGCGTCAGGTCATGAACCGCCCAGGTCGATACAAGCTCCCTGACTTTTACCGTGCCGAGCGCCGGGTGGGAGCCCGTCTTTTCCAGCACCTCATCAGAATCCACAAGTTCCTTCAGCTTAGCAATGTTTTCAGTCCGCAGTGTTTGAAACTCAGAAAATCTCTCGCCAAGCGTTCTCTCTTCTGACTGGTTTAAATGCGCAAACCGGTCAAACGGAGGAAAGGCTTCTCCCTCCCCTGCTTCAAGGATGAACTGCAGCCTCGGAATAAAGTTGTGCTTTTCGCATTCAATCAAATGGTCGATGACTTCCACCGGATTCCAAGTGCCTTCACCTTCGCTGCTCGTCATCCAGCCTTGAGATAAATTGGCTAAGTAAGATTCCAAGGTTTTTGGGGTTTGTTCGAGTATTTCAATGGCTTCGTTTAGGTTGAAGTTCATAAAATCGCTCCTTTATTTTTAAAGTTCTAATGCCATTATAACCCATAGCCAATAACGAAGAATAATCTGAAAATAATAGCAGTTAGTATTTAGAAAAAAAGGACCTTTCATTCTTGAAAAATAAGATGAAAGGTCCTTTTTTTTATTTAGTATTCAATTATTAACTACGGACAGGCTCCTTAGGATTAAGACCCAACTTCTCAGAAGCTGACGCATGAACCTCATTAAGAAGTTTCGGATTGTCCATAAGCAACTTGCCATAGGAAGGAATCATTTCTTTGATTTTTGGCTCCCATTCCTCGATTTGCTGCGGGAAACACCTTTTCAAGATATCCAGCATGACCTGAACTGCTGTAGAAGCACCAGGGGAAGCTCCAAGCAACGCGGCGATGGATCCATCTGCAGAATTCACGACTTCGGTACCAAACTGCAGGGTGCCCTTGCCGCCTTCTTTTGTTTCTTTAATGACCTGCACGCGCTGACCGGCGACGACTAAATCCCAGTCCTCACTTTTTGCGTTCGGAATAAACTCGCGGATCGCTTCCATGCGCTGCTCTTTTGTCTGCAGCACTTGCTGGATCAAGTATTTTGTCAGTGCCATCTCTTTCACCCCTGCCCCTATCATGTTAAGGAGGTTATCCGGCTTGATGGATGTAAACAAATCAAACAGAGATCCATGTTTTAAGAACCTTGGTGAAAAACCGGCAAACGGTCCAAATAACAGTGATTTATTTCCGTCAATATACCTTGTGTCCAGGTGTGGCACGGACATCGGCGGTGCTCCGACCGGCGCTTTTCCGTACACTTTTGCTTCGTGCTGCTTGATCACTTCCGGGTTGTTGCAGACCATAAACTGGCCGCTGACTGGGAAGCCGCCGAAGCCTTTTCCTTCTGGTATGCCTGACTTTTGCAGCATATGCAGGGCGCCTCCGCCTCCGCCGATAAAGACAAAATTCGCATTGTGTAAAGAGGTCTCACCATTCTCAAGGTTTTTCACCTTCACGTTCCACGAGCCATCTTCTGAGCGTTTTAAGCCTTCGACGCTGTGCTTGTAATTAACCTCTACATTTCTTCCGTCTAAGTTCGTAAACAGCTTACGGGTCAGCTCGCCGAAGTTCACGTCTGTCCCTGTATCCATTTTTGTCGCTGCTACCGGCTCATTTAAGGTGCGGTCCTTCATAATAAGCGGAATCCATTCCTTTAGTTTCTCAGGATCATCGGAAAATTCCATCCCTTTAAACAGCGGGTTGCTCGTCATCGTTTCGTGACGCTTCTTTAGAAAGCTTACATTATCTTCGCCAAACACTAAGCTCATATGAGGGAGCGGTCGAATAAATTCCTGAGGATCCTTCAGCTGCCCGGTTTGAACGAGATAAGACCAGAACTGCTTGGAAACCTGAAATTGTTCGTTCGTTTTGATCGCTTTTGACATATCAATCGATCCATCCGGCTTTTCTTTTGTGTAATTTAATTCACAAAGTGCCGCATGACCTGTCCCTGCATTGTTCCACTCGTTAGAGCTTTCTTCCCCATTCTTATCGAGCTTCTCAAATACTTTCACGTTCCAGTCCGGGGCTAATTCTTTCAGGAGCGCCCCCAGCGTCGCGCTCATAATTCCCGCGCCAATTAAGATCACGTCTGTTTTCGTTTCTCTGCTGTTGCTCATATTAACCATCCTTAATCCATGAAATTTGCAGAAAAAATGCCTTGAAATCCCTTTTCTTGTTATCCATTTATATCTAATTTATCTATGGTACCGTTTTATCGTTGAAAAAATCACCATTCTCTTACAATTATAAACGATTTCAGGCGGATAAAAAAGTCAGAGCTCAATTTGTTAATCTAAATCGCTAGTGCTTCTTTCTTTTTCCTTAAGTGTCATTATTAAGCTAAGCTGTAAAAGCCCCAAAAGAAGATTCTTTCTTTTGGGGCTTAATTAATAGATTATTAATATATCACATGCATGTTTCTTAATTTAGGAACTAAGCTACATAATCACTCCATTCTGGGAAACTGGCTGATCAATTGCAAAATTAACTTTGAAACAACATGCTGCGATTTCTTACTTGTTTATAAAAAGGACTCAAATTCATAAATAAATCTTCCAGTTTCTCTTTCTCTACTTGATGCTCAAACAAATATTCGAGCAATTCCTCTTGCCGAGCCTGTCCTAAGCTCAAACGGTAGAGCTGCATAATTTTCATGAGACGATCATATTTAGCCTCGTCTTTACTAAATGGATAAACCGGAACAATTCGCTCTAATTTTATTTCCTGATGGTTGGACAGCGACCAAAATGGCACGAGCTCAGGAGTATGTTCATCTCTTTCTTGCTCATTCGCTTTACTGAACATTTCTTCCCACACATCCGATTTGAATGGAAGGTCTCCATACCTTTTCGCAATATTTTTCCTTATGGCAAAGCTTTTATATCTATTAATTCGCCCCTCACGTTGCTCTAAATCCACGGGATTAGGTGGTAGGTTCCAATGGGCAATTCTTCTACAATAATAATGAAAATCCAATCCTTCTTGCCCTACGGATGTTGTGGTTAATACAAAGGGTCTAAAGGGTGAATTAAAGGCGAGCCTGACATTTTGTTTCCGGTTATGGGCAGTTTCTTCATTTCTTTGTCCAGCGAATCCAACGGCATAATTAGTTCGTATTTTCATCGACTGATGCTTATCATTTCTGTTGTGGGCTCGATTTTTAAAGCTCTCATAGGTATCCACATTATAGCTTGCTGTGTGCGTATTGAGGGCTGTCATCATTAAATGAATTAACTGTTCATTGTTTTCATAACTCTCCATATTTTTAATACCTGATTCTTCAACTAACATGTGAGAGTATTCATCCAGCATTGCTTGTATGTTTCCATCTACGCAATAACGAAGTACATTTTTCCAATGAGGGACACGACTTCCCCCTCTTTTCGAACCGTATTCTAAATCAACGATAGAGATTGCTTCCTGCGTATTCATACGGTCTATCAGGGTTTTCGCAAGACCCACGACTTGAGAAAAAGGGGCTCTTTCAAAGTTTCCGAGCATTCTTAAGGCACAAACACCAGGGGCGCCAATCACCATGTTTACAAGTACTTCTTTTAAGTCCTCCGGCTGTCTGCCAAGCTCAATTAGTCCCTCGCTATGAAAAACAGAACGAAGAGCTTCCAGATGCTGTGTAAGGGCAGCTTGATCACCAACGTCCTTCTTCTCATTATCCAGCAGCGAATAGCTTCTGAACCATTCTTGTACGACAGCTTCCTGCTTATCAAATAATAGCGGCGCTAAATAATACCATCTCTCATCTTCCCTCGAAGAAGGTCCTCCTGAATAATGAGGCAAATTATCTAGAAGTCTCTCTATTTGTTCTCCAATTTCCAATTTGATCTCACTTAAGGTTAATCTTCTTTTCAATACGTCCGCAGGATCAAACAATCTGGATAACGCCATGGACGGGTACAATAGAACTAAATGGTTCATGTTCACAGGAGCTTTATTTTTCATTGAAAAGGACAGACGAGGTTGAGGAAAGCGTCGTTCAGAAAAATACCTCATACTTTTTCTTTTTTTCCTTTTAGAGGTCCGTTTTACAAGCTCCCCCACGGTTAAACGTTCTGCCTCGTATGACACCATCGTAGATACGGCTCTGGGTACCATCTCCCATGCAGAGAAGATGAGCAGCTTTGAAAAATCTTCCATTTCTTCGTAACATCCAGCAGACTCATAATAAGGTAAGGAAGGTGGAACCCATAGTAACCTTTCTGCGTTTTTAGGCAAAGCAAATTCTTTGATTTTAGCAAGCCGCGCATTTGATTCCGGCAATACTTTGTAATTATTAATAATGGATTTCTTTAACCATAAATTTGATTTATTCACCATAGCGATTTGATTAGGGTGTTTTTTTACATACTGAGTAATTTTTTGTTTTAATTTATAGTGGTCCATAAAGGACATTAAGTAAGGGGCAGATTTCACATATTCAACTGGTACTTTTTCCGTAAGCCCTATTTCTTCGAGCATTCGATCCATGAAGATATAGGAGAGCACATCTTCTTTTGTTATTTCTAATGGAATGACCGAAGATTTTATCAGCTCATTGGATCCATCTACCCTTGTTCGTTCCGTTCTGGCAATCCCTTTATATAAACTCTCCTCCGCCTCCTGTTTTTTCGCTTGTAAAATGGCAATATCCATCTGAGTAAACAATCGTAACGAAGTAGAAAAATCCTCCCACACGCGTTCAAAGTGCTGTTTATGCTGAGGGTGGTGTTCAAACAAAAAGCGCGTGACCTGTAAAAACTCTTGATAATGTTCGTCTTCCCCAGCTTCATTGATTTCTTCTAAGGTCGAATATAATTTATATGGAGTGGCTGAGAGTAACAGTATTTTTACTTTTTGCTCGTGAGAAGCATTTGGACTATTAAAAAATTTTTTCGCTAACAATGCGGTTTCGCTCTCGCCATCGGCATTCACCAATTCGGGAAACCGTTGGAATTCATCCATAATGACCAGATCAGGATCCATAATATCTACACTAATCTCCGCCATCATTTTCCGCAGTTTATGTATGACAAGAGTAGCTTCTTTACGAAACCCTTGTTCCCCTAACATTATCTTGTTACAGACTTCTTCAATTTCAGTATAGAAAGACGAATCTTTACTTAGATATGAATCGATGTTAAATAACATCGATTCTACATATTCTCCTCCACTGCTCTTATTGACTTCATAAACCCTGCGGATGTAATCTTCTTTATACCGGCTCCAGCTCTTTGTTGCAGTATCCATTAGCAGTACATCAAGCTCATTCAACATACCTTGAAAACGGTGGAAATTCTTTAATAAAGCAAAGATTAACGCACGTTCTGCTGCGCTCCCACAGCCAGAAGTCATTGTAAACGATGTAGATGGTGTTAATGGTGTCAATTGAATGTACCTGTCTTTCAAAGATTGATCGTAATTATTCTCATATATTTTCAAGTGCTGCATAGAAAGCCTGGTATCAGAAGAATTCTCTAACTTCACTTTCTCATCAATTTGGAGTTTTTGTATGTTCTGCCTCGCAATGTTTTGGTTGGAACACACATATACTACTTTAAATAAGGGATCATTTAAATTTTCTTTATGATACCTTGCAATTTTTGCTATAGCTCCTCTAGCAATCATTGTCTTCCCAAGGCCGACCTCATCTGCAACTAATACCCGTGTATAACCATGAGTCAGTAAGTCATAGACTCGTTGCACCGTTGCTTTTTGAAAGTCCTTTAATCCAAAAAGAATTTCTTCTTCTTTTTGATCTAAATCAATCATTTTTTCACCATCTTTGTAGCATTATTGAAGGTTTCATACAAACGGAAGAACTGATCAGGAATAACGACATCATCATTAATAAGCTCCATAACATGAAGAATGTCTTCCATTTTTTCAGGTGTCCTCGACGCTGCTTTCAACATATTTTCATATAATATTGGATATTGCCCCGCTGAACTATTCCAATCTACAAATCCTTTATTATTATTTTGTTCCATTTGTTCTAAAGCAGCTAAGAGAAAATCATCGGATAATAAAAAAGCGACATATTGCAAGAAGGCGACAGGGTTGTTAATGATGGAACGGAAAATAGCCTGTTCGCGTTCATCAGGTATTCCTTGTGTTGGGATTTTGATAACACGTCCCATAACTTCCTCGCCCATTTGTGCTTTAACGACATAAAACTCCCCAATCTCAAGAAGCTGAAGTTTATCAAGTATCACCTTGTGTTCCAGCTGATACTTTTTCTTACTTAAAAGAGGTCCAATGGTAAAATCAACGTCTTCCGGAATGGATTCAAACGAAAGATGGATGGTATAGTCTTCACTTTCTTTCTCTACATAACCCTGGGCATTTGTGCGGCACACGGATTTAATTGCTTTTTGCAGCTGATCCTGAAGGTCGGTTTCTGTCTCTTTTTCCTCAGGGAGATGGTCGATTTTTTCAAAAGGATTTTCTGCCTCTTCTTCCCCAAAGAAATCATCAAGTAAATCAATTAGCTTAAATCCGTATTTCTTATATTGAAGCTGTAATAGGAATTCCACATTCCCTTCAAACGCATTCGTTGAACTGTTTGCAGAGCCAATATAGAGATGATGTTGATTATATTTGGATCTGGCGTAAAATTTAGCATGAATGTCCTGAAGCTGTGAGAGGTTATAGAAGTCATCTTCACTGACAACCCCTTCCCCTTCAATGATCGTATCCTTAAGAACATAGATATCAAAGAAATTAAGCAAGTCTTCGGTTAGCTTAAATAATTCGGATCTTCTTGTTATTAAAACTTGTGTGGCATCTGTCAAAGCGTATTCCTTCAATTTTGATATAATCGCTTCGCTTATAAATGGTGACATGATGATGAGATGATGATAGGTTTCAAATATGCCAGTATCTTCCCAATCATAACCATTAATACCTAAAGGATGAAAGTGAAAATCAGGGATATGTTTATCTCCAGAATCAAAGCGGATATATGGAAGCTCCTCTGCCATTTCTTGAATCTGTTGATGTTTGATTGGATCAGTGGTTTGCGGAAGGAGAAACTTTAAGAAATCAATTAATGGTTGATTCCTATCATCCGGTTCAGACTCCCTCTCGCCTTCAAGTGCCAGAGCCATGTCCCAGCTCCTATCAAACGTCAAATTCCTGGACAGAACGATCAGACGGTACAGAACGTTTTGCTTTTGGTCTTGATATTTGATAATCCATATTTTAGGGTGAAACGAACGTTCATTTTCTAAAGCTACTTCAAATACACAATCCTCCATCAGTCCAAAAAGGGAGTTACCATTTTGAGGAACCTTGATTTGGCCGGCTTCACAAAAGATAGCCAAATGATCTTTGGTTTGGCGTAACCCTTCCAGCATATAAATTGGATCATCCTGAAATGTTTGATCCATCTCCTCTGATAGACTAAGCGCCACTGGAACTCCAATTAAAGCCTCTAAATCCAACGAATATGTTGTCCCTACAGCAAAGACCACCTCATACCCAGCCGGAGGTTGTAGCAAATCACTATAATTTAGCCGATCCGTATCCGGTTTAAGCATATCCATCCTCCAATCCATCAAAGATGTCCTGCAACAATATTTTAGAATTAGGGTAACGATACTGAAGCTTTTCTGCCCCTAACCAGCTGCCATCTTCATAAGCATAATTTTTGGAATTAAACAATTTGGCACGATCTTTTGACTTTAGTTCAATTTCACGCTTCACCAGTAACTTATCAATCTCCTGTTCATGACCCGAAAGGACAGTCTTTTGCCACTCACCAAGAAATCGCTTTAATAATGGGTTATAGATTTGTAAACGAAAAAGCACATCACTGTAACGAAAAGAGGCAAACTCATGCTTTACAAAAGAGCTGTCCAGCCAATTCCGCCATTTATCAAGCGCCACGCTATTTTCATGATTCGAAAGGAGAACATTGTAACGGATATTCGCACCAGAAATAAACTTGCTAAACCGTTCAGCCATCTCATAGTCTTGACGAATACCATCCGGTAATGGAAACATTTTCCCTATCGCCTCAAACTTATCGACTTGTCTAACTTTCTCAGCCTCTTCCTTAAGCAAAAAGGCAAACAAGCTGTCTTTAGATTTAGGGGATGTAAGTATTTTCTCTTTCATAAACACAGCTTCCTGATAAGTAAGATCCATAGAAAGAGACTCACGCCAATCGAAAGGAGGAAGCAGGCATTGCCAAAAAGTACTATTGTATTCCGCTCCTTCCGCATTCACGATATCTCCCTCCTCATGACCTAACGAACGGTCAGCTTCCTGTTTGCGCCTAAGAGTAAGGAAGGCTTTCGCATAGTTATTCAAAGACAAATGAGCGTGCTTAAAAAATTCAAATGTTCTAAGTCCATTCCAATAAATACTCGAAGGTTTTCGCTTCAATTTTTTGCGTGCCCTTGCACCAATCACACCTTCAGCATTCGTTTCCACTAACGTATCAATTAAGTCAACCTCCCTTTGAGCAAGCTCTTCCAGAAAATCTTTATAGGAGGAATGGGGTTCTTTTTCTAATTCCATTAAGAGATAAGAAACGATAAAAAAATATTTCGCCCTGGTTTGGATGGTAGATGTGCCAGGAAAAAATATATCCCCAAAGCCATCTCGTATTGATCCGGTACCGAGCTCGTCAATGGCACCTTTATCTGAAAGTAAATCGAGAACAGCCATAACTTTATTTTTGTGTTCACTCGAGTAGTCTATCCAACCAATTTTTAAAGGGGTCACGGTCCGCCTCCTTATGTATTTATTAGTAACATTGTAAAATAATAGTTACACTACTAAAAGTTAAATTATGTAATTTTAATACCTTGAATCCTGTTCTATTTTTTGCACGTCTCTAAATACTAGTAGTGTTATCGTATTCATAGAGAGCAAATGCTTATGGACAGATAAAAGTGTCTATCCCTAAAAGTAGCAGGGATAGACACTTTCAAAATAAACCCTTTAGCGCTTAATACGCACAGCAATATATCCAGACTCGACTGTAACCTTCATAAATCCATTCGATTCCTCGTCTTCTTCATTCCACGGAACGTACACCCTGCCGATTTCCTCTTCCTGCTCATTCAAATAGTCTAGAGTCATAATGTCCTGATGAGCCAGGAGACGTCCTAAAATGTTTGGACGATCCTGAACACGATTGCTGGCCGGGTTATTAACAAACATCCCCAGTGGATACTCATCATTGATAGCGTCATAGTTGAGGTCAATATCCTGATAACCAATTTGGATATGAACGTCATCTGTATCGTATTCGTCCACTCCTTTATTAGAATTCGGCTTAAGCGGTCCGAACTCCAGCTTTCGAAAACGTTCCAACGGGATAATTATCGATTCGAGATTTTCAAACACCACTTCTATATAGCTTGCTTCTTTCAATCTTTAATCCTCCCATCCATGCACTTTTATTCTAACGATTTATTATTCGGTGTACTTTTCTTTTCTCCTGCCCGCTAAGAAGACTGAAAAGCTTTGTTATTGGTATCCTCTCTGACCGACAAGGAAAGCTGGGTTGGAACTCCGATAAACTTGCCATATTCCTTCAGAAATCGGAGCTTTACTTTCCCTACCGGACCATTCCGCTGCTTACTGATGATCAATTCGATCTCGTCTTCCTTGTCCTGCCACTTATAGTAGTCCGCCCTGTACAAAAAGGCGATAAGATCCGCGTCCTGTTCAATGTTTCCGGATTCCCGTAAGTCGGACATCACCGGCCGCTTATCCTGGCGCTGCTCGACGCCCCTTGATAATTGGGACAATAAAATAATCGGGATGTCGAGCTCTGTGGCTAATAATTTCAGTTCTCTTGTAATGAGGCCGATCTCGAGGTCGCGGCGTTCCGAGCGGCCAGCAGAGGAAATCAGTTGGAGATAGTCAATGATCACGAGATGGCGATCATTTTTTCCTTTTTGGATCTGTGACCGGATCTTTGCCCGGATATCTCCAACAGTCCGGGCCTGGGTATCCATATGGAGCGCCCATTCGGAGATCGGTCCAATAATATTCATGACGTCTATGTAATCCTGCTTGTTAAAATCCCGGGAGCGCCACTTGTGTCCATCGACTAGCGATTCGGTCGTAATGATCCGCTGCATAAGCGGCTTCTGCCCCATTTCCAGGCTGAAGATCTGGGAGCTGCCACCCTGCTTACAATGATGGGCAGCCAGGGTGAGGGCAAAGGCGGTCTTTCCCATCGACGGTCTCGCGGCTAGGATCATCAAATCCCCTTTCTGCACCCCGCCCGTCAATTGGTCCAGCTCCTTATAGCCTGTTGAATAACCGGTCAGCCCGTCTTTAATAGGTGTGTTCATGTCACGCGTGATCTCCACGAGTGTTTCTCTAGTCGATTTTTCTTTCTTCTCTTTCCCCAGCTCCCGGTTGGATTCGATATGTACGCGTAATGCCTCGTACGCTTGATCACCAGGGTCTTTCACGTATTGGACCGCTGCTTCGCGAGCCTTTCTGTGACGATAGGCTTCCAGCACAAGGCGCTGGTGATGTTTAAATGTGGAAGTCGTTGGAATGGAAGCCGAAAGCTCTGTCAAATAGGTCACGTTGCCAACCTCTTTAATCTTGTCTTTCAGTGCGGTGGTCACCGTGACGATGTTCACAGGCTCATTGGCGTCATAGATGGTTCTCATTGCCTTAAAAATCATCCCGTGCCTTTTCTCGGCAAAATGTTCCGGAGAAAGGATTGCAACATTCATAAGCGAGCCTTCTATTAAGAGAGTTCCGATGACCGATTGTTCTGCCTGCTGGTTTTTAATCATTGGACATCTTTTCCAACAATTCATTGAACTTCTTTTCAAACAACCGCTTCGTTTCTTCCGGAACTTCCGCCGCTTCTTTTTTCCACTGCTGCATCTTTTCGAAGATCCTATGATCCGGAGTTTCATAGACGGCAATTTCCGATAAGGTCGGTGGAAATGGCGAGTCCAGCACATGCGCTGTTAAACGCCGCATCACCGCGTTGTAGTTCATCTTCTCAAGCTGAGTCGTCAACATCTTGACCTTACGTTTCGTCAGGGAAAACTTGTCGCCATACACTTCTTCGATCGTTTTCAAAACTTCTACAGCTTCTTGGTAGTTCATAGATTCCGCTCCTTTCTGATCTCCTCAAAAATGTCGTATTCTTTTTCAGCTGATTTCTTTTGATTGGATGACTGCTCTAGAGACAGGGCACTTTCGAGGGAGGTGACCCCCGCAGACTGCCACCTGCTCAAAATCGCTTCGCAATAGTTGAAGAACCGTTTGTTCCGCTGTAACGCACGCCTCATTGATTCAATAACCAGTTCATCAGACATTTCCGTACACCAGTACGTAATCCGTTCGGCAATAAAAGGACTCAGTAATCCGATGTTCTGCTGGTAAAAATCATGCGGATTGAGCTTAGACGCGGTCCCTTCATCAGCTTCTTTTCTTTTTCGTTCTTTTCTTTTAAATAAAGCGCCCAGCCCTGCGTCCGTTCCTGCGCTCACTCCAGCGTTCATGCTCTCGGCCACTGCTTCGGTCTCAACCTGGTTCACGCGTGAGATCATTTCATACAAAGGAGCCCGGTTACGGTTGACAAACGTGTGCTTAATGTAGCCCTTTTCTTTCAACTCTGTGCGCGCACGTTTAAAAGAACTCTCGGTCAAGCGGGCCTTCGTCATAAGCGTTGGTGACGGAACCGCGAATTCTTTTCTCCAGCCGACTTTGTTGTTGAAGTGCATTAAGGAAATCCACAGCATCGAGGCTGATAAAGACAGTTCCTCCATTTCGAGCTGGTCTAAAAATGCGTTCAATTCTTTTAAGTAATTCATTTTTCCTCACTCCTTCTGTTTGAAGGCATAAAAAAACAGACCTTCTTAATTTTTATCATCGAATAAGAGGTCTGGTTTGGTGTCGGATAAAATGAAAATTTTAGAATTGATCCAATGTTTCTTATTTGCGTAAATTATTATTACCATAATCTTTTAAGAAGAAAATTTATATTGGGAATAAATCATTGCTTGTGTTCCCTATCTCATTTTTAATCATTTCACTGCTAATTCTTATAAAAATCCTTTACCTTCACTCTATTTTTATTTGTTCAACCGTTATAGAGAAAGATATGCGTCAAATCACCTCGTTCCCTTGAACTTTTCGTGTTATACTATTATGATATATTTTGGTTGAAATCCATCCTAAATGGTAATGGATAAGAAAGATGCATTTTCACTTTTTAATTTTGGGAACAAGGCTTCCCTTAAGAAAGGGTTCAGATATATTATGAAAGATAATTTTTGGCATGAGCTGCCGCGGCCTTTTTTTGTGTTGGCGCCGATGGAAGCCGTGACCGATGTCGTTTTTCGTCATGTCGTGACTGAAGCAGCAAGACCTGACGTGTTTTTTACAGAGTTTACGAATACGGAAAGCTACTGTCACCCGAGAGGAAAAGACAGTGTCCGCGGCCGTCTGACGTTCACAGAAGATGAACAGCCGATCGTCGCCCATATTTGGGGAGATAAGCCTGAATACTTCCGGGAAATGAGTATGGGTATGGCTGAAATGGGATTTCGCGGCATCGATATTAATATGGGTTGTCCTGTAGCTAATGTCGCAGGGAAAGGAAAAGGCTGCGGGCTGATCCGCCGTCCTGATGTCGCAGCCGACATCATCCAGGAAGCCAAAGCAGGGGGACTGCCTGTCAGCGTGAAAACCCGTCTCGGTTATACGGAAGTTGAGGAATGGCACGGCTGGCTGAAGCATCTCCTTGAACAGGGTATCGTCAACCTGACCATTCATCTCCGTACGAAAAAAGAAATGAGTAATGTCGATGCTCACTGGGAGCTGATTCCAGAGATCAAGAAGCTTCGTGACGAGGTTGCCCCTCATACGCTTCTAACGATTAACGGGGACATTCCTGATCGTCAAAAGGGACTCGAACTAGCAGAAAAGTATGAAATAGACGGAGTGATGATCGGGCGAGGAGTCTTTCATAACCCGTTTTGCTTCGAAACAGAGAAGAAAGAGCATACGAGTGAAGAACTGCTTGATCTTCTAAGGCTGCAGCTTGACCTTCATGATAAATATTCCGAAGAACTGGAGCCACGGCTCTTCAAACCGCTTCGCCGCTTTTTTAAGATTTACGTCCGTGGATTCCGGGGAGCGAGTGAGTTGAGGAATCAGCTGATGAGTACCCACTCTACCGATGAAGTGCGTGCGCTGCTTGATGAGTTCACAACGAAAGATGGCGTGAAGGAAGAGGAAGGTTTTTCTGTTTCTTAATTTCGTTTAAACTGAATCATTCTTAGATTTTTATTGGAGAGAAGAGCTGTACGGGCTTCTCTCCTTTTTTATAAATTAAAAATAAGCTGGACATGTCCTATGATGGTTTAAAGGCCGCATGTCTAGCTTATTTATTTTCAATCTTTATAGAATTCTCGTCTACTTATAATCATTTACTGGTCCCTTATCCATAATCACTTCTACCATATTGGAAGGTCCCATCTTGAGTTTAGGTCTATTCTCAGGGTTCGGTCTACTCTACTAAGTCCATCGAATATACCTCTAATAAAAAGGCAACTATTAGTTGACAAATGTATTAAAATGTAACTTGAATTCGCTACAAAATCACGTTTTTATACCTTATAGTCAAAGTAAGAGGAGTTGATGAAGACGGAAGACTTTCAATTTTCAACAATGATTGCAAATCGTCGAAAAGAACTAAAGGTCACTCAAGAAGAAATTGCTGAACATGTAGGCGTATCAAGGGCAGCCGTTTCTAAATGGGAGAAGGGGCTAAGTTATCCGGATATTACGTTATTGCCAAAACTGGCCACTTACTTCAATATTTCTATCGACACATTATTAGGGTACAAACCTCAATTGACAAAGGAACAAATCAGCCGAACCTATACCCAACTGGCACAGCAATTCTCTCAAAAGGCATTTGAAGATGTGGAAAAGTCTATCGAAGAGCTGTTAAGTGAGTATTATTCTTGTTTTCCATTTGTTCTTAAGATGGCCCAACTCTACTTAAATTACTTTCCTAAGTCTACCGACCAACAGTCCATTCTGGAACGTGTTCTACAGCTTAGTTCAAGAGTAAAAAATTTAAGCGGGGATTTAGCATTAGTCAATGAGGCAACGATGCTGGAAGCTTTCACATATCTCCAGCAAGGGAAGCCGGAAGAGGTATTATCATTGCTTGGAAAGGATGTACAAATACAATTCGGTTCCGACCATCTTATTTCCACAGCCCATAACATGCTTGGAAATTTAGAAAAAGCAAAAGAAACCATCCAAATCAGTTATTATCAAAACTTAATGCAGCTCTTATCCAAAGCAACGGAAGCGATGATGCTGGAATTGGAAAACGCTGATTATATAGATGAAACGATATACAAAATTAAAGAACTTATACGTCTATTTGATTTAGAGAACCTAAATTTTAATACCGTGCTTATTTTTTATTACAAGGCAGCCAAAGTTTATACTTTGAAGGGTCAATCTGAACAGGCAATAGAAATGTTGCGGAGTTACGTAAAGCTTTGTAAAAAAATTCAGTTTCCCATAAAGTTAAAAGGAAATGCCTACTTCTATTTGTTGTCGCAGTGGATTGAAAATACAGCTCAATTAAGCAGCGAAGCACCTCGGGATGAACAATCAGTGAAAAAGGATCTGGTTCAAACGATTGTACAAAATCCAGCATTTGATTCATTAAAAAAACATCCAAGCTATCAAGCGATGATTCGTAATTTGGCAGACTACTTAAAGGTAGAGGTGAATAGATAATGATAGATATCAATTGGGCGTTGGTCGCCCCATTAATTGTTATTCAGATAATTTTGGTTATTTTTGCCCTTATCGATTTGGCACGGATTCATGCTACAAACGGTCCAAAATGGCTCTGGGTTATTGTGATCCTATTCGTCAACACCATTGGACCCATTTTATACTTTATTTTTGGAAGAAAAAATTCATGATTAAGGTTCAGCATCTTACAAAGGTTTTTGGTACAGAGAAGGTAGTCTCAGATTTGTCATTTCTACTGGAAGAAGGGACATCTACAGCATTAATCGGACCCAATGGTGCCGGAAAAACGACTACTCTATCTATGCTGACCGGCTTATTAAAACCAACGAATGGATCTGTTAGTATGCAAAATGTACAAGATATCCGGAAGGAAATTGGATTTTTGCCTCAATACCCTAATTTTTACCCTTGGTTAACAGCATTAGAATTTACCGAAATGACTGCAAAGCTAAACGGTGTACCTAACAGGGATGCAAAAAAACAAGCAGAAAAAATGTTGGAATTTGTTGGGTTAAAGAACGATCTATTTAAAAAAACTGCAGTTTTTTCAGGTGGAATGAAACAACGGCTTGGCATTGCTCAAGCCATCGTCCACAAACCAAGGCTTCTTGTACTAGACGAACCTGTATCCGCTCTTGACCCAGTAGGAAGACGGGAAATGATAAATTTATTAAAACAGTTGCAGCAGCAATCTACGATTTTGTATTCGACACACATTTTAAATGACGCCGAGGAAATGACAGACCAGTTGCTCTTTTTAAACAAGGGAAAATTAGTAGAGCAAGGTTCTTTGAAGGACATACGTGCAAAATTCGATTCCTCCCGCTTTAAGGTTCAATTTTCAAGTACAGACGATGCATTACTTTTTGCTTCTCAAGTACAATTACCAACCCTTGCAGATAAAAATTGTGTCTTTATTGAAATAATAGATAACATTCCTACGATGCAGCAACTAATGTCCCAGCTAATTGAATTGCCATTTACGATATTAAAAGTGGAACGAGTTACGTTGACTCTAGAAGAAATTTTTATGAAGGTGGTTGGGCAATGAAAACTTTCACTGTACTACTTCAAAAAGAATTTCGTGAGAGTTGGAGAAGTTATAAATTTTTGTGGATGCCATTACTCTTTATTTTCCTCGGTATTTCAGATCCATTAACGAATTATTATATGGAAGACATATTAAACGCTGTTGGTAATATGCCAGAAGGGTTCTCAGTTACATTGCCTGATTACGCACCTATAGATCTACTAAAGGCTTCCACTGGTCAATTCCAATCTTTAGGACTGATTGTGCTTGTCATTACGGCTGCAGGAATGATTAATCGCGAACGGCAAAACGGCACAGCCACCCTGATCTATGTGAGGCCCGTTTCCTATATTGCCTTGTTTATGAGTAAATGGACTGTGGCAGGCGCATTAGGGATGGTCAGTGCCATTTTAGGTTATGCTGGCAGCATGTATTATACATCGATTTTATATGGTCCAGTTGAGGCGATGGCATTTATTCAAATGGTCCTGACTTACTGTGTATGGATTTTATTCTCAGTAGCTGTCGCTCTTATGTTTAGCGCACTATTTAAGACAGCTTTCGCAATGGCCGTGACCATTATCGTTCTGCCGGTTGCTATTATGATTGAATCCTTGATTGGTCAATACTGGCACATCTCCCCATGGAAACTAGCAGATTACGGCGTACAGTTCATTGCCCAAACTGATAATGAATATTATGTGAAAACATTGTTATTAACCGTTATCTTAATGGTTTTAGCAATTATTCTCGGTATCTTTTCCACTCGAAAAAATTCCGGAACGACGAAAATTTAAATGGATTTAGTCAGGTTATAAAAACAATTTTGCTTGAGTGAATACTCTTTCCGCCTTAAAACCTCCCCATTATGATTATTGGGCAGTTTTTTTAATATCAGAATTCAAACTTGGAGAAGTTATTTATCTTGGCCAGAGTCCACCTTTATTTAATCATTTACTTATGATACGGCTCACCGTAACGTTAAATAGGGTAACATCATAATAAAGTAGAAAAGAATAAAGGTAGCTGTTGAATCAACAGCTACCCTGCCAATACTTTAGATTTAAATTAATGACTTTCAATAATATTATCTACTTCTTCACGAATTACTTTTTTTATAGTTTCTACTTCACCATAAAGGATTTCAATATCTAGATCTCTTAGCCTTTCAAGTACCTTATCAAGAAGTTTTGTATTATTAAGCCGACTGTAAAGCTCATCATAACTGATTGTAGTAAGTACACTTAGAGGAATTGTATTATACATAATATAATAGATAATGGTCTTTTCTATTAACTTTTTGATATTTTCATCTTCCACAAAAGTATCTTTTAACAATAGAAAGTACCTAAAAGTTACATCATGCCGAATATATGGTGTAAAACCTAATGATGAAGACGTTAGCAATATATCAATAGTTTGTGCAATATATGAATATGTGGCTATTATAAATATTTCTGTAAGCGACAAATTATTAAAATGAGAGTATTCCTTTTGATATCTCTCACACCGCTCCTTTAAGGATAGTCGCGAATCAGTGGAATCAATGTACACTAAATTATCTAATATAAATCCATCGATATTTTCCTCAACTTTAGATATGGACTTAAACTTTTCGTGAAAGTCTTTATCACTCTCGATCTTAGTATTAAGAGCAGTAGACATAAACCTCCAAAAAAATTCTTTAAGAATATCATTAATATCCTTATCATATTTTGATAATAAAGCGTTTACAGGAAGGATATAAATTGATTCTCGATAATTATTTACTACATCTAAAGTATCTCTATAAGCTCTCTTAAACACATCTGTTGTTCTTTGATCTTTATCGGCACTTACTCTAAAGAATGATTCCATTTTTAATATCGGGTCGTCTACCACATGATAGTCACCAAATAATTTAAAATGGTAATGTTCGGATTCTTTTGTATCCAGATACACCGCTCCTGTTAGCAATAAGTTCTCCGTTGTTTTGAATTCTTTATCAATTACAAAATCAATAATATTTAATTTTTTATACCAAAATATTCTTACCTCATCTATTACTCTTAATATACTATTAGAGTCTGTATTCTCTTTTAAAATGGTTGATTGGTATCTAATTAACAGACTTTTATACTCTTCCTGTATTTTATTTAATAGTTTGTTTTTATATTCCATAAGATAATTCCCCATATTTATGTTTAAACCATTCGGGAAACTCATATATATTTGATAATGTTTCAAGATATTTTTTATATATTGCTTGAGTATCGTTAATAACATTTGGTAACTTTTGATAATTTTCCAGGTCTGGAAGTGAATGATATTGATGCAAAGGATTATCACAGAACAACATTGAACTTTCTCTTACCGCACCCCAAAAACCATGTACATAGTTATTATTATACTCATAGAACACATCATATAATTCTTTTTCATCTACTTCTTCAAACTTCTTTTTTATAGATTGCGTATCAAAATAACGAACGTCGATATCTAAATATTCTTCCCACATAGGTTCATTCACTAGTGAATGTATTATAGGTGTTTTTATATGGCTCGTATCTTCCTTAATTAATTCACCATCTCTGCACCTTAATAATACGTGCTTGAATTTACCAACTCCATAAAGTTGATAATCTAAAAATATATTTGGATTTTCTTCTTCCTTTTTTATAAGGTATTTGATCATTATATAAACTTCTAAAATGGTTCTATATGCATGTCTTCCTAAAATAGAATTGCCTAAGTCTTTTTCTATAAGTTCATCAAAGATCTTTTTAATATACGCTGTTGAACCAATTAAAACATTAAACTTTGATTCCTTGAGCAACTCTTCTTTGTTTACTAAAATTAAATGTTCCAATAATTCTCTAGTATCTTTAATAAACAATTTCATCTCTGTTTGTTGTTCCTCGTAATTTATATACACCGGATTACAATCTGTTAGCAACCCTAGTTCTTTCCAAAAGTTAGAAATAAAAGTGTTGTCTTTTTCCTCAAGCTCCATACCCTCAAAAGACCTTATTGCTGGCCTGTAAAAACGCATTCTTTCATCTTCATGTTCAGTAACACTATAATTCTTTAAGGCTTCAATCATGCCTTCAACACCTTCAAATAACTTAACCCTCCCTTTAAATAAAGGTAAACAAATAGCAAGGTATCGAAGATCAGTTGCTTCATTTGATTGATGATTATAATAGCGAAGAAGCACCTCTTCTATTTTTGAGATCCTATAATCTAATGTTTGACTTTTATCGTAAAAATATTCATTAAATTGTTCATACCTTTCGCCACGTAATAAAATAGTTAAAGGTGCTAGAATACTTGAATTTACGACACTATTAATAATTTTGTACACATCGATCTGTTTATGATTATCTAAATTGGTGATTATTGATATTTTAGGCTGGTTAACATCTAGTTCCAACCCTGAGATTAAAGAAAGAATTTCTTGAACTTTTATTAAACCTTTTTTTCTTCCATAATGGTGTAATATAAGCCCTAACCATAGATACTCTGGTAATCTTTCATTTGTCCATGAATTCAAGGCAAGCTTATCACCTAACATTGAATTCATAGGAGTAATAATCTTTCCTTTTTTATATTTATGGTCTGACAATTTACTTGTACTTCTTTCTTCCAAATAAACAGCTCCTTTTATATAATATCCAACTTAAGAATTTGTTTAATACAAAGGTTTATAACTCTTGTAAAATTAATCACTAGTTATACTAACCCTTGAATTTCTCTAGCCAGCCTTTTTTCGGTATTATTAATTTTCGTATTCTACCAATTAATTTCGATTCCAATATGTTTATGTTATCAACTAATTTATTGAAACTATTGTATGCACATTTGTATTCCTTAGAATTCTTGTATTCGTCTTGAAGTAGGTTTCCTATACGTTCCATTTCAGCAAGGATAACTTCCTCTTCCCGGACATGTGGTATGTCTATTTCATCTAGATTTATATTTTTCTTCAATAAGTGGTCTAGAGTAAACATTTTCTCATGTGTGACGAATTCCTGTTCAATTCCATTAGAGTCTTCAACAATATAAAACTCTTGCATTCTACACCAAATATTTTCAGCATTATTAAGTAAAACTAGCTCGTGTAAACCGTTATTTAAGAATAAATCAATTAGCTTTTCTTTCGACTTTTGTTGTGCTTTGTCATCGCCAATAAAAACTTCAGTAATTAATTTATGCGTTTCCCCTTTTTCTTTTTCAAAAGAATCGACACTATAATTATTGTTTAATAACTTTACTAACATATTGTGTAAAATGTTATTAGATTTATTTTTAAAAATGTTTATATTTCTTTCTAACTCCAAAACCTCATCTATTAACTCTTGTTCATTTTTTTCAAAAGCTTGATAGACATAACTTTCTTTAACTTCTTTTAACTTTCCGTAACAAAACTCTGTTGATGAAATTAGCCTCACTACACGATTATTATTTATATCTGTTAAAATAGGTTCATAACTGTCCTTTAATATAAATGAACGCTGGTTAAACACCAATGAATCTCTAGCAATTTTTATTGATGTGGCCCCAATAATAATCGATATTAGAATTGATGATAATCCAACCGCATTTTCACCTATTGACTTCAATACGAAGTTCCCCAGACTATAAATAAAATCTATCAATAATGTCCTCACCCCTAATATTAAATTATGCGCCTTCCGTAAAGTTGCTATTTTCGTTAATCCTATCGATCACATTAATAATCCCTTTAGCATCCTCGATTTTATCTTCAAATAGTTCAGTAATACTGCCAAGTGATCGAAATGGATCTTCTCGTAATACTTTCTTCTCTAGGTAGCCATTAGAAACAATATAGTCAACGATATGATTGACAAACTTGATTTGGTAACTATTTAATCTTTCTTCTGACAAAAATTCTGAGAAAGCATCTAAAGCCGAGTTACGATCAAGTCCTACAGTTTGACGTACTAATCTAGTAATAGGTGTCTCACCAAACTCTTTATTATAGTCTTCTTTTGTCCCTAGTTCTTCCCATAAAATATGCTCTAATTGTTTCACGTCTTGTTTAGTAAGGGACTTGTTATGATGTAATTTATATATTGCCATTTGATCTTGATGTTCTTTTAAATATTGACTGACTCTTTTACGATAGTTTTGTAAATCATTTGCACCGTAAAAATCACCTTTTCCTTCAGCTATTACTTCAAATTCATCTTTGAAGTTCGTATAGTAATCTTTACGATGTTCTTTTTCCAAGAACTTCACCAAATCTCTCATTACCTCACGCACTTCATCTAAATCAACAATATTGGCTTCTTGCCAAAATTCATCTGATTGAACTTGTTGTAAAAGGTCTCTATTCTCTTTAATTTGTGGAATAGTCCCCAGTTCACTTAACCTGTCAGCTGTGTTAATAACACGGTTAATCGGCTTGGTTGCTGGACTTGCGGTGGTATATGCAAGCATAATCATATACATCACTAAATCAAAGCGTTTAGCCATTTCTTCGTCATCACTGGATAAAATAAGTGGTGCAATATGTTCTTTGAGGTCATTTACGTTTTGAATCGTTAATGACTGCCAATTAGCTTTATTTTTAAATTGGTGAATATATTGAAGGTGCATTCGTACTTGGAAGTGATCCTCGTTTAACAAGTCAACTTCATTTTGAAGTTCTTCCACTAATGATTGACGGAACGTGATATATGGTTCCTCTGGAAAGTCAATATGTTGTAGGTGTCTAACTATGTCTAGTTTCGTTTCAAATAAACGTTGGGTTAAACTAACAACAACAGATCCTTCCATACCTTTTTCATTCTCACGGAAGAACTCAAAGTTTCGTAAATAATCAAAAATAAGAAAATGTGTCTTATCTTCACCTGGGCCAAATAGATCCGAACATAACCGAGTTCCGCGACCAATCATTTGCCAGAATTTAGACTTAGAACGTACTTTTTTGAAAAATACAAGGTTAACTATTTCCGGTATATCAATACCTGTATCCAACATATCCACAGAAACAGCAATATACGGTGGTTTATCTTTCGTTGAAAATTCATCGATTAGTGTATCTACATAATTAACACTGTAATGGATTTGTTTACAATAGCTGCCACTATATTGTGGATACAATTTATTGAACCTCTCCACTATATGCTTAGCGTGCTTTGCGTTTTTCGCAAAGATAACCGTTTTTCCGATTCGATCTCCGCCTTCTACTTTAATGCCTTTTTCCATTAAATCTGTTAACACACGATCCACTGTTTGATTATTGAATAACCACTTGTTAACGGCGTCACTACTAATAGCGTCACCAACTTCATCATCAAAGGTTTCCTCATATGCTTCTTTCTCTTTTTCGGATAAGTCATCATAACGCAATCCGTCATCTATAATCTTAGATGATGTTTCAATCGAATAATAATCTACAAGGTATCCATCATCAACAGCTTGCCTAAGTTCGTATGCATATGTTGGATTACCAGTCTCAAGACCGAATATGTCGTATGTGTTTTTATCTATTTCATCTTTTGGTGTAGCCGTTAAGCCAAGTAGAAGACTATCAAAATAATCAAATATTGCTTTATATTTACGGTATATACTACGGTGACTTTCATCGATTATGATTAAATCAAAATGGCCTACTGTGAAAAGTCGATTTCCATCTTTTCGTTTCAATTCATCAATCGCATTCATCATTGTCGGATATGTAGAAAACACCATTCGACTTAGTTCAGGGTCGTCTTTGTTATCTAATAAGTTACATAAACTCAAGGATGGTAATAATTCTTTAAATGAATTTTTCGCTTGTTTGACAAGAGCAGTCCGATCAGCTAAAAAAAGAATATTCTTCGCCCAATTATGACGTACAAGTACATCGACAATAGAAATGGCTGTTCGTGTTTTTCCAGAACCCGTTGCCATCACGAGTAATGATTCTCTTTCTTTATTGCTTATGGCTTCCACAACATTTGTTATTGCTTCTTTCTGATAAGCCCTATTCGTAATGTTGTCGTTTATTTCAATATTCTCTAAAGGGCGTTTTAAGGTTCTTCGAGAAATTAATTTTTCTAAATCTTCTTTTGTGTAAAATCCAGATACTTTTCGTTCAGGGTATTCAACATCATCCCATAATCGAGTATCAAATCCATTTGTAAAGAATATAACCGGTCGTTGTCCGTGCATTCTCTCTACACAATCGGCATATAATTTCGCTTGTTGTTTTCCCCGGTACAAGTCCACTGATGTCTTTTTCGCTTCTACAACCGCTATCGGCTTGCCATCATCACCAAGCAAAACGTAATCAATAAAACCTTCCTTAGATGCATTTGGCATACCAGTAACAGGATATTCTTCAATTACATTCTTTCCAAACTCCCAACCAGCTAGCTTCAATTCAACATCAATAAATAACTTGCGAGTTTTATCTTCAGAAATTTGATCGACCTGATAATTGTAGTTTTCTGTGTTCTCTTTTCGCTTTTCAGTTAATTCTTTACGTAATGTTAGATTTTGTTGAATCATTTCTTCGAGCTTTTGATCTTTAGTACTTAACTTTTCATATAGGTCCCGATACTCTTTTGGTCTTTTACGAGGTTCATCTCCACCATAAAGAATGGTTTCATCAAATGATTGTTCTATATGATTTAAGGAATAACAATAGCACACCCAATCAACAAATTGGTGAAGATTGCGGAGGGATGTAATGGCTTCATCACTATTTATCTTAGAATTTGTATGTACCGCCACATTACCTAGTTTGATAATATACTTCAGCAACGGAAATAAATCTTGATCGATCACATCTCGAAATGTTCGTGCGTGTATTAAGCTTGATAGATTATCTTGATAGGGCATTTTTAATTCTTCGTCTGATTTATATAGCCATTTAACCGTAAGTTCCAATGCACGCCGAGTTAAAATCGCACATGTAGCAGAGCTAACTTGGAGGCTTTTTTCCGCCTCCACGCAAGCTGCTGTGAAATCTTGAAATTGTTTTTCAGTTTTTAAAAAATTAAAATTCGACATATTATCACCTCATTATCTCAAACTGGTGAATCATTTTCGAAAAGTTCACCTTTGAAGGCTTTTAGCATTAAAGAATTGTATAAAGATTCGAGTTCTATAAGCTGACATTGATACTTTTCTTCGCTTTTATTGACCTTAATTATTATCTCTTTAAATTTCATTTGTTGATTGAACGCTGGTACAGGAACTTTTATTTTTTTTATAGAGTTAAATTCTAAGTTATCCGCAGTTACAGAACGTACTGTTGTTAATAACTTTCTTTCATATGATTTGAAGAAATATAATAAATACTCACTATTCACTACATTTTTCTTAGGAACAAAAGCTTTCATATCTTGATTCAATGCAACAGAAACAGTATTTATAGCTACGGGTAATTTCTTTTTTAGAATTCCACTACGAATTACCATTAACAATGAATTTGAAGGAATTAATTTCGCTGAACTATTCTCAATTGCATAATCATTTATTTTATCAATACTACTATCAATGTATAATTTTTTCATATCCTTTGGTGTTACCCAGGGTATGTTTCCGTTGTAAAATTCTAAATTTGACTTTTTAGGTGTACCTCCACCTAAAATGTTTTCACAAACATCTTCTAAATACATTGTTTTGTATTTATTACAATTTGAAATTGGATCACCAAACATATTATAAAAAATACTTTTCTTTAAGTTTGATAATGTTGTGATTTGTTGCTTTCTCTTTTCAACAATAA
Organism: Halobacillus salinarum; assembly: GCF_022919095.1. Classification (NCBI taxonomy): domain Bacteria; kingdom Bacillati; phylum Bacillota; class Bacilli; order Caryophanales; family Bacillaceae; genus Halobacillus; species Halobacillus salinarum. The sequence continues at coordinate 441,409 of NZ_CP095073.1, read as the reverse complement.
ACTCTAGCTTTTCCAGCACACCCACAATTCTTTTTTGAATATCTATTGGAGGAGTAGGAATTATAACTTCCTTTAAAAATTTATAATGACGATTATATCCTGTGTCTGGTATATCAACAGTTTTGAGAAAATAGTAAACATATTTAGTAGACAATATGCTTTCAGGAAATTTGTTTTTTAATAATTTGACCCCATCAGCACCAATATAGGATGGAAAGTTTACAAATTTGAGATTTCTTGTGTGATCACCAAAGATGATAAAAGGAGTATCTTTATATATTCTATTATTTATATCAGTAAATCCACCTATATACTCTTTCCCTTGATCAATAATAGGATATGCGCCGTCAGTGAGATAATCTTTTTTCTTAATCTTATCGGAGTTCCGGGATTCATCTGTAAATAAATCACTGAATTTTTCTACTTTCCAATCTTGGATATCTACATTATTTATAAAAGATAAGTTTTGGAAATTATTAACTTTCATTATTAACACCAACAATTAACTCTTTTAATTCTTCTATCGAATCCTGAATTTCTTTTTCATATTTTTCGATTCCCTTTAAGATTTCACTAGGGTCTTCATATTCCACTTCTTTGTACTCAATCTCTTTATACTTATTAATTGACAAATCATAATCATTTTCACGTACTTCGTTTGCTGATACAAAAAAGGATTGGTCAGTCCTTTTCCGTACGGTTTCTCTATCCAAATTTTCAAAACGTTCTACGAGATCCGGTATATCATTTTCTTCAACTGGAGACCGTTTATCGTCTAAAGAATAGCCGTCTGATTTCATATCATAAAACCAGATATTCTCTGTGCCACCTGCACCTGTTTTTGTGAAAATAAGGATGGCTGTAGATACCCCTGCATAAGGCTTAAATACCCCACTTGGCATTTTTATTACGGCTTCTAATTTATGATTATCAATGATTTCACTACGAATCGCTTTATGGGCATTAGAGCCCGCGAACAAAATACCATCTGGAACAATAGCAGCTGCACGTCCACCCTTTTTTAATAATCGTAAGAATAAGCTTAAAAATAGAATTTCTGTCTTTTTAGTTTTGGTAACACGTAATAAATCATCCGAAACTGAATCATAATCTAATGAGCCTTTAAATGGTGGGTTTGCTAAAACCATTGTGTACATTTCACTGTCTTTATTTTGCTCAGAAAGGCTATCACGATAACTAATGTTTGGATGATCTACATCGTGTAACATCATATTCATTGCCCCAATTCGAAGCATTGTGTTATCAATCTCGAATCCATGAAACATATTTTTATTAAAGTGCTCACGTAAGCCTTGTACATGGAACATATCATTATGATTTTCTCGTAAGTATTCACTTGCTGACACAAGAAAACCAGCTGAACCTGCTGATGGATCAACAATAGTGTCTTCTGGTGTTGGCTTCATCAGTTTTACAATCATATCGATTATATGTCGTGGTGTACGGAACTGACCGTTTGTACCAGATGTATTTAACTTCGATAATAGATACTCGTATAAGTCACCGAGTGTATCTTTCTTTTCCTGACTCGATGTTGTATCAGGTAAGGCATTTATACCTGCAACTACCCTAGACAGCAATGATGCAGTTGGAATAACAAACACAGCATCTTTTAGATACTTTGCATAGACCGATTCTTTTCCACCCATGTTTTTAATAAAAGGAAAAACCTCTTGTGATACCACTCGATACATTTCCTCTGGTCCCATATTAGAGAAATTAGACCAGCGTAATTGTGGTTTATCTTTTGGAAATAAACCTTCTTCTTCTATACCAAGAAATTCATTATCTTTCTCCCGTTTCTTTTCTCGGTCGTCAAGACCTTTAATATAAAGTAAATATGTAAATTGTTCGATAACCGTTAATGGATTAGTAATACCACCAGTCCAAAATATTTCCCATATTTTATCTACTTTGCTCTTTAATTCGCCTGTTATCATTTTAAAATGCCACCTTAAATGCTTTGGTAAGTAACTTGTTTATTTCTGAACACTGATAAACCATAAGAATAAATTATGCCTGAAGCTATGCTAGCCTCGATTGGCTTTAAATAAATAGCTACTTTCACATGTCTTTATCTTTTAATCTATCTCAAATTTATTAATCACTTGATCTACTACTTCCAATCTTTTTTTACCACATTGTTGACTAATAATTGTGGTGTATCGTCCATCTTTCACCATTTTAGATTGATTAACTTCGTGCAGGTTTTGAATTGTTTTTATCATTTCTAATTCATCAATCTTGTCATCCCAATATTGATCAATAACACTATTTATTGATACAGCCAAATCTCTTTGTGTTTTATGGAAGAGTTTTATACCCATCCAGTCCACCTCACTCATCTTACTTTTTTTATACTTATCTCTTATTCTATCGATAGTTCTAAGGTTGCACAATAGCCATCAGAGAAATATACAAAAATTCCCTTGGCACCACAACATCTATATGAACAAGGGGTATGGTCGTTTAATGCCCCACCCCTTTTATATAAACCGCTATTTATCCATGTGGATAGATAGCGGTTTTTTGCTTTACAGAGATTACTTGCGTGGTGAGAGGAGCGCATATGAAAGGAGGTGATAGTAAATGAATCAGTCACTAACAACAGTCTTAGTAGAAGCCAAGAAGTTAGATAAATGGGTTGCTGCTAAATATCTAGTGGAGCATGGGATCTGTGAAGTTGATTTGATGCAGCTTGAGGACGACGGGTTGATATTAGTCAGTGACCGGAAAAAGGAAGGGAAAGTATTAAAGCTGACATTGAAAGGTTATCACCACTTTAAGTAAATGCGATTAGGAGGAGAGATTGTGAAGATGAAATTCAAAAGATACCAAACCGAAGATGCCTTAACAAACGGTAAAGATTTATCGAGAAAAGAGGTAGATGAGCTACTACTATCATTAAAGCAACAGCTTGAAGAAGTAGACGAAGAAATCCTATTCATAATTGAAAAGAACGATTACGTCCAGCTTGCTCAGCTGCTCAAAAGACGTAAAAAGCTATACAATCTTATAGCTACAGTAGAAGCTTCACATGAAGATGAGGGTCAATCGAAGTCAATCGATAAAGGATTGCATGAGTACTTGAAAGGCAGTGCTACCTTCACATCGGCAAAAGGTGAAGAGATGATCGATAAATGGTGTGAAGCGCTGGATAAATTCAATGATGGGTCACAACAGTCGTTATCAAAGACCCTGGAATGGTCACATTCCTTGTTTTCTAAAGGGAATCAAATTCAGCATCAAATCGGCAGATCGGTGGTTCGACAAACCGCAAGAAGCCTAAACATTCTTGCACACATGGTTCATAGAAAATCTTAAGTCATTGAAAGGAGGTGAAATTAATATGAAGAATCGTCAAGGTAATATCATTCCATTTTACGATAAAGAGAATGTCGATAAACAGTCGTTACCCAATATCGTCGTTTCATCTTCAGAATCACAACAACGCATTCAACAACTACAAACGTTTGTAGATGACTTGATGATAAAGGGAATAGACTACGGTTTAATTGATGGTTTCTCTAAGCCTACGTTACTAAAGCCAGGTGCAGAGAAGCTGTGTGATGTATTCGGATTCTCCAAGACCGCAGATGTCGTCTATCGCATTGAAGATTGGGAGAAAGGTATCTTTGCTTATGAAGTGAAGATGACATTCATCCGGAAAGATAATAAAATCATTGAAACAGAAGGGCTGGGTTCCTGTAACAGTAAAGAATCATCATTCCAACAACAAAATCCCTATTCTATCGTTAACACCGTTTTGAAGATGGCGAAGAAACGGGCGTTGATCGATGCTGTCTTATCCGCAACACGATCCAGTGGCATCTTCACTCAGGACATTGAAGATTTCCCAAAACGACCGACGAGAAATCAACATGCAGATAAGGTGACGAAAGCTCAGCTGCAGATGATCTTCAACATCATCGATGAGATGAATCTGCAGACGGAAGTTGCTAAAGAAATCATGAAGATGAGTTTTAACGTCGATCGAAGCAAAGACTTAACCAGGAGTCAGGCCTCGGACTTCATCCAGGATTTACTGGCATTGAAAGAGGTCAGAAGTTAAATGAATACAACAGGTGATCACCCATGGATTGCAAATGCAGTCGATGGCTTTTTTAATGCACAAAAAAGATGAGCTCATCGACAAAATGAACTCATCAGGATACTTATCTATATCAACAGTATATCGAATCAATAAAATTCATTTACTCAGGAGGGATGACCTTCGTATCTCCTTAATAAATTCCAATTAAATTAGAGTAATAAATAGAAAAATTAGTTTTTACAACCATTCTTATCACAAGTAATTCTTGAACTTGTATTTACCCAGTGACTAGGACTTTCCTTAGTATTAAATCCACATTCAGTATTTCCACCTTTAGCTCCACTATGGACAATTCCAGTTGGTATATGTTTAACAGCCATATTAACCACCCCTTAATAATTTAGTAAGAATATTCATAGGTTAAATGTACCATTAAACACTAAAATAATCCAATATTTGGTTTTTAGTTATTTCTCTACATCGGTATCACTTATATTAATGAAACATTTCCATCACTTATGATACGGCTCCCCACGATTTATCTTAAACGCCCTGTACACCTGCTCCACCAGCATCAACCGCATCAATTGATGAGGAAACGTCATCTTGGAAAACGACAGCCCAAAATCACTCCGGTCCAGCACTTTATCACTCAGTCCCAGCGACCCGCCAATCACAAACGCTACCTTGCTTTTGCCGTAGGTCGCCAGCTCGTCCATTTTTTTGGCGAGCTTTTCTGAGGTGAGCTGCTGGCCGTTGATTTCGAGGGTGATGACGTAGCTGTCGGGGCTGATTTTGGCGAGGATGCGCTCGCCTTCTTTCCGTTTCACGTCTTCCATGTCGGCTTCGCTTAAGTTCTCGGGGGCTTTTTCGTCGGGCACTTCGACGATCTCGACTTTGGCGTACGGGCCGAGACGTTTGACGTATTCCTCGATGCCCTGTTTTAAGTATTTTTCTTTCAGCTTGCCGACGGTTACGATCGTTAGCTTCATATGTGTTCCTCCGTGTTCTAATGATGGTTAGGTTTATTTTACCATAGGAAGCGTCCGCTAAAAAAAGCGCCTGGACTCTTTTTCAAAGTCCAGGCACTCCCTCAATGAACCATTTGCTTTTCCTTGATCGTCCAGCCGGTCGTGTTGTCCAGAATCTCCACTTTAAAGCCTTGAGCTTCCTTCGTAACGAGCAAGGAAACCTTTCCGTTCCCTGCTGCCATGCCTTCTATCTTTAACCACGTCATCCCTTCAGGGAACACCGGGTTAAGGGTGATTTCTCCCGTTAACGCATCAGGTTCAATGCCTACCATCGCCTGAATCCATACAAACGATGAGGCCGCTGCCCACGCCTGCGGTGAACAGGTCGTCGGGTAAGATACGAGGTGGCCGAGCTTAGAGTCATAGCCGCAAAATAATTCCGGCAGCCGGTAGTGCTCAAACTGGCGGGCCGCTGCCAGCTGTCCTTCGACGACTTTCATCGCCTGGCTGCTGAAGCCGCTTTTCGTGAGGCCGAGCAGGATTAAGGCGTTGTCGTGCGGCCAGACGCTTCCGTTATGATAGCTCATCGGATAATAGCCGGTGGCATTTTCAGCCATCGTGCGGATTCCGTAGCCTGAGAACAGGTCTTTATCAAGAAGCTTGTTCACGATGCTTTTCGCCCGGCGCGGCTCAAGCAGGCCTGCCATCAGCACATGGCCCGGGTTTGAGGTGAGGGCTTTCACCTGTTTACCTTCCCCGTCTAACGCCAGTGCATAAAACTTCTTCTCTTCCATCCAGAACGCCTGTTCAAACGCTTCCCGAAGCTCTCCTGCTTCGCTTTCCAGCTCGTCTGCCCGCTTCTTTTCCCCGAGCTTCCGGTAAATAGCAGCCAGGCTGTATTTTGCCTGGTAGACGTAGCCCTGCACTTCTGCGAGAGCGATTGCACCTTTTGCGAGTGTCCCGTCCTCGTGGACATTCGAGTTATCGGAATCCTTCCAGCCCTGGTTGACAAAGCTGTTGTCAGACGAAGGCTGATACTGGACAAAGCCGTCGCCTTTCACACTGCCGTAACGGTCGATCCAGTTGATCGCTTTTTCTAACGCAGGCTTGAGCTCTTCAATAAAGGCGAGGTCGCCTGTCCATTTGTAGTATTCGCAGGCGGTTATGACAAACAGCGGGGTCGCGTCGACGGTTCCGTAGTATGGAGAAAAGGGAATCTGACCGGTGGCGGCAAGCTCGCCGAAACGAAGCTCGTGCATGATTTTCCCGGGCTGCTCCTCGCGTTCCGGAACGACTTCTTTCCCCTGGTAATGGGCAAGCGTGCGTAACGTCCCTTTTACGCACTCCGGCTGGTAGGCGAGCATAAATAACGACGTAAGTAAGCTGTCACGCCCGAACGGCACGGAAAACCACGGAACGCCGGCGACGGGCAGGCTGCCGAAGCCGATGTCCGTTAAAAGCATCCGCGTATCGACCGCGCCTCGTTGATAGACGTCATTCAGAAGTGGCAGGTCGCTGTCGATCCGGGTGCCTTTTTCCAGCCACTTTTCATAAGACGCCTGAACAAGGGCCAGGCCGTCGTCAAACGGAAGCGCCGGGCTCTTTTCACCGTCGATCACCGGGGTAATCGTAAACGTAATCGTCTTTGTTTCCTGGGGGCCGAGTTCAAGCGTGAACCGGATGCCTTCCTGCTCATTGGCAAGCACCGCTTCCCGGTCCCATTCGACGACCGTTTCTTTTACGACGCCGTCTTTACTCTGATAACCCGCTTGAAAGGCATGCGTTTGATATGTACAGCCGGTTTTCTCGCCGACTTCCCCGCTCTGGAAGTTCCTTACGATAAACATATCCTGAAAGTCCGCATCAAGCTCAACCGCTACGTCCGCGGTTCTTTTTTGAAGAAAATAATTGGTGACGCTCAACCGTTCGTAGAGCACGCCATCATAGATATAGCGTTCCCGCAGGAGCTCCGTCGCACCCTCGTCCTGGACGGTCGCGGCCAGCCGGATCGATGCTGTATAGTTTTGGTCGTCACGGGAGGAAAGCAGCTCGGGCTTCTCGCCATTCACCGTCACGGTAAAGGTGCTTAAAAACCTTGTATCCTGCGTGTAGAGGCCGTACCCTTTGTCATCCGCATGCAGGTCGCCGTTTTTTTCCGTTGTGAAAAACAAATCTCCCTCTTTTATGACACTGTAATCCATGGCTCTGCTCCTTTACGATTCATTTAAGTCCTTCACGCTTTCGCGTTCGATCAGCTCGTGATCGACGACGACATGGTTTTCAAAGTGATAGTCTTTCATAATATCCATCAGCAGCTTAGCCGCCTGCCTGCCGATTTCAAAAAAGTCCTGATGCACGGTCGTGAGCGGCGGATGGGTAATCGCACTGAACGGAATGTCATCAAACCCGATCAGTGATAAGTCATCAGGCACCTTCAACCCTGCTTCCGTCACCGCCTTCATCACCCCGTACACCATTAAGTCGCTGAAGCAGAGAAACGCCGTCGGGCGGTGCTCCGCTAAATAATCCTTTGCAAGCTCGTACGCTTTTTCTTCTGAAAAATCGGCATAAAGAACCGCAGACTCCGGGAAGTCTACGTTATGTTTCTCAAAGCCCTGCTTGACGCCTTGCAGTCGCTCGATGTTGACGAACGTTTCCTCGGTCCCTGCCATAATTGCGATATCGCGGTGCCCGCGCGTAAGCAGGTGGTCTGCCATTTCCTCGCCTGCCGTTTTATTATCGATCGCCACACTGCCGACGTTTTCTGCCTGGCTGTCGGTGCGGAAATCAATATTCACGCACGGAATGTTCGTATCAAGCAGCTCCTTAAAGTACGGATCATCGGTCCTCAGCCCGTGCAGGATCGCCCCGCCGATATTCCGCTCGCGGCAGAACTGGGTGTAGCTTTTCTGCTTCTGCTTTTGGGAATCCATTAGGAAGATCGCAAGCTCCAGCTGCTCTTCATCGACCCCTGTATAAATGCCTTTGATCACTTCATAGGCGTTGGTATCTTTTTTATTCGTATTAAAAACGGCGGAGGAAATCAGTCCGATCGTCATTCGTTTCTTCGAAGACAGATTTCTTCCGGCGAGATTGGGTGTATAGTTCAATTCTTCTGCGATCTTTAGAATGCGCTTCTTCGTTTTATCATTAATGTCTTCGTAATCATTCAATGCCTTCGATACGACACTGACCGAGACCCCTGCCTGTTTGGCAACATCCTTGATGGTAGCCACATGGTCACCTGCTTTCTATGCGTGTGCTTCTTCAGCTTTTGCTTTCATTTTCAAGCTCGTTTTGTAAAACAAATAAAACGATACACAGGCGGTTACAGAGCCTGTGAAAAAGAGGAATAAAAACCAGATGGAAAAACTGGCGTAAACAGCGCAGACACAGACGGCGGCTGTCCCGAGCGTCAGTAAAGGACGGCCGACTGTGAGCAGCGCACTGTTTTTCAGCCTGGCGAAGATATTCATATGGTAATGCACGCTGAGCGACAGAAAATGGACGTTCATGACAACGAGAAGCACGCCGGCTATTCTCATCACGAAGCCCGCCAAGTCATTCAGCTCTGAAAAATAGCGGAAATCAACGAGCCACACGGCCCAGATCACCGTCCAGATCCAGCCCGCTCCCATACTCATTTTATAATTCTTTTTCAAGTGAGAAAAATAATTACGCATAAGCGAACTGTGCTCCTCGTCCATCATCCAGTCGCGGACCATGCCAAACAAGGCGGTTGTACTCGGAAAAAACAACAGAGGCAGTAAAATGAATAAAGGCAGGTACGACGCTTCACTGACAGTCCCCGTATTCGCGAAGCTGCTTACAAGAATAAACGCAATCGGCAGGTTGACGGCAGCCCATAACAGATTGGTCACGGCAAAGCGCATAAACCAGCTCGACAAAAAATGGATAAACCCGAAGATTCCTGAATAGCTCAGCACGTTCATTCCTCCTTTTTATTTCACCGCACCTTCCCCAATGCCTTTAATGATGTGCTTCTGGGCAAGTGAATAGAAAATGATGACCGGAATTATCGTCAGGACAAGCCCCGCCATCGCCAAGTTCCACTGGATCGTAAATTCCCCGAAGAAATAAAACGTCGACAGCGGAATCGTCCGGAGCTCGGTGGATGTCAGCGTCAATGATGGCAAGAGGTAGTCGTTCCAAATGCTGATGACGTTAATGATTAACACCGTCACGGTAATCGGCTTCAGCATCGGGAAGATGATCCGCCAGAAAATCCCGAATTTCGAGGCTCCGTCAATCGTCGCCGCTTCTTCAAGCGAGATCGGGATCGATTTCACAAAGCCGTGGTACAAAAACACGGAAATGGCCGAGTTAAAGCCGACGTGCATAAAGATCAGGCCGCCGCGTGTGTTGAGCATCTGCAGCCCCGTCGTATCCATGATCGTATCCATTAATTCCATCAAGGGCATCATGATCGTCTGGAACGGGATCAGCATCGTCGCAATAAACAGCATAAAGATGACGTTGCTTATTTTATGAGGCGTGCGGGCGAGCATCCACGCGGTCATCGAAGAAAGAATGACGATAATAATGACTGAAATCACGGTAATATACAGCGAGTTAAATAACGCGGTCATGAAGTTCATTTTTTCCATCGCCCGCTGGTAATACTCCATGTTGAACTGGGTCGGCAGGGCGAGGACGTTTTCATAAAGCGCAGACCGGTCCTTGAACGAATTGACGGCCACTATGTAGATCGGGGATAGAAACAAAAGCGCGAGCAAAAATAACAGGACTTCCCGTATATATAAGCCTGGTTTGTTCATTACATTTCTACCTCCCGCTTTTTCGTAATGTACACCTGGGTCAGGGCAAGCACCGCGACAATGATGAAGAAAACAATCGCTTTCGCCTGGCCGTAGCCATAATTGCCGTAGCCGAAGATTTCATTGAAGATATTCATCGCGAAGAGCTCGGTCGCATTCGCCGGACCGCCGTTGGTCAATGACAGGTTCACGTCATAGATTTTGAACGCCTGTGACAACGTGAGAAACAAGCTGATCGTAAACGCGGGCATTAACAATGGAAATGTAATTTTCCGCAGCTGCTGCCACGTGCTCGCTCCATCGATTCTGGACGCTTCAATGATGTCATTCGGAATTCCCTGTAAGCCGGTAATGTAAATGATCATCACGTAGCCGGCCATCTGCCACGTAAATACAAACACGAGCGCATACAAGGCAAAATCCTGATCGAGCAGCCAGTTGAAAAAGATCGAATCAAGCCCGGTCATTTCCCCGATCAGTTTAAATACATCGGAAAAGACGAACTGCCAGATATAGCCTAGAATTAATCCGCCGATTAAATAAGGCATAAAAAACATCGTCCTTGCGGTATTGGAGATTTTCAGCTTCGAAGTGACAAACAACGCAAAGGTCAGGCCGACAACGTTTACGGAAATCACTGAAAAGATCGTGAATTTCACCGTCGCCCATGCCGATTCCATAAACCGCGGATCATCCAGCAGCTTGATGTAATTTTCAAAGCCGGTGAATACTTTCGGATTCGCGCTGATGCCGTCCCATTGAAAAAACGAGTAGAAGCTTCCGACGATAAACGGGACGATGACAACCGTCAAAAAGATAATCAGTAACGGGCCGGTAAATAATAAAAACCACGCCCAGTGCTTGCGTCTGGTCACGTCGATCCCCTCTTTCCTTGAGATTAAAAGAAGCGTGGACAGCCCAGTGAGCATGTCCACGTCTTATGCTATTTCGTTGCGTTATCCCACGCCTTATCCATATCTTTAATAAAATCGTTGCCTTTCATCTTCTCATCGAGGAAGAACTGCTGGGCCGCCGGAGTCAGGTCGTTCTGGATGACGCCTGCAGGATAATAATTAATTGCCCAAGGAATCGTCTCCCCGCTGTTGGAAGCATCCAGCACCGCTTGGGAAAGTGGATCGAGATCGTTTGCTTCAATATTGGTCATCGCCGGAATGAAGCCGAATTTTTCAACGATGTATTTCTTGCCGGTTTCACTCGTGTGGAGCCATTCAAGAAAGTCGTTCGCTGCTTTGATTTCTTCTTCACTCTTGTTGCCATTGACGGCCCAGTTTCCACCGACACCGACGGCAAGCTTGTCATTGCCCATCAGCGGAAACGGCATCATGCCGATGTCAAAGTCGACATCATAGTCGCTGAGCATGCCGTACGACCAGTTTCCCTGGTGAACCATCGCTGTCTTCCCGGTGGCAAAGTCACCCATCTCTTCATCATAAGTGACGTCCATTGGGTTTGGTGCATACGTTTTGATCGCTTCCATAAATTTGCCGAATTCCTGGAATTCTTCTGTGTCGGCCATGGACACATCGCCGGCACTCAGCTTATCAATGTAGCTCTTATAATCGTCCTGTAAGGCGAACGGATAGTTGCTCATATGGCCGATTAAGAAAAACGCTTCCTGGGAGAGGCTGATCGGATTGACGTCTTCCCCTTTTAATTTTTTCATCGTGCTGACAAAGGAATCGTAGTCCTTCACGTCTTCAGGGCTCACGAGGTCCTTGTTATAGACGAGGCCGAAGCCTTCCACGCCGTACGGGATTCCGACGAGCTTGTCCCCCTGCTTCAGAGCCATGTTCGGTGCGATATTTTTCACATAATCGCGGTCACTCATATCGTATAAGTATGATTTCAGCTTCTCTGCTTCGCGTTCATTTCCTAGTGTAAAGATCGACGGACCCTGTTCGCTGTTCAGCTTGATTTGCAGCTGGGAGAAGTAATCATCGCCGGTTGTACCCCAGATTTCGACTTTAACCCCGGTTTCATCGGTGTACTTCTTCGCCAGTTCTTCCAGCTGATCGGAAATTTCGACTTTACTTTGGAAAATGGTAATGCTTTTTCCGTCGCCGGACGCTTCATCAGAACTTCCTCCCGATGATTTGTCCCCACTGCTGCAAGCCGCCAGCGCCAACAATAAGCATATAAAGACTAAACCGCCAAATGCCTTCTTTCCAAACTTCATGTTGGTTCCTCCTTTTAATAGAAAAAAATATAGTCAATAAAATGAACGGGGTCATTTTAGAGCTACCTGTATGTACAGGTTTCGAAAACGTTTTCGAAAAAGAGTAAAAAATTACGCCCCTGTTTATGAAAGGGCTTACATAAAGTATAGAATTGTTACAGAAAGATGTCAACAGCTCAAGCAAAATGAAATAATTCTTTTTCCCTATAAAAAGGAAAGGCCAAGGTAAATGCTCCTGAACCATACACTCGTTCAGCTAGTACCTGGAGGGTTGGATAGAGGGAGGTATAAGGGCTTTTTTTCATAGTATCAATCCTATCTTAGATTACAGAGTTGCAACCAAATGGTTACAACTCTGTAGATGTTTTTCTTATTTCAAAGAATTTTTTAGTTGATCTGAAATAACTCCAGAACCTCCGAAGAAATAGAAACTATCTGCTTTTTCAGCAAAGTTCCGTACTTCTGGTTTCATCTTGTCTTCAGTGACTAAAAGGATAGGCATTCCGTTTTTAAAGGCAAACCGGCTCCCGCTTAAAGAATCAGGGAATCGTTGGCCATTTGAAATCGCCACCTTATTGGTATCTCCATAATATTTTTTCGCAATAGCTAGTGCCGTTAATTCTCTCGTAGTACTACTCACCCGCTCTACAGAACCTACCATTTGTTTTAAGGAGAGTTCAGAACTTTGGGAAACAACTCCCGGACCACCTATAATCGTTACTTTTTTAATGGATGGATGAGTTTGGATGTAGTTTTTTAATTCACTGCTTAATTCTTTTTTCGAACCATTTAATAGAACTGGAATTTCTTTTTCTGAAGCATATGGAACAATGGCCAGTGCATCAGCAAAGTTAAACCCGTAGGAAACGAATATTTCATTAGGATTTGCATCTACTTTATTGGCAATTTCAATGGCTGTTTTAACTCGAGTATTTCCAGCAATTCTTTCTACCGAAAAGTGTCTTTCAAATTGCTTTTTAATCTTTTCAGAGACAGCGCCTGGTCCGCCTAAGATGTAGACCTTACCACCTTTTTTAAGTAGACGCTTCACTTCATTAATTTTATGGGTAACAATATCCCCTTTATCTTGAACGAGCAGCACCATTCCGTTATTTGAGTGGTTTAATACTCCTCCAGCTAAAGCGTCGGGATAATTTTTACCGGATGCTATAAAGACTGCACCCAAGGAGTGAGGTGCCACTTTATTTGCAAAAGCTGAAGCTGTCTTATAGCGAGTTGTCCCTGAAATCCGCTCCAGGTGTTTTTGAGTTGTTACACTTTTTGTGACTCCTTTGCTTTCATTACCTTTCTCATCAACAGTTTTGATAGTATAAGTATATTTTGTGTTCGGAGATAAGCCTTGATCTGTGAATGTTGATTTATTAGAAGTATCCACCTGGTGACCGTTTCGCAATACATTAACATGGTCGAAATCTTCTTCGGAAGGAAGAGTGTATTCAAAAGTTATTTCTGATTCAGAGACATGATTGACTTTTAGGTTCTTCACTTCCCCTGGAGCTTGAGTGTCAGGCTCTGGCTCTGGTTTTGGGTCAGGTTCTAGTTCATTGGAAGATTTATCTTCAAAGTCCATCTTCACTTGATAACTGTCTATAAACCTGGAATTCTCCACCATTAGTACATATTTTCCAGTATAGTTAGAGTTATTTACTTCTACTTCATCTTTGACTATTTTGTTTGGAATTCCCTGAGGTATGACTGCGTCAATCATTTCATAAGTTCCAGAATTTGTTTCTGCATATAAGTCATACCTTGTATGATTATCAAAGTTAAAGTATTCTATCTCTTTGTCCGTGTGGTGGACTTCAAATGATAACGTACCTTTATTGGAACTAGGGTTAATAGAAAAATTATCACGGTAATCCACGGAACTATTCCATTTAGAAGTAACTAATTCACCCTCTTTAATAGGTGTCATTTCATAGTAATGGTACTCATTAGAAAAATAGGTATTAGGCTCAAGGGGATCATTATCACCAACACGGTTATGTGTAAAAGTCAATTTCATGTGATAATCTTTTGTTTTAAAACGCTTATCATCTTTTAAACGAATAAACAATTTATTATCTGGAAGATGATTTCCCCAAATAAACCCCTTTCCATCTATACCATATTTTTCAAAGTCTGTGATACCTTCATAGTATTGAACATTCCCATAAATTCCGTCTTTACGTGTAGAAAACATATCAATGTAAGGTGAATCACTGTGGGAAATAAAATCATCATTTTCCTCATAAAAATCTACTTCAATAACCCCTCTACTTGGTAAAGTAACCTCATACCAGTCTTGGTCTGATTCAGTTGAGAAATTTCCCAATACGTCTGCTGTTGCTTCCTCTCCTTGGAATTCCCCAAGCTTAAGATCTTGAGCGGTTTCTTTCGAGTTATTATCCTCAACCTCTTTGTCATTTTGTGAAAGACTTGCTGCGCTTACCCCAGATACCCCGGTAATGGATGAGGATATGATTATCCCTGCAGCACATACCGCTCCTAAAATCTTTTTCATCTTGTCCTCTCCTTTTTTCATGATTTGATTTTCTTTGCCCCTTCCTGTTTTTGGTGTATCTACTTTAATTTCGGCAAATAAAAAAGCGTCCTTTAGGAAGTAGATAAATAGGCACCAAAAAAGTGTGCTGGAATCCACGTCCAAAAGAACGCCGTTTAATAGATTGCCCGCTAAATTCAATATGTTCTAAGTGGAACTCATGTTGATAAAATGAGTTAGCTGTAGGTTCATATAAATAACCACCTGAAGACTGCAGCTGGAGAGTGTAATCCAAGCTCTTTTTAATATTGTCCATAGCCTGAACTTGATCAAACACAATTTTTCCTTCCACTAACAAATATCAGCCGGAGTTTAGTGGCAGATCCCTGCTCGATGAAACCTTCGCCAGCAGAGTCCGAGAGACTCCAACAAAAATAAAAGACAGGGCGGGATTCCGGAGGACGCAGGACCGAGGAAGCTCGCCGTCGCCTGTGGAAAGCGAGCGTTTCCCTTCCCCCGTAACACTTACAAACAAGTGCCTGCCTTTTAAGCCGCTCCTTCTTCCTTATTCGGAAACACTTTTTCCATCCGCTTAATATAAACCATCGCAAGAATCCCGATGATCGCGACATAGACTTCCACGAGCCACAGGCTCTTTATGTAGCCGGTCTGGACGAACACGAGCGGGTAATCGATCACCGCGTGAATCAGGATCGCGTACACGACGTACAGGAATTTCTTTTTCACAACCCCGTACAAAACGAGCAGGCTGAGTGCGATCTGCAGGAAGACGGAGAAGAACCGCTCCACGCAGGCAAGCAGGTAGTAGCCGATGTTCTGGTTGAGCAGGCTGTCTTTGATCGTTGCGAGCTGATCAGCGGGCAGCTGGCCGCCGAGGGTTGATTCGTAGGTGCCGGCGTTGATCATAAACGCGAACGTCAAGTTCGAGATCATGGCGGTGACCATGAGCAGCACGGCTTCAATGCCGCCCCAGCCGATGCCAAGCGAGACGCCGGTTTTGTAGTCGCGGAATTTTTTCAACAGCCAGATGAACAGGATGAACCGGCCGAGCTCTTCAAAGTGGCCGGCAGCGAGTCCGCCGTAAAGGCCGAACAGCCACGGATGGTCGGCGTAGGTCGGAAAGGCATTCACGACAACGGCGTGCAGCGTTTTTTCAAGGATTTGTGTGAAGACGATAAACCCGGCGGCACCGAGCAAAAGCGGCTTCATGTGCAGGCCGGTTTTCTTTCTGTAAAACAGGATTAAGCCGATAAATAACAGGATTGAAAATACGCCGGGAATGCACATGGCGATTAAGGTGGACGGGCTGATCATTGAACTCCTCCTCCAACTGGCAGATTCTTTCTATATTTTACCACCAGAAGGAAGCGGGAACAAAAAAAGAATGGCACCCAGGCAGGCGCCACTCTTTTTTTGAAAAATGAAGCGGAATCAGCTTCCGATCGGTGTGAATATTCCCTTATTTAAGAAACGATCCACTCGGCTTGAATGCCGTTCGTATCTGTTAAGCCGCTTCCTTCCGCTCCGCCTGCTTTAAATAAAACCGGTAAAACGCAGAAAACGCAAGAAACGAAATGATCGTGCCGGAGAAAATCGGAACCATCAGCGGGAAGATGTAGACGCTGATGTAGAGAATCACCGCGGAACAGAACGCAATCGCGATAAACAGCACCGGGCTGACAATCGTTGTCAGAAACGCCTGCTTCAGGACGCCTTTCAGCTTCATGTCAAAGTGCACGAGCACGTTGAAGAAGTTGACGGTAAAGACAAACAGGAGAATGCCGAGAATAAAGAACACGTTCATAAGTGTGACGTTCGTAGTGGAAAAGTAATAAATGTCGGTGACAAGAATCGTCCAGAGCACGGTAAAAATAAGACCGCCGAACAGGCTCTGCTTATAATTTTCTTTATAGTAGCTGAAGTACGAGCGTTCGTTGGCTTCTTCCTTCCGGATCCATTCGCGTGCTTTCGCAAACATGGCGCTCGTTGCCGGAAAGAACAGAACAGGAAGCAGGAGCAGGAGCGGCGGCACGAGATAGACGAAGTCTGCCGCCTGCTTGGCGTACACCATGCTGAGGACGATGACCGCGACCGGCACGTTAAAAGCCGTCCACTGCAGGTTGGTGAGGCCAAACCGCATAATCCACACACTTACAGCGTATATACCGCCTTGAATGCCTGACGAGTGATTCATGCTTCTCCTTCCTTTCTGCTGCTATTTTTTCGACGCCTGATGACGCGCGCACGAGTCGCGTTCGATAATGACCGTCGGGATGATGATGCTTTTCATCAGGGTGGAGGGGTGCTTCAACAAATCGATCAAGTTGCGGGCCGATTCGTGGCCGAGCTGGAACGACTGCGTATCGACCGTTGTCAGCGGCGGGTTCGTCAGCTGGGAGATCATCGTGTTGTTAAAGCCGATGACGCTCATTTCCTCCGGGATCTTGATGCCTTTCTGCCCGAGATAGCGCATCACCTTAAGGGCATTGAAGTCACTCGTGACGACAAGCCCGGTCGGAGGTTCAGGGCCGCTGATCAGCTCCTCGACGACCTCTTCTTCATTAATATTATGATTTTCAAGATTTTTGATCAGGTTTTTATCGAGCTTCCAGCCTTTGGCGCGGATCGCCTGCTTGTAGCCTTCGAGCCGGTCGCGGGCGACTTCGTAGTGGGAATCGCCGCCGATGAACCCGATGTTCGTATGGCCTAAGTCGATTAAATAATTGGTCGCTTCCTTGCTTGCCTGGACGTTGTCGTTATCGACATACATCGTCTCGCTCGTATGGGCGACAGGCTTGCCGAGGACGACAAACGGGATGTTGTTCTCGCGCAGGAACGGCACGACCTTGTCGTCTTCCTTGGAATACAGCACGATCACGCCGTCGACGCGCTTGCCTTTGACCATTTTAATCACTTCATTATAAATCGTTTCTTCTTCATTGCCCGTCGTTAAATAGATGCTGTAGTCCTGTTCATGGGAGGCTTCGCTGATGCCCTTTAAGAGCTCGGTAAAGAACAGGTTGTCGAACGACTGCACAGAGACGGACTTGGTAACGATTCCAATCGTCTGTGTCGATTGGCTGACGAGAATGCGTCCGTTGTAATTCAAGTAGTAGCCCATCTCATCCATGACTTTTCTGACTCTTCGCTTCGTTTCTTCGCTGATCTTCGGACTGTTGGATATTACTCTTGATACGGTGGATGTCGCAACATTGGCTTGTCTGGCTACATCCTTAATCGTCACTTTCATAGCATTTACTCCTCTAGTTCCTATTTAACAGCACCCTCGGCCACCCCGTTGATAATCTGCTTCTGGGCAAAGAAATAGCCGATAATGACCGGAATGATCGCGATCGTTAAGCCGGCCAGCGCCAAGTGCCACTGCTTCGTGTATTGGCCGAAGAAAAAGAACATCTTTAACGGAATCGTCGCGTTCGCTTCACTCAGCACAAGCGATGGCAGCAAGTAGTCGTTCCAGATCCAGATGACGTTCAAAATCCCGACCGTAACGGAAATCGGTTTTAATAACGGGAAGACGATATGCCAGAATAACTGGAAACGGTTCGCGCCGTCAATGATAGCCGCTTCATCAAGCGATTTGGACACCCCGGACATCGCCCCGTGGTATAAAAAGATGGACAAGCTGCAGCCAAAGCCGAGATACATGAAGATTAAGCCGGCTCCGTTCAGCATATCGGCCTGGCCGAAGATCGACACAAGCGGGATCATGACCGACTGGAAAGGAATCAGCATGGCGGCAACGAAGATGAAAAAGATGACACCGCTCGTCTTGCTTTTATTTCGCGCGAGCGCATAGCCCGCCATCGATGAAAATAAAATGATAATCGCAATACTCAATCCTGTTATCATAACGGAATTAAACAGGGATTGCAAAAACTGCAGGTCGATAAACGCCTGGACAAAGTTGTCAAACTGCAGGGAGCCTGGCAGCCCGAGCACCCCGTTAAAAATGTCACGCTTGCTCTTAAAGGCGTTGACGATCATTAAGTAAAAAGGAGCGATCCAGATTAATCCGAGGATCAGACCGAGGATTTCAATGGAAATTAAATTCCGTTTTTCCTTGTTCTTTTTCATTACAGATCGACCTCCCTTTTCTTATTGTAATACACTTGCGTCAAGGCAATTACAGCTACGATCAGGAAGAAAATAACCGCTTTCGCCTGGGCATAGGCCATGTCGTTGTCCGAGAAGGCGGTTTTTACAATTTCCATCGCCACCATCTGCGTGGAGTTGTACGGGCCGCCGTTTGTGAGGGACAAGTTCTGGTCATAGATTTTAAAAGCCATCGACAACGTCAGGAACATGCTGACGGTAAAGGCGGGTGCGACAAGCGGGAAGGTGACGGTTTTAAACCGCTGGAAGCTGCCGGCGCCGTCGATTTTCGCTGCTTCGATCAGTTCTTTCGGAATGTTTTCCAAATAGGCAATGTAAATGATCATAATGTAGCCGGCCATCTGCCAGGCGGTCAGGATAACTAAGCCCCAGAAACCGGTGTTGGTCGTAGATAACCAGCCGTTCAGGCCTTCGATGCCGGTCAGGTTCGCAACATCGCCGAACACGCTGATAAAGATGAACTGCCAGATGAACCCGAGAATCAATCCGCCGATTAAGTTCGGCATGAAAAACACGGTCCGCAGCAGGTTGTTGGACTTAATGTTACGCGTGACGAGAAGCGCGAGGCCAAGCCCCATAATGTTGAGCAGGATGACCGTCACAACGGCAAACTTAACGGTGAACCAGATCGAATCCATAAACTCGTTTTCGTGAAACAGCTTGATGTAGTTTTCAAAGCCGAGGAACTGAGTAGCCGAAAGACCATTCCAGTCGGTAAAGGAATAAAAAAGACCATAAATAAACGGGATGATAACGACGAGGCTTAAGCCTAGAATAACAGGGGTTAAAAAAAGCCAGAACGCAAAGCTGCGATTACGCATGTAAGATCCTCCTATACTAATTTGTAGCTCTTTTATGTAAATATTTCATCTATTAAAATACTTACTTTAACTAAATAGTCTAATAGAAGAAATATTTAAAAAGGAAGCCGGCAAAAGCGGGCTGAATCCCGCTTCTGCCAGCATGTAGTTCTTCACCTTATTGACGAGCTGATTCCCAAGCTTCTGTTGCTTTCTTTTCGACTTCATCCCATGAAATGTCGCCCGCAATATACTGCTGCATTGCTGTACCAAGGTCATTCTCAGTCCAGCCGTTTGGCGCTCCCATGAAGACCCAGCCGAGCGTGTTGCCGTCTTTTGCGTAGTTGTAAATTTCCTGGGAAATCGGATCAGCGATTTCTAAATCTTCATACCCTTCGTAGGCAGGGATGAATTTGAATTCTTCCGTTACGAATTTTTTCCCTTCGTCAGAAGTGTACATCCAGTCAAGAAACTCTTTACTTGCTTTTACAACGTCATCGGAAGACTGCTTGTTCACAACCCAGTAGTTCGGTACGCCGACAGGAATTTTGCCTTCGTAGCCTTTAACAGGGATCGGAATTAAACCGACGTTGTTCTTCGCGAAGTCAGGATCCATTGAGTCAATCGTGTTGTACACCCAGTTCCCCTGCTGAATCATTGCAACTTTTCCTAAGGAGAAGTTTTCTTCTACCTGCTGGGAATAGTCAAGGCTCAGCGTCGGCTGGATGGAATAGTCGTTCTGCAAGTCAAGGAAACGGTGCATCTGGTCGCCCATTTCAAACTTGACTGTATCGGACTTGTAGGCAGTCATGACATCGTTATCGAACTCATCCGCAAGGTAGGCGTTAGCCAGGTGGTTCCCCATAACCCACTTCTCTTTAGCAGGGAATGCGAACGGCGCTTTAATGCCAAGCTCGTCTTTCTTACTGTCGAGTGTCTTAACGGCTTTTTCCAGGTCATCCATCGTCTTGATGGAAGAAGGATCAATGCCGGCATCCTTGAAGACTTTCTTGTTGTACAATAAGCCGTAGCCTTCCTGGTTAAACGGCAGGCCTAGGATTTTGCCGTCGCGGTCTACGCCTGCAAGCGTGCCCTCGAGTGCTGCTCCGGCTGCTTTTGTATCAGAAAGGTCCGCGAGGTATTTCTCATACTCATCGACACTGGTCGGGCCGCCGACGTTAAAGATGTCAGGCTCTTCGCCGGAAGAGAAGGATGTCTTAAGCGCCTGGCCGTAGTCATTTCCGCCGCCGACGGTTTTGACATTAATATCAACGTCCGGGTTCTCTTTCTCGTATGTAGAGACGAGCTCCTCGAATTGATCTTTAAACTCTACTTTAAATTGAAAGATATCAACCGTTACTTTGTCTGAAGAACCGCCTGCTTCTGAATCTCCTTCATCACTTGAAGAAAAAGAACAACCGCTCAAAGCTACTGTAGAGGCTAATAAAGCAGAAGCAATTCCTAAACCTAACTTGTTTTTCTTCATTTCACCACTCCTATTTTGGTACTAAATCAATGAATCCGCTTTCACAATAGGTAAAAAAAATATAGGCTTTCCCTGTGCAACGGATGTGCATACGTTTGCATGAATAACGAAAAAAAATAGCGATACTTTTGAGATGGAATTAGCTATGAAGACGTTTGCACAAATCATTGATTTGAACTTGAGTAAATCATAACACTATTAAATTAGAAACACAACATCGTTTTTTAAAAAATATAAAAATTACTAGACAGGCTGCCGCCATCAGCTCCGGCAGCCTGTCGTTCATTCAGAAGCCTGTGTAACAAACGATTGCGGCATGACAACAGCCACGACTTCTCCTTTTGCGCACAGTTTTTCACCGGCGTATACTTCGGTCGCTACTTTGAACTTTTTCGGATGGATTTCCTCTACCTTTCCAATCGCTTTTAAAGGGACATCCTGCGGCGTCGGCATGAGGTAATCCACGTGGAGCGAGGCAGTGACAAACCTGGGCACATCCTTGCCGTCGCCGACTTCCCCGCCATTTTTCTGATGCAGGGTAATAGCTGCTGAGCCGGTGCCGTGGCAGTCGATGAGCGAGGCGATCACCCCGCCGTACACAAAGCCCGGAATTGCTGTATGCTCAGGTTCGGGCTGGTAAACGGTGATCGTCTCATCGCCTTTGATGCCGGTGCGGAAATGGTGGCCGGCTTCATTCAGCCGACCGCATCCGTAGCACCAGGCAAAATCCTCCGGGTAATCATCCTGAATCGCTTTTACGACTTTCTCTTCCATAAAGACAAGCCTCCTTAATCTTTCTCTATTAATATCGAGCGTTTTAAGTCTTGGATCGAACGTTCTCCGGCGAGCGCCATCGTCAAGTCCATATCGGCAGTTAAGTTCTGCAGCACTTCCCGCACGCCTCGTTCTCCCGCAACAGCCAGTCCGTACATGCAGGGGCGTCCGATCAAGACTGCTTTTGCGCCGAGTGCGAGCGCTTTGACGATATCGGAACCGCGGCGGATGCCGCTGTCCATGAGGACTGGAATTTCGTTCTTCACTTCATCGCAGATGAGCGGCAGCGCATCAAGCGCCCCGATCGCTCCGTCCACCTGGCGTCCGCCGTGGTTGGACACGATGATGCCGTCGACCCCGTGCTCAACAGCGAGCTTCGCGTCTTCCGGATGAAGGATGCCTTTGAGCAAAATCGGCAGGCTCGTGTTTTCCTTCAAAAAGGCGATATCCTTCCACGTTAACGTCGGGTTGCCGAAGGTCTGCGTCCAGTGCATGATCGCGGACGTCGGATCCTCATGCGGCGATTTATCGAGCTTTGCGCAAAACGCGGGATCGGTTAAGTAATTGCCGACGCCTTCACCGACTAAAAACGGCAGGTAGACGTTCTTCAAGTCATTTTCCCGCCAGGCCATCATCGGCGTATCGAGGGTCGCTACGATCGCTGAATACCCGGAAGCCTCCGCTCTTTGGAGGAAGCTCTTCGTCACTTCCGGATCGCGGTTCCAGTACAGCTGAAACCATCTCGGTGCGTCCCCCATTTCTTCGGCAATCTTTTCCATCGGTTTTGTAGAAGCAGAACTCGTAATGTACGGCACATTCATCTCCGCGCACGCTCTCGCCGAAGCGATTTCTCCGTCCGGATGGATGATCGACTGCACGCCGATCGGGGCGAGCATAAGAGGAGATTGATACGTCCGGCCAAAGAGTTCCACCGAAATGTCGCGTTCTTCGACATCCCTGAGCATTCGCGGCACGATTTTCCAGCGGCTGAAGGCTTTCAAGTTCGCTTTCATCGTATCCTCGCCGCCCGCTCCCCCGGCGACGTAGTAATAAGGGCCGTCCTCAAGCACTTCGCGGGCCATTTCCTCCCATTCTTCATAGACGACCGGCAGCCGGTTCGGATCCGGATTCGGCATCGTTTGATAGACGTTAAATTGAACCTGGTTTCCGTAGTTTGCCATACTTGCACTCCTCCTTAGGTATGTAGCTCGGTTTATAGATTTATTTTATCATAAATTAGTAAAGCGCTTACAGAATATTCAAGAATGAGAGGGTCGTTCGCGCGGCGGTGCGAGTATTTGAATGCTCCGCCGCTTTGTTTGAATAGCTCTTCTTCAGGTTTTCCAATGAAACTGCAATAAAAGCCCGCAGGCCGCTGAAACGGCCATACGGGCTTTTCAATTTCCTCAATCAGGCTGTCCTTAGCAATCTCTTACTTTCTCTTATGCTGCAAGCCATTCTCTATTTAAACTTATCTGGGAAGCTCGTCAAATCAATGCCCCATACGGCCGGCAGGTAAAAGTAGATGGCAAGTGTGACGATGACGATCGCAATGATATTTAATAGAAAGCCTGCTCTCGCCATATCAGGAATCCGCAAGTAGCCGGAACCGAAGACGACAGCGTTTGGCGGGGTTGCCACCGGCAGCATGAACGCACAGCTTGCCGCGACACCGGCGCCGATCATCAGACTGTAAGGGTGAACCGATATCGCCGAGGCGAGCGACGCCATAATCGGGAACATCATCGTGGCTGTTGCCGTGTTGGACGTAATTTCGGTCAGGAAAATGACGAGGGTTACGACAATCCCGATAATTAAGAAGAAATTGACGCCCTGAAGCACGGTCAGCTGCTCCCCGATCCACTTGGCAAGTCCTGATTCTTCAAAGCCGGCCGCAATCGCAAGACCGCCGCCGAACAGGAGCAGAATGCCCCAAGGCAGACTTTTGGCCGTGTCCCAATCAAGAATGAAGTCGCCTTTCTTATTTCTCGAAGGAATCATGAACAAAATAATCGCCGCTGTCATCGCGATATGCGTATCATTGATATCTGGAATCATCTTCGTCAGGACAAACGAGCGCAGAATCCAGGCAACAGCGGTAATGGTAAATACCGTGAGGACGATTTTTTCCTCGGATGCCATGATGCCGAGCGAACGCTGTTCTTTTTTGATTACTTCGCGGCCGCCGGGAAGCTTGCTGATCTTCATCGGAAAAGCAACCTTGACGAGGTACACCCAGGCGAGGGCGAGTAAAATGAGGGCGAGCGGGACGCCAAAGGCCATCCAGCCGGCAAAAGAGATTTCAATGTTGTAGGTTTTCTCCACGACGCCTCTGAAAATCGTGTTCGGCGGGGTGCCGATTAACGTCGCAAGGCCGCCGATCGAAGCGCTGTAGGCAATGCCGATCATGACGACTTTTCCAAAATTAAACGAGGCATGGTCCACTTCGCCGTTTCCTTCTTTTTTCAGCTGCTCGGAGGCCTGGTAAATAACGGCCATCCCGATCGGAACCATCATCATGGATGTGGCTGTGTTGGAAATCCACATCGATAAGACGCCGGTCGCAATCATAAAGCCGAGCACGATCCGTTCAGTGCTCGTGCCGACAGACGAGATAATAAATAGAGCGATTCGTTTGTGCAGGTTCCACTTCTGCATGGCAAGCGCAATTAAGAAACCGCCCATAAACAGAAAGATCGTGTTATCCCCGTAAGACGAAGCCGTAGCATCGCCGTTCAGCCCGCCTGTAAGCGGAAACAAAACAAGCGGCAGTAAAGATGTCGCCGGGATCGGAATCGCTTCAGTAATCCACCAGGTGGCAATCCAAGCTGTGCTTGCGAGAATGGAGACGGCAGCCTGGGACAATCCTTCCGGGTGAAAAAAGATGAGGATAAGGACAAATAAGAGCGGTCCTAAAACCAGTCCAATTTTCTGACGTGTGTCAAACGAGGGTTTTTCATCATCGGGGCCGCCGTTTGTCGTGTCACCGCTTTCATTTGCGTCATCTCGTTGATAGAGCCTCCCGGTGTTCCCGGTAACGGTGAATTTCATTAAGTCTTTCGCTTGATGGTGCCATTTCCATAGCTTGTTCCAATACCCTTTTACTAAAGTTTGAGCATTCAAGTCGCTTCCCTCCTATTCGTAGTTCATGGCTATTAGTTTTGTTCGTGGAATCATACGCCGTGCGGGTGGTAAGAGGAAGAATCCGCACCGCATGCCAAAGGGAACCCAGAGCCTGTGAAGCGGACCCTGGGGTTGTTTTATACTTCTGACTTCATCGGCGGTCCGTATTCGCGCAGACTGCCTTGGTTCAAATCAATGACGTGACGCTCAAGCAGGTTATCGATATTTCTCAGTTCTTCCTTCGTAAGCGACCAGTCTCGGGCGCCTTCAAGCCCCTCCAGCTGTTCAGGCTTTCTTGCTCCCCAAAGAGCGATGTCGGTTCCGGGCTCTGAATCAAGCAGCCAGCGGATGGACAACTGGACTAAATCCCGGTCCCGCTCATTGGCGAACCTTTCTAATTCAGAAACCGCATCGATGTAATTCGGGTAGCGGTATCCTTGGAAAAGCTCAATGCTGCTACGGAGATCATCATCTGGAAAATTGGTTTCCTTCGTATATTTTCCTGTCAGCATCCCGTGCGCAAGCGAGCCCCAGGAAATCGTGACAATGTCACGCTCACGGCAGTAGTCAAACCAATCGGAGAGCGAACGCTGAAGCAGATTCAACTGCATCTGCGACGTATGAAGCGGCGCATACTTCCGCCATTCATCCATTTGTTCCGGAGTAAAATTGCTTACGCCGACCGCGAGAATTTTACCACTGTCATAAAACTCTTTCACTTGAGCCGCCGTTTCTTTTAAGTCAATTTCATCATCGGGCCAGTGGATCTGATATAAATCAATGTAATCCGTACCGAGGCGCCGGAAGCTTTCTTCCAGTTCTTCCTCCAGCCGCTCAGGACGGCTGTCCCGGAAGGTTCCTCTGTTGTTCCAGTTGATGCCTGCTTTGGTCGCAAGGATGAGGTCTTCCCGGTTTACTGGGGATTGCTGGATGGCTTCTCCAATGATTTCTTCCGATAATCCTTGGCCGTAGGCGGGCGCTGTATCAATGAAGTTGATTCCTTTGTCCAGGGCGGTCTGGATGGTCTGGATCGATTCTTGTTTATCTGTACCGCCCCAGCCGCTGCCTCCGATGGCCCATGTGCCGAGACCGATTCTTGTGGCTTCTTTCTGGCTCATCCCTAGCTGAACCTTATTCATAAGACTCTTCCTCCTTCCAAATCGGATATAATAACATTCCCTAAGTTGCCTGCTCACAAACGTTTTTTATATAAAAAAACAGCTTCCCCCTAAGGAGAAGCTGCAGCGTCGTCGTCATGGATTTCCAGCATATGAATCCGTTCCATCATCGTCGGGTGGCCGTACCGTAAGTATTTCACGAGAAACGGCGGATTCACTTCGCTTAAGCTGTTGACGGTTAATTCCTGAAAAGAGCCAATCGCAGCCTCCGGGTCATCCCGCAGCTGAATCGCGTATTCATCGGCTGCTTTTTCCGCTCCCCTTGAGATCGTCAGCTCAATCGGGCTTGCCACAAAGGACAGCAGGGAGAAAATAAGCAGCAGAGCAGGCAGGGCAGCGATGTCGGCTTCGTTTTTTACTCCCCAGCCGGCTCCCCATTTGCGAATGAACACGTGCAGCAGCCGGTAGGCAATATAGAGACCGAAAAAGGCGCCGATGATCGAGCCCAGCAAATTGTAATAGAGATGATGCTTCACATAATGGCCCATCTCGTGCGCCATAATAAACAGCACTTCCTTGTCCGTGAGGCGGTTTAACGTCGTATCCCAGAGCACGATGCGTAGGTTCGAGCCGATCCCATTCACGTAAGCGTTCATCGTGTTCGTTTTCTCCGACATGTTCACTTCGTAGACTCGATCGGCAGGGATATCGGCTTTATCGGCCAGAGCAAGAATTTTATCTTCGAGTGCTTTGTCCTGCAGCTCGGAAAAATTGTTATAAAGCGGGTCAATCACTACCGGCTGCACGTACATTAGAAAGACGATGAACGGAATCAGCAGCATCCACGCATACAGCCACCACCGCTTTTTAAACCGTTGAATTAACACGTACAAAACCGTAATCAGCAATGACATAATCAGGACATCCAGCCAAAAGCTGATCAATTGATCCTTCATCCAGCTCGGAAAGGTCTGCGTTGATATGTTGTAGCTTAAGGACAGCCTGCGCGAAATATAGTCAAGCGGAAAATTGATGATCCACGTGACACAAGAAAGCAGAAGTACGTAGATCGGTATTTTCACCGCTTTGTATTTGGAAACACCCTCGCCGAAATCCTTAAAGATGCGGGACCATCCGAATACGAGGATACCTATGTACACGAGCCATTGGAGCGGTATGCCGATAAAGAATAGAAAATCCTTATAACGGGAATAGTTCTCACTAAGTGTCAGCTGTTTATCCGTCATAAAAGTGCCCGGGTCTGCGGCTGTGCCCTGGTAGGATGCAGGCACGCCATAGTCGGACCAGTAAAATAAATACAGCCCGATGAGCAGGGCGTAGAGCGGAAATAAAAGTAACGTCCATTTCACAAACGTCTTTTTCAAGTCCAGCCCCTCCTTTTCAAGTTGTCTTCCTCTTATAGTAGTACGAGCTATTGCGATTTTTTAGACCTTTCAAGAAGGAATTTCCTTTCGGACAAGCTGTGAGCCCGCTTTACCGGTCAATTGGTAACAGTCTATCCCATCCGCTGTCCCGCTAAAATCTGATACCATTTTCTATTTTTGAACATTTCGTGACTCTTGTTCCAAACGTCTTGTTACGATGTGCACAAACTCATATAATAGAAATACAGCCAGGAACGCGAAGTTCACTGCTCAAGGAGGATATGAAACTATGAAAACTTTAAATCATACATTAATGGCCAGTGTTTTCTATTTCCTAACCGCTTTTATCTGGGGCGCTGAATATTTTAATACGCAAACGTCCCATCAAGATATTTTCGCCGTCCTTTATCTCGTACACATGAGCGCTGCCGCCATGTTTTACTTTAAATATATGAAATCAAGAAAAGTGCAAACACAGAACGCATCCCAAGTTCATTAATGAATTCAGCGGGCAAATGGAAACCTCCCTCCATTTGCCCTTTTTGCTGCTTATTTTAAAACGCGGTGCTTAACAGTGACGTGTTCCGTCGACTCCGGAATTTTCGTTAGTTCTGCGGCGAGAAATTCGGGCTGGAGATTCACTTGTCCGCATTGCTCAAGCGGGATCCACTCATAGATGAGCTGATCGCCTTCAAGACCGAGAAACGGCCCCTTGCGGACATGCTCCTCTTCTGTTTCCAGCAGGAAATACATCCCGATTTCATGGACAGGCGTCCCTTTGTATTCAAAAAAATTCTCGACGACCCACGGCATCCGGATCGCCTTGACGTCAATGCCAAGCTCCTCCTTAAGCTCCCGGACGACACTCTCACTGCTCGGTTCCCCAAGCTCCACTCCGCCGCCAGGGAGCGACCAATGGTTTTCTCCAATCAGCTTGTGGGCGAGCACATGCTCCTGTTCGACCAGCACCCCTACTGCCCGGAAGTTGAATTTCATGCCTGCTTTTTGAAAACGGATATCCACCCGGCCACGCTCCTTTCCGTATGCATCTTTTTATTTCGATACACTCTGTGGAAATTCCTTCCTTATCCTTTATTGTGAAATATTGTACAAAAATGGAATCAAAAAAAAAAGAAGCTTTACCTGCTGGGATAAAGCTTTTTTTAACCGGGTGTAAGCCTGACACAGCTTACACCCGGATTCATTTACCCGATAAACGCTTCCAGTACTTCTTCCACTTCTTCCATGCTTAAGGACTGCGGCGTTGTCGTAACCCGGGACGGTTTCCCCTGCTTCCGCGACTGAGCCGGGATGTAGGCGCCTTGCTGCAGCAGTCCTTTAATGATCGATAATTCTTTAAAAATATCCGGATGATCCGTACTCACAGACGGCTGACCTTTGCTGAAGTAATGATCAAGGGCTGAGTACAGTAAATGGATGAGGGTGCTGTTTTTGGCATGATAGTCCAGCTGGTCCTGCACTTCCTGTGATATTTGACGAGTATCGCCGGTCTTAATATCAATATATTCCTCAAGCTTCGGTACAGCGGCGCGATTGACGTAATCGATGAATTCAGCCATCTCCGTCACCCTTTAGCAGCGGCGAGCCCGTTAGCTTCCTGCGCATGCTTCTTCTTAAGATCGTGCAGCTGGGCAAGGATGAGCAGCCCGGTGACGTTCAATTTATCAAGATCTTCAGGGAACATTAATTCAATTGGACGGCCTTTGTCCCGCCATTTGACCGCAGCCTCCTGAATCTGCCGCTGGGCAAGCTTGGCTGCGCCGCCGACCGCCACATACCTGGCCGCTCCTTTAATTTCACTGGAGCTGTTTCTCACCCGGTCAAACAACTCCAAATATTTGATAGCCATGGACTTCAGCTGGGGAAGAATGTATTTGCTGATGTCTTTTCTCACCCCGGCAAAAGGCTCCACATACCATTCCGGCTGGCCGGCTGCTAATTTTTCTTCCAGCTCCGCCCGCGAATCGAATTTGTACAGTTCATTTTTACTGACCTTCTGGATAATGATATCAAGGAACTGGTTGATGCCGAATGGTTCCCCCTCTACGGAAGCGACCGGCTTATTGTTTTTAATACCGACGAAATCCACCGAGTCTCCGCCTAAGTCCCCGATAAGGATGCCTTTTTGTGTATCTTTGACGAGTGCATCATCGGTAATTTCCAACGTTTCAAGGTCACGCGTCATGCCGATGTAGGCACAAGCCCCTTCGGCTCCGACGATCACATCTTCAATATGAATGTTTACAGCAATGTCCTTGCCCTGATCAAGTCCAGGCACTTTATGAAACATGACGGTATGAGTGCCGACTAACTGCTCCTTCAGCTTCAGCTTCTTCTGTTTATACTGTGTCGTAGGCAGCGAAACGGCTAATTGAGCGATTTTATAATCGATATCGGTCTCGCCGGGATTGTCTAACAAGGCGTGATAGGCGGCCATACCGAACAGGAGGATAAACGTGCGGTCTTCTTCCGCCTTCTGATTATTAAACGACGTTAAGCTGACATTCCGCTGTCTTGTGGCGCCTTTTCCGATGTAGTAAATTTCCCGCTTATCCACGATGGCCGGACTTTTCACTTCAACGATCAAGTTCTCTTCAAGCTCGACATCTTCTTCGTCGTAAGGCTGTTCATAAAACTCTTCGTCGAAAAGTGCAATGGCATTCGGGATTTGGTACTCGTTAATGACTCCGCTGTCTGACGCCAAGATCTTATACCAGCTGTTTCCTATATCGGCAGCAATAAAGTTTTTTCTATCCATTCTCCCTACCTCCTCTATGTGAATCGTATGCACCTTCTGGGCTCCTGTGCACGTACCTATTTGTGATTTACAAAAACGAAAAAATGGTGATTCCTTGTACAAAATTCCACTGATATACTGTCTCATTCATCTATGCTCTCTATTAAAAACTGCATAGGATAAAGTGTACCTTATAAAAAAGGAGGGTTAATTAATGAAAAAAGACCAACATTGTGTGAATACTAACCTTTCTGCATCTGTGGAGCAGTGCGTGAACACGCCTGTGGATGATGTAATTACAACTCCTGCAAACCCGGCTCTAATCACTAGATTACCGGTTACGCTTGCAGAATTAACGGTGAATTCCAGCTTGTCTGCGAACATTCAATTTCCTGAACCAGTACTGGAAATTAAGGACGTCAAGAAACGTGTGAAAATTGTCCAATGCAGACTGCTGCTTCCTGGAACTGCAGATTCAGACGATCCGTTTGCAGCTGGAGACTACCAGCTCTTCCTAAGAGGGTTTGTCCGCAAAAACATCCAATATGCGACTCCGGATCCAGGAGCGTCTGATGCCTGTGTATCCTCCAGTCTTCGCTCATTGACAGTGGATGTTCCATTTGAATGTGTGACGACTGTGTTGTCTGGAAGCTTCCTGCAGCCGCCGCAATTGCCGGTGTACAACAGCAGGAATGAATTTGATTTCTTCCGGGCACAAGAATTAGGTCCTGGGTACCCTGAGAAAGAACAGCTGCTTTCAAGCGATCTTTCCCAATTCCACCAGAATAGTACCCAGTACTACAATCAATTTCCTTACTGTGAAATTATCAGTAGTAATATCACAGAATATGATGAGGCAGTGGATCGTGTTCCGTTACCTGGAAACGCTCCATTTGAAGAAGGATATTTCTACAATATCGTAGAGAAAATGTTCTTAACTTTTACGATTAAAGTGCTGCAAAACCAGCAAGTTGTGATTGAAGCGCTGGATGCTCCAGCGAACGGGTTGAAAAAGTAAACTAAAAAATCCTTGAGAACAAGCATTATTTCCTTCGCTCCAAACGGGAGCAGAGGAATGATGCTTGTTTATATTTCCCATAATTTTCAAGCGGGACCACCCTTCAACTGGGCGCCTGCCTATACAGAGGGCAGATGACTACATATGATGAACCATCCTAACGAGGGAGGCCCTCCTATGTCTGAATTTGAAAAAAAAGAAAGTTGTGAACCAATTAAGCACTGCAAGGAACACGATCCTCATATCTGTCTTGGCAAAGTCGTTACGAAAGTACCCGTGGTGCTTGCTGAACTCACGATCCAGGTCGATATGGACGCTGAAATCAATTTTCCAGAGCCTGTGTTGGAAATTAAAGATATTAAAAAACGTGTAAAAATCACGCAATGCCGCTTACTGCTGCCTACAAATAAGCTGTTTATTAAAGGATTTGTCCGCAAGAACATTCAATACGCGAGCCCGAGCATTGATATACAGGAAAACAATACGACCTCCATTGCATCCGACATGCATTCCTATACCGTGGATCTTCCATTTGAAACGATCACCGAAATCAACCACTATATTTCAAAGCCTGTGCTTCCAAGAGTGAACAGCCGCGAAGAGTTCGATTTCTTCGTTTCACGGCCGCTGCCAACCGGCTTCCCTGAAAAAGATGAAGTACAGACGAGTGACCTTTCCCAATTTCACCAGGAAAGTGAACAGTATTATAATGAGCTCCCTTATTGTGAATTAATTTCGAGCCATATCATTGAGTGGGATGAAGCGACGAACAGACAGCCGCTCCCGGGCAGCTCACCGATTGAAGAAGGCTATTTCACGACGGCTGTTGAAAAAATGGTGCTCGACTTTACGATTAAAGTCCTTCAGAACCAGCAATTGCGAGTGGCCTCAACGACGAATGATGCGTAAAGGCGAATAACCTTCACAGATCGCTGAGGAGGTGAACGGAACAAAGCTTCGCGCCTGGAAGCTTTCTATAGATATGAAGAATTTCAGAAAAAAAGACAATCGCGCACACCCGGTATTTTTTCAGCCTCCGAAGGTCTCAAGCAAACAAGTCGATGAACTGCCTTCGGAAAAAAAGAAAAAAATTCCGGAAGAAGATTGGGAAAAAATAAGGATGTTAGTAGCGCAGGAAGAAGCAGACGAGGAGTTGCACTGTGAGGAAGAGGAGGAGACCTTCTTTACGGAGGACGAAAGCATCGACCGCTCTGTAGACGAAATTGAAGAGAAACAGGAGGTCGTCATCCCTCCCTTAGTGGAAGAAGTCTGCCCAAAGGAGGAAGAACGCCTGCCGGCTCCATTACCGGCCGAACCAGCCGAAGAGGAATGCATCGAAGTCATCGAGTCCTCTCCTCCGTGCTGCCCGTATGAAGATCCCCCATCCGTCCTGGTGAAGCTGCCTGTCAGACTTGCCGATGCTCTTTTGGATATCGACGTATGGAAGTGTCTGGACGTCATCCGTTCAGGAACCGTCTTAAACCCTGTACGATGGCGTCTCAAATCTTACCGCGGGGAAGTAGTTGACCACGTCCTGTTCTTTAAAGGAATTGTGGAAGTGGATGTGGAATACACCTCTTCTTCCCAAACGATTCATTCCTTTAAAACAGAGATCGTCATCGAAAAGACAATATCTCCACAATGGACGGTTCAGCCAGAGCTGCCGTACAGCCAGGAAGCTGAGTACACCTTCCGCCATGCAGATGGAACTGGAGTAAGTACGCATTCCGGAACATTTGATACGTACGCCGAGCCTCCATCGATTGAAGTGAATGATGTAGCGATTGTGTCCTATGAAGAATCCGCCCAAAGGGATGGGGAGATTTGCCTTCAAGCCAATGTGATCGTCTCCATTACGATCTTCCAAAGGCAGTACTTGCATGTTCAACGATAAAAAAACAAGGTGTCCCACTTTTGTGAGACACCTTGTTTTTTAGTTATCTTACTCTGCGAATCACATTTTTGAAGCGTTCGCTTGCGGTTGGATACTTCGGCTGAGAAGCTTGAGTTTCGCCTTCAGCGGTCATACCATTGTCCACGTTTGTGGCGATTTGCTGTGTTTGCAGCAGCTTGAAGACAAGAATGACTTCCGCTTTCTCCGTAATTTTGCTGAATCTTCCCCAGCTGTCGAAATCTTTGTGCAAGTCGATTTCATTGACAGCAGACGCAATCAATTTACAGGAGATAGGTTCATTGTAGATTTCAAACGTCAAGGATCCATCTGTGCAAAGGTCTGCACCATGGCCATCATAAGCAAGCTCTCTACGCTCAAGCACTGAGCTTTTTACGCTGAATGGAACTCCAAGCACAGGGTATTGAATCGGGTTTTCCAATTCAACCGTTTCTGAACATGTAAACGCCACATCTACACCATAATCTCTAATAAAACCAGTCGTATCCTCCACGTATTGAATGTTTTTGTGGATGACACCGGTCACAAAGATTTTTACGGTTAGATTTTGTAAATCTAAAATAGATGGAACCGCTTTACATTGCTTCAACGAAATGTTCTTGCGAATCCACTTAATTTCCCTCGCAGGCGTAGGCAGATGAATGTCCGCTTCAACATCTGCTTCTAGAATAACATCCGCAAGTGCAACAGGAATATCTACCGCACTTGGGATCTCCCCTGTTAAATCAAGCGAAGCGTCGATGACTTCACAGTTCACACTTTTTGTTTTTGCCTTGTTGCTGGGAAGTTGTGCTGGACACTTATAGTTGTTAGAGCAGCCCGTGTTTTTTTTCATTTCTTTCACTCCTTTAGTCGTAATGTCAAAAGACACAGAAGTGTCCGTTACCTTCTATTTTTTTGACTTACTATTTCATATGCTGGTAACCCTGAAAAAGCATGGACTGATGGAGATAGCCATTCGCATATTTCTTCTGTTTCACAACAATCGTCCAGTTTTTTCAACAATTTTTCTGAGCACCTGCACATGGAAAGGAGCTTCTACTAAAGACCCTCCCCTTTCATAGAAAATGAACGCCCTTTTTTCTTTTTATACACAGAAAAAAACCCCGGAGGTCAACTCGGGGTCCCTTCTTATTTAAGCCGTAACCTGCTGTACTTCTTCCGTTTGTAGGATTTCGTACGTCGCAGATGCCTGCTCAGTTCTTCCAATGGTATGCCATCATCAAAGCGATCTTTATCAAACATTTCAGCGAAGGTATGCTCATGGGCTAACGGCGGCTTTTGAATCCGTTGACCAGTTTCCACTTCCGACATGGGACCACCTCCAAATGTTTGATGAAAAATCTGATACCAAAGGTGAAGGGGCAATAAACCAAGGGAGGTTTCGAAATTGGGCTCTTTGTTAAAAATTATGTGGATGGAGCCGCAAATATGCTTCGTTTTTCCTTTTTTTTGAAAGCATTTTCCTTTTTTCCGTTAAAAGGACCGGGCACACGTTTGAATGTTCTCCAGGGCGTAGGTAATATCTGCTTCCTCTACGTCAAAATTCGTGACAAACCGCACCGTCTGCGGACCCGATGGATTTGCGAGCACGCCTGTCTTTTTCAGCTCGTTTGAAAATTGCTCGGCCGTGACGCCGAGGCGGCTGACATTGAGGACGACCATATTCGTCTCTACCACATTATCGATCGTGAGCTTCGGTATCTGTGCAATGCCGGCTGCCAATTGCTGCGCAAGCTGGTGGTCGATACTTAAGCGTTCGACCATATCG
Organism: Halobacillus salinarum; assembly: GCF_022919095.1. Classification (NCBI taxonomy): domain Bacteria; kingdom Bacillati; phylum Bacillota; class Bacilli; order Caryophanales; family Bacillaceae; genus Halobacillus; species Halobacillus salinarum. The sequence continues at coordinate 406,564 of NZ_CP095073.1, read as the reverse complement.
GTTAAGGCGACAATCCCTGGTGCGGCAATGATTCCCGCCTGCCTGAGCCCGCCTCCTAACCGTTTGCGCCATTTTCTCGCTTTTGTTATAAACGCCTGGGAGCCGGCAATGATCGAACCCGCCGGAGCACCGAGACCTTTGGACAGGCAAAACTGAACGGTATCCGCCTGATCCGCATACCGGGCAGCCGAAATCCCGGAAGCGACAGCAGCATTGAATAACCGGGCACCATCTAAGTGGACAGGAATCTGGCAGCTTCGTGCCACATCATAAATCGCCTGCATGTTTTCCAGCGGTACGATGGAGCCGCCCGATTTGTTATGCGTGTTCTCAAGACAAATCAACCCGGTTTCCGGAAAATGCACATCCTCCGCCCGAATGCTTGCCTTAATCTCTTCGGGATTCATCGCTCCGCGAATCCCTTTGATGGTACGCGGCTGCACCCCGGCAAATGCGGACATCGCTGCGCCTTCGTATAAAAACAGGTGCGATTCCGCTTCCAGCACAACCTCCTGGCCGGGCTGGCAGTGGGTAAGTATGGCGATTTGGTTGCCTTGCGTCCCGCTCGTTACAAATAAAGCCGCCTCTTTGCCAAGCTTCTCCGCCGCCATTTCCTCCAATCGTCTGACCGTTGGGTCCTCGCCGTACACATCATCTCCCACTTCTGCTTCAAAAGCTGCCATTCTCATAGCAGAAGTGGGCTTCGTCACCGTATCACTTCGTAAATCGATCATAGGGAATTCTCCTCCTTCTCCTTTTTATTTTACGAAACATGTCCCTTAATGGAAAATTTTTTATCCCCTGCCTGGGAAACTAACGGAATTCAAGCTATCGTATACCGTTAATGGGTAGGAAGTTTCTAATCCAAAAAAAATCATAAATCTACATCGATCGATTTTTTTTAGTCGAAAAGTAATTTCCAGTTATCCACAGTTTTTCATGGCAGCACAATTATTTTTAATTGTAAATAGTTATTCACATTTCCTTTACAATCATTCATCTATTCGTTTTTTCACAGGGTCTGTGGAAAACTTTTAATATTCTCAAAAAAGGAAATTCTCCCAGAACACCCTGTTCTGAATAGTGATTGGCTGATTTGAAATTCCTGAAAAAGTTCTAACGAGATCAGTTACTAACAATTATCCACAGACTTATACACAGGGGATCTATACAGTTTGATATACACAAGTTGTCCTCTACTATGAACAGGTTATACACAAAAATATCCACATATGCACAAATCTACTTGCGTATATGGTAGTAGAATTTATGTTCGCCACCATATATGTATGTTATCCAGAATATTATTCACAGGCTGTGGATAATCATTTTAAGCGGCGTCAACTCCTTGCACACCAACGATTTTAGTTAAAAATGTAAAAAACGTGTATACCTGAGGTAAAGGTATACACGTCTCTTCCTTACTGCTGCGATCCAAGTGTGATGGTTGTCGTTTCTTTCTTGCCGTCACGGTAATAAGTGATCTTCATCTCATCACCAGGATCTTTTTTATCATAGAGATATTTACGCAAGTCGATGATCGATTCGACCTTCTTGCTGTCCAGTTTCACGATCACATCAAGCGGCTTCAATCCTGCTTTATCCGCTGGAGACATCTGCTTAATGCTGCGGATGTACAGCCCGCCTTTCACTTCTTTCGGAAGCTTCAGCGTATTCTGCCATTCAGAAGAAGGCACTTCGTCCAGTCCATAGGCTTCTACACCGATATAAGGACGGTTCACCTTGCCGTACTTCTCAAGTTCATTAATGATCGGCATCGCTGAATTGATCGGAATGGCAAAACCAATGCCTTCTACGGCAGATTCTGCAATTTTCATCGAGTTGATGCCGACAAGCTTGCCTTCGATGTTGATCAAAGCGCCGCCGCTGTTCCCTGGATTGATAGCGGCATCGGTCTGAATAACCTCAGCCTGCCAGTCCTCCAAGCCATCTCCGTTAAAATCCTGCGGAATCGCCCGCTGTTTCCCGCTGATGACCCCTTTCGTTACGGAGCCGGAAAAACGAAGGCCTAACGGATTCCCAATGGCCACAGCCGGTTCGCCGACTTTCAAGTTGTCAGAATCACCAAGTTCAATCGGGTCGCCTACTTTATCTGCAGGCATTTTAAGTACAGCTAAATCTGTGAACAAATCACTGCCGACTAACTGGGCCTTAATCCTCGTTTCGTCTGATAAGACCACTTCAATCTCATTTGCTCCCTCGATCACGTGATTGTTCGTCACCACGTAAGCTGTTCCATCTTGTTTCTTATAAATAACTCCTGAACCAATCCCTGCTTCTTGTGGGGAGCCGGATTGCTCTGTCCAAAAATCCGATTGAGACTGCATGTTCACAACCCCAACGACCGATGGCGTGACTTTATCCACTATGTCGGTGATCTGCGTGGAAACATCTACGGATACTTGCTTCGGCGTGTTTCCTGTTAACCCTGTTTCTCCTTCGACCAGGCCGCTTTCATCCTCTGGAATGGTAATGTCATAAGGAAGCAGCTCTGTCTGTACAAGTGCTGGTAAAGCTAACAAAACCAACACTGCCCCAAGGATTACTCCAACGATCGTTGGCATAACCCAGCGGCGGCGGTGCTTTCGTTGCTGAGTAGCTGGTGAGTGATCGTCATAATAGCCCACAGCTTATTCACCTATCCTTTCGTCCTCGAAACCTCTCCATGATATTCTTTCCTTTAAACCTCAAAAATAAAACGTTTATACTGTGTAAATTGGCGTAGCCTCCACCGGATCGGTGTCGTGGAGCTCAATTCGCGAGCCAATCTCAAAGCCGCGTTCCTTTAACACATTTTCTACAGACATGCGGGCCAGATCCTTCATGTTATTATCAAGACTTAAATGCGCCAGGTAAATCCGCTTCGTCTTATCGGTAATGACGTCGGTCAGCGCATAGGCACAGTCCTCGTTCGATACGTGGCCGGAATCCCCCAGTATTCTGCGTTTGACGTTCCAAGGGTACCGTCCCATCCGGAGCATGCTTACGTCATGATTCGATTCAAAAATAAAAGCATCCGCGCCTTCGACGGTTTTTTTGATTCGTTCCGATACGTAGCCAAGGTCGGTGACGAGCGCCACTTTTTTTCCGTCTTTGCGAAACGTGAAAAACATCGGCTCTGCGGCATCATGGGAGACAGCGAAGGATTCAACATCGATGCCGCCAAACGTCTGAGCCGCTTCCATGTTGAAGATGAATTTCTGATCCAAGGGGACCTTCCCGATCTGCCCGTCCATCGCTTTCCACGTTTTCTCGTTGGCGTAGATCGGGAGCTTATACCTTCTCGCCATAATGCCGAGCCCTTTAATGTGGTCACTATGCTCGTGGGTGACCAGGATTCTCGTGAGCTGCGCCGGGTCCACGTCGACCTGCCTTAATAAGCCTTCCATTTTCTTGCCGCTTAATCCTGCATCCACCAGAATCTTTTCATCACCTGAATCTATATAAAAGGCATTGCCAGTACTGCCTGAAGCTAACACGCTGAAACGTAACGTCATAAATCTCCACTCCATTTACTGCGATTCACCATTTGAACTCCTTTCATTATTTGGTTTTGGGATATCGGTTGGATCCTTGGTGTTATTTTCCAACGTTGCGATCGATTTGTCTATAAATTTACCTTCATCCATCGATAACAACGTCCCTTTTAACGCGTCGACAAAATATTCATCTTCGCCGTTAACGGTAATCTTCCAGGTCGGATTAAACACTTGCGCCCCGTTTTCCACGAGCAGGTTCAAGTTAATATTGGAATAATAACCCAAATTCATTTCTGTAATCTCGTCCCCTTTGGAAAGGGAGTCCCGCAGCTGCTGGACCGCTGCGATCGGAGCGATCAGATCCGCCTGCTCCCCAAACTCTTCATCAGAAATATTAAGCAGGGAGGCCGAATACTTCGTCATTTTTCCATCGTCGACCTTAATAATGAGCGCCCCGCCTTTATTGTAATAAATCGTATGGTTATTGGCTTTTTGAAAAAAGATGATGACATGCTTCTCTTTATTCCACGTCCAATACGAGTATTGACTGGCGAAAGGCACATACTTGCTCACCTGCTCCGTCACGTTATCCTCATCGATTTTGATCGGATCTTTAAACACGGAAACAAGCAGCCGGTCGTCAATAATTTTGTACTCCTGCTGGTCTTGATCCAGGTCGTGAATTTCCTCGATATTTTCCTCAGCAAACTCATCCGGTTTTGCCTTCATCACTTTGAGGATCGGCTTTTCCTCCGGGACATTCGATAAATCGATGTCCATATCCTCCAGTTCTTCCTGAGAAGGAGACAGGGTAGTCAGCTCGTTCGTATCCTGCTTGGATAAAAATTGCTGCAGGAGGAATAAATCAAGGATGAGAAAGCTCACGATGAACAAAGTCTTAATTTGTCCCCATTGCATATTAGCTCGCCCCCTGACTGACCGCTGCTTTAATTTTTTTCGTATCCAGCTGTCTCCACTGTCCGCTTTCATGGACAAACCAGTAAGGAAGCAGGTTGTACACCGGAGAGCCGCTCGGCTGCTGAACTAAGCTGTATCCAGGCTGAATATCATCAATGTGACTGACGCTGTACTTGGGGTCCGTCGTAATATAATCGACGACTTGCTGGCCTGAGGGCAGCGCTTCCTGCTGGGATTCGTTATATTGATACGTCTCAAATTTAATTAACGGCCGCACATATTCGCTGATGTTGCCGTTCTGCTTGTTATACGTTAAGGACATGGACGAAATTCCCCGGTCGCTTGCCAAAATCGGATAGCCGCTGTTGTACATTCTAAAATCGATTGTCTGCGGGTTGGTGGACACATTCGATAACCGGAATGGATCCGTCCAGCCTTTTTGGTCATTGATGTAGCTGAGCGTCGTCGACATGATGTCGTATTTGCTCATGTTCGGGGCATTGTCGATCGGGCTGGAATTAAAATCGACGTACTTCATCCACTTTTCATCGGTCATAGTAAGCAGCTTATTGTTGCCCCGCAGCTGTTTATCTTTTCCAGAAATGTTGATGACGACCGATTCCCGGGAAAACAGCGAGTTTCTAAGCGGCGTCGTTTCCAGTACCGTATAAGTCAAGACTTTTATCGGCAGCTTCACTTCATCGACAGGCAGGAACATCCGTTCATTGTTTCCTTCCGGTTCATAGACAAACTGCTCGGTTAACCGCTGTTTATGATCGTCCAAGTCTCTGATCACCGCATTTGCCCCGTTTTCAGGCAGCGTGGCAACCAGCACTTTTTCATTGTTTTGATTAACAAACCAGACTTGGGCTGACGCTCCTTCGCCTGCATTCTCGGGATAAATGATAAAGATCCGGTTAAAGTCGATATTGGAAATAAACGAATTCGTACTGTCGACTTTGAAAATGTTGGCGATCACATCCGAAGGAATCGAAGTCGGAAAAATAAACTCCGCCATTTTATCCGCATCAGGAAGACCGGTTGTCTGCGTTGAGCTGATGTCCAGCAATGTGACATTTTGCAGGCTGTTGAACAGCTCTTTGACATTTTCTTTGTTTTTATAAGAGTAATACTTGCTATTTTCCGAAAAAACGACTTTTTCCGGAACGAGCAGACTGCTCATCGTCTGAGTCGTGCCGCTGATTTCGGTGTTTTCGATCAGACCTTCATCATCCTGGACCTTATCTTCTGTCGGCTGGTAATTCCAGATCGCTCCGGTTAAAAGCAGGCTAAATACAATTAAAATGACGAGAATAATCGTTTTTAAGGATTCAACCTTCATTTTTTACCCCTCCGCTTCTGGCTCATTAGCGGAAGTGTAAAGAGCACGGTGGTGCCTTTACCTTCTTGACTCTCCGCCCATATTTTCCCGTGGTGGGCATCAATTATTTCCCGGGCAATGGCAAGTCCAAGGCCGGTGCCGCCTAATTCTCTCGTCCGCGATTTATCGACACGGTAAAAACGATCGAAAATTTTGTCGACCGTATTCGCCGGCATGCCGAGCCCTTCATCAGAAATGCTGATGATCAGCTGTTTTTTATTCGTTGTCGCTTTAAACCGGATCGTGCCGCCTTCGGGTGAATATTTGATCGCATTGGAGATCACATTATCGACGACCTGGGTCAGCTTATCTTTATCAATCCAGACATACAGTTTACGATCAGGAAGCTCTCGTTTAAATTCGATGTTTTCCCGTTTATGCATTTCAAACCGGTCGATCACGTGATTGAAAAACTCCATGAATTCCACACGGTTTTTCATCATATTGGATTCTTTATGATCCATTTTTGTCAGCTGCAGTAAGTCATTGACAAGCCGGATCATGCGGTCGGTTTCGGTCTGCGTCACATCGAGGAAGCGGGGAGCAATATCCGGGTCCTGCCAGGCGCCTTCGGTAAGAGCTTCTATGTAACTGCGCATCGTTGTGAGTGGTGTGCGAAGTTCGTGGGAAACGTTCGAAACAAACTCCCTGCGTTCCTGTTCCACCTTCTCCTGTTCGGTTACGTCACTGATTACCGTAATAAAGCCGTCCATTTCATCGTTTTCATCACTGACAACGGAAAAATTCGCTTTAAGCAGAAGGTGCTGATCCTCTGAGCTTAGATCGGTAATGATGGAGTCCGTGTTTTCGATTTCGGATATATCGGAGAGCTGGTCATTTAAGTCGAGCACATCGATCAGCGACTGGCCTTTCACTTCTTCAAAGGTCTGGCCGATCAGGACTGAGGCCGGTGCATTCATTAACGTGATCGCGCCTAAGCGATCCGTCGCAATGACGCCGTCGGACATGTTGGATAAGACCGAGCTGAGCTTGCGTCGTTCTCCTTCAATCGTGGCATGCGACAATTTCAACTTGTCATTTAAATCGTTGAACGTGACCCCGAGCTGGCCGATCTCATCATTGCCGTGGACTTCCACTTTCTGAGAGAAGTCGCCGGTCGCCATAATCTGCGCCTGCTTGCGCATCTCGCTCAACGGCTTCGTAATCGTTCGGGCGACAAGAATCCCGAGGAGCGCAGTAATGGTAATCGCCAAAATCGTGCCCTTAGCAAAGATACTGTTGATTTTTTGCAGCTGGTTATACACGCTGCTCATATCGGCTTCGTAATAGACCGTTCCTAAAATTTTCGAGTTGGTGCTGATCGGCCTCGTCCCGACCCAGACGCGTTTGTTCGTCTCGGGATCGACTAACGTTTCAGGACTGGGGTTCCCGAGAATGAGCGACTGGGTGATTTTGATGCTGGACGTTTTCTTGCCGCTCAGCGATGACTCATATCCGTAAGCGGCCACGACGCGCTGGTTCTTGTCGATGACCTGCAGCTTGCGGATATCATTGGAACTGTAATTAAACCGCGTAATTAAGTCTTTGACTTCAGATTCTAACGTCGGATCGGTTTCAGTACGATCCGCTGTAAACGATTGCTGCAAGCTGTAGGTTAACGTGTCGATCCGTCCCTCAATGGAATTTGTAAAATTATCCTTCAGCTGTGCTTCCAACCGATGAACAAAGTAGGCCCCAATCACTTGAATGCCTAGTAACAATAGAAGCACGTAAACAACAATCAGTTTTAAGCGGACCGATTGAAAAAAACCTACTTTCTGCATGAAAACATTACTCCTGCTCTGGATTTCTTAAATAATACCCCACACCGCGCCGAGTCACGATCCATGTCGGATTGCTCGGGTTTTCTTCGATTTTTTCACGAAGTCTCCGGACGGTTACATCCACTGTACGCACATCGCCGTAATAATCATATCCCCAGACGGTTTCAAGCAGATGCTCGCGGGTCATGACCTGTCCGATATGACGCGCTAAATAATGCAGGAGTTCGAATTCACGGTGGGTGAGTTCAATGTAATTGCCGTCTCTAGTGACCGTATAAGCGTCAGGATGGATGGCAAGCCTGCCAATCGTAATGTCCTTCGACCCTTGCGTCCCGTCTTCCGGCTCCTGCTGCTGGCGGCGGAGATTCGCCTTCACCCGGGCGATCAATTCCCGGTTGCTGAACGGCTTCGTGACGTAATCGTCGGCTCCCATTTCCAAGCCCAGTACTTTATCAATTTCTGCGTCTTTAGCCGTCAGCATGATGATCGGCATGTTATGATTTTTGCGAACCTCACGGCAGACTTCATTGCCATCTTTGTTCGGAAGCATAATATCAAGCAGAATTAAATCCGGATCCTCAAGATCCGCTTTATGAATGGCTTCATCTCCGTCGTATGCACATACGACGTCATATCCTTCTTTTTCTAGATTAAATTTAAGTATATCGGCAATAGGCTTTTCGTCATCGACCACTAATATTTTTTGCGCCATAACGTTCACTTCCCTTTCATCGACTTCTATACTATTCCTTCATTTTAACGTATTTCTGTCCAAATGTCTTACATTAGCTGAATAATCGTGCGGTTGTGCTGTTTTTTTCTCTTACACTTTATCATGTCTGATTTTATATAAAAAATCCGCTATGAAAAAATCATAGCGGAATATTTTTAATAGAAGGATTCTGGATTTTTTAGAGATCCGTTTTTGCGAATTTCAAAATGAAGATGGACGCCTGTCGAATGCCCTGTCGTCCCCATGACTCCGATCTTCTTGCCGCGCTGCACGGTTTGACCGGCGTGTACGTTAATGGATTTGAGGTGGGCGTACGTCGTGCGGTAGCCATTTTTATGGTCAATGACAATTTTGTTGCCGTATCCACCGGTCGTGTAGCCGGCAGAAACCACTACGCCGTTGTCGGCTGCTTTAATGCCGCGGTTGCTGACACCGGCAATATCAATGCCTTTGTGGAACTCGCCCCAGCGTTTGCCCATGTGGCTCGTGATCACGCCGCCGGAAGCCGGCCAGGCAAAGTCACCCGTGCCGCGTGAAGGAATCACCTTCGTCCCTTTAAGAATGATTTTTTCCTTCGGTTTAGAAAGAACCTCTTCTTCCATCACGCCTCTTCCTACAGCTTCGCCATTTTTCTTACGGATGTAGTAGTGGACCTTCTTCTCTCCATCTTTACCTTCTTGTTTCACTTTGGTTTTCCCTTTATAAAGGTCATCCGTTTTTACGGTTTTTGTTTTATGAGGCAGGGTTTCTTTTCGAACGCCTTCCTCTCTTACTTTCACTTCTGTTAAAGGCACAATATCCGTGACGTTTACTTGGTCACCGATATGAAGGGTACCCTCTTTTTTCAGATCAGGATTCATCTCGATGATTTTGTCAGTGGAAAGATCATACTGGCCTGCTATTTCTCCGAGGACTTCCCCTTTAGCAACGGTATGTATCTTTTTTTCTGAGTTCCCTTGATCGAGAAGCTTCACCGCTTCGTCAACGGAAACAATAGAAGAAGGCTTCACTTCTTCCTCATTTTTTGAAACTTTTTTCGTCAATGCGACGTCTATTACAGTAGAGTCGCCAACCTTAAGCTCTGGTTTTTTGCCGCTGCGCTCTTCGACCTTCTTAAGCGTCTTAGGCTTTACGTACTCTTCCTTAAGCTTTTCGACAACTTCATCAGCTTTCTTCTGGTTCGGCAGGTAAGCCACTGTCTCTCCACCGATCGTCAATCCTACCGCATCGACAGAGACAGACACATCATCCGCCAAAGCATCCATGACTTTTTTGTCATGCGTGTCAGGACTAAACATTTTCTCAGGGACGTAGGAAACATCTTCGCGGATATGCAAATCCAAGTTGTCATAGCTGCTTTCCGCTTCTTTGACGCGTTCATCCAAATAAGACTGCACATCTTTTTTGCTTTCTACGACACCTACATGTTTATCCCCTACATAAACGTGGTATATAGTCTGAAGGCTGCTATCAGCATAAGCGGTACCTACGCTCAAACCAACCCCCAGCACTCCGATAAGCGCGAGTTTCTTGCCAATTCCGTACTTCCTTCTCACAGTCTATTTCCTCCCACACAAGTTAACCTATTTATCTCTAATTCTTTATATTTTTTACACTCATTTAATCTACCATAGGCCAAAGGTTGAAGAAACCGATTATGAAGGATGTAATACACTTATAATATAGTTGCCAGATTTGAGAAAAAAGTCATTACTTTTTCCTAAAAATGTGTAAATTGTTACTTTTTTTAATTGATTTTTATTACATTACTGTTACAAATTCCTCTTTTTATGACAAAAAAGGTAAAGATTCGACAGGCTTTTTGTTCACTGCGCCTATTAAAATTTGGTAATCAGCGATGAATTTGGTAACATTGCTAAGATTATCCTCAAAAAAGGATAATTATGGAAAATAAACCTGGTGCTTCTTTCCTCTCCTGCTAACTTTTGAAAACAGAAGACACGCCTGCTTCATGAGGAAGAATGATGATTTTTCGGCAGTTTAATGAGAAACTCTGTGCCGGTTTCCTGTTCACTTTTCACTTCTATTTCCCCGCTGTGCATATCCATAATTCTTTTCACAATCGACAAGCCAAGACCGCTTCCGCCGGCCGTCTTCGTCCGGGAACGATCGGCTTTGTAAAACCTCTCAAAAATATGCAGCTGGTCCTCTTTCGATATCCCTATGCCGCTATCGATGAACTGGATAACTGTATGAGCTTCCGTCGTCATTAACTGGATACTGATCGTGCCTTTTTCAGGGGTAAACTTGATGGCGTTGTGCAGTAAATTGAGCCATACCTGGTCCATCAGCTCTTCATCTGCTTCAACGGAAACAGGATCCAGGGAAACCTCTAATTCCAATTCCTTCTGGCTCCACTGAGGCTCAGCAGACAGAATCACTCGTCTCAGCTGCTGGTCAAGCCTGTATACAGCCGGTTCAAAAGGCGGATGGTCGGATTCCAGCGACGTCAACTTTAACAGATTTTCACTCAGTTTGGAAAGACGTAAGCTCTCATTTTCGATGATGTGCAAGTACCGGTTGCGTGTCGCGTCGGTTAAATCATTGTGCTGCAGTTCATAGGCGAACCCGCTGATCGATGTGAGCGGTGATTGAATCTCATGAGACACATTGGAGATGAATTCCTGTCTCATCTGTTCCATTTCACCTAAATTATCTGCGATGTTCCTAATATTCTCGACAAATTCCGTCATGGGATGTCCCTGGTGATGATCAAGATGCTCATAGGACGTTAAGTCGATATTATAATTGCCTCTTGAGATTTCTTTCATCGCTTCAATCATCGGGCGGAAGAAATCCTGCTGGCGTCTCTTCACACGGCCGATTTTGGAAAAGGCATACATGAACACACCAAAGATAAAAAAGCCCAACAGCGAATTGATGATCTGCAGCGGATAAGGATGGAGCTGAACGTCAAGCCGCGAAGTCATGTAGTAGGCAAGCGACCAGCAGCCGACTACCGCAGCCGTTACAAGCACAATTCCGCCAATTCTCATCCACCACTCCCTGCCCCTCTTCATTCTTTCACCTCCAGACGGTAACCGAGGCCGCGGATCGTCGTAATTTGCAGGTTCGCTGCTTGTTTGGATAAACGCTGGCGCAGCCGGTTGATATGCACGTCCACCGTCCGCTCTTCGCCTTCATAATCAAATCCCCAAATGTCTTCGATCAGCTGCTCCCTGGAAAACGTTTTTCCTGGGTTTGCCGCAAGCTTAAACAACAGTTCAAATTCCTTTAACGGCAGCAGCATTTCTTTTTCCCCGATCGACGCCTGATAAGAACCACGATCAAGCGTCACGTTTCCAATCATAATTTGGTTGGAAATTGTAATCTGATACCGTTTCAGCAGCGCTTTTACGCGAGCCGCAAGCTCAGCTGAAGCAAAAGGCTTCACCATATAATCATCCGTGCCCAGGTCAAACCCTTTCACCTTTTGAGACGTTTCCCCTTTAGCTGTCAGCATTAAGATCGGCAGGTTTTCCGGATAATACCTGCGGATTTCGCGGCACAGCTCCCAGCCGTCCACATTCGGCATCATAATGTCCAAAATTATCAGGTCTATTTTTTCGGTTTCAAGCTTCTCTAACGCCTCTCTTCCATCCGCCGCTTCAAGCAGATGAAAGCCATCTCTAGATAAGACGAGGCGTACCAGTTCACGAATGTTCGGATCGTCGTCAACGATTAAGATTGTCGTCATCGTTCATTCTCCCTTTTATTAATCAATCGGCTTACGGTTTCTTTTAGTCATTGTGAGCAGCTCAATGATCGAAAAACCGTCCTCGTTATAGGTTACCACTACAAGGGTAGCCCATTTATATAAACTCAATATAAACCATTCCTGCTTGTATCAAAAATCTTTGCCCACGAGCGATGGAACCAACACCGCTGGGAGCTGTTTTACATGCAAAAAAAATTACAACAAAATCAAAACCGGCTGGATGATACCCTGCCAGGCCTCGCACTCGTGATCGTTGTCTTCGCCCTTGCAAACACCAGCATTTCCATTATCTCAGGGATACTTCTAGTGTTTCTTATCCGTTTGACCTGGGATTTGTTCCATAAACAGTCCCGGGCAGAAAAAAGGTACAGGGTGACGATGTTCCACGGATTCATAGCGGTTGGAACTGCCTTATTCAGTCAATTCATCTTTTCATTCTTCTAAAGCAGGCGTAAGAAGAATAAAGACGCTGCTTTAGCAAAAAATAACTCCAACCTCTTACGAAAGGTGGAGTATCATGAGTAAAAAGGATAAAAAACACAACAATCAGTTTAAAGAAAACAAAAACCACGGCGAACACCGCAACGGCAGGCTTGCCCAGTTTAAAAATCACAACGCCGAGTTCGGCGAAGAGCCAAACGAGTACATTAATAAAAAAGAGCATTTCGAAACCGGCGTCATTCCGAGTAAAGAAGATAAAGAACAGCAGTAAAAAAAGCAGGGCCAGCATCGCCTGGTCCTGCTTTTTTCTATTTAAACCAGCCTTTTTCCTTAAACCTGGAAATCGCCTCAATCCGGTTGCTGACCTCCAGTTTATCTAAAATGACCGAAATATAGTTGCGCACCGTCCCGGGGGTAATATACAATTGCCCGGAAATTTCCTTGGTCGTTTTTCCTTCCGCCATCAGCTGGATCACTTCTCGTTCACGGTCGGTGAGCGGATTTTCATTACCGAAGGCGATATCGACGAGCTCAGGGGCGAAGATCCGCTGTCCGGCCATGATTTTCCGGATGGACGTCGCCAGTTCTTCACTTGGGCTGTCCTTTAATAAATAACCGCTGACTCCAGCTTTTTGGGCCCGTTCGAAAAATCCAGGCCGGGCAAAGGTCGTCAGGATAATGATTTTACAAGGCTCCGATTTCAGCTCCTCAGCTGCGTCAAGCCCGCTTTTGGCTGGCATTTCAATGTCCATAATACAAACGTCCGGCTTCAGCGTACGGACAAGCTGACAGGCTTCCTCGCCGTTGTTCGCCTGGCCGACCACCTCCATTCCCTCTTCCAAATCCAAGAGAGAGCCGAGGGCACCGAGCAGCATCAGCTGGTCTTCTGCGATTACGATCCGTATCATTCGATTTTCTCTCCTTTTTCCTGCTGGACAATTTTCGGCACTGATATATGAAGACTCGTTCCTGCCGACGACGTCTGGATCTTCAACCGCCCATTGACGAATTCAAGCCTTTCCTTCATCCCCTGCAGGCCATGGCCATGGAGCGAATCAGCGGTATCTTTCATGCCTGTCCCATCATCCTCAACAAGGATCGTGACTTCCTCCGCACACTGATGGATCTCCACCCGGCAGTGACCCGCCTTGCTGTGTTTGACAATATTGGTGACCGCTTCTTTCAAGCACATACTCAAGACATTTTCCACAAGTAACGGCGTATGGGACAGCTCTGCGCTTCCTTCTTTATAAAAATCCATTTCTGCCGCTTCGATCATTTGCTGGACACGCACCAATTCATCTTCGAGCTTCGAGCGGCTCATATTCGACACCATTTCTCTTACTTCCTTTAATGCCGTCCTTGCCGTCACCTGGATGTCCTGGATTTCCTTAGCGCAAGACTCCGGTTTTACATGAACAAGCTTACCGGCTAAATCGCTTTTCAAGCCGATTAAAGACAGCTTCTGGCCTAATGTATCATGCAAATCACGTGCAATCCGCTCACGCTCTTCGATGACCATCAATTGGGAGATTTTTTGATTGGCATCCTCAAGCTCCCCTTCTAATTCGTGCTGCTTGTTGCGGTAGCGAATTGTAAATGGAAGCAAAATCACCCCGATGAGATTAATAATGATAAACGGCAGCTGCGGAAACAGCGATTCGTGCTGGACGAGAAACACAAGAATGAAAGCCGCAATGGTCGTCGTTAAGTGCACAATATATAAAGACAAAAAGCCTGCCCGGTTTTCGATATTCCCGATGATGAATACGAGAAAGAGGGAAAAATAGATGTACCCGAATAAAACCGTCATTCCGAGGCTGATCAGCATCGCTAAGCTGACCCACACATACTTTCCGGCATGCTTCGTCTGGGAAGACAGCTGGTACAAGACAAAAAACAGCAGCACCATACTGATGCCAAGCAGAATTTCTACAAATGAGGAAGATTTAAAAATAAAAAAGAACGGCAGCAAGTAAAAGATGATCCAAATGTATGAACTAAGCCCTGTATGCTTGGGAATGACGTGATACCAATTTTTCATAGCTGCCTCCTTGTCCTGATGTTCTCCATCCACCATAAACGATTTAAGTGGAATGTGCCACAATCATTTTTTCCAGATAAGAAAAAACTCATTCAAATAAGGCTTGAATGAGTTCTTTCGGATTATTTTTCTTGAAAACTAGGCTGATTCGTTTTCTTCGGAACTCGTTTCTTCTGCTTTCTTTGGTAAAGCAGCGGCTTCACTTCACTAAAGGTGATAAACCGCTTGTTGTCGGTATCATAGAGCCGGAAGCGGATGGACTGCAAGCTTGAGAGCAGCGTGATCGTCGTTGCCTTTTGCAAAGGAGGCGTGCTATTGTGCGCTTCCTCGAGCTTATAATTCGGCACGCGCGGACTGAGGTGGTGCACGTGGTGGAAGCCGATGCTTCCGGAGATCCATTGCAGAAGCTTCGGCAGCTTATAATACGAACTGCCATCCACGGCTGCTTTTACAAAATCCCATTCGCTTTCATCTTCAAAATAAGAATCCTCGAATTGGTGCTGGACGTAAAAAAGCCAGATTCCAAGTACGCCCGACACGTATAAAAGCGGGACTTGGATGAACAGAAACGCCTGCCAGCCAACGAGCCAAATCAAAAAAGCGTACAGAGCTGCAATCGAGATGTTGGTCACGTACGTGTTGATTCGTTCCTTTTTCTTGGCGCCTGTCCGGTTCAGACGGTTCGTAACCAAGAATAAATAAAGCGGCCCCAGGCCGAACATGACAAAAGGGTTCCGGTAAAAACGGTAGGAAAAACGCGTCCACAAGGAAGCAGAGAGATATTCTTCAACCGTCATCACCCAAATATCACCCGTCCCCCGCTTGTCCAGGTTGCCGCTGGTGGCGTGGTGAATCGAATGGTCCCGTTTCCATTTATCGAATGGAAACAACGTTAAGATTCCTGTCAGCGTGCCGACGATTCGGTTCGCTTTGTTGTTTTTAAAAAAGGACTGGTGTGTACAATCGTGAAAAATGATAAACAGACGAACGATGAACCCTCCGGCTATGATCGAGAAGGGGAGAGACAGCCATATGGAAACCGCCAAGCTTTGATAAGCTAGAAACCAAAGCAGCATTAAGGGCATAAGGGTGTTGATGAGCTGTCGGATTCCCGCTTTCGTATCAGGCGAGGCAAAGGAGGATACACTTTTTTTCAATGCTTGTTGTTTTTGTTTACTCATGGTTTAACTCCTTACATGGAGGGGTTTTTTGAATCTCCTCTTTTATAGTACGGAACAGATTCAGCGGATGTAAGACATAAACGTCAGGAATAGACTATGATATTTGTCATGGGTGGGACGCCGTTTTTTCCTGTTCTATGAATTTTTTCCTTTTTTTGGAATGAGAGAGCGTTTTTTTAGGTGTGGAAAATAGAGTGTGATAGTATCTTTACCATAAATTGTCCGTTCGATAAGGAGGGAATGCACCATGAAGCCGAGTCAGCCCTATACTCCGAAACAAGCAGAATTCTGGCGTGTCACGATCGCCTTTATGCTCGCCTCTTTATTAACCTTTTCCACGTTGTACGCTTTTCAGCCGCTGCTGCCGCTTTTTGTCGACGAATTTCATGTATCGGTCACTCAGTCCAGTCTGTTAGTATCGGCAGCGGTCGTATCCATGGTCGTTGGACTGTTCATTTTAGGCTTTGCGGCCGACCGCTATGGGCGGCTCAGCTTGATGAGGATCTCCCTGATCGCAACGGTTGTCATCCTGTGCATTCTTCCGCTCGTGCCGTCTTTTCATTGGATGGTGCTGCTCAGGCTCTTGCAAGGGTTCTTTCTTGCCGGGATCCCTGCCGCTGCGATGGGTTATTTAGGCGAGGAGATTTCGCAGAACGATTTAGGACTCGCGATGACGCTGTATATTTCGAGCAACGCCCTTGGCGGTATGGGGGGACGGGTCATTGCCGGTTACTTAGCCGACGTCTGGTCGTGGCAGGCAACGATTTACATTTTAGCAGGCTTCGGACTGGCAGCCTCTCTGCTCTTTATCCTCCTGCTTCCTAAGGAACGCTTTTTTACAAAAGAAGACAAGCCGCTCCGTGAAGACTTGAGAGGCATGCTGATTCATCTGACCGACCGCCGGCTGCTCGGGCTGTTTTTGATGGGACTCGTCCTGCAGATCCTGTTTACGGCCATTTGGACGTATCTGCCCTTCTATTTGCAGGCACCGCCTTATGAATGGCCGCTGAAGTGGATTTCTTTTACGTACCTCGCATATATCTTAGGGGTGCTCGGACCGCCGCTTGCCGGGAGGATCTCGAACCGGTACGGCTTACCTGCCGTAATGCTCTCAGGCGTCGTTGTTCTCCTCGTCGGCGCATGGCTGACGGCTGTGCCTCCGGTGTTTTTCATCGTGCTCGGGCTTGCCTTGTTGTGCAGCGGCTTTTTTGTCGCCCACTCGATGGCTGCCGCGCTCGTCAGCAAAACAGCGGACCACCACCGGAGCGGCGCTTCCGGATTTTATTTAATCAGCTACTATATCGGAGTGGCCATCGGGAGCACCGCGATCGGGAAGCTGTGGGAATCGTTCCAGTGGCTCGGCGTCCTCTTTACGAGTATCGTGTTTATCGGCGTCCTGTTTTTTCTCCCTGTTTATAAAAAGCTGAAATAAAACAGCTGAAAAAATCACTGCCTGAAAATCGGCGGCAGGCTTTTAAGTAGACGTTATAATGGAGGAAAGGCCAAGGGAGGATTCAGAATGATCGATGTCACGAGCAATGCCAATGAATACTATCAAGCTTTACTCGATAGAAATTCCGAATATGAAGGGGTCTTTTTTGTCGGAGTAAAAACGACGGGCGTCTTCTGCCGGCCGACGTGCCCGGCGCGAAAGCCGAAATTTGAAAACTGCGAGTTTTTCAGCACCGCTCAGGAAGCACTCCTCGCCTCCTTCCGCCCGTGTAAACGCTGCCGCCCCTTATCTTCCCCCAATGAAGTCTCCGAAATCGTGCAAAAGCTGGTACAGGCCGTTGAAGAAGAACCGGAAAAGCGTTGGAAGGATAAGGACTTTCAGGCATTATCCATCGATGCTTCGACAGCCCGGCGCCAGTTTAAGAAGCGGTTCGGCATGACGTTTGTTGAATATGCACGGGCAAGAAGGATGGGACTTGCTATGAAACACATACGGGAAGGCGAATCAGTGATTGATGCTCAGCTGGCGACCGGTTATGAATCAAGCAGCGGCTTTAGAGACGCTTTCTCAACGATTATGGGCCTGCCGCCGGCATCTGCCGGAGCTCGTAAAGTTTTGAAGGCTGACTGGCTCGACACTCCACTTGGACCGATGGTGGCCTGCGGAGATGAAGACGCGCTTTATTTGCTTGAGTTTGTCGACCGCAGGGGACTCGAACGGGAAGTGGAACGCCTCCGGCAAAAGATGAAAGCAGCCATCGTCCCGGGCACGACCCCCGTGTTACGATCGATTGAAAAAGAATTAGCCGCCTATTTTAATGGAAAGACTTTAACGTTTCAAACACCGCTTCAATTGCTCGGTTCGCCGTTTCAACAACGCGTGTGGAAAGAGCTGCAGGCGATCCCGCCCGGCGCGACGAAATCTTATTCCGAGCTCGCAGAAGCAATCGGCAAACCAACGGCTTACCGCGCTGCCGCCAACGCCAATGGCGCCAACCAGCTCGCCATTGTCATTCCGTGCCACCGCGTCATCAACGCAAACGGTGAACTAGGCGGATACGGCGGCGGATTAACGAGGAAAAAATGGCTGCTCCGCCATGAACAGCAATACAGCCTGGACGCTTTTCACAGACCGTGAAACAGCGTCTTTTTTTCCATAACAAAAGCCCCTGTACCGTTTTGTACAGGGGCTTTATTCAGTGGCTCGGGACGGAATCGAACCGCCGACACACGGATTTTCAGTCCGTTGCTCTACCGACTGAGCTACCGAGCCATGCTCAAGTATTTAGTTCATAAATGTTTCTCGCTCATTATACAGTTTCGAAGTTGATTCAAAGATGTTCTGTGCTCGTCTCGTTGCAAAGTGTTGCCATCTCAAAAAAATAAAATGGCGGTCCGGACGGGACTCGAACCCGCGACCTCCTGCGTGACAGGCAGGCATTCTAACCAACTGAACTACCGGACCATTACCGCTGCTTCTTACCGCAACGATAACTATAATACCACACGGCTAAGGCAGGTGCAATAGATTTTTCATAGAAACGAAGGTTATCCCAGCTTCACAAGCTCACTGAGCAGCCGGTCCGGATCCTTGGCTTCTTTAATCAGCGACCGGTTGGATTCAGGGACAAAGCCTGCCTCTATGGCATGATTGATTAATTCAAGCAGCGGAGTATAGTAATCTTCAATATTAAAGAGAGCGAGTGGCTTTTGATGAATGCCGATTTGAGCCCAGCTGACGGTTTCAAACAGCTCTTCAAATGTGCCGAACCCGCCGGGAAGGGCAATATAGGCATCAGCCATTTCGCTCATTTTCGCTTTTCGTTCATGCATGGAATCGACTTCGATCAATTCTGTCACCCCACGGTGAACGATTTCTTTTTCAAACAGCCGGGTCGGCATGATGCCGGTTACTTTTCCTTGATGAGCAAGTATGGAATCAGCCAGCACCCCCATGAGACCGCTTTTGGCTCCGCCGTAAACGAGCTCGATCTGATTGCGGGCAAACGCCTCGCCAAGCGCTTTCGTTTCTCTCGCAAAAGCGGGGTGATTGCCGGCACTGGATCCTGCAAATACACAAATTCGTTTCATCCGAACTCCTCCTTTTCCTTCTCCTCTATCATAAACAAAACACGCCTATCCTAAAAAGGAAAGGCGTGCCTTTTCTAAAAAACTTCTATTCACTGTACACGCTGCGAACGACATTGGTTTGGGAACGGTCCGGTCCGACAGAAAAAATGGACAGCGGGATTCCTGTCAGCTGGGAGACCCGTTCGACGTAGCGGCGGGCATTGTCAGGCAGGTCGCCGAGCGTTTTCGCTCCTGTAATATCTTCGTTCCAGCCTGGCAGCTCCTCATAGACAGGCTCACATTCAGCGAGCACTTTCAAGCTTGCCGGGAATTCTTCCATCACTTCTCCGCGGTATTTATAAGCGGTACAGATTTTGACCGTCTCAATTCCTGTTAACACGTCAATTGAATTTAACGATAAATCGGTGATGCCGCTCACTCTTCTCGCGTGGCGGACGACCACACTGTCGAACCAGCCGACACGGCGGGCACGGCCGGTCGTCGTCCCGTATTCATTGCCGACTTCACGGATCTGCTCGCCGGTTTCATCGGTAAGCTCAGTAGGAAACGGCCCATCTCCTACACGAGTCGTGTAAGCTTTCGAAACACCGACGACATGCTTGATTTTGGAAGGTCCGACACCAGAACCAATCGTAACGCCTCCCGCGATCGGGTTTGAGGAAGTGACGAATGGATATGTTCCCTGGTCGATATCAAGCATAACGCCTTGCGCGCCTTCAAAAAGAACACGGCGCCCATCGTCAAGATTCTCGTTTAAGACAACAGATGTATCGCAGACGTACTGCTTAATCTTTTGGCCGTATTCATAGTATTCTTCTAAGATCTCATCTACTGTGAATGGAGTGGTTTCATAGACTTTTTCAAATAAACGGTTTTTCTCAGCCAGGTTTTGTTCGAGCTTTTCCTGTAAGCTTTCTTTATCCAAAAGGTCAGCGATGCGGATCCCGGTCCGGGCAGCTTTATCCATATAAGCAGGACCGATGCCTTTCTTCGTCGTTCCGATCTTGTTGGCTCCCTTTTCTTCCTCCTGCAGCGCGTCCAGCTTTAAATGGTAAGGAAGAATGATATGAGCACGGTTGCTGATCCTTAAATTGTCTGTGGAAACCCCTTTATCTTGTAAGTATTTAAGCTCTTCTAATAATGCTTTCGGGTCAATCACCATCCCGTTTCCTAATACACAAATCTTCTCTTTAAAAAAGATTCCGGATGGAATTAAATGAAGTTTATACGTGACTCCGTCAAATTTAATCGTATGGCCGGCGTTATTTCCCCCTGATAGCGGGCAACAACCTCGGCATTTTGGGATAGAAAATCAGTGATCTTGCCTTTTCCTTCGTCTCCCCATTGGGTTCCGACAACAACTACTGAAGACATATGGCACCTCCGCCAAAAATTTGCTTTTTAAATAATTTCCATGGTCAGTTTACCAATCTTCCTTCTTTACGTCAATGCAATATCCGAACATTACAATATATTTCAATTCTATTGTTCGCAAATGAACAAATTTCGCAATTTCGATTTTGCTTATGATTACTTAAAATACTTGATTTTTACTTAAATTAGACTTATGATGACTTAAAAAGAGATGGAGTGTCGGAGATGTATCAGGAAGAACGATTAATTGAAATCATTCATTATTTAAAAGAACACCAGCGGATCTCCGTAGATGACATATGTGAGCAGTTCGATGTATCAAGGGACACGGCGCGCAGAGATCTCGTGAAGCTTGAAGAGCAGAAAGCGATCGTCCGGACCCGCGGCGGGGCCATTCTTCCGGCCGCTCATAAAGAGATTAAGGACTACCGCCACCGGCTCCACACCGTTTCAGCTGAAAAAAGACAAATCGGCCGAAAAGCGGCTTCTCTCATTAAAAACGGCGATACGCTCATCCTTGATGCTTCGACAACGGTTCAGGCGTGCGCGGACCAAATGGAAGAAATCCCTTGCACGGTCATGACCAATTCGATCAATCTGGCGGAAATACTTTCCCATAAATCCGATATCAACATTGAGCTATTAGGAGGGCACCTGCACAAGGAACACCGCTTTTTGTACGGCACCTCTGTCGTCGACAAACTCTCCCATTATTTCGTCGATCAGGCCTTTGTCGGCGTCGTCGGCATCTCGGAGCATGGCTTGACGATTGCCCACGAAGAAGATGGCATGGTCAAACGAAAAATGATTCAGCAGGCGAAACAAGTGATCGTTTTAGCAGACCATACGAAAATCGGGGTGACGGAATACTTCCAATATGCTGAACTGAAAGATGTCGACCTGTTAATTACTGACCGCATCCCGACAGCCGCTTTTCAGCAGGCGTTAAAAGAACAAAATGTAGAATTACTTGTGACGGAGGAAGAGGGAAAATGATGAAATTAATGACGATCGATCTAGATGGAACTTTGTTAAACAGCCGCCATGAGCTAGGCGAGGAAAATATAAAAGCGATTAAGGCAGCACAGCAGCAAGGCATTGAAATCGTCATCGCGACAGGTAGAGCAGAATTCGATGTCCGGCAGGTGTTTGAAGGCACCGGTGTACGTACGTGGGTGATCGGTGCCAACGGAGCGACGATCCACAAACCGGACGGGAGCCGGTTTGCTGACGTCCCGATTCAACGCAAGGATGCAGAAGACATCCTTGCCTTCTTATCAAAAAAACAGTACTACTACGAAGTTTTCAGTGACACAGCCATTTACACCCCGCTCAACGGGAGAGAGCTGTTAGAGGTTGAGCTTGACCGGGTATTGAGTGCTAACCCGGAAGAGGACAGGGATCGCTTGAAACAGGCCATGGAACGGCAGTTCAGCCAGACTGGTTTTTCTCATGTGAACAGCTATGAAGAAATCCTTGAGGCCGATGTGCCGATGTACAACATCCTTGCTTTTTCTTTTGAAAAAGAGAAACTCGAAAAAGACCAGGAGAAGTTCAGACATTATCCGGACTTAACACTCGTCACATCCGCCGAGCACAATTTTGAATTTGAACACGGGGATGCGTCTAAAGGCATTGCCTTGGAAAAACTCGCCCGGGAGCTCGGCATATCGCTGGGCGATACGGCCGCGATTGGCGACAGCCCAAACGATCTGTCGATGATTGAAACGGCCAGCCATACCGCCGCTATGGCCAACGCCCATCCCGATGTAAAAAATGCAGCCGATTTCCTAACGAAATCGAACGACGAACACGGAGTGGCCGAATTCATTTACCAGTGGCTTGACTAAATTTCATCCACGCATTTGGCGTAACTCGCTACAGAGGCGTTACAAATCGTGATGAATATAAATAGACGCCCGGACTCACATCCGGGCGTCTTCTAATAGGTACCTTTATTTCAATTATTAAAAAGCCTAGTAAATAGGTACAAGATAGCTGTAATTCTCTTGACTTTTTATTGATAGTTAGATGTAGACCTTGTTGGAATAATGTACAAGGGGGTCGGAAAATGCGAGACTCGTGCAGGAACGATAGACCGGACGAGACCCCGCAGGTCGAATAAACCAAGGAGGCTCGCCGTCGCCTGCGGAAAGCGAGTGTTTCCCTGCCCCCTTTATTAAAATCTGTGTGTTTTAAAAGATCTATGCCGGTGGAATATCAGCATCGCTATACCGATGATCCAAATCAACGAACTTGTTGTATTCCTTCACAAAAGCAAGCTCCACGTTCCCAACCGGACCATTACGCTGCTTGGAAATAATAATTTCAATAATGTTCTGGTTCTCCGATTCCTGGTCGTAGTAATCGTCCCGGTACAGGAAGCCAACAATATCCGCATCCTGTTCAATCGAGCCCGATTCACGAAGGTCAGACATCATCGGGCGTTTATCCTGCCTGGATTCTACTCCACGGGAAAGCTGGGATAGTGCGATTAACGGCACATTCAGCTCACGGGCAAGCCCTTTTAAGGAACGGGAAATTTCCGATACTTCCTGCTGCCTGTTCTCTTTCGAATTGGCGCTTCCTTGAATGAGCTGCAGGTAGTCGATTAAAATCATGCCAAGCCCGTGCTCCTGTTTCAAACGACGGCATTTCGACCTGATTTCACTAACGCGGATCCCGGGCGTATCGTCGATATAAATCCCGGCATTGGAAAGACTCCCCATCGCCATCGTCAGCTTATTCCAGTCTTCAGCCTCCATATGTCCGGTCCGGAGCCGCTGGGCATCGATATTCCCTTCCGCACACAGCATCCTCGATACGAGCTGGTCCGCCCCCATCTCCAGGCTGAAGATTGCGACGTTTTCATCGGTGTGGACAGCGACGTTCTGGGCGATATTTAACGCAAACGCGGTCTTACCCATAGACGGACGGGCAGCAATAATGATTAAATCATTCCGCTGGAAACCGGAAGTGATAGTATCGAGATCCCGGTAACCGGTCGGAATACCCGTGACGTTCCCATCGTTATTGTGGAGCTGTTCGATGTTATCATAAACGTCGATCAGCACATCTTTAATATTTTTAAAGGCGCTTGAATTTTTGCGCTGTGAGACTTCGAGAATTTCCTTCTCGGCAGCATTCAGGACATCCTCAATATTTTCCTCTTCCGCATAGCCGCTCGTCACGATATTGGTGGCGGTACGGATCAGTCCGCGCAGCGTTGCTTTTTCACTAACAATTCTTGTGTAATAGCCAATGTTTGCTGCGGTAGGCACGGAGTTTGCTACGTCGGTTAAATAAGAGACGCCTCCGACTTCCTCTAAAACTTTGTTGTTGGATAGAGCAGTGGTTACCGTTACGAGATCAATCGGTTCACCACGGTCTGACAAAGTAAGCATGACTTCAAAAATCCGCTGGTGACTAGCCCGGTAAAAATCTTCCGGGAGCAGGTTTTCTGCTGCTGTTGACATGGATTCAGGCTCTAAAAAGACCGCCCGAGGACAGCCTGTTCTGCTTCAATATTATGCGGCGGGGTGCGGTCATTCCAAACATCACTCACAAGTGGTTCCTCCTCCTGCATCCAATGCCCCTTACTTCTCTGCGACGTGGACGCGAATGCTGCCCGTCACTTCCGGATGCAGCTTCACCGGAACGTCCGTGTAGCCTAAATTACGGATCGGATCGTCCAGTTCTATTTTTCGTTTGTCGATTTTTATATCATGGTTTTTCTTCAGTTCATCAGCAATCTGTTTGCTTGTAATGGAACCGAACAAGCGGCCGCTGTCTCCGGACTTCGCTGCCAGTTTCACTTCAAGATTGGCAAGCTCTTCTTTCAGCTTTTTCGCTTCGTCCACTTCTTCCTGGGCAAGCTGCTCCTGTTTGGCATCCTTTGCCTTCTGCGCTTTAATATTAGCTGTGGTAGCTTCAACAGCGAGGTTATTCTTTAATAGATAATTGCGGGCATAACCGTCCGAAACATTTTTGATTTCCCCTTTTTTCCCTTTGCCTTTTACATCAGCGTTAAAAATCACTTTCATTCTGAGTCTCCCCCTTCAAAATATTCATCAATGATATCCTGGAGCAATGCTCTCGCATCTTCAATCGTCGTGTCTTCGAGCTGAGTCGCTGCATTGGTCAAATGGCCGCCGCCATTCATCCGTTCCATGATGACCTGCACGTTGATATCCCCGAGAGATCGTGCACTAATGCCCACTCGGCCATCTTTTCGCTCTGAAATCACAAAGGAAGCTACAATGCCGCTCATCGTCAGAAGCGTATCGGCAGCCTGGGCAATCACGACCGGCCCAAAGATATCGCCTTTGTCTGCGGCTGAAATCGCGATGCCGTCCCGGTAAATGGTGGAGCGTTCAATCAGCCGGCTCCGCCTTACGTAAACGTCTAAGTCTTCCTTCATAAACTTCTGAACTAAGACGGTATCTGCTCCCTTCGCCCGCAGGTACGAAGCCGCATCAAACGTCCTTGAGCCTGTGCGCAGAGTAAAACTCTTTGTATCTACTATGATACCAGCTAGCAGGGCCGTGGATTCAAGCATAGAGAGTTTCAGCTTTTTAGGCTGATATTCCAGCAGTTCTGTAACGAGCTCTGCTGTTGAGGAAGCATAAGGCTCCATATACACCAATGTCGGATCGGAAATAAACTCCTCCGCCCGGCGGTGGTGGTCGATGACGACGACGTGTTCGGTTTTTGTCAGCAGTTTTTCCTCCATCACAAGCGATGGTTTATGCGTATCGACAACGACAAGCAGCGATTCATTGGTCACCATTTCCAAAGCATCCTCTGGAGTAATAAAGTAGGACCAAAGCTCATCGTCTTTTTCTACTTCCTCAATCATTCGCTGGACCCCTGTATCAATATCGTCAGGATCAAGTACGATCGCCGCTTCTTTTTCATTCGCCTGGGCGATTTTCAAGATGCCGATCGAAGCGCCGATTGCGTCCATATCGGGCGATTTGTGGCCCATAATGATTACTTTTTCGCTATCCTGAACGAGTTCCTTCATCGCATGAGAAATCACCCGCGCCCGGACCCGCGTTCGTTTTTCCATCGGGTTGGTTTTTCCGCCATAGAATCTCACTTTACCCGTGTCGTCCTTAATGGCCACCTGGTCACCGCCGCGGCCGAGAGCAAGGTCGAGACTCGACTGGGCAAGCTCTCCCAGCTCAGGAAGACTGACCGGCCCGACGCCGATTCCAAAGCTTAACGTTAACGGTACGTTCTGGTCGGTAATCAATTCTCTTACATCATCAAGAATTTCAAATTTGGACCTTTCCAGCGTGCTGAGGATTTCCTGCGTCATCACGGCCATAAACCGTTCCTGTGACGTCCTCTTTAAGTAAATCCCATAGTCCCCGGCCCACTTGTTCAAAATCGATGTCACCTGGGAATTGATATGGCTTTTTGCCGTATCATCCATCCCCTGGGTAATCTCTTCATAGTTGTCGAGAAAAATAATCGATAATACCGTCTGTTCATTCTGGTATAAATTATGAATCTCCGTCTGCTTCGTCCGGTCAAACAAATACAGCAGTCGTTCTTTTCTTTTTATAATCGTCTGCAGCCTGTAGTCATCAACGGTAATCCACACTTCATTACGGTCTTCTTTAATTTGCGAGATAATATCGCCGGATAACACCTTGAGTGACTTCCCAACGATCGAATCCTCTTTAGAAAACCGATTCATGTAAGGATTGGCCCATTCGATCGTGTAGTCATCACTAAAGAGAATGATTCCGATCGGCATCTCAAGCAGCGCCTCTTCTCCCACTTTTTTCACGCGGTAGGAAAGAGTCGATATATATTCTTCCGTTTCGTTGATCATGTTCTGCTCGGTTCTCACACTGTAAAAAATGGATGCCGCTAAAAACAGAGTCATCATTAACCCGAGCATCCACTGGTAATACCAGATAAACCCAAGCAGCACTAAAGAAATGAGATAGATGATCCACAAGTGGCCGCTCATAGTTGGTTTTTTTAAAAAATTTGGCATAATTATTCAGCTCCTGATTTCTTCTACGAGCTTAAGTTATTCCTTCTCTTTTACACGGTTCCTTAAAGAGAACCCTATATCAATTATACCTAGGATTCTAACAAAATACATTAGGATTGTTGGAATAAACAGAGTGATGACAATACTAAGGATTGGTATGGCTTTGCTGAGTTTCTTTTTGTGGGCGTAAAAAAAGATAAATGAAAAGCCCTGCAGTAAAATCAGCAGCCCTGTAATAGCATTTACATTTATGGCCGCTAAATACAATACTCCCTGATCTTGTTCAATGAAATATTGAAGCATAAAAGAAAAAAAGTAATACCAAAGCAGCGATGTTGGCAGCTTAAAATCACGAAAAGCCGGAAAGTGAAGATCTTTCTTTTCCACCCTGTTGATCAATTTATAACTGGCCCATTGACTGATAAAGGCAAAAAGGATGCCCGCAATCGCAAACATACTCGGAATTAAATCCGGAAGCGTGCTTAACTGCTCTCTGAACTGCTCCAGCCGTTCTTCAGCATCCCCGCTTCCACCGATATCGGAAAGCATTTTTTCACTCATGGAGATGGACTGCTCAATCATTTCGTTGATCTGGTCCGCCCAGTTCACGCCAAAGAAGGTTTGAGAAATAAAATAAACGGCGACAAACCCGATAATAAAACCGACAGATCCCATCGCGAGCGTTTCATATGAAGAACGTTTTTTATGCATCGAACCTCCGACGAACAATCCCCCGACCCCTGCTAATAAGGTGGTTGGAAGAGAAAAAGCCAGTCCAAATATGATCGACACGAGTGTACTGACAATAAATACGAGAATTCCTGCTTTAAAGCCGTGACGGTAGCTGTAATAAATAAACGGCACAGGAAGGACAAACATAAGTATGGCACCTATAATCCCAGGGATGAAAATAATTACCAATAACAATAGCAGATAAATCCCTGTCATTAAAGCCCCTTCTGTAATTCTTCTAGTATCTTTCATTTTAGGTGCACCTCATCTTTTTTCCACGTTTACTAACTTAACTAGTTTAACATATCTCCCCCCTGTTCTTCTTCCCTCACGCTGAAGCTTTGTCGCAATTTGGATTGTTTGGTATGATGAACAAAATTGTTTAGGAAAGAGGAGGATGAAGATGCGCACCGATTACCACGTCCACATGGCGGAAACAGGGAACTTAGATGTCGATTATCTGCGAACGTACATAGCTAAAGCAAAGGAAGAAGGGATTGAAGAGCTGGGGATTTCTGAACATGCCTACTTCTTTGAGGAAACCCGGCCGATTTTAAAAAATCCATGGGTGGAAAACCGGCGCACCTTAACCTTTGATATTTATCAAAAGCTGTTCGACGATGCCAAACAGGCCGGCCTGCCGATAAAAATGGGCATTGAAATGGACTACATGCCGGGGAAGGAAAAGGAAATGGAAGATTTTATTTCCGCCCGTCCATTTGATTACGTCATCGGATCGGTGCACTGGATTGACGAGTGGGGCATTGATTTGGCGATCTATCGAGAGGAGTATGAAAAGCGCGACCTGAAAGACGTGTACCGAGAATATTTTGACCGCGTCGTTACATTAGGGGAATCCGGCCTGTTTGATTTCATGGGCCACATCGATGTGATTAAAGTGTTTGGCTACCGCCCGGATGACAAGGAGTTTCTCCGGGAGCAGTACGAGCGGGCAGCGAAGGCACTCGCTTCTACGAATACGTGTATTGAAATCAGTACAGCAGGATTAAGAAAACCGGTCGGCGAAATGTATCCGGATCCAGAGCTTTTACGGATCTGCAAAGAGGCCGGCGTCGGCATTGTGCTTTGTTCAGACGCCCACAAGCCGGAGCATATCGGCTACCGATATGAAGATGCAGTGAAGCTTGCCAAGTCTGCCGGCTATGACCAAGTCCACGTTTTTACCAATCGTCAAGCCGAAACGTATCCGCTCACTTAAGTCATTTCAACAGCTTGTAGAAAACTCTTTCGTTTTCTACAGGCATCATGCGTACGCACAAAGAAGTTTTTCTTTATGTCCGAGAGTTTTATTCAAACAAGACCCCTCTTTTCCAGCTTCACATGAAAAGAGGGGTCTATTCTACATCTAAAAACGATTTCTCCGCTCTTATGGAGAAGATGAGGCTTCATGATGCGCCGTATCGCCTTGGAAATGCACTTTCCACTCCCCGGCAGCTCTTTCAACCAAACTAAGAGAAGTCGAATGCATATAAGCTCCCGACCATACGTCGCGAACAGGTTTTTCTTCAAAATAGGCCATTAGACATTTCAATACTACCGCATGAGTCACCACTAAAATCGTCTTGCCTTCATTATCGAGCGCAAGCTGCTCTAATTCCCGGCCGGCCCGCTCGATCACTTCGGCAAAGTCTTCCCCTTCGGTGGATTCATAGAGGTGCGGTTCTTCCCAGAAATGCTTGTACTCATAAGGGAAGAATTTTTGAATTTGCGATTGCAGCCGTCCTTCCCACTCTCCCAGGTTAATCTCCTTCAGCCGGTCATTCGTCTCCAGCGGGATGTTCCGGGTTCCCCGGATCAGCTCGGCGGTTTTGACAGCCCGGCCGCTTGAACTGGAAATGATGAGATCCATCGGTTCTGACTGAAGCGATGAACCAAGCCATTCCGCTTGTTTTACGCCTAAAGAGGTTAAGGCGGAGTCTTGTGTTCCCTGCATCCGTCCTTCCACATTCCACTCGGTCTGGCCGTGCCTGGTCAGGTAGATTTTTGTCATGGCTTCCCCTCCTCTTATAAAAAACAGGCAAGCCTGTCAGCTTACCTGTCTTTCTTTTCCATTATAAAGTTAAGCACTGGACTTTGTTAATTTCAGCGACTTGAGAAAGCGCATCTTTGCACACCGCTTCTACTTCTTTGTCGATCGTTAAAATCATGACCGCATCTCCGCCAAGTATGGTACGGCCCACCTGCATGGTGGCGATATTGACGTGGTGGTCGGCAAGCAGGTTTCCTACCCGTCCGATAGCCCCCGGCTGGTCACGGTGGTGAATCACGACTAGATGGCCTTCAGGGATGACGTCAATGGAATATTGATCGAGCTGGACAATCCGTGCTCCCAATCCATTTAACAGCGTGCCGGCCACACTGCGTTTCTCCTCATCCGTCTCGATTTCAATCGTCACGAGATTAGTAAAGCCTTTCGTAGACGTAGATTTATGCTCATTGATTATGATGCCTTTATCGGATGCAGTCTTAAAGGCATTCACATCATTCACACGGTCTCCGATGTGGCGCTGCAGGATCCCTTTTACAGCGATGCGGGTGAGCGGCATCGTGTCCATATCAAGGAGATCGCCAGAGTAATAGACGTTGACTCGTTCAAGCGCTCCTTCCACTACGCGTGACAAAAAGGCGCCGAGGCGTTCAGATAACTGGAAGTATGGAGAAATTTTTTCCATCGTTTCCGGAGAAACCGAAGGCATGTTGACAGGGTGCTTCACTGTTCCTCCCCGCAGAAGCTCCATGACATCGTAACTTACGTCTGTAGCCACATTTTCCTGAGCCTCTATTGTGCTTGCTCCTAGATGCGGAGTCGCAATGACTTCCGGAAGCGTAAGAAGCTTATGTTCCGTTGCCGGTTCCTCTTCAAAAACGTCAAGCGCAGCCCCGGCAATTTTTCCTGATTTAATCGCTTCATATAAAGCATCCTCTTCGATGATGCCACCCCGGGCACAGTTGAGAATCCGCGCCCCCGGCTTCATCAGCTGAATGGCTTCACGGTCAATCAAATGCTTCGTTTCTTCGATCAGAGGTGTATGAACCGTTAAGAAATCAGCCTGCTGCAGGACTTCCTGAAGACTTCCATGACTGACTCCGGATTTGTCCGCTTTTTCTTTCGTTAAAAACGGGTCAAACGCAACGACGTTCATGCGGTGGCCTTTCGCGCGCTGGGCGACCTCTTTTCCGATCCGTCCAAACCCTACGATGCCGAGCGTTTTATTTTTCAGCTCAACACCGACGAATTTTTTTCGTTCCCAACGCTTATTTTGCAGCTGGTGATACGCCTGAGGAATATTTCTTGCTAAGGACATCAGCATCGCCATCGTATGCTCCGCTGTGGAAATCGTATTGCCATCCGGTGCGTTGACTACGACGACTCCATTTTCTGTGGCCGCGTCGAGGTCGATATTGTCGACCCCGACCCCGGCACGGCCGATGACCTTCAATTCTTTGGCATGCTCAATGACTTCTCTCGTCACCTGCGTCTGGCTTCTTACTAAAATGGCATGAGCACTGCTTACTTCTTTAAGCAGTTCTTCATAGCTCATCGACGGATTCATCACTGCTTCGACGTCTTCAGCATCAAGCAGCGGTCGGATTCCTTCTTCACTTAACGGATCACAAATTAATACCCGGTACACTTCAAACCAGCTCCCTTGCTACACTAAGATAAGCTTCCTGAGCAGCTGCTGTTCCTGCTCCAGCTTCGAATTCATGACCTAAACGCTTAAGTACGATTTCAAGAATGCTGATATACTGCAGTACATTGGCTGGACGCGTATACCCCATGTGACCGATGCGGAAAATCTGGCCTTTTAAGTGCTGCTGACCGCCCGCTAACATTAATCCGAATTCTTCGCTCGCAATTTTTCGGAGCTTTTCGGGATCAAACGTCTCCGGTTTAATAGAGGTTACCGTACAGGAGGCATCTTCATCAGCGACAAATAAAGGGAGGTGCAGAGCTCTGCACGCCTCTCTGGTCATCTGCTTCATGACCTGATGACGTTCAAACACCTGCTCAAGCCCTTCTTCTTCTATTAAGTTCAACACCTCTTCCAACCCGAACATTAAAGAAAGGGCGGGAGTGAATGGAGTCTGGCCATCTGTTAATTTTTTATCATACGTTCGTAAATCAAGGTAAAAACGGGGACGGTCATTTTCTTCAATCACCTTCCACGCTCGTTCGCCAATGGCCGCAAAGGCTAGTCCCGGTGGAAGCATCATCGCTTTTTGGGAACCGGAAACTAAGAGATCGATTCCAGAGCGTTCCATGTTGATTTCAGCTCCTCCAATAGAAGAGACGCCGTCAACAATGACTAATGCCTGGCTTAAACGATGGACACTTTTTGCAACATCCTCAACGGGGTGCATCACTCCTGTTGACGTTTCGCAATGGGTGACGAAAACCGCTTTCGTATCAGAATGCTCGCGGAGGGTCTCTTCTACTTCCTTGACTTCTACAGCCTTTCCCCACTCCACGTCAATTCGGTGGACATTGCATTCATACGTCTGGCACAGCTTCGCAAACCGGTCGCCAAAAGCCCCTGCTACGACCACGATTACTTTATCTCCCGGAGCAGTGGTATTGACTACCGCTGCTTCAAGCGCGGAAGTACCGCTTCCCGTCAGTAATTGGACATTTTCCAACGACCCGAAAACCGGCTTCAGACGTGGCGTTAATTCCTTAAGCAAGTCTTTGCATTTCTGTCCCCTGTGGCCGATAATCGGCTGGCTCATCGCCCGATCCACACTTGGTGGGATGGGAGTTGGACCAGGGGTGTGGAGTAAATCCCATTCACGCTTCATTCTGTTTCCCCTCCTGATTTATGTTTTCTTTCCCTTTACTTATCCTTTAGTACGGTAGAAAAAGAAATGATATTCCTTAATCCTATCAAAAGTTAATTCATTGTCAATCTTATTCGAATTTTCTGGCTTATGACTTTTTTTCTTTTTTTTCTTTTGTAAACTCCCTGTAATCTCCCGTAATAGTCTGTATAATTAAAAAAGTACGTATTTTTAGAAAATTATTAATATTTTTTGGGGGGATTCCTTTGAGAAAACACCGAACACTATGGCTCATGCTGACGCTGATGCTCTCGCTTGTCCTGGCTGCCTGCAGCGGGGGAGACAGCGATGGCTCGAGCAGCGACAGCAATGACAGCAGCTCAGATTCAGAAAGCAGCGCAGCACAAGAAATAACCGTAACAGCAAAGAGTGAAATCCCAAGTATGGACCCTTCTTTAATTACTGACACTGTCGGTTTCCAGTGGGCAGGAGAAACGACCGAAGGGTTATACCGTCTCGGTGAAAATAGTGAATTAAAAGAAGGTATGGCCAAAGAAGGCTCGGTCAGTGAGGACGGGCTTACCTGGACCTTTAAATTACGTGATGCCAATTGGTCAAACGGTGATCCAGTAACGGCCGGAGACTTCGTATATGCCTGGAGACGGGCTGTAGATCCTGAAGTAGGTTCAGAATACGGACCCTATTTCCTTGGCGGAGTCGTTAAAAATGCAACTGAAATCAGCCAGGGAAAGAAAGACCTCGAGGAATTAGGAGTTAAGGCTGTCGATGATCATACGCTTGAAGTAAACCTGGAAAAACCAGTTCCATACTTTAAGTCCATGACTGTTTTTATTACATTTATGCCGATCAATAAGAAATACGCCGAAGAACAAGGCGATAAATTCGCTTCAGAAGCAGCAAACACCATTTCCAACGGTCCATTCAAAATGACGGAATGGAACCACGGAGAAGGCTGGACGATTGAGAAAAACGAAGATTACTGGGATGCAGATTCCGTTAAACTGGACAAGATTCACGCGAAAGTCATCAAAGAAATCTCCACGGGCGTGAACTTGTACGAATCCGGCGAGCTTGACCAAACCGAACTCAATGCTGAATTCGTCGATCAATATTCCGCATCAGAAGATTTTGATGTAGCAGAGAAGCCTTACTTGTATTTCTTCAAATTTAACCAGGAGAATGAAGTACTTGCGAATGTAGATGCCCGCAAAGCGATTTCCATGGCCATCGACCGTCAGTCACTGGTGGATGTCATCTTGAATGATGGTTCCATTCCAGCTGAAGGCTATGTTCCATCGAACTTCGTATCGATGCCGGGAAGCGAGAAAGACTTCCGCGATGCTCAAGGTCCGCTCGTAACTTATGATACGGATAAAGCCAAAGAGCATTGGCAGAAAGCGAAGGATGCGCTTGGAAAAGATTCGATTACGCTGGAGCTTCTTGGGGACGACACGGGTACCTCCAAGAATGTACTTGCTTATTACAAAGACCAGCTTGAATCTAACCTTGACGGATTAACGATTAAGCTTGCAGAAGTACCATTTAAAGAACGTGTACGCCGTGACCAGGAGTCTGAATTCGAAATTGAAGCAGCCACCTGGGGACCAGACTACGTCGATGCAAATACGTATCTCAATATGTATTTGACAGATGGACAGAACAACAATATGAATTATTCAAGCAAAGAGTATGATGCTTTAATTCATAAAGCCAATGATGAATACGCCCAGGATCCGGAAAAACGGTACGCCACCTTCCTTGAAGCTGAGAAACTGCTTCTTGAAGAAGATGCAGCTGTCGCACCGATTTATCAGGATGCCAAAGCGCAGCTGTTCCGCCCTAGCATTAAAGGGGTCTTTACGACAGCCACCGGTCCGGAATTCGAATTCAAATGGGCTCATGTAGAAGAATAAAATAAGTCCCAGCTGGGACTCACGTGTTTCAGCATGATAAAATCCGAATGAAGGTGATCTTACTAAGTTAAGATTTCACCATCATTCGGATTTTTTTATGTGCTCTTCCTTCTGGAGTTGTAAGATGTCCCTTCTCTCTTTTCACTATTAGATTTTCTTCCATTTTCACAGGTATACTATGAATTTTGTTGAAGTCTGGTAAATAACGAGAGGAGCTTGATGATCCACTATAAGCTTTTTCTCTTCCCAACAAGACTTTTCGTAGTTGGAGGAGAGTGTTTTCCATTGCAGCCTGAAGAATCCAGTGGGGAAAAATATCCCGAGACTCCTACGGAAAAACGGGCGATCCGAGATCCCGCAGCGAGGTTTTTCGCGAGGAAGCTCGGGCGTTCGTCCGTGGAAAGCGAAGGGATATTTCCCTCCACGGGGCATAAGAACGACTTGTAGAAAAACTATAGGGTTTCTCTACAAGCTGAAACCTCTCTCTATCAAATAGAGAGAGGTTTATTGGTTGAAAATATCTTCCAAATAAGATACATTAGCCTGATAATAATCAACGAAAGGAGACTTTGGAATGAAGCGAATGTTTCAGCGGGCCACGTATTATATTCTTGGAATCATCGTACTTACCTTGGGCATTGCGCTCACCATTCAATCCCATATGGGAACGTCTCCTTTTGATGCCCTGCTCGTCGGCCTTTACCGGACGTTCGGGCTGACCATCGGAAGCTGGGAGATCGTCGTCGGCTTTTCTATGATTCTATTCAACGCCATCGCCGAGCGGCGGATCCCGGAACTCATTGCGCTTGCAACTTCCTTGTTGACCGGAGCCTTTATCGATGTATGGGTGTTTACGATTAACAACTGGATTCATCCGCAAGTGTTCTCAATGCAGATGCTCTGTCTGCTTGCAGGCATGGTGATTTCCGCTTTAGGCATATCGATCAATTTACAGGCTGATTTTGCCCCAAATCCTTTTGACCGTACGATGCTCGTCGTGACGAAAATGACCGGCTGGAATGTTGGATTTTCACGGGCGGTCATCAGTGTTGTCCTCGTCACCGCCGCGTTCTTTTTTGGAGGTGCGATCGGCATTGGAACCCTTATCATTGCCTTGTTCAGCGGCACCATCATCCACTTTTTTATGGCTTATGTCCAAAAACTAGATCAAAAGATTGCCAGTCACGACCTCTCTTCAAAAGAAGCGGTCAGGCGGTAATTAACCGTCTAATTGAGCTGCCGGACCAAAAAATTCGTAATGAAGCTGTTCGTCGGATACGCCCCAGGCTTTTAATGATTGGTAGACGGTTTTCATAAATCCTGCCGGTCCGCAGAAATAGAACTCAGCGTCTTTCTGTGCGACTTGTTTCAGCCAGGAGAGGTCAAGATAGCCTTCTTTTTCAAAGTTTCCTAACTCCCGGTCCTTTTCACTAGGCTCTGAATAAATCACATGCGTGTTTACACCAGGCACATACATTTCCTCTTTTAAGGCATGCACAGAGCCGTTACGGGCGGCATGAATATAAGTGACCTTACGCTCAGGCTGAAGCTTACGGACGCCGTGAAGCATGCTCACAAGAGGAGTTAACCCTACGCCTCCGCTTATGAAAACGACCGGTTGACTAGAAGATGGGTTGAAGACAAATTCCCCCGCGGGAGCAGTAAGCTCAATCACGTCTCCTGCTTGAACAGCTGTATGGAGCCACATGGAAACTTTCCCAGCTTCCCCTTTATCCTTCGCCTCTTCTCTTTTCACACTGATCCGGTAGTAATCTTTATCAGGATTGCCGGAAAGACTGTACTGCCGTACATGCGTGTAGGCTTCACCAGGAATGTCAGCTCTTACCGTAATGTACTGGCCGGGCTTGAAAGCAGCAAACGCTTCTTCATCAGCGGGCTGTAAATAGAACGATGTGATCTCCCGGCTTTCTTCTTCCTTCCTGACTACTTTGAATTTCCGGTACCCTTCCCAGCCTCCAAGCTGGTCTCGCGCTTCGCTGTACATTTCCCGTTCAACTTCAATAAAGACATTGGCAATCGCCCCGTAGGCTTCAGCCCAGGCTTGTAAAACATCCTCCGTTGCTACATCGCCGAGCACTTCTTTGATCGCACCAAGCAAATGCTGACCTACAATAGGATATTGTTCAGGCTTCACTTGAAGACTGCGGTGCTTCTGGGCGATTTGCCGTACAACCGGAGTGATTGCTTCTAGATTTTCAATGTGAACCGCTGCTGCTAAAACCGCATTGGCCAGCGCTTTCGGCTGTTTACCTGCTCTTTGGTTTGTTTGATTAAACATATTTTTTAATTCAGGATGGCTTTCGAACATGTTTTTGTAAAAACAGCGGGTAATCGTTTCACCATGGGATTGAAGCAAAGGAATCGTAGCTTTAACCATGTCTACCGTCTGCTTATTCAATGTTTCTTTTGTTTGGGTGCTCATTTGGAAATCCCCTTCCAAAATAATGTATTTTATTTACACCTTTATTATAGCTTTGAAATGTGTATTGGATTTACACCTTTTATGACAATTCAATGAAGATTCAAATCCTTGTTTTCTTTTCTTGAAAAACAGACACGAGGAAGTATGTATGATAAGATAATGGAAAAGTTGAGTGAGGGAATGGGAGTATGCGACTTAAAAAATATACAGATTTTGCGCTCAGGGTGCTGATTTATACAGCCTCCAAACCAGAAGGGGAACTTGCAAGCAAAAAAGAGATTTCCGATGTGTTTCATATCTCGGAAAACCATCTTGGTAAGATCGTTCACCAGCTTAATAGACTCGGAATGCTGGAGACTATCCGTGGCAGAGGCGGAGGCATCCGGCTCGCTAAACCTGCCTCTGAAATTAACGTAGGCAGCGTTGTCCGCATTATGGAAGATGATTTTGCCTTATTGGAATGCTTTGAGCGCGGAAGTAATCATTGTGTCATTACCCCGGCTTGTAAGCTGAAGCATATTTTACATGATGCCCTGCTGGCTTTTCTAGAGGTGCTGGACGCCTACACGCTCGAAGACCTCTTATCCAACAAAGACGAACTGAGAAACCTGATGGAAATTTGACATACAAAAAAACCGTGGATTGTACGTACAATCCACGGTTTTTATTATCCTGATTATTCAGTAGAGTAAGGCAGTAGAGCCATTTGACGAGCGCGTTTGATTGCTTTCGTCAATTTACGTTGATACTTTGCAGAAGTTCCAGTTACTCGACGAGGAAGAATTTTTCCACGGTCGGAAACGAAACGCTTCAGTAAATCAACATCTTTAAAGTCGATGTGTGTAATTCCGTTCGCTGTGAAAAAACACACTTTCCTGCGTTTACCGCGTCCACGACGTGCCATAAGGCGTTCCCTCCTTCTATATTAAAATGGTAAATCATCATCAGATATATCGATCGGTTCCCCATTGTCAGCAAATGGGTCTTCGTTACGCTGCTGATTGTTATTGTTATTTTGGTTCTGATTGGAACCGTATCCTGAACCCTGGCTGCCTCCGCCTTGCGAAGAACCTCCTTTTGATTCAAGAAACTGCACGCTGTCTGCCACTACTTCGGTCACAAACACACGCTTGCCTTCCTGGTTGTCAAAGCTGCGGGACTGAATCCGTCCGTCTACCCCGACAAGGCTTCCTTTATTCATAAAGTTGGCCAAGTTCTCGGCAGCTCGTCTCCAGACGACACAGTTAATAAAATCTGCATCACGGTCCCCTTGATTATTGGAAAAAGGACGGTTTACGGCGACAGTAAAATTAGCGACGGCTACTCCGTTTGGCGTATAGCGTAAGTCAGGATCCTTCGTTAATCTGCCGACTAAAACGACACGATTTAACATCAGAACCACTCCTTATTTGTCATCTTCGCGTACAGCGATGTGACGGATAATGTCATCAGAGAACTTCGCAAGACGATCGAATTCATTAATTGCTTCACGATCTCCATTAAAGTCAACCGTTACATAAATTCCATCACGGTAATCGTTAATTTCATAAGCAAGACGACGCTTGCCTACTTCTTTAACATTTTCGATCTCCGCACCATTATCAGTAAGGATCGTGTTGAAACGCTCAACGACGTTTGTCTTAGCTTCCTCCTCGATATCTGGGCGGATGATGTACATGATTTCGTATTTTCTCATCCGTTTTCACCTCCTTATGGACTTAGCGGCTCCTACTATTCATAGGAGCAAGGAGTAATTTCTAATTACTCACAATGAAGTATTATATCAAAGCTGTCCAAGAAATTCAATACTTAACGGAAAGATCACTGACGCTTACGCTTATACGTTGAAACGGAAATGGATGACATCGCCATCCTTCACTAAATACTCTTTGCCTTCTAAACGGACACGGCCGCGGTCACGGGCAGCTGCCATCGTTTCTGCTTCTACCAAATCTTCATAGGAAACCGTCTCGGCGCGAATAAACCCTCGTTCAAAATCGGTATGAATGATGCCCGCCGCCTGGGGTGCAGTCATGCCTTCCTTAAAGGTCCAAGCGCGTACTTCCTGTTCTCCAGCAGTGAAATAAGTGGCTAACCCTAGAAGGTTGTACGTCGCTTTAATCAATTGATCAAGACCTGATTCCTGAATACCAAGGTCTTCTAAAAATTCTTCTTTTTCCTCGCCATCCAGTTCAGCGATCTCTGCTTCAATTTTAGCACAAATAACGATTACTTCGGCATTTTCTTTGGCAGCAAATTCACGAATCTGCTTCACTTTCTCGTTATCAGCCTCGCCGATTTCCTCTTCACTGACATTCGCTACATAGAGGATAGGTTTTGAGGTCAATAGATGAAGTCCTTTGACGATCTTCTGCTGATCATCTGAGAATTCAACCGCCCTGGCAGGAGTCTCGGCTTCGAGTGCCTCCTGAAGCTTTTCCAGCACGTTATACTCAGCTACCGCTTCCTTGTCCTTTTGGCGGGCCATTTTAGCTACCCGGGTGATGCGTTTGGACACGGTTTCTAAATCAGCTAAAATTAATTCTAAATTGATCGTTTCAATATCGGTAATGGGATCGACCTGGCCGGACACGTGCGTAATGTTTTCATCCTCAAACGCGCGTACCACATGACAGATCGCGTCTACCTGACGGATATGAGAGAGAAACTGGTTCCCTAAACCTTCCCCTTTACTGGCTCCTTTGACGATTCCTGCAATATCAGTAAACTCAAAAGCCGTCGGGACGGTTTTCTTCGGTTTTACAAGCTCTGTCAGTTTCTGCAAACGATAATCCGGCACTTCCACGATTCCAACGTTCGGATCGATGGTTGCGAAGGGATAGTTTGCAGATAAAGCCCCTGCCTGTGTAATTGCGTTAAATAACGTAGACTTCCCGACGTTCGGCAAACCTACGATTCCTGCTGTTAATGCCATATAAGACTTTCACTCCTTAAGGATATACATACATGCATGCTAGTCATACCAATTATAGAGACTGTGTGTAAAAATAACAAGCTGTAGAAAATAAGAATAAACCCCGCTGAAAACGACTATAAAACCATTTTTCGATAATAAAAAACACCCTTTCTCTCTCTCTTTGCCGGCAAATAAAAAACTTGCAGAAAAACCTGAAGGGTTCTCTGCAAGCAGAAATAGCTTTCGTTATTGGTCACTCGTTTCCAGTACTTTCTTTAATTTCGTTTCAAATTTTCTTCTGGGGATTAATATGCTGTGGCCGCACCCCTGGCATTTAATACGGATGTCTGCACCCATTCGGATGATCTTCCAGCGGTTTTCTCCACACGGGTGCGGTTTTTTCATTTCCACAATGTCATTTAACTGATAATTTTTCTCCGCCATGGTCCTTCCTCCTATTTGGATCCGTTATGAACAGGTTCTTTCTCGTCTTCCTCGTCATGTCTGGAATACATTACAAGGCGAGGGAATGGAATTTCGATTCCTTCTGCATCCAAGCGGGTTTTGACTTCTTTACGAATCGCCCTTGCAACACCCCAGTGCTCCATAGGCTCCGTTTCGGCAATAATTCTCATGACGACGTCGGATGATCCAAGAGCCTGTACACCCAGCAATTCAGGCACCGTAATTAAGTTTTCATACCGCTCCGGAAGCTCTTCCAAGAGCTTTGAAATAACTTCTTCGGCTCTTTGAATATTTCCTTCATAGGCAATACTGACATCGACAACTGCGACGCTGTT
Source organism: Halobacillus salinarum (assembly GCF_022919095.1). Taxonomy (NCBI): domain Bacteria; kingdom Bacillati; phylum Bacillota; class Bacilli; order Caryophanales; family Bacillaceae; genus Halobacillus; species Halobacillus salinarum. The sequence goes on along the minus strand of NZ_CP095073.1, from coordinate 366,287 downwards.
ATGAATCGAGAAGTTCGTCACCTGCGTAATGTTACCATTCGGCAGAATATTGACTTCTCCTGTCCAGCTTTTGATCTTGGATGTCCTCAAGCCGATTTCCTCAACAAATCCTTCTACTCCGGAAGCTTGAATGTAATCCCCGACGGAAAACTGGTCTTCAAAAATGATAAAGAAACCGGAAATGATATCACGAACGAGGTTCTGCGCTCCAAACCCGATCGCAAGTCCGGCGATCCCCGCCCCGGCAAGCAGAGCACCGACATCGAGATTAAAGATGTCATCCAGGATCATAATAAACGCTGTAAAATAAACGATATAGTTAATCGTGTTGACGACTAGTTTTTTTAAAGTTGCTTCCCTGCGCTGGGTAATTTTAAATGGACCCTTGCGCCGGTTTTCAAAAAACTGGGTCGTGACTCTTCGTGTGACACGGATAATGAGATAAGTCATCCCTAAGATGAAAATCAGTTTTAAAGCAGCTAAACCTAGAGTTACCCAAAGGTCTGGTCCGGTGACATAGGCAACGGTTTCATCCCATTTTGTTACGACTTCATCCATAGCGGTCCCTCCCGTACGCCGATGAATATGAAGTATATTTTAACAGGTTTTTACTGGATTTTGAAACGATGCAGGACCGGATACAATAAAAGCGACGTTAACACGTATAAATTAAGGACTCCGTAAAGCGGATACAAATAAGCAATGAGGGTGGAAAAGCCAAAGGAAGTAAACGGAAGCATGACTGCGATCACAGCCATCGCCAGAATCCAGAGCGGCTGGCGTAGATAATCCCGGAATCTCGTGACGAGACCCAGCGTGCCTGAGGCTGCTGTTGTGAAAATAGCGATCCACATCATCATCGACATGAAGATCATCATTTCGTAAGGGTAATGCTTTAAAATCGCAAATAAGGGGATTTCGTACAAAATAATTTCATCAGAGATTTGGATCAGGCTGTTGTTGTATAAATAAGAAATCACCCCGAGAATTACTCCGCTCCCCAGGCTAGCAATCCATATTTCTCCTCTGAACTTCATTTTATTCCCGATGGCACCAAGCACGGCAATTAAAGGGAGAATATTTAAAGCCGTAAAAGGAAACGCCGACATCCAGTTGCTCATTTCAGTGACATGTCCAAAAAGCGACAGCTTATGATCCGTGATAAACAGAATCAAAACAAATAAGAGACCCGTAATTAATAACGGAAGAACAAAGGCATTTACAGCTATGATCCCCTTCACATCCCAAAAGAACAAGAAAATTAATGGAATGACGATGATCAGCACGCCAAAACGATAGGAAAAGTGAAACGCCTGCCAGGTGGCTCCGCTGCCGGCAAGCATAATCACGGTTGTCGTAAACAAATAGAGAATGATCATCCAATCATAGAGACCCGTCAATTGTTTCCCTACAATCGCTTTCAGGACAGGAAGATAATGGCCGGATTGTTTTTTAAAGCTGATATCCATGATCGCTGCACAGCAAAGCGTAAACATCACGGCAAATAACAGAATCGCCAAACTTGAGTCTTGTCCAAAAAATTGCCACAGTTCTCTGCCAGAGGCATATCCTGCGCCAATCATTGTTCCTACAATTAAAAACATCCATTTGAGTCCTGCTTTTATCATGCCCGCTCCTCCAACTTCGTGTATTTGCCACGTATAGAACCATGGACATACTTATATACTGTTACTACTATGTGTCTGGAGGAGTCGCTATGAATTTTAAGGACAAGTTTTCCAAAAATGAACGCCGCGTCAATGTGGAAGACGCCGGCATGGTCCATGAATTAAGCGCTTATTTGGAAGAATGGCTGCCGGAGAAGGATGTCATCATCGCTTGTATCGGCACGGACCGTTCAACCGGGGACGCGTTTGGACCGCTGATTGGCTCAATGCTTGAAGAACAGACGCTGCATACCTTTCAAATTTATGGAACGCTGGAACACCCCCTGCATGCCCTGAACTTAAATGAACGGATGAAAACGATCCATCGAGCCCATCAGGAGCCGTTTATTCTGGCGATTGATGCTTGTCTCGGAAAATCCACATCCGTAGGCTGCGTTTCTTTAGGCAAAGGCACGATAGCTCCGGGAGCTGCTTTAAAAAAGGAACTCCCTCCGGTCGGAGATCTTCATATCAGCGGCATGGTGAACGTCAGCGGTTTTATGGAATACGTAGTTTTGCAGAACACAAGACTTCATACCGTCATGAAAATGGCAGCTAAAGTAGCGGCCGCGATCCAGCTCACCGATTCCGTCCGGGCAAAAAGTAAACCGAGGGTACCGTACCAGACGATTACGATCCGCCCGAAAAAGCAGCAGCTGTAACGAGGCTAAAATTTTTCAGCAATATATAAGACCACTCCGACCATCACTAACGAAGGCAGCAGGTTCGCCACACGGATCTTTGTTAATTTCAGCAAATTCAGCCCAATTGCAACGATCAGCAAACCGCCGGTCGCTGTCATTTCGGTAATAAACAGATCGAGCATATGCGGGGGTACCCACCGGTTGATTTGAGTCGCAAACAGAGCGATCGAACCTTCATAAAGGACGACCGGGATCACGGAAAAAATCACGCCGATCCCTAACGTAGACGTGAGGACAAGCGCCACAAACCCATCGATGACCGCTTTAGTAATCAGCACTTCGTGATCGTTCCTAAGTCCGCTGTCCAAGGCTCCGACAACAGATAAAGCCCCGATGACGAAGATCAGCGAAGCAGTAATAAACCCTTGAGCCAGGCCAGTGGAGGCATTCTTGTCTGCGGCAAATGTCCGTTCCACCCAGCGGCCGATGAATTCAAGCTTCGCTTCCAGGTGAATCGCTTCGCCGATCACTGCGCCTGTTAACAAGCTGATCAGGACGATGACAATATTGTCTGTTTTAAAGCCCATCTGCAGGCCGATTAACAGAACGGCAAGCCCGATGCCGCTCATGACGGTCTCTTTAAACCGTTCGGGAATCTTTGTAAAAATCAATCCGAGCAACGTCCCAATAAAAATGCAGGCTCCGTTGACTACAGCTCCTAATAAAACCATACTTTTCTCTCCTATATATGTTTAGTCAGCCGCACAAAAAAAGCCCGGCGGTTCTGCCACCACCAAGCCCATTTTCTGCTATTTGATTTCAAACCAATGCAAGAGCCGCTCTAAATCCTCATCGTTAAAAAACTCGATTTCGATCTTGCCCTTTTTCTTGCCTTTATGAATGGTCACCCCGGTGCCGAGGCGCTGGGTTAATGTCTCTTCCTGTTCCTTAAGAAACAGATCGACCGGCTTCTCCTGCTTTTTCTTCACAGGCTTCTGGTCGTTCAGTTCTGCAATCATTCGTTCCACTTGCCGGACGTTCAAGCCTTCCTTTTCAATGCGATTCACTAAAGAAGGAAGCTGGCCTTTATCTTTTAAACCTAAAAGCGCGCGTCCGTGTCCCATCGATAGCGTGCCTTCGTTTATTTTTCCCATCACGTCAGAAGGAAGAGACAGGAGCCGAACGAGATTGGCAATGTGAGACCGGCTTTTTCCTAAGCGGGCGGCCAGCTGATCCTGGGTGAGACCCAGTTCTTTGATAAGGCTCTGGTAAGCCCATGCTTCTTCAATCGGCGTTAAATCCTCGCGCTGCAGATTCTCAAGCAGAGCGAGCTCCATCATCTGGTCATCGGTCAATTCGCGGATCAGAGCAGGGATTTTCTCTAATTCTGCTTCTTTAGCGGCCCGGTATCGGCGTTCGCCTACGACGATTTCATAGCCTTTTATACTTTTTCTGACAATGATAGGCTGGAGGATTCCGTGCTCCTGGATCGACTGCTTCAGTTCATCTATCGCTTCATCAGAAAACTGTTTTCTAGGCTGATATGGATTGGGACGGCATTCTTTAATATGGATTTCACTAATTTCCTCCCCATGGTCGGGGAAAATGGAATTTAACCCTTTACCTAACCCTTTCGCCATTCGCTATCACTTCCTTTGCTAAATCTAAATATACTTCAGCCCCTCGTGATTTGGCGTCATATAAAATGATAGGCTTGCCGTGGCTGGGTGCTTCACTCAAGCGGACATTCCGGGGAATGATCGATTGATAGACTTTCTCCTGAAAATATTTTTTAACTTCATCGATGACTTGGATGCCTAGATTCGTCCTGGCATCAAGCATCGTGAGTAAAACTCCTTCAATATTCAACTCTTTATTTAAATGCTTTTGCACAAGCCTGACCGTGTTCAACAGCTGGCTTAATCCTTCGAGAGCGTAGTACTCACACTGTACCGGAATCAAGACGGCATCTGACGCTGTTAACGAATTAATCGTCAGCAGGCCAAGAGACGGAGGACAGTCAATAATGACGTAATCATACTCATGCTTCACTTTGTCGATCGCCTGCTTCAGTCTCACTTCCCGTGAAATGGTAGGCACCAGCTCAATCTCTGCCCCGGCGAGCTGGATCGTCGCAGGAATCGCATCAAGATTTTCTACCAATGTAGTAGTCTTTACTTCCACTGCCTCGACGTCATCGACGAGCACATCATAAATGCACTTGTCCATGTCTCCTTTTTCCACCCCTACGCCGCTCGTCGCGTTTCCCTGAGGGTCGATATCAACGAGAAGAACTTTGTTATTTAAATAAGCCAGGCATGCGCTTAAATTCACTGCCGTAGTTGTCTTCCCTACGCCGCCCTTCTGATTGGCGATGGAAATCACTTTACCCATGGTGTCACCTGCCTCTTTCATCCATTTTCTTTCTATCTTCCTAACGTGAATCCGTTTTCAAACTCATTATCGCTGCAACATGATATTTCTTTTATTCTACCACTCTTCCAAAGGGAAAAAAGGCAGAAAATATGTTCCTTGCTCGTTTTCGCTGTTCGTTCCTCTTAAAAATACCCATCTTTACAGAAGAAAAGATGGGCAGGCGGTCATTTATTAGAATTTTTCTTCGGGATTTTTATCGTAATTTGATAATAGTCGTCATGATCTTCTTCGTTCGTTTCAAGATTAATTCCTGTATCGGTAACCATATCAAGGGATTGGCGAATCGTATTCATCGCAATCCTCATATCTTTATTGACGCCTTTAAGCTTCGGTTTCTTTTTCTTAGGCGCAGGGTTGGCTAGCTTGGCGATCCGCTCTTCAGTCTGTTTGACATTCAGATGCTTTTCGATAATCTCCTGGAGAATCTTCTCCTGAGCTTCCGGGTCCTTTAACCCGATTAAGGCTCTCGCGTGCCGTTCCGTAATTTTCTTATCCATAATCGCCTGCTGGACTGATTCCGGAAGCTTTAATAGACGAATTTTATTAGCAATGGTCGACTGGCTCTTGCCTAAGCGCTGGGCCAGCGCCTCCTGGGTTAATTCATGTATTTCAATGAGCTTGGCATATGCCATCGCTTCTTCAATCACAGTCAGCTCTTCCCGCTGCAGGTTCTCAATTAAGGCCACAGAGGCTGTTTGTGAATCATTCATTTCACGGATAATGGCAGGAATCGTTTCCCAGCCAAGCGTCTGGACAGCACGCCATCTCCGTTCCCCGGCAATCAATTCAAAATCTTCTTCATTTAATCGACGGACGACAATCGGCTGAATCATCCCATGCGTATGTATCGTCTGGGCGAGTTCTTTGATCTTTTCGCTGTTAAAAATCGCTCGAGGCTGATAACGGTTTGGCTGAACACGCTGCACGGGTATTTGAAGAACTTCGTCAGGATTGTATTCTTCGTTGTCATTATCCGAATCTGACTTGTCCCCCAGACCGAACAAACGACCAAAAGGATGTAACACGATCAGACACCACCTTTTTACGATCCAGCATACGACCTTCCTCCTATGAACAGGAGGAAATAGTGTAAAAACAGAAAAAGCGCTGCAGGGCTTCCGGCTGCTGCGCATTCGTATGCCGTTTTCACTCTTAGATTATTTTATCATATTTCTTCTTTGAAAAGTATCTAGGATATGGAATAATTACCAGTTCCAGTTGGATCATTTTTTCGTTCACCTATAGATGCATATGTATCCCTAGTATAGGAATATAAAAAAGGAATTGCAAAGCATTTATATTAGAAAGAGGAGAAAAAATTTTTATCTCGTAGATGTGTATAAACGGAATCGAAGTTTTTAAAGAGGTGAGAAAAATGGAGAAGACTGTTCAGACATACGTCGAAGCGGTCGTTGATACGTTTGGAGAACATATAGCAGGCATCTACCAGTACGGATCCGGAGGCATCGGAGCATTTAACCCTGAGCAAAGCGACTGGGACCTCATCGTATTCTTTCAAACAAAACGCCAAGTAAAGGAGCATACCACGGGCCTGCGAAGTTTTCACGAACAATTACTGCTGGAAAACCGCGCGTTTGCCAACCGGTTGGATGTCATGTTTTTACCGGTTCCTGTCTATGAAAAGGATCCTGGCGAAATTTCGCCTTATCCTTTCATGAATGAAGGAGTGTTCACGAAGAGGGGCACCACAATATCAATGCTGTCACCTGGTGGACGCTCCGAAAAACGTTGTACGGACCGCGTCTGCAGCCGAAAATCAGCTTTGAACAGGTGCTCGATGAAATGGACGGCCATATCAATGACTATTGGCCATCCTACCTTGAAAGAATGAAAGACAGAGAGCTCACCGAAGAAGACATGGTATGGGTAACGAGTGGGATAACCAGAATTTTGTATACTCTTTCACAAAAAGAGATTTGTAGTAAAGAAAAGGCTCTCCAGTGGGGAAAGGCCGCTTTTCACGACTACAGCGAACTGCTGAATCATGCGTTAGAACTTCGCTTAGGCAGAAGAGGGGGGAGGCAGACGGAAAAGCAGGAGCTCCTTGCTTTTGCAAAAACAGCTGTTCAAAGAGGGAAAAGGATGCTGGAACAAAGGTAAAGGCACCTTTTGGAAGGTGCTCGGGCACTCGTCCGCGGAAAGGGAAGGGCCATCGCTTGGCGGTAAACAAAAAACTTGTAGAAAAACACGGGGTTTCTCTACAAGCTGAAAGGCACCTTTTGGAGGTGCCTTGTTTCCTTATTCGACAAAATCGCTTTTCTTAATAAAGAGGAAGCTGAAGACTACACCTAAACATAAAATGACACCAGCCGCCACAAAAACCTGGTCTAAGCTGTTCACGAAAGCGGTCTGAGCAATGTCCTGGATTTTTGAAAAGCCGGGCATGCTTTGGTATTTCTCTGCTCCCGCTCCTTTTAGCCCCTGACTCCCGGCAATCGGTCCCGCAGCTGATATCCCTTCGATGATCTGCTCTTTCGTCCCTTAGGAGCTCCTTGAAAAGACAGCTTCTCAATATTTGTCCGAATGGCATCGACATACTGGTTGGAGAGCAGGGCGCCAAGAAAAGCGGTTCCAAAGGCAATGCCAATCTGCCGGGACACGTTATTGACGCCGGAAGCCATCCCGACAATCCGGTTCGGAACCGTATCTACAGCCGTAGTGGAAATCGGCGGGTTGATTAAACCATTGCCCACGCCGGCAACAAGAAACGCCGGTAGTAAATAGATCCAGTTGCTCTGGTCCTGGGTATCCGACACGAGCATCATCATAAAGTCAGATAGGGCGAGAATGCTTAACGCGGTCACGATCACAGGCTTTGCGCCTACTTTCGACGTGACCGTACCGGAGACCGGCCCGAGCACTAAGGCGAAGCCGCTGATCGCAAGAAAACGCATACCTGCTTCCAAGGCCGAAAAGCCTAAATAATTCTGCAGGTACAGCGTTAAATAAAAGAAGAGCGCATACACCCCGGCGCTTAAGCTGAATGCTGCAATACAGGCACCTGAAAAACTGAGATTCTTAAAAATTCTCGGATTAACCATCGGATTGTTAATTTTCAATTCCACAAGAATAAAAGCGATAAAACTGATTACCGCTCCAGCCAGAAGGGCAAGGATTTCCGGTGACGTCCAGCCGAGGTCGGATTTATTCACTTCAATCAGCCCGAACACAAGGCAGAACATCGCTGCAGTGATCAGCAGAAATCCCCAGATATCGATGGATTTCGAAACCTGCTCATCCTTCGTTTCTTTAATGAAAAAGAAGGCCATCACTAAGGCGAGCAAGCCGATCGGGAGGTTCAAGTAAAAGATCGACTCCCAATTGATTTTTTCGACAAGCACCCCGCCGACGAGAGGGCCGATCGCTGTAGCAAGGCCGCTTACGCCTCCCCAGATTCCAAAGGCGAGACCACGTTCTTTGCCAAAGAAGGTCGTGGAGATGATCGCCATCGACAGCGACATCATCGCAGATGCCCCCAGTCCTTGGATCCCTCTGGATATGTTAAGGAAATTAATGCCCGGTGCCAGTGCACAGAGGAGAGAACCGATCGTGAACACGGCCAGTCCCAGCATAAAAAATAATTTTCTGCCAAAAATATCTCCCAGCCTCGCTACCGTAATTAATGCCACGGCAAATATCAGCGTATAGGCGTTCACAATCCACTCGAGCTCGCTGAAATCGGTATCGAACTCTTGTTGGATCGTTGGCAATGCCACATTGACAATCGTTACATCAAGCAGCGCCATAAACAGGCCGAAGCATACGGCTGCCAGCGCCAGCCATTTTTTTGAGCTGGATTGTTTGGTTGGTTGTTGATTCATGTATTTGCCTCCTTAAGTTTCGTAATTTCCTGCTCCACCCAGTTTACATCGGCGAGCAGCCGTTTTTTCCGGTGGGTGAGAACGAGCAGGATGCTTTCTTTTTCCTGCTCTGCAATTTCAGCCTCCTGTTCAACCACCGTCTGGTTTTCTTCTAAATGCTCGCGTAAAAAAGCTAAATAGCCGCGGTATTCTTCAAGAATCGTTATTTTTTCACCGATATCGATGTGATGGAAGTTGCTCAGCTTCACGTCAAATAAATCTTCTGTGTTCTGATCATAGTCCATCGGCTGAGTCATGAGCATGTAAAAACGCTGTTCTCCGGTTTCCGTAATCCTAAGGATTTTCTTCGGCCGGCCGGGTCCTGTATGAGGAGGGAATTCCTGAGTAATACAGCCGTCTTTTTTCAAGCTTTCAATCAGCGGATACAGGACGCCCCAACTCATTTTCCGGTTCGGCCCGATCACTTTCCCAAGAATGTATTGAAGCAGGTAGCCATGCATAGGCTTATCCATTAATTCTCCTAGAATGAATAGTTCGTACATCAATAGCCTCCTGTTCTGTGGGTTATTATATCTTCCAGCTATATAATATATCGAAAAGATATATTTAACAAGAGCAGGGGACACATTCAGAAAAAATTTACACCAGGTTAATTTTGGCGGGATGACAGATGCTAAGAGAAAAGATAGGGGAGGGAAAAGACATGAATCAACCACAGCCATTCGATGGATACAATGCTGCGACTCTTTCTGAGGAGCAGATTAAGGAGATTCAGCAGCTGGAAGAACACATGAAGAGTGAAACATCGGAAGACATTATTCTCATTGCATATAAGCACCAATAAAAATTGGGGCTGGGACAAAAAAGTATTAGCCAATATAAAATCCGAATGAAGGTGAACTTATTACGATAAGACTTCACCATCGTTCGGATTTTTAGGTTAGTTGAACTTAAACTTCTTGTAAGGCGGGGAGAGCATGGCTTAAGAATTCCCCCCTTCTTTGTTCGTCTGTAGAGAAGAGGTTTTTCATTATCTCGCAGTCCTGTTTTACTGATGTTTCACATGAAACAATGTGTCATTAGTCGAGCTGTTTGTGCATGACGATACAGGTTTCCTTAAATCCCAGCGATTTATAAATCTCGATCGCGGTATTTTCTTTGTACACGAGCAAACTTGCTTTTTTGATTCCCTGGGCTTTGATTTCATCAATCGCAGTCTGCATCAGGGCTTTCCCATAGCCCCTTTTTCGAAACCGTTTGAACACGTGGAGGTCATATAAGTAGCCAAAAGGAACACCCGTAAATTCATCAAACTGGATTCCATAGAGCAGCCAGCCGCACACTTGTTCATTTTCTTTAACTACGAGTACTTTTCCTCCGTTCCGAATGACCGCCTGCATCATATTGCTGCCCATGACACTGTTTCCCTCATAATAGCCAAGAGATCCTTCTGAAATCGCCGTTCCCGTATGAGGGTAGATCTGCTTGAGATCAGCTTCCGTCGCATATAAAATCGGCATCCTCATCGCTCCTTTCCCATTAATCAGCCCAGGTCGTCCGGTTGATCATTTAAACACACGCAGCCTCGGCATACATCGTTGTTATTACTTACATTATTTCTCCTAACATCCGATTATTACCTGAAGGTTTCATTCACCGTTTTTGTAATAATTTACTTCCGTTGTGGAAAAATGAGCACAATGAAAGGAAAGAGGTGACTGGAATGGATTTGAATCAGCCGCAATATCGAGCAGGGGACGTCGTATATGTCATTTACCGCAACCCTCACACCTTTAATGTAGCCAATGTTCAGGAAGCTGCTGTCGTAAAAGATCCGGAAGAGCCTGGAGAGCTGGCCTTATTTTTGTATGACACTTATTTTCCTCTAGACTCTGACATCGCCGTGTATGCTTCTCTCGGAGAAGCGGAACGAGCTTACGAAGAAGCGTTTGGAACCATTGATTTGGAGGGACCACAGTGGTAAAACCATTCGTACCTCAACTTGTATACATGGAACCGCGTGCGCTTGATTATCCCTTAGGGAAAGAACTGAAGGAGAAATTTGAACATATGGGAATTGAAATTCGTGAAACGACCTCCCATAACCAGGTCCGCAACCTCCCGGGGGAAAATGATTTTCAAAAATACCGTGTAGCTAAATCCACGCTTGTCGTCGGGATTCGCAAAACATTAAAATTCGACAGTTCCAAGCCTTCTGCTGAGTATGCTATTCCTTTTGCTACCGGATGCATGGGGCACTGCCATTACTGTTACTTACAAACGACGATGGGAAGCAAGCCTTATATCCGCACGTATGTGAATACAGAGGAAATCTTTGACGCCGCTGAACAATACATGAAGGAGCGGGCTCCTGAGGAAACACGCTTCGAAGCTTCTTGTACGTCGGATATTGTCGGAGTCGACCATCTTACCCACACCTTGAAACGGGCGATTGAATACTTTGGAAAATCTGAATATGGACGCCTTCGTTTCGTCACAAAATTTGCCCACGTCGATCATCTCCTGGATGCCAGGCATAACGGGCGGACACGTTTCCGCTTCAGTATGAACGCGGACTACGTCATCAAGTTTCTTGAACCCGGGACGTCCCGGTTGGATGAACGAATTGCGGCCGCGGTCAAGGTAGCGGAGGCCGGCTATCCACTAGGCTTTATTATCGCACCGATTTATTTATACGAAGAGTGGAAGGAAGGCTACCAGGAATTGTTTGAGAAGCTTCATGACCAATTGCCGGACTACGCCGTGAAGGATCTTTCCTTTGAACTCATTCAGCACCGGTTTACGAAACCAGCAAAGCGTGTGATTCAAAAAAACTATCCGATGACCAAGCTTGAAATGGATGAAGAAAAGCGGATGTATAAATGGGGGCGTTACGGAATCGGGAAGTATGTCTATCCAAAAGAAGAACAAAAGGATATCCAGGATACGCTGGGTGGATACATTAAAAAGTATTTTCCAGAAGCTTCACTCGAATATTTCACTTAATAAGTATCCTAAAAGGGCCGGGTAAAGACTGGTTTAGTCCTTTTAACATCCGAATGAAGGGGAAAGATTCAGGATAAGATTTCACCATCGTTCGAAAAGCGCCGTGCATTTACGAACGTTAGAGAACAGACTTTAGCTGGGACTTTTTTATAAGTCCCGGCTTTTTTTATGTGAAAATCACGAGTAGAATCAAAACGATGATCGCGGTTACTTTCATCCGCTTATAGCTGGTATTGGATAAATAGAAATCAACAGCTAAAACGATCAGCCATGGAATCAAGGCGTACTTTACATCAAAAGGCAGCTGCACAGACAGCAGCGAAAGGATAATAAGGTATCCAACATAGAACAATTCGCGGTTACTTCCCCGAAATGAAGACTCCTTTGTTCGTTGAACAGTCATAAAATTCTCCTTTCTTTATGTAAATGTTTCCATCAAGAATAATCACTGGAATAATAGTAGGTCCTATCTCCCATTTTGGAACAATAATTGCGATGGTTCAACAAAACTTCCTATACCTTTTCTAGTTAAAAACCGCTATAGTATAACATAAGGAATATTTTGAATAGTTTGTATATTACCCATAGAAATCAGGGAGGAGATCGGATGAAATTACTTACCTTTGACCAGGCGTACGCAAACATCGACCACCAGCGGGAACGGTTATATCCATTGTTTCAAGAAGTGTTTAATATCCCACAGGAAGCCTTTAAAAAACTCTATCACAACGGGTTTTGGGACCATACGTATCGTCCGTTCACCTATTTTATCGATAATCAGGCCATCTCCAATACAGCTTTTTTTGATATGCCTCTAATTATGAAGGGAAAAATCTATCAATCCGCCGGGATCCAATCCGTCATGACCCATCCGGATTATCGCGGAGAAGGGTTAATGAAAACGTTGTTTAAACTGATGCTGGAAACGATTGATGAAAAGTATGAACGCAGCTTCCTTTATACCGATGAGCCTGACCGGTATACCTCTTTTGGATTCAGGGAAGTTCCGGAATATTATTTCACAGCTTCTTACAGCCACCCGCCGACAGACAGTGATGAACTTCGCTTATTGGATCTATTTGAAGACAACGATTTGCAGCTGATCCGGCGCCTTTTAAAAGAAAATGAACCTGCGTCCCACGAAATGACAGCGCTTACTTATAAAACCTCCTTTTATTTAAATATGTACCAGACAGAACTCTCTTCCCATTTGTATTACGCAAAGTCGCTGGACCTTTTGTTACTGTTTGAAGTCGTTCACGGAAGGCTGGAACTGTATGATTGTATCGGTTCGTACATGCCGGATCTACAGGAAATCTGCTCCTTGATTTCCCAGCCGTTCAAAGAAGTTCATGTCTTTTTTAACCCGGATCGATTACGAGGATCTTTTACACCGGTAACTTACAATCGCGGCACGACTTTAATGGTTCGAGGGACGTTTCCATTGGAAAATGAATCATTTATGCTGCCGATTACAGCTGAATTTTAAACTTTACTCGAGTTCTAAACAGAACTCGAGTTTATTATTTTACAAAAATAAATACCGTAGAAAAGGTTTGATTTTTTTATGACGTGGAATCAATCATAAAAGCTTGTAAAAAGTCCCAAATGCTAAGGAGGCAGGTACTATGGATCGTATGAACCGTCAAACGCAAGGCCAGACAGGCGAACAGCAGGCAAAGCAGCCTGGAAAAGAAGCAGCGATGAAGACACAGCCGCTGCACGCCGATGAGGATTATAAAAGCGGAAATAAATTATCCGGCAAAGTGGCGCTGATTACGGGCGGTGACAGCGGGATTGGCAGATCGGTTGCTATTGGGTATGCCAAAGAAGGAGCGGACGTGGCCATCTCCTACCTGGAAGAGCATGAAGATGCGGAACTTACGAAAGAGAAAGTCGAAGCAGAGGGCCGTCGCGCCATCCTGATCCCTGGTGATGTCGGAGATGAACAAGTTTGCCAGGATGCCGTTAAACAAACGGTTGATAAGCTTGGAAAACTGGATATTCTCGTTAATAACGCAGCAGAACAGCACCCGACGGATGATCTTCTTACTATTTCAACAGAACAACTGGAAAGCACGTTCCGCACCAATATCTTTTCCATGTTTCATATGACCAAAGCCGCGCTCCCTCATCTAGAAGCAGGCAGTGCTATTATTAACACGGCTTCGATTAACCCTTATTATGGGAATCCGGAATTGGTCGATTATACCGCAACAAAAGGAGCGGTCGTCGCCTTTACTCGTTCGATGGCAAAACAGCTCGTCGATAAAGGGATTCGTGTCAATGGGATCGCACCTGGACCGATTTGGACGCCATTAATTCCGTCCACCTTCCCAGAGGATAAAGTCGAACAATTCGGGACGAACACACCGATGGGAAGACCAGGACAGCCCGTCGAGCACGTCGGAAGCTATGTGCTGCTTGCTTCTGATGACTCCACCTATATGACCGGGCAGTTCATCCATATTAACGGCGGACAGTTCATGTCCAGTTAATATGGATCTGCTGAAATAACAGGGCGTAAGGAATTGTAAGGGTTCCTTACGTCTTATTTTATGACAAAGACGGTCAACCGATTGATCTTGCTGTAAAATGAAACAAGCTGAGTATGAGAGGAGCTCGTTTATGCCTGAAGGACCAGAAATCCGAAAGGCTGCCGATCAAATGGAAGAGGCGCTCCTAAAAGGGCCGGCACTCGAGGTTTTTTTTGCCTTTGAAGCATTGAAAGGCTATGAAAAACAGCTGCAAGGTCTTTCCGTGGAGAAAGTGGAAACCAAAGGAAAAGCCATGCTGATTCGATTTGAAAACAGCTTTACGATCTACACACATAATCAATTATATGGCAAATGGTATGTGAGAAACGCGTACAATTATCCCTCTACCAACCGGCAGCTTAGACTCGCCATCCATAATGAAAAAAAGTCTGCGCTTCTATACAGTGCCTCTGAGATTGAAGTATTAAGAAATGAGGAAGTCGAAGACCACCCGTTTATAAAAAAAGCTGGTCCCGATCCTTTGAACGACGCGATTACGGTCGAGGAATTAAAGGAGCGTTTTCTATCTAAAAGATTTCGGCTCAGGAAGTGGACGTCTCTCTTGCTGGATCAATCGTTTATCGCAGGGATCGGCAATTATTTGCGCAGTGAACTATTATTCAAAGCCCGCATCCATCCGGACTTAAGACCCGCAGATTGTACGAATGAGCAGTTACATCAAGCCGCTGAAGCCTGTATTCAGCTCCCCTGGCAGTCGTACCGCCATCAAGGAGTCACGAATGATCTTGACCTTGCTAATCAATTGAAGGCAAACGGGGCAAAACGAAACGATTACCGCCACTGGGTGTTTAACCGGGAAGGTAAACCCTGCCGGATCGAGGGTACGGAAATTGTAAAAATGAAAGCCGGCTCAAGAAGGTGCTATTACTGCCCCACCTGCCAAAAGAAACCCTAAACCGAGAGTGGTTTAGGGTTTCTTTGACTGAAAGGGTTTATCTTCCCAGCCAGCCTCCATCAACAGCTAACTGATGGCCGTGCACATAGTTCGATGCATCTGAGGCTAAAAATACAGCCGTGCCCTTGAAATCGTCAGGCTTGCCCCAGTCGCCTGCCGGGATGCGGTCAAGGATCTGCTTGTTTCGATTATCATCATTAATGAGAGCGGTGTTCATGTCCGTTGCAATATAGCCTGGTACAACCGCATTGACATTTACGTTATGCTGCGCCCATTCATTGGAGAGCGCTTTCGTTACTTGGGAGACACCGCCTTTAGAGGCCGCATAGGCAGGAACGGTGATTCCTCCCTGATACGAAAGCAGTGAAGCAAAGTTAATAATCTTACCGCTTTTTTGCGGAACCATGTAGCGGCCGGCCTGCTGGCATAACAGCCAGACCGTTTTTAAGTTAATATTAATAACCTCATCCCAGTCCTCTTCAGGAAAATCAACCGATGGAGAACGGCGCTGGATGCCGGCGCAGTTCACGAGAATATCAATTTTTCCAAATTCAGAGACCACCTGTGGAATGGCTTCTTTCACTTGTTCCGTCTGACTCAAATCACATGGTATCGTACGGCACGTCCGGCCCAGGTTTTCGATTTCATTTTTGACATCTAATTGATCTGGATTTCTCTGTAACAGCGCTACATCGGCTCCGGCTTCAGCGAGTGCGATTGCGACAGAACGACCGATCCCTCGTGTCGCCCCTGTTACGGCAGCTACTTTCCCATCCAAACGAAATAGATTCTGACTCATAAAAATCCCCTTTTCACTCTATTATTCAAACACTATAAGAAAGCGTTCTCTTTACTACTTCGACTTAACTAGTAAAATTCCTTTCATAACTTTATAATTTTCATTAAAATTATTTTCACTTCTTACTGGGGAAGAAGTGATGGCTTGCCGTCAGCTCCTCATCAATCGTCAGCACACCGAAGGAATAATAAGGCATCCTGCGTTTATCTGTCGGCGAGCCTGGATTAAATAACAGCCGTTTACCGACAAAGCGAAGCAGCGGTAAATGGGAATGCCCAAAGATAATAAGATCGACAGCTTCGTCTTGAAACGCTTCAACAACTCGTTTTTCAGTCGTTTTCTTTTCACCGTGACCGTGGACTAAGCCGATGGTGTGCCCTTTGATGTCAAGCACTTGCTTATCTGGAAAAAGCGCTTGGATATCCTCTTCATCGATATTTCCATACACCCCTTCCACCGGGGCATACTGCTTGAGTTCTTCATAGAGAGCAGGCGTTTTCCAATCACCGGCATGGATGATTAGATCGGCTTTTTGTAAAGCGTTAATCAATGGCTGCGGGAGCTTGACTTCTTTTTTAAAGTGGGTATCGGCAATCACAACGATCTTCATGAGTCTTTTCCTCCTATCCTACTCTTAGTCCAAAATAAAGAACCGAGTAAAGAAATGGTCTCCGTTCCTAATCATTTATCTTTATCCTACTTCATTCAGCAAAGTCCGAAAAGAAGACCAACAGAAGATTATTTCCGGGGAAATAAACCATTTGTTTACGACCCAGGCTTTTTTTGCGGCCACACCATACTTCGATCGTAAAAAACCAGCCACCCGTTGACAGGGAGGCTGGTTTGATTTTATTGAATCGGTTGTTTATTAGGAGTTCCTGCTTTACGCGGGTACTTCTTCGGTGTTTTCCTGCGTTTTTCAATAATCGCGATGTTTCTTTCACTATCTTCCTCAGGCAAGGAAAAGGTGTGGACATTCTGTACTTCTCCGCCTACGGTTTGAATCGCAGCCGATGCAGCTTCCATTTCCTCTTTTAAATTTGGACCTTTCATCGCAAGAAAGTGTCCGCCTTTGGCCGCCAGCGGCAGGCAGAGTTCACTGAGCACGGACATGCGGGCGACCGCTCTTGCCATTACGACGTCATAATGCTCCCTGAACTTGGCATTTTTCCCGAAGTTCTCCGCGCGATCATGATAAAAAGCGACATCTTTCAACTCAAGTTCATGAGCTAAGTGATTCAAAAAGGTGATCCGTTTTTTTAACGAATCGACAATGGTCACTTTGAGTTCAGGGAAAACAATCTTTAATGGAAGACTCGGAAATCCTGCTCCGGCTCCGACATCACAAATGGTCAGGGGCCGGTTGAAATTAAAGTAAAAAGCAGCTGTTAATGAATCATAGAAGTGCTTAAGATACACGCCGGGTTCATCGGTAATCGCCGTCAGGTTCATTTTTTCATTCCATTCCACCAGAATCTGAAAGTATTGCTGAAACTGATGCTGCTGCTTTTCGGATAATTCAATATCGTATTCTTTTAATGCTTGGAGGAAGGTATTTGTATCCATGAGTCCATCCTTTCGTCTCTGTCTTTAACCAGAAACCCTGGCAATATTTCCTTGCTCAATGTACACAAGCAAGATGGAAACATCGGCAGGATTTACGCCGGATACACGAGAGGCCTGGCCAACGGAAAGCGGGCGGACGGCTTTTAAACGGTCGCGTGCTTCTGTCGCCAATCCATTGATTTGATCATAATCAATGTCTTCAGGGATGGCTTTGGATTCCATTTTCTTCATCCGGTCAATTTGTTCAAGGGCTTTTTTAATATACCCCTGGTATTTCACTTGAATTTCAACTTGTTCTTTGACGTCATCGGCCAGCGATACGTCGCTCTTGGAAATCTGTTCGATTTGGGCATAGTTCATTTCCGGACGCTTCAAAAGGTCGGTCGCGCGGACGGCTTCTTTCAGCGGAGTTCCGCCAGCCGCTTTTACGATTTCCTGGACGTCTTCGGTGTTTTTCACAATTACGTTCTCTAGGCGGTTTCTTTCTTCTTCAATCAGCCGTTTCTTTTCTTCAAACCGGGCAAAACGTTCATCAGAAATTAAGCCGAGCTTGTGGCCGATTTCGGTTAAACGAAGATCCGCGTTGTCATGGCGGAGAAGCAGGCGGAATTCGGCGCGTGACGTTAGCAGACGATATGGTTCACCGGTTCCTTTCGTGACAAGGTCATCGATCATGACGCCGATGTAGCCTTGGGAACGGTCAAGAATTAACGTCTCTAAATCCAGCGCTTTGGCAGCAGCATTAATACCTGCCATAATGCCTTGTCCGGCTGCTTCTTCATAGCCTGACGTACCGTTGATTTGGCCGGCTGTAAACAAACCACTTATTTTCTTTGTTTCTAAGGTTGGCCACAGCTGCGTCGGGACAACAGAATCATATTCAATCGCGTATCCGGCGCGCATGATTTCAGCATTTTCAAGACCAGGAACCGTCCGCATCATTTCATTCTGAACATATTCCGGCAAGGAGGTAGAGAGGCCCTGCACGTAAACTTCTTCCGTCTCTCTTCCTTCCGGCTCAAGGAAAATCTGGTGGCGCGGTTTATCGTTAAAGCGGACGATTTTATCCTCGATCGAAGGACAGTATCGCGGACCGGTACCTTTAATCATTCCGGAATACATCGCGGATAAACTGAGATTATCATTAATAATTTTGTGCGTTTCTTCAGTCGTGTAGGTCAGCCAGCAAGGGATTTGATCGGTAATATATTCCGTGGTTTCATACGAAAAGGAACGCGGTTCTTCTTCCCCGGGCTGAATTTCGGTTTTAGAGTAATCCACCGTATGGCTGTTCACCCGCATCGGTGTGCCTGTTTTAAAGCGGACCATTTCTATACCAAGCTCTTCAAGCTGTTCCGATAAGCTGACGGATGTCCGCTGGTTATTCGGTCCGCTTTCATAAGCCAAGTCACCGATGATGACTTTTCCACGCATGAACGTTCCGGTCGTCACAATGACGGTAGGTGCATAATACGCAGCTTTTGTTTCAGTGACGACACCTTTAATTTGGTCGTCTTCCACCATCAGGCTTTCTACCATGCCCTGGCGAAGCGTCAAGTTTTCCTGGTTTTCAAGCACCCGTTTCATTTCTTTAATATAAAGAGGCTTGTCGGCTTGCGCACGCAAAGCGCGGACAGCCGGGCCTTTTCTTGTATTGAGCAAACGCATTTGGATATGCGTTTTATCAATGACTTTACCCATGGCACCACCGAGAGCATCGACTTCACGGACAACGATCCCTTTCGCAGGGCCGCCGATCGACGGGTTACACGGCATAAAGGCCACCATATCCAAGTTGAGAGTAAGCATCAGCGTTTTTGCTCCGCGTTTCGCAGCTGCAATCGCTGCCTCCACCCCTGCATGACCGGCGCCAACGACAATTACATCATAATGGCCAGCATCATAAGTCATTTGGTTTTCTCTCCTTTTACAATTTTATTTTCCAAGACAGAATTGGGAAAACAGCTGGTCGATTAAACTATCATGAACGGTATCTCCAACGATTTCTCCCAGGATCTCCCACGTTCTCGTCACATCGATCTGTACCACGTCTAAGGGCACACCCATTTCCATCCCGTGCTGGGCATCTTCTAGAGCTTCCTTCGCTTGTTTCAACAGCTGGACGTGGCGGACATTGGACACGTACGTCATGTCGCCTGAATCAAGCTCTCCTTCAAAGAAGGTGTCAGAGATCGCTTCTTCCAGCTGGTCGATGCCTTCTTCACGAATCAGAGCCGTTGTAATCACAGGGTGATCCGCAGCGAGCACCTTCACCCGGTCGATATCCAACCGTGGCTCTAAATCCATTTTATTAACGATGACAATGACATTCATATCATCAATTGCTTCAAAAAGCTTCGCGTCTTCTTCTGTAAACTCATCTCCATAGTTTAACACAAGCAGAATCAGATCCGCTTCTTGTAATACCTGCCTTGAGCGTTCTACACCAATTCGTTCTACAATATCTTCCGTTTCCCTGATTCCTGCCGTATCAACGAGCCTGAGCGGCACCCCGCGGACGTTAACGTATTCCTCGATCACATCTCTCGTTGTTCCGGGGATTTCTGTTACGATCGCCTTATTTTCATGGACAAGCGCATTCATAAGCGAGGATTTGCCGACGTTCGGCCGGCCGATGATTGCTGTAGCCAGACCTTCTCGTAAAATTTTTCCCTGGCGTGCTGTTTCTAACAGCTGCTCGACTTCTTTATGGACTTCATTGGTTTTTACCTTCATCATTTCGTGAGACATTTCTTCCACATCGTCGTATTCAGGGTAATCGATGTTGACTTCCACGTGGGCGAGCGTTTCCAGCAGTTTTTGTCTTAAATCCTGAATCAGTCTTGATAAACGCCCATCCATTTGTTTTAATGCGACATTCATAGCCCGGTCCGTCTTGGCACGGATCAAGTCCATTACGGCTTCTGCCTGGGACAAATCGATCCGGCCGTTTAAGAAGGCGCGCTTCGTAAATTCTCCGGGCTCTGCCAGACGGGCACCGCTTTCGAGTGCAATTTCAAGCACACGATTCACGGACACAAGCCCGCCGTGGCAATTGATTTCAACGATGTCTTCCCTCGTAAATGTTCTAGGTGCACGCATCACGGAGACCATAACCTCTTCAGCCACTTCGTCCGTTTCAGGATCGATCAATTTCCCGTAATGCATCGTATGCGAATCGACAGCCTGCAAATCTCTCCCTTGAAACAAACGATCGGCTATGGCGACAGCTTCTGATCCGCTTAAACGGACGATCGCGATCGCTCCTTCTCCCATCGGGGTGGAAATCGCCGTAATTGTATCGGTTTCCACTCGCGCTCACCTCCCTCTTTCCAAATTGATTTATAGTTATCCACACTTGAATGTTTGACTGTAGTCACTAATTAACTAGAATACCACATGCCCGGGTGTTTTGAAAAGATATCAACAGCTTTTTTGCTGTCGTTTTTCTATTATCCATTATCCACATGTGTATAACCGCTTATTCCCTATTGGAGCACAAAAAAATACTTCTGCCTAATTCCTTAGACAGAAGTTCTTTTTCTTCTTACAACGGTTGAATGACCACGTAACGTTTCGGATCATTGCCGCTTGAGTCAGTCTTTACCTTTTCATGATCCTGCAGAGCGGTGTGAATGATTTTCCTTTCATAGGAGGGCATCGGTTCAAGCTTTACTTCGTCTCCTATGCGCACCGCTTTTTCAGCCAGGCGGTGGGCAAGAGTTTCAAGCGTTTCTTTACGCCGCTTTCTATACCCTTCCGCATCCAGCATGACGGTGTAATATTGGTCTGATTCACGATTGACTACAAGCTGAACTAAATACTGCAGTGAGTTCAAGGTTTGTCCGCGTTTCCCAATTAACAAGGCGATGCTCTCGCCCAATAACTCCATGGAAATGTCGCGATCGTGGACTTCTGATTTTACTTCTACAGGAGCCCCCATTTTTTCTGCTACGTCTAAGATGAATGTTTCAGCGTCCTGAACCGGATCTTGAATGATCGATACTTTAGCGATTGCCGGCTTTGTGCCAAAGCCTAGAAACCCTTTTTTACCTTCATCAATAATATCGACGTTCACTTTGTCCCTGGAGGTTTGTAATTGCTCCAGGGCTGACTGGATCGCCTCTTCAACTGTAGCACCAGTAGCAGTCATCTGCTTCACTTTTCAGTTCCTCCTGTCACGTCTTTCATCATAGGTTTTCGGATAAAGATGGTCTGCATAATCATGACAAAGTTACCCACGATCCAGTATAACGCAAGGGCGGATGGGAAGAAGAATGCAAACGTCCCGATCATTAACGGCATGACGTAAAGCATCATCTGCATTTGTGGGTTCTGGGCTGTGCCGCCGCCTGCCATCATTAATTTCTGCTGAAGGAACGTAGTCCCTGCAGTCAATATGGCCAGGAAGGGATCTGATTCACCAAGCTGCAGCCATAGAAAGCTGTGCTCCTGGATTTCATGGGTTCTCATGATCGCATGGTAAAACCCGATTAAAATCGGCATTTGTACAATAATCGGCAGACATCCGGCTAAAGGATTCACCCCGTTCTTTTGGAAAAGCTGCATCGTTTCCTGCTGAAGCTTTTGCTGTGTCTGGGCATCCTTTGAGCTGTATTTCGCTCTTAATTCTTTTATTTCAGGCTGAATATCCTGCATGGCTTTTGAACTTTTTAATTGCTTCACGTTTAGAGGAAGCAATAGTACACGAATAATTATAGTAACGACGATAATCGCTAATCCATAACTATTTCCAAATAAATCGGCAAAAAACATTAAGGTTTGTGATAATGGATAAACGATATATTCATTCCAAAATCCCGTACTATCCGCGGTTATGTCCTGGTTCACTTGCGAACACCCGGATAAGAACGTAAGCACCCCTGTAAACACAAGCAGTGCCAATATCTTGTTACGCAACGTCCCTTCCTCCTTATCAATCCACTCTTCGGGGTTTCTACCCAACAGTTTAGCATTATTTCACGTGATAATTCTATATAAATAAGTTCACGATCTTTTTTTTAACAATCGGGAGCGGCTCAACACATGGGTCAAGCTCTTTTTAATCTCTTGAAAATCCATTCGGCTGGCTGGATTTCTCGCGATGATCACAAAATCATAGTCTTGTAAAATCTGCCCTTCCAATTCAAGAAAGGCTTGTCTTAAGTATCTTTTCACCTGGTTACGGACGACCGCCGTCCCAATTCTTTTACTTACAGAGAGACCAAATCTGAAGTGAGGCTGATCCTTCTTCTGCCGATAATAGAGGACAAGCTGTCGATTGGCGAACGACTGACCATGCTGAAATACTTCTTGAAATTCTTTATTCTTTTTAATTCTGTAGGCTTTCTTCATGGATGATCGTCCCTCCATAATTCTCAGTCAGCACACGACTGACAATTAGAAAAAAAGACCACTGATAGTGTTCAGTGGCCTAGGCTGATAAAACTTTTCTCCCTTTGCGACGACGGCGAGCAAGGACTTTACGACCGTTCTTAGTGCTCATGCGTGCACGGAAGCCGTGTACTTTTTTACGCTTACGAGTATTTGGTTGAAATGTGCGTTTCATTATATATACACCTCCTGAGGAAAATTCCCTTAACTAAAACATTCATAACATTTAAAAGGCAGTCCCGATAATTATAAGCAAAGACCTTCCTAACTGTCAATGCTTATTTACGACCTTTTACTAAACCACCACCGTTATATAACAGTTTCTGTTACATAACACCTTGAATAATGAGCGAGAAAAAGTTATAAAAAAATAGAGTCTTTTAGCGAACATCCACAAAAGCTGTTGATAAATTTTCGACCGCTTCTGACTGTCCACAGCAAATATCGACAAGCTAACCACAAATTCTATCTATGTGGACAAAAGATGTCTACACGCTGTTGCTGCTGTGGATAAGTGAGAATGAATCATTGCAACTAAAGACTTTATCTGGTATTATATTTGTGTTTAACCGTGAAATGCTTCTGTGCATAAAATTATTTTTCCACAGTCTGTGGATAAGATGTGGACATTTATTAACACGATTGTTTATGCAGTTATTCACAGATTTGTGGATAATGAAAATAACAATCTATAACCCTATGAAATCAATTCATTTTCATCCACACCGAATTAGAAGCTATTTCTTTCGACATTCTTATACAAAGATGATACGAATGCCTTTCGATCCCTTCGAATCGTTCGAAAAAGTGAACGGAAGGCTTTTTTGTTTTCCATTTATGAAGAAAGGGGTGAAACAATTTGGAAAACATTCACGAACTTTGGGACAACACCTTGGAGAAAATAAAAGAAAAAATAAGTAAACCTAGTTTTGAAACTTGGCTCAAGGCGACAAAAGCAGACTCCCTTAATGAAAATACGTTAACCATTGTTGCACCGAATGAATTTGCCCGGGATTGGCTGGAGAATCAGTACGAAGGATTAATTACGGAAACGCTGCAGGAAGTGACAGGGGTGGGACTGGAAACAAAATTCATCATCCCGGAAACGAAAGATGACTCTTTAGAGGATGTGAAGCTTTCCTCCAAAAAAATTCCTGATGTAAAAAATAACGGCAGCGAAGAATCTCCGCAAAGTATGCTGAATTCCAAATATACGTTTGATACGTTCGTTATTGGATCTGGAAACCGTTTTGCCCACGCAGCCTCGCTCGCTGTAGCGGAAGCGCCGGCGAAAGCTTACAATCCTCTATTTATTTACGGGGGCGTAGGGCTTGGAAAAACCCACTTAATGCATGCCATCGGCCATTATGTATTGGATCATAACCCAAATGCGAAAGTGGTTTATTTGTCATCTGAAAAGTTCACTAACGAATTTATTAATTCGATTCGTGATAACAAAGCCGTCAACTTCCGCAATAAGTATCGAAGCGTAGACGTCCTGTTAATCGACGATATTCAATTCCTGGCAGGTAAAGAACAAACGCAGGAGGAATTTTTCCATACTTTCAATACGCTTCATGAAGAAAGCAAGCAGATTGTCATTTCCAGCGACCGGCCGCCGAAGGAAATTCCGACGCTTGAAGACCGGCTCCGCTCCAGGTTTGAATGGGGCTTAATTACCGACATTACGCCCCCGGATCTTGAAACAAGAATCGCCATCCTGAGGAAAAAAGCAAAAGCAGAAGGGCTCGACATTCCCAATGAAGTCATGCTTTATATCGCCAATCAAATCGACACGAATATTCGAGAGCTTGAAGGAGCGCTGATCCGCGTCGTTGCCTACTCTTCTCTGATTAACAGGGATATTAACGCATCGCTTGCCGCAGAAGCTTTAAAGGATATCATTCCAAGCTCAAAACCACGGGTGATCACGATTGAAGCAATCCAGGAGATGGTTGGAGAGAAATACAATGTAAGATTAGAAGACTTCCCAGCGAAGAAGCGTACGAAATCCATTGCATTTCCGAGACAGATCGCCATGTATTTATCTCGCGAACTGACAGATTATTCCCTGCCGAAAATTGGGGAAGAGTTCGGGGGACGTGACCATACGACCGTCATCCATGCGCATGAAAAAATTTCAAAAATGATCGGTTCGGATCAACAGCTTCAGCGTGAACTGGAAGAAATCAAAGAACAGCTGAAATCGATCTAACCTGAATACTGTGAATAACTGAACCACACGTATCAACAATTTATCCACATGTGGACAGAGTGGGTCCGATGACGTTTATGCAGTTATCCACAAATTCACAGCCTATACTATTACTATTACTAGTTTTTATAAATAAAAAATATATATAATATATGCTCAGTAGGAGGAGTGTATTCATGAAATTTATCATCCAACGGGATCAGCTTATGGAAAGTGTTCAGCATGTAATGAAGGCGATCTCTTCGAGAACCACGATTCCGATTTTGACAGGTATGAAGCTGGAAGCAACACAGGAAGGTGTTAAGCTTACAGGAAGCGATTCCGATATTTCCATCGAATCATTTATTCCTAAAGAAGAAGATGGAATTGTTTATGTAGAACATATCGATCCCGGAAGTGTCGTGCTTCAAGCGAAGTATTTCCCGGACATTGTCCGCAAGCTCCCGCAGAAAACCGTAGAAATCGAAAGTGACAATCATAGAAACGTCACGATTCGCAGTGGAAGTGCTGAGTTCCATTTAAACGGCCAGGATCCGGAAGAATATCCACAGCTGCCACAATTACATACGGAGGATAGTTTTGAACTGCCGATTGATTTGTTGAAAAATCTCATCCGTCAAACCGTATTTGCAGTCTCCACTTCGGAAACACGACCGATTTTAACGGGAGTCAATGTGAGGATTGAAGACGGGGAGCTTCACTTCATAGCGACGGACAGTCACCGGCTTGCTTCTAGAAAAATCCCAATGGATACAAGCAGCGAGCTGCCATCAGTGGTCATTCCCGGGAAGAGCCTGACGGAGCTGAATAAGATTCTCACTGATTCAGAGGATACGATCGAAATCAGCGTGACAGAAAATCAGGTCCTGTTTCGTACGAAGCACCTTTATTTCTTATCACGCCTGCTTGACGGTAATTATCCAGAAACATCAAGGCTCATCCCGGAGCAAAGCAAAACCGTCGTGAAGATTGATACAAAGGAATTGCTGCAATCCGTAGACCGGGCTTCCCTGCTTGCGAAAGAAAACCGCAACAATGTCGTCCGACTGATTACTAAAGAAGACAACCACATCGAAATCAACGGCAACTCTCCGGAAGTTGGAAATGTCACCGAAGAGGTAGTCGCCAATGCTGTTGATGGAGAAGACTTAAAGATTTCCTTTAGTGCGAAATACATGATGGATGCGCTGAAGGCTGTGGATTACGATCAAGTTAAAGTAGAATTCACAGGAGCTATGCGTCCATTTTTAATTCGACCTGTGGATGATGAACAGATTCTGCAGCTCATTCTTCCAGTCAGAACTTACTAGAATAAAAGCGGTAATGATCAGCTTGCAGAGAAACGCCTTCGTTTTTCTGCAAGCTGTTTTTATTCTGATCCGGCGAGGACCTCCGCTACTCTGCATGCGCCAGATCGTTCGATGCTGCTACAGGATGTACCTTATGGAAGCCGATCCCTTAACCAAACAGCTTCTTCGTGCAGTGAACTTGGATCCCCCGTTTTTCTTCAGAGGTCTGAATCGAAGAGTTAGCCGCTACACGGGGCAGGGTATAAACATCACATTTAATGCAAAAATCCCTCGTTTATTAAGAAAAAATCGTTTTTTCCTCCTATTTTCTGTCTTATTCTGCGCTAGACTTTTCTTACGACTCTATCTTTAGTAAAATAAGAAGAAGGCCATTTCATGAAACTAGGTGAACTTATGAGTGAACGTATAGAAATATCCACAGATTTTATTCCGCTCGGTCAATTTCTTAAATTGGCCAACGTAGTAGAATCCGGAGGCATGGTGAAAATTTTTCTATCAGAATTTGAAGTCTATGTGAACGGCGAGCTTGAGAACCGCCGTGGACGGAAGCTGTACCTGGGAGATACCGTAGAGATTGAAGAATTCGGGAGCTATGAGGTCGTCCGGGAAGAATAGCCGGATGTGTAAATTTACAAAATATGTATATTCATGAACTATCGTTACGCACTTACCGGAATTACGACCAGCTGTCCTTAACGTTCGATCACACCATCAATGTCATCATTGGTGAAAACGCCCAGGGAAAGACGAACCTGATGGAGGCTATTTATGTCCTGGCTTTTACAAAATCTCACCGGACTCCCCGCGATAAAGAATTAATACAATGGGATGCAGAGTATGGTAAAATAAAAGGGAGTGTCTATAAACGAAACCGCCGATTTCCCTTAGAAATTATCATTTCCAATAAAGGAAAAAAGGCAAAGCTGAACCATATGGAGCAAAAGCGCCTGAGTGACTATGTAGGAGCTTTGAACGTCGTTATGTTTGCACCTGAGGATTTGAACCTTGTCAAAGGGAGTCCTCAGGTGCGTCGTAGGTTTATTGACATGGAGATCGGTCAAATCCAGCCTACATATATCTTCCATTTAGGCCAATATCAAAAGGTGCTGCGCCAGCGCAACCACTTGCTGAAAGAGCTGCAGAGAAAGCCGGCTGCAGACAGGACGATGCTCGGTGTTTTAACGGACCAGCTGATCGAGCATGCAGCGACCATCGTTGAGCGGAGGTTTAAGTTTCTGCATTTGCTAAGAACGTGGGCGCTCCCCATTCATGAAGGGATCAGCCGCAGCCTTGAAACCTTGGAAATTGCCTATAATCCCAGTGTCAAAGTATCAGAGGATATGAATTTGGAAACAATAAAAGAGAGTTACTCGAATAAATTTAATGAGCTGGAAACGAAGGAAATAGAGCGAGGGACGTCGCTCGCCGGCCCCCATCGGGATGATTTAATTTTCTACGTCAACGGCAAGGACGTGCAGACGTATGGATCTCAAGGCCAGCAGAGAACGACTGCTCTATCTTTGAAACTTGCAGAAATAGAATTGATTCATAGTGAAGTGGGCGAATATCCGATTCTTCTCCTCGACGATGTATTAAGTGAGCTGGATGATCATCGCCAGTCGCATCTGCTTCACACGATTCAAGGAAAAGTACAGACCTTTGTTTCCACTACCAATATAGATGGCATTCAACATGAAGCCCTTGAAAAAGCGGAAATATTTCATGTCAAAGATGGAACGATAGAAGTTCAGAAATGAGGTGGGAGATTGTTCATCCACATTGGTGATGATCACGTCATTCGGTCTAGTGATGTCGTAGCAATTATTGACCATAGTTTAGTCTCTTCATCCTCGATTATTGAAGAGATGATTTTCAATCAACGCAAGAATAAGCAAGTGGTTGAAGCGGAAGAAAACAGTGCAAAAGCCATTGTGATTACTAATGATTTTATCTATTTCAGTCCTTTATCCGTGTACACCTTGAAAAAACGTGCCAATATGATGTCAACGTTAAACAAGCTGGAGGATTTTTCGGAGGAAACGGAATAGATCGTCTTAAAAACCACTTGAGAAATGTAGGTGAGTACCATGAAGGAAGAAATTATCCAGGAAAAAGAGACGTATGATGAAAGCCAGATACAGGTGCTTGAAGGACTTGAAGCCGTACGAAAACGTCCAGGGATGTATATCGGTTCCACAAACGAAAGAGGCCTGCACCATTTAGTGTGGGAAATCGTGGATAACAGTATTGACGAGGCAATGGCCGGTTTTTGCGATCATATTCAAGTACACATTGAAGAGGATAACAGCATTACTGTTATTGATAACGGACGGGGGATCCCTGTCGGCATTCAGGAAAAAACCGGACGGCCGGCAGTCGAGGTAATCATGACCGTGCTTCACGCCGGGGGTAAATTCGGCGGTGGAGGCTACAAAGTCTCAGGCGGTCTGCACGGCGTAGGGGCATCCGTCGTAAATGCTCTTTCCACCCAGCTTGAGGTGTTTGTCCACCGTGACGGCAAGATTCACTATCAAGAATTCAGACGCGGCATTCCTCAAGAAGACTTGAAGGTGATCGGAGAAACTGATATTACCGGAACCCGCACTCACTTTAAGCCGGACCCTGAGATCTTTACCGAAACTGAGGAATATAAATTTGAAACGCTGGCCAACCGTCTGCGTGAGCTTGCTTTTCTCAACCGCGGTTTAACGATTACGATTGAAGATAAACGAAGCGAAGAGAATGAGACGAAGGAATATTTCTATGAAGGCGGTATTGTGTCGTATGTCGAGCACATGAACCGCACGAGGGAAACCATTCATGAACCGTTCTTTGTAGAAGATGAACAAGACGATATTGCCGTAGAGATTGCGCTGCAGTACAATGATGGCTTTGCCAGCAACATCTATTCGTTTACGAACAATATCCATACGTATGAAGGCGGAACCCACGAATCCGGCTTTAAAACCGGGCTCACCCGTGTGATTAATGACTATGCCCGGAAGAATAACATGTTTAAGGAAAACGACCCTAACTTGTCCGGGGATGATGTTCGAGAAGGTTTAACAGCAATCATCTCGATTAAACACCCGAACCCTCAATTTGAAGGACAGACGAAGACGAAGCTTGGAAATAGTGAAGCGCGAACGGTTACCGATTCACTTTTCTCGGAAGCTTTTACGAAATACTTGTTTGAAAATCCGAACATGGCGAGAAATATTGTTGAAAAAGGACTGATGGCTTCAAGAGCGCGTATGGCAGCGAAAAAAGCCCGCGAGCTCACCCGCCGCAAAAGTGCACTCGAGGTGTCCAACCTGCCGGGTAAACTAGCGGACTGTTCTTCTAAGGATGCAAATATTTCTGAACTATACATCGTTGAGGGGGATTCCGCGGGCGGTTCAGCTAAACAAGGCCGTGACCGCCATTTCCAGGCGATTCTTCCCTTGCGCGGAAAAATTATTAACGTGGAGAAAGCCCGTTTGGACAAGATTCTATCCAACAATGAAGTCCGGGCCATCATTACCGCTCTAGGTACAGGGATTGGCGAGGAGTTTGATATCTCCAAGGCCCGCTACCACAAAATCGTCATTATGACGGATGCCGACGTAGACGGAGCCCACATCCGCACGCTGCTGCTCACTTTCTTTTACCGGTACATGCGTCCGTTAATCGAACATGGCTATGTGTATATCGCTCAGCCGCCTCTTTACAAGATCCAGCAAGGAAAAACGGTCTATTACACGTATAGTGATAAGCAGCTGGATAAGATGCTTGCCGAGCTTCCGCAAAACCCAAAGCCCGGCGTACAGCGTTACAAAGGTTTAGGCGAGATGAATCCGGAACAGCTGTGGGAAACAACTATGGATCCGGAGACGAGAACTTTACTACAAGTCAGTCTTGAAGATGCCATCGGTGCGGATGAAACGTTTGACATCCTCATGGGCGATAAAGTAGAGCCACGCCGTAACTTTATTCAGGAAAATGCGCAATACGTGCAGAATTTAGACGTCTAAATCGATGCAGTAACTATAAAAGAACAGGCAACAATGGGATGGAAAGCGCTGTGATAGAGTCTTTCCTTTTCCATTTAAGTAACTAGGAGGTAAAAGGAATGGTGGATCAACCCGAACGCCCACGTGTCCAGGAAGTGAATATCAGCCAGGAAATGCGGACATCTTTTCTTGACTATGCCATGAGCGTCATTGTGGCTCGAGCTCTTCCAGACGTTCGAGACGGATTGAAGCCCGTGCACCGCAGAATTCTCTATGCGATGCATGACCTGGGCATGCATGCCGATAAAGCATACAAAAAATCGGCCCGTATCGTTGGAGAAGTAATTGGTAAGTACCACCCGCACGGGGACTCTGCCGTATACGATACAATGGTGCGGATGGCTCAGGACTTCAACTACCGGTACATGCTGGTAGACGGCCATGGCAACTTCGGTTCTGTCGACGGGGATGCTGCAGCAGCCATGCGTTATACAGAGGCGAGAATGTCTAAGATTTCCATGGAAATATTGAAAGACATCAATAAAGACACCATTGATTATGATGATAACTACGATGGTACGGAAAGAGAGCCGAAAGTGCTGCCAGCGAAGTTTCCGAACCTTCTCGTTAATGGAGGCTCCGGGATCGCTGTTGGTATGGCGACCAATATTCCGCCCCACCAGCTTGGGGAAGTGATCGATGGGGTGCTTGCGCTCAGTAAAGATCCTGATATTACGATTCAGGAGCTTATGGAATCTTATATTTTCGGTCCTGACTTTCCAACAGCCGGAAAAATTCTCGGCCTGAGCGGCATTCGCAAAGCTTATGAAACGGGGAAAGGATCGATTACGGTCCGCGCGAATGTGGAAATTGAAGAATCGGAGAATAGTAAGTCCCGGATTATCGTAACCGAGCTTCCTTACCAGGTTAACAAAGCCCGGCTTGTAGAAAAAATCGCCGAGCTTGCCAGAGACAAGCGGATTGATGGGATTACGGATTTACGAGATGAATCCGACCGTAACGGCATGCGGGTCGTGATCGAATTAAGAAGAGATGCGAACCCGAATGTATTGTTAAACAATCTCTACAAAATGACGGCCCTGCAGACGACGTTCGGCATCAATATGCTGGCGCTTGTTAATGGGCACCCTAAAGTCCTTAATCTTAAACAGTGCCTTGAATTTTATCTTGAACACCAAAAAGAAATCATTCGCCGCAGAACTGCCTACGAGCTTCGCAAAGCAGAAGCACGGGCTCACATTTTGGAAGGCTTGCGGATTGCACTCGATCATTTGGACGAAGTGATCACGCTGATCCGCGAATCCCAAACGACCGATATTGCAAGAAACGGTCTGATGGAGCGGTTCGGACTTTCAGAAAAACAAGCTCAGGCGATTCTTGATATGAGGCTTCAGCGCTTAACCGGTCTGGAAAGAGAAAAGATCGAAAGCGAGTACCAGGATTTAGTCAAGCTGATTGATGAATTGAAAGCGATCCTTGCTGATGAGGAGAAAGTGCTTGAAATCATCCGCGAAGAGCTGCTTGATATTAAAGAACGCTACAACGATGAGCGTCGTACAGAAATCGTTCTTGGCGGAACCGACTTCATTGAAGATGAAGATTTAATCCCGGAAGAGACCGTGATCGTGACCCTTACCCACCAGGGCTACGTGAAGCGTCTGCCGGCGAGCACGTACCGTTCGCAGCGCCGCGGCGGCCGGGGAGTCCAGGGCATGGGCACCCACGAGGAAGATTTTGTGGAGCACCTGCTTTCTACATCGACGCATAACACGCTGCTTTTCTTCTCCAATAAAGGAAAAGTATATAAGGCGAAAGGGTATGAAGTCCCTGAATTCAGCCGGACGGCCAAAGGAATTCCGATCATTAATATGCTGAATATTGAACAGGACGAATGGATTAATGCCGTCATTACGGTCGAAGAATTCGTCGATGACTGGTACTTGATCTTTACAACTAGAAACGGGATTACGAAACGGACGACTCTTTCTCAATTTGCCAATATCCGCCGCGGCGGCCTGATTGCCTTAGGCCTGCGCGAGGATGATGAATTGATCTCTGTCCGCTTAACTGACGGAGCGAAAGACGTCATGATCGGTACGCAGAACGGTTATTTGATCCGCTTTAATGAAGATCAGATTCGAGCAATG
The DNA here is from genome assembly GCF_022919095.1 of Halobacillus salinarum. NCBI lineage: Bacteria > Bacillati > Bacillota > Bacilli > Caryophanales > Bacillaceae > Halobacillus > Halobacillus salinarum. The sequence continues at coordinate 333,795 of NZ_CP095073.1, read as the reverse complement.
GGCCGTACAGCAGCCGGCGTAAAAGGCATTTCCTTACGCGGGGATGATAAGGTCGTCTCTATGGAACTGATCGATGACAGTCTGCAAGTGCTGACCGTTACAGGAAAAGGATTTGGAAAACGGACTCCTGCCAGCGAATATCGAATTACCAACCGCGGCGGGAAAGGAATCATTACCTGTAACTTAACGGAGCGAAATGGACAAGTCGTGGCAACCAAAGCCGTCACCGGGGATGAAGACCTTATGATTATTACAGCGAGCGGTGTATTAATCCGCATGGCTGTGGACAGTATTTCTGAAACCGGCAGAAATACGCAGGGCGTCCGCCTCATCCGTCTTGGTGAAGGAGAAGAAGTGGCGACTGTAGCGAGAATTGAAGCAGAGAAAGTAGACGAAATAGAAGAAGAAATAGAAGAAGGACCAACGGAAATCTCTGAGGCAGAAAGCGAAACCTTAGAGGAAGATCATGAGGGTTCAGAAGAAGAATGATAGAACACTAAATGTTCTCAAACCGCCTGTCGATATAAGAACAGACAGGCGGCTTTTTTTATGCTGCCAAGGCTTTTCACAAGAGATAATAAAGTAAGGAGGCAGGGAATGATGCGGATCCATCCTTCTCAATTAGTCCCTGGCTGTATTCTTACGAAAGAAGTGATGGGCAAGACAAAACGGCCGATCATTCCAAAGAATACAGTGATTCATTCCACTCATATTCACGTATTACATAAATTCAACGTTTCTTCCGTAGAAGTAGCGAACAAGCTGACGAACGGGTCGGCCTTTACTCCAGAGAAGAATCCAGAAATCCCTGAAGAGAAGGTCGTAGAACCAGAGGAAACGGTAGACTCAGCGTCCTTCCAGGACCAGTATTTGGAAGCTGTCGAACAGTATAAGAAATGGTTCCGGAACTGGCAGTCAGGCGCACCGATCGATATTAACGCAGTCCGTACCGTTATGGTGCCTTTACTGGAGCAGGCGGTGGATCTTGACCGGGAAATTTTTTCCCTGCATCATTCATCTTCAGCGAAGGAATATCCCTACCATCACAGCGTTGCCATGGGCGCGATATCCGCGTACCTGGCTTCCAAAATGGGATATAACTACGGAGAATGGATTCAAATCGGCTTAGCCGGATTATTGAGCGACTGCGGCATGGCAAAAATTGATAAGTCTCTGCTGCTAAAAGAAGATTCCTTAACAGAGGCAGAATTTGAAGAAATAAAGAAACATGCAGCCTACTCATACCGGCTTGTAGAGTCCATTCCTTCTTTAAGTACGAATGTAAAATTAGCGATTCTTCAGCACCATGAACGACTCGATGGCAGCGGCTATCCATTGGGTCTGCAAAAAGAGAAACTGCATTCCTTTGGCCAGTTGATCGCTCTCAGCGATATCTACCACGCGATGACTTCCGAGCGGATCTACCGCCAGAAGCAGTCTCCTTTTAAAGTTCTTGAGGAATTGCTGCAGGAGCAATTCGGCCGGTATGACCACACGATGATTCAGCTGTTAGTAAAAGAAATGGCGAATCTTTCAACAGGCAGTCAAGTGGTGCTTTCCAACGGCCAGCGGGCGGAAGTGCTGTTTGTCGAATCGGCTCATCCGACCCGGCCGATGGTTCGGACGGCGGACGATGAAGAAATTATCCTGTTAAAAGAACGGATAGATTTGCATATTGAAGAAATCGTAGATTGATGAAAAGGTCAGTTTTCCAAGCCTGATTGGTGAAACTGGCCTTTTAACCATTCGGCAATCAGCAGAGGAATCCGATTAGAAGATTCTTTAAGAAATTGCGTAATGAATACATAGTCATCCCGGTCTCTCAGCTGTTCCATCTCTCCCCACCATTCTCCTTCATAGCGGACAAGCATGCTTAAATTGTAAAGAATTGCAAAATGGGCAAGCAGCTCCGGCCATGGTTCGCCGGTGGAGTCAGTCTGCAGATTTTTATATTCATAAATCCAGCTCATAAAGGGAAGCGGACGCAGCAGTTCATCCATCGATACCTTCTCCTCGGTTGTCTCAAAAGCAAAGAGGTGACGGGCAGCATAAGGAAACAGCCCGTTCGGCTGAATCCGGATATCATCTTCCAAAAATCGATAGTGCTGCCGCTTTCTTTTTCTCGTGGAAAGGCCGTGCGCCAGCACTTTCGCTGTGGCTGGATAACCGGGATCGACCGTGAGAAGCAAACTTTTTAAATAATGAGTTAAGCTGTAATATAAAAGCAGCGGCTGGACGCTTAAAGGCGTATGGAGGCTGGACTGTAAATACTCATCGCCAAGATTCAATCCATAAATAAACCGTTCCGCGTTGTTGTAGGCGTGCTGGGAGGCTCTGCGATTTTCAATTCGTTCATAACAAGAAGCAAGGAAAGGACGCGTGTGGGCAGTCACTTGTAAATAAGCAAGAATGGTTTGGTTATCTCTCACCAAAATTCAGCTCCTTTCCTTATCATTAGGGGATTTCTGCCATTTTTTTATGCTTGAAAAAGCACAATCATTGTCGTATTGTAATTAACAATAAGAATGTGTTATGGATTCGTTCCCATTTATTCTACCCACTTTTACCTAAAGTATTTTAAATAAAGGAGAGATTAAGCATGCGTGAGGACAAATTTACTAAAGAGGGATTGACGTTTGATGATGTCCTTCTACTACCGGCAAAGTCTGATGTGCTGCCACGTGATGTTTCTTTAGCGACGGAATTGTCACCGACGTTAAAATTGAACATGCCGATTATCAGTGCAGGAATGGACACGGTCACAGAAGCGGAAATGGCTGTTGGAATGGCAAGGCAAGGCGGACTTGGAGTCATTCATAAGAACATGTCGATTGAAGACCAGGCGGAACACGTCGACCGGGTGAAACGATCAGAGAGCGGTGTCATCACCAATCCATTTTTCCTTACTCCGGAGCATCAAGTGTTTGATGCCGAGCATTTAATGGGAAAATTCCGGATTTCAGGTGTGCCGATTGTCAATAATGTTGAGGAGCAGAAGCTGGTCGGAATCCTTACCAACCGCGATCTGCGTTTTATCGAAGATTACTCGATGGCGATTTCTGAAGTCATGACGAGTGAAGATCTTGTAACGGCTCCAGTAGGCACCACCCTTGATGAAGCGGAAAAGATCCTGCAGCGGTACAAAATTGAAAAACTGCCTTTAGTGGACAACCAGGGCGTGTTAAAAGGCTTAATTACGATCAAGGATATCGAAAAAGTCATTGAATTTCCAAACGCCGCCAAAGACGAACAAGGACGCCTGTTAGTGGCTGCAGCTGTCGGCGTTACAGCAGATGCGATGACAAGAATTGATAAACTGGTCGAAGCGCATGTCGATGCGTTAGTTGTCGATACGGCTCACGGCCATTCCCAAGGGGTCATTGAGCAGGTAAAACGCATCCGGGCGAAATACCCTGATATCAATATTATCGCAGGAAATGTGGCAACACCGGAAGCTACCCGCGAGCTTATCGAAGCAGGAGCCGATGTCATTAAGGTCGGGATAGGACCTGGATCGATTTGTACGACACGTGTCGTCGCTGGTGTCGGAGTGCCGCAAATAACGGCTGTGAATGACTGTGCGATGGAAGCGGAAAAAGACAACATTCCTGTCGTTGCTGATGGAGGAATCAAGTATTCGGGAGATATCGTTAAAGCGATCGCTGCCGGGGGACATGCGGTTATGCTCGGTAGTCTTTTAGCGGGGGTTACGGAAAGTCCTGGAGAAACAGAAATTTTCCAAGGACGCCGCTTCAAAGTCTATCGCGGCATGGGTTCTGTCGGCGCCATGGAAGCAGGATCCAAAGACCGTTATTTCCAAAACGAACAAGAATCCAAAAAGCTTGTGCCTGAAGGAATTGAAGGAAGGATGCCTTACAAGGGACCGCTTTCCGATTCCATTCACCAGCTGCTTGGCGGTCTGCGCTCAGGCATGGGCTATTGTGGGACTACGACCATTGAGGCACTTCGAAATGATTCCAAATTCACAAGAATCACGGGCGCGGGGTTAAGAGAAAGCCATCCTCATGACGTTCAAATTACAAAAGAAGCACCAAACTACTCCGTTTGACCCGGTTTATCCTTATAGACAGGGACTTTTCCCTGTCTATTTTTTTGCCTATGGCTGTGGTAGAATAGCAAGAGTGTATAATATTATCCGTGGAGGTTGAGAAAATTTGAAACAGCGTTTTCAAGCTGCAATAGCTGTAATGGCGGCTTTTGTTTTTAGTGTAATGGTCGTTTTTTCTAGTCCGGGCTCTACATATGCCGCTTCTTTTGACTTAGGAGCGAAGTCTGCAATTCTAGTAGATGCAAATACCGGCAAAGTATTGTTTTCGAAAGAACCGGATCTAACCTTGCCCCCAGCAAGCATGACCAAGATGATGACCGAGTACCTTGTCCTCGAGGCGATCGAGAAAGGAACCATCAGCTGGGATACAACGACTCAAATTAGTGATTACCCTTATAGTATTTCTGCAAACCCCTCTTTTTCCGGGGTAGGTTTAAAACAAAATCATGATTATACGGTTCGTGAACTATATGAAGCGATGGCGATTAACTCTGACAATGCGACGACGATCGCACTTGCTGAGTTAGTAGCTGGTTCAGAAAAAGATTTTGTAGATATGATGAATAAAAAGGCCAAGGAAATGGGCCTTCCTGATTACCAATTTGTCAATTCTACAGGCCTTTCCAACAAGGACCTGGGAGAAAATCGTCCAAAAGGAACAGAAGCAGACGCAACCAATTTGCTCTCCGCTCGTTCTACTGCCATGCTTGCCTACCACCTGATCAACGATTATCCAGAATCTCTCGAGGTGACAAGTGTTACCACTACTAAGTTTGATGGACAGACGATTCAGAACTGGAACTGGATGCTTCCCAACATGCCGGGCTATTTAAAACAATTCGGCTATGATGGCGTGGATGGTTTAAAAACAGGCTTTACCGACCTTGCCGGTTATTGCTTTACCGGAACGGCTGAAAGGGACGGACAGCGCCTCATTTCCGTTGTCATGAAAACCGACAGCAAAGAAGCTCGTTTCCAGGAAACGGCGAAGCTCTTTAACTATGGCTTCCAGCAGTTCAGCACTAAGGAACTCTATCCGGCTGGCTACCAAGTCAAGGATCAGTCTGAGCTTAAGGTGACCAAAGGGAAAGAAGACCAGGTTGAAGTCGAAACGAAAAGTGCTTTAAAAACGATGGTGAAAAACGGAGAGGAAAAGCAATACTCTGTGAAATACCATTTTGACAAAGATAAACTGACCAAAGACGGTAAAATTACTGCCCCTGTGAAAAAAGGGGATAAAGTAGGAACAGCTGAGCTGGTCTATAAAGGCGATGAGAAGTACACCAATCTATTATCAGGCAAACCGCAGAAAACGACGGTAGATTTAGTGACAACTTCCTCTGTAGAAAAAGCCAACTGGTTTATGCTTGCCTTAGGCGGCATTGGTGATTTCTTCAGTGATGTCTTCACAGGAGCTGTAGATACGGTAAAAGGCTGGTTCTAGTGATAGCCAATTTATTTAGTAGGAATTGGCCCAATCATGCGTTACAATAGAGGGTAGGAAGTTTTTAGTCAAAACTAGCGTTTTTAAATATATAGCTGAACTAGGGAGGAATTTGACCATGTCACAAACAGGTACTGAACGTGTAAAAAGAGGAATGGCGGAAATGCAAAAAGGTGGCGTCATTATGGACGTCGTCAATGCGGAACAAGCTAAAATTGCAGAAGAAGCTGGCGCGGTAGCCGTAATGGCTCTTGAACGTGTCCCAGCTGATATTCGTGCTGCCGGCGGAGTTGCCCGCATGGCTGATCCAACCATTGTTGAAGACGTGATGAATGCTGTTTCAATTCCAGTCATGGCTAAAGCTCGTATTGGCCATATCACTGAAGCGCGTGTATTGGAAGCTATGGGGTAGACTATATTGATGAAAGTGAAGTACTGACCCCTGCCGATGACATTTATCATATTAAGAAAGATGAATACACGGTACCGTTTGTATGTGGCTGCCGCGACCTTGGCGAAGCGGCCCGCCGTATTCGTGAAGGAGCTTCTATGCTTCGGACGAAAGGCGAGCCTGGTACAGGCAACATCGTGGAAGCCGTAAGTCATATGCGTAAAGTACAAGCGCAGATTCGTCAGCTTCGCGGCATGACGGAAGATGAAGTGATGGTATTTGCCAAAGACCTCGGAGCACCATTCGATCTTCTTATGGAAATCCGTGAAGAAGGACGCCTGCCAGTCGTGAACTTCGCTGCCGGCGGAATCGCCACTCCAGCGGATGCTTCATTGATGATGCAGCTCGGCGCAGACGGAGTGTTTGTTGGATCCGGTATTTTCAAATCCAATAATCCTGAGAAATTCGCACGTGCAATCGTAGAGGCAACGACCCATTACGATGATTACAAACTCATTGGCGAATTATCCAAAGGACTAGGAACAGCTATGAAAGGGATGGAAATGTCCACCCTTACTCAAGAGCAGCGCATGCAGGAGCGCAGCCAATAAGTAAAAGGAGACATGCATCATGACTACGATCGGTGTATTAGGTCTTCAAGGGCTTTCAGGGAGCATGTCCGCTCTGTAGAAGCTTCTGGAGCAAAAGCGATTGTCGTGAAACGTAAGGAACAGCTTGATGAAGTCGATGGTTTAATTATCCCTGGTGGAGAAAGTACGACCATCCGCCGGCTGATCGATAAATATGAATTCTTTGAACCGATTCAGGAATTCGGAAAACAAGGCAAGCCGATCTTTGGAACATGCGCCGGTTTAATTATTCTCGCTTCTGAAATTGATGGATCTTATGACGTCCATTTAGGACTGATGGACATTCGTGTCCGGAGGAACGCATTTGGTCGCCAGAAAGAAAGCTTTGAAGCAGATCTTGATATTGAAGGAGTGGCCGACGGGTATAATGCGGTCTTTATCCGTGCACCCTATATCGAAGGTGTAGGAAACGACACAAAGGTACTTGCTACGTATAACGGCCATATCGTAGCCGCTCAGCAAGGCCATTATCTCGCTTGTTCGTTTCATCCGGAATTAACGGATGACCACCGCATTACCAAGCATTTTGTAAAAATGGTGGAAAATTCTAAAAAATCTCTTGCATCCTAAAGCAAATTAGGCTATTGTTATTTAACAAATAAACGATTTTTAAAAAACGCTGATAGGAAGTAGTAACAGGTGCACGGCTTTTAAGAGAGTCAGTGGCTGGTGAAAACTGATAAGAATGCCCTGTGAATCCATCCTTGAGTGCTCTTCCGAACCTTTAGTAAGAGGAGCCGGCCCTCACCGTTATGAGTTAAAGCAGGAAGGCAATCGTGCCTTCAACCTGGGTGGTATCGCGGGAATCATTTACCAAGCTCTCGTCCCTTTTCATGAAAAGGGGGCGGGAGTTTTTTAATGGACAAAAAAGGAGGAATTTCCATGTTAGACATGAAGTATTTACGTACCCACTTTGATGAAATTAAAGAAAAACTGCAGCACAGAGGGGAAGACCTGTCCGAGCTTGACGCCTTTGGCGAACTGGACAGCAGACGAAGAGAATTAATTCAGGAGACAGAGGAACTGAAGGCGAAGCGGAATGAAGTGTCCAAACAGATTCCTCAGCTGAAAAAAGAAAACAAGAACGCCGATGAGAAAATTAAAGAAATGCGTGAGGTCGGCGACCGGATTAAGGAGCTGGACAGCGAGCTGAAGGACGTGGAGGAACGATTGGATACGATGCTGTTATCTATTCCGAACATCCCCCATGACAGCGTGCCGATCGGCGAGGATGAAGATGATAACGTCGTTGCCCGAACGTGGGGAGAAGCGAAGGATTTCGGCTTTGAAGCGAAGCCGCATTGGGACATTGCCACTGACCTTGATATCATCGACTTCGAACGGGCATCCAAGGTGACCGGAAGCCGCTTCAGCTTTTATAAAGGACTCGGAGCCAGGCTGGAACGTGCGCTCCTCAACTTTATGATGGATCTGCATAGTGATGACCACGGGTATCAGGAAATGCTGCCCCGCAAATGGTCAACCGCACGTCTATGACCGGAACCGGACAGCTGCCAAAATTCGAGGAAGACGCGTTTAAGATCGAGGATTGGGAGTATTTTCTCGTTCCGACTGCAGAAGTGCCTGTGACGAATTATCACCGGGATGAAATCATTTCTGCCGATGAGCTTCCGAAGAAGTTCGTTGCCTTCAGTACGAACTACCGCTCTGAGGCTGGATCTGCCGGCCGGGACACGAGAGGCTTAATCCGTCAGCACCAGTTTAACAAAGTTGAACTCGTTCAGCTGACAAAGCCGGAAGATTCTTATCAAGTTCTTGAGGAGCTCACTGGACATGCAGAAAAAGTCTTGCAGCTGCTCAAGCTCCCATACCGGGTGATGAGCATGTGTACCGGTGATTTAGGCTTCACGGCAGCAAAGAAATACGATATTGAAGTATGGATCCCAAGCTATGAAACCTACCGTGAAATCAGCTCCTGCTCTAATTTTGAAGACTTCCAGGCCCGCCGGGCGGCCATCCGCTTCCGCCGGGAAGAAAAAGGCAAGCCGGAATTTGTGCACACGTTAAACGGCTCTGGTCTTGCGATTGGAAGAACCGTGGCAGCGATTTTAGAAAATTACCAGCAGGAAGACGGCTCTGTCGTCATTCCTGAAGTGCTGCGTCCTTATATGGGCGGCAAAGAAGTGATTCAATAATACGATAAGGGGCCGCTTTATAAGCGGTCCCTTTTGTCATTTGACGAAGCACATGTTACTCGGTATAATTAGTGTTGCTGTGCCAAATGCGCTCGAATTTTGCCGAAAATTTTTTGTCGTTTTTATTGACGGACGCAGACAGGCATGGTATATTATTCATTGTCGTCACACGGAGGAGTACCCAAGTTCGGCTGAAGGGAGCGGTCTTGAAAACCGCCAGGGGGTTTACGCCCCGCGGGGGTTCGAATCCCTCCTCCTCCGCCATATTTTTCAATATTAGCGCATAAAAATTGGAGATTATAGAACATCAAACCGTTACCTTGTGTAACGGTTTTTTTCTTGCGTGCGGGTTTGTCTTAGAAGGAAGCTCGCCTGCTTCTTTTTCATATCGTGCATAATCGCAGCCTAATCACTCACATTAATAAAAAGGAGGCAGACGATATGCCAAAAGAGACAAGTCAAACGCACGCTGAGTCTTCTCCCCATCGGGATGGAGCAAAGGAAGGCTTTTACAACGATGATAAAGGCATACAGATGGGGGTTACAGCCGGGAAAGCCAAGAACCCGGAGCTGAATCTTCAGCCTGATGAAGACATGAAAGAATTCAAAGAGCATATGGAAGAGTTAACGGAGCGTGAACAGAAAGGCCGCCCTGGGAAATGACCCAGGGTTTTTTCATGCAGCGAGCAGAGGCGCAATGCTCTATAATAGAGTCATTAAAGGCGTTAATGGAAAGGGTGGAAGGATGGAGGACACACTGAAAGTGATCTGTACCGAGGATTGCGGCAATGCCCCTCGAAAACAACTGTTGAAAGATGTAAAAACAGCCTGGGCGAAAAAGGACACCTCCTTTGTGCTGGCTTATCTGGCAGAAGACATCCATTGGGAAATCCCCGGGAAAAACAGCATTCATGGCAAAGACCCGTTTGCTTTGGAATTGGAAAAACAGGATCAGAACACGATTACAGAGCTTCACCTGCAAACGATTATTACCCACGGGAAAACCGCTGCGGTCAATGGAACCATCACGGAACAGAACGGAAAGCAGTTGGCTTTTTGTGACGTGTTTCATTTTACGAGTGCAGGCAAAAAAGCACCGATTAAAGAGATAATTTCTTATGTTCTCCCGTTATAATAACCAGCTATAGTTTTTTTAACTGCTGAGCTGCCTCCCAATTTCCCAATGATGGCCAAAAGGATCTTCTATGCGCCCTACACGCCATCCATGCTCATCTTTAAGGGATGAAATTTCAATGGCCCCAGCAGTTAAAGCTCGCTCAAACATGGAGTCTGGATTTTGAACTGTTATGATCATACGAACAGATCCTTGCTTTTCTGAATCAGGACTGGAGACCGGGTCTTCTTGAATCCAAAATTCCGCTCCTCCAAAGGATAATTGGGCAATCACAGGGCTTCCATCATCCCCTCTTAACAAATATTGTTCTGATACCATAAAGGCTTCTTTATAGAAGCTCATGGCTATTGATGCATTGTCCACACTAAGCCAGGGGGCTAGTTTAATCTCATTTGGCTTTTCCATCGGATTGTTTTCAGTCATACATGAACCTCCTCGTAAAAATCAACATGAAAAAACTTTCCTTTGTTTCATTATACTGTCCCGATAGCAGGAATAAAAAGTGAATAAAAAAACTCCAAAGCTTTATGCTTTGGAGTGTAGAATCATTAAGTTAAAAGATGGCTTGAGCGCCATTTACGGGACTGCTGGATAAAGTGGCCGACTTTTTCAAGAATCGGCTCAATGCTTGTTTCATCATTTAAGATGTCATAATCGGCGATATTTAACCGGAGCACAGGACAGGAATTAAAATTGTCGATCCAGTTCTCATAACGATTGAACATTTCCTCCCAATATTCGATCGGCGTCTGCTGCTCCATCGGCCGGCCTCGTTCTTTAATCCGCTTAATAATATCTTCAAACGAACCTTCCAAATAAATAAGCAGGTCTGGGTGAGGAAAATAAGGTGTCATGACCATTGCATCAAACAAATTCCGATACGTCTGATAGTCGATCTCTGACATCGTGCCTTTCTCGTAATGCATTTGGGCGAAAATGCCGGTATCTTCATAAATGGAGCGGTCCTGGATAAAGCCTCCTCCATATTCAAAAATCTTCTTCTGCTCTTTAAAACGCTCGGCAAGAAAATAGATCTGTAAATGAAAACTCCAGCGTTCAAAGTCTTTATAAAATTTATCTAAGTACGGGTTCGTATCCACTTTTTCAAAGGAAGTACGAAACTTCAGGGCTTGTGCGAGAGCACTGGTCATCGTGGACTTGCCAACACCGACCGTCCCGGCAACAGTAATGACACTATCGTGGGGAATTCCGTATCGTTCACGTGCATTCATTAATAACTTCTCCTTTATTCAAGTGATCCTTCACTTGATCCACTATCTTTGCTAAATCATCTTGATATTTCACGAAATCAAGGCTGTCGCCATTTAAACGGATCACAGGAATATCCGGGTGGGCCGCTTCGAAATGGTTCATAAAGTCTTCATAATCCTTCGACAGCTGCTTTAAATACGACGGCTGAATATTGACCTCTGCATCACGATTCCGCATACGGATACGATCCATCAGCGTGTCGAGGCTCGCATTTAAATAGACCATCATATTCGGACGAGGCATGTCGTGGGTGAGGATATCAAAGATCTGCGAGTATTTAGTAAATTGCTCTTCCCTTAGAGTACGGCGAGCAAAGATCATGTTTTTTGAAATGTGATAATCAGCAATGACTGGCTTGCCCAGCTTTAAGTAGTTACGGTCAATGTCCTCCAGCTGCTTGTACCGGTTGCACAAGAAGAACATCTCCGTCTGGAAGCTCCATTCTTCAATGTTTTCATAAAACTTTCCTAAAAATGGATTCTCCTCAACGATTTCCTTCAGCAAATGAAAATCAAACTGGGAGGCGAGTTTCTTCGACAACGAGGTCTTCCCTACCCCGATTGGCCCTTCAACAGCAATGAAAGGTGTTTGTCCCATCCCATTTCCTCCTTATTTACAGTTAAACAGACAAAATTCGCTACGTTCAGACAGACAAATTATATTTTACCACATAAGCAGGTGGGAAGTAACATTTGTAAGCGTATTTTTGAAGATGAAACTCTTTTCAATTGGTGTAGAATTTTGTATAATATTACTCACGTGATTAATTATGCCCCCGTAGCTCAGGGGATAGAGCATCGGTTTCCTAAACCGTGTGCCGCAGGTTCGAATCCTGCCGGGGGCGCTAACTTTAATAGAGATAAGAACACTATCCTTAAGGGTAGTGTTTTTTATTTCTGGAGAAAGTATCAAGAAGATGCTGGGGTTACTGGTTAAAAGCCTTTCATTAAGATCCTTACCTCTAGTATTCGTTTATCATCCATTTTAAATCTCTGTTAATTGTTGAAATTAGCAGACAGCACTCGGGAGACAACGAGGTTGATTAAATTTAATAATCCTGTACTATTGGAATGAAACTTGGCCGAAACTGACTTACAAAGGGGGACTGATGATGAAACAGAGCCAAATTCTTGTAGTGGATGATGAAAAAGAAATTGCAGATCTTATTACGATTCATTTAGACAAGGAAGGCTATCAGGTTTTTAAAGCTTATAATGGGAAGGAAGCAGTCGAAATCGTAGAAACTCAAACCATTGATTTAGTTATTCTGGATATCATGATGCCTGAATTAGATGGCTATGAGGTTACTCGTTATGTTCGGAGTAAGTTTAATATGCCGATCATTTTTTTAAGTGCGAAGACTTCTGACTTTGATAAAGTGCAAGGCCTCGTCATAGGAGCTGATGATTACATGACGAAACCATTTACTCCTATTGAACTGGTAGCACGAGTCAATGCACATCTGAGAAGGTACAAAAAATTAAATCAGCCAAAATCTGAGGTTCAAGCTGAGTTAGAGTTTGGTCCCCTGGTGATTTCGCCGGAGCAGCGCAGAGTAATGATTTATGAAAATGATATTGAGCTCACCCCGAAAGAATTTGATATTTTATATTTGCTGGCAAGCTATCCTAATAAGGTATTCAGTGTAGAAAATATTTTTAAACAAGTGTGGGGAGAAGCTTATCTTGAGGGAACCAATACGGTTATGGTTCACATACGCACCCTAAGGAAAAAGCTTGCTGAGGGTCAAAGTACATCCAAATGGATCAAAACAGTCTGGGGAGTGGGGTATTCATTTAATGGTTAAACTTATGCGAAGCTTTCGTTCAAGAATGATCCTTCTTGTTGCCATGAGTATGATATTTTCCGCTATGATCACCTATGCTGTTTATAAAGCTCTTCAATGGTACTACCGTGCTACGGTCAGCTATGCAGACCCCCTTATGTATGTGCGCAGATGGATGTATAGAATAGGGGATATTAATTTTTTCCTGCTCCTTTTTATCCCACTGGCTATCGTATTTTTCTACTTTTTAACAAAACCGTATTCTACTTATTTTAAAGAAATTTCTACTGGAATCAGACAACTCGCCGAAGGGAATTTTAAACACCGGATAAATGTTGATTCCAATGATGAATTTAAAGAAATTGCTCGAGATATTAATATGGCTGGTGAAAAACTGGAAGAAGCAATAGAAAGAGGAGACTTTTCCGAGAGCAGTAAGGATCAGCTGATTATTAATCTTGCCCATGATTTACGGACGCCATTAACGTCAGTACTGGGATATCTGGATCTCATTCTGTATGAGAAAAACCTGACTCCAGAACAAATGAACCATTATTTAAACATTTCTTACGCAAAATCACAGCGTCTGGAAAGGTTAATTGATAAATTATTTGAAACTACACGTATGAATTATGGCATGTTGGAACTTCATAAAGGCGTGATCAATGTAAGCGACCTTCTTCTGCAAATAAACGAGGAAATGTTCCCTATGTTTGAAAAGAATCATTTGACTACTCGCCTAGACGTGGAACAGGATCTCTATATTTCTGGAGATGGAGAATTATTAGCGAGAGTATTTGAAAACTTACTGACGAATGCTAACCGATATGGCTATGATGGATATTTTATTGATGTGAAAGGGTTCAACGAAGGGAAGGAAGTTGTAGTATGTATTATTAACTATGGAGACCCAATCCCTGAAGAGGACCTCCCTTATGTCTTTGAGGTGTTTTATAAAGGAGATCATGCAAGAACCCATCAAGAAAACAGCACAGGCTTAGGACTTTTTATTGCAAAGAATATAGTTGAGCAGCATCATGGAACACTGTCAGTGGAAAGTGATGTCATCCAAACTGTCTTTAAGGTACGTTTACCTAAAGGGGATATAAATACGGAAGAGGTACCAAAAAAGAATAGTTAAGAAAAATTTTATTTTTATCCCACTCTTTTTTTAAATAGTTTTCCTTATTCTTTAAATGGAATAAAGTTGAGGAGGACTAGTAATGAAGTTGTGGGTTTCTATTTTTGGAATGATATGTGTAGTTTCAATGTTTGCATTCTTTCTTATGAAAAGTGATATCATTAGTAAAGAACCTAGTTTAGGGAGGATAGGAAATAGTTTTTCAGACGTAAAAATTCAGGAACAAGAAAAGATGTTAAAAAGTATAGGCACGTTAAGAAAAGAAGATTTTAAAAAAGCCCAAGTTTTTAAAGGAAATTTAATTTTAATCAATGAAGAGCATCCTGTTCATCAAGCAAGCGTAAAATCGGATGTCATAACTTTAACCGATTATCAAGATTTATTCGACGGGATTGGATTCTATGACAGGAATATTCAGTTATCCAGATCTATTGGGGAGAGTTTTATGGACATGGTCAGGGCAGCTGGAGAAGAAGGTTATACTCATTTTTTGATTACAAGCGGTTATCGGGGATTTGAAGAGCAGAATCAACTTTATAAGGAAATGGGCCCGGACTACGCTCTTCCGGCGGGGTATAGTGAACATAATTCAGGGCTTGCCTTAGATGTTGGCTCGCAACAAGGTGAAATGACCAATGCTCCTGAAGGTAAATGGATTGAGCACAACGCCTGGAAATATGGATTTGTCCTGCGATATCCGAAGAACAAATCCACGATTACAGGGATTGAATACGAACCATGGCATATCCGATATGTTGGGCTTCCTCATAGTGCGGTGATGCATAAGAAAAGAATGGTATTAGAGGAATATCTAGAGTACTTAAAAACAGAAAAAAATCTTGATGTAACCTACGATGGCCAGGAATACTTGATTACTTATTATCCTTTTTCCGAAGGACAACAATTGAAAGTTCCTGATCAAGGAGAATATCAAGTATCCGGAGACAACACGGATGGAGTAATTGTAACGATCCCAAAGTAATTTTGATCCTCACGTGGCGCTGCTTTGAGATTATATAAAATTTAGACATGTTTAGCACTATCCTTAAGGATAGTGCTTTTTACCTGCTAATTCAGCAGAGGGCTGTTAATCACTCATTCACAGCTCCAATCTAACTATTTTTCCACATGATTTTTGTAATAGTTCCCCCAATGCGGCTGTCTTCCATCCGCATCTTTAAAGCCGTAAATCTCTGAAAGTTCCCACGTGCTCAATGTTCTGCCATTAAATCTTTGCACGTCCTTATCGAGAGCCAGTTGTTTAAGAGCTTCGCCGATATAAAAAGGCGTTTCAGAGGCAATGAAATGTTTTTCGACTTTGGCGCCTTCCTGCCAGTTTTCCTCAGTGACTCCGAAAAGATCGAGCATGTATTCTGAACGGATGAAGCCGGGAGTTAAAGCAATGGACGTAATGTTGTATGCTTTCAAGTCTTCAGACATTGCTTTGGCCATATGAATGTTTGAGACCTTTGCTAAACTGTAATAAAAATTGCCTCTGTATTCATAATCGACACCATCCGTGATTTCAACAATTAAACCGGCGTTGTTTTGTTTCATGAGAGGAAGGGCGTAATGGGAAGTGAGGATGTGCGCTTGAACGGCTTGTTTTAGCAATTGCAAGCCTTTTTCTAACTCATGATCTGCCACGTCCTTTCCCCATTCCGTTAAAGGATCTCCTCCCCATATATCATTTACAAGGATGTCTAATTGCCCGTTTTGTTCCTCGGATACTTTGGTGATCAACCTTTTCACTTGGTCTTTGTCTGTGTGATCCACTTGGACTGCGATGCCTTTCCCGCCTGCTTTATTGACGAGTTCAGCTGTCTCTTCAATGGTTTCTTTTCGCCCCATAGGCGAGCGTTCTTCTCTTGTGGTGCGTCCGGTTACATAGACCGTCGCCCCTGCTTCGCCAAGTTTAATGGCCATCGCCCGGCCGGCTCCTCGAGTGGCTCCAGCTACAATCGCTGTTTGATTGGTTAAATTCATCATCATTCATTGCCCCTTTCCAATTGAGTAACCTTATAATAAATTAGATATATGACAAGTCATGTCATGATTAAAAAATAAGGGGTCGAGCTGATGAAGGCTGAACGATTAATTAAGATTCTGCTTCTCCTGCAGCATGGTGAACTTCTGTCTACTCGGGAAATCGCTGAAGAACTGGAGGTGTCAGAGAGGACCATTCATAGAGATATGGAAGCTTTAAGCGCTGCCGGGATCCCGGTTTATGCTGAGAGAGGACAGGCTGGGGGATGGAGATTAGTTGATAACTGGAAGCAACGATTGAGCTGGTTGAAGGAAAAGGAGATGCTCGCTCTGTTTCTGCCTCATGCAGAAAAGATCATCAATGATTTGAATATGGAGATCTCCTCAAAGCAGATCAGAGATAAGCTGCTTTTATCCCTGCCGGAAAAATCCAAGGAAAATGCTGTGAACCTCTGGGAAAGAGTATATGTCGATATGGGCACTTGGAAAAATTCCAATAGCCAGATGCTCCCTGCTATGGAAGTGATGAAGGAAGCTGTGATGAGCAGTAAAAAAGTAACCTTGCTATACAAAAAAGTAAATGGCGAAAGTACCGAATCGATAGTGAAACCGCTAGGACTGGTTGCCAAATCAAGCACCTGGTATGTAGTAGCGTTAAAAACAGACGATGAATTCCGCAGTTATAAGCTCAATCGCATAATAGAATGTGAATTACTGGAGGAATCTTTTACCCGTCCGCGTGATTTCAACCTGGCGGAGCATTGGGAGAGATCCAAACAACAATTTGTGCAAAACCTGCCTGAGTTTCGGGTGCAGGTAAACGTTTCTCCTTCTGCCCATCAGCGGATGAAGTTTACTGGGCGTTTTGTACAGACGGTCCATGAAGGAAAAGTTACAGATAAGGGCTGGGTCGAACAAGAATTAACCTTTCAAACGGAAGAAGAAGCGGTCAATTTCATCGTCGGGTTTGGAAGCCAGGTAAAAATCCTCTCCCCACTGAATTTAATAGAGAAAGTAACAGAGCGGGCAGAGGAGATTATTGATTTGTATAACTAAGTAGGATGAATAGATAAAAAGAAGTTTTATTCTCTTCCTTTATCAAGATACAAAGATTATTAAGTAGTGTTACTTAGTTTTATAATGACTAGGTACTTTTTCCAATTTAATTTTTTTCTTCTCTAGAATAATCACCAATTATCCGAACTTCCAACTAATTGAAATACACCAAACCATTTTCATTTAAGTTTCATGAATTTAATAATTCCAATAAATAAAACCACTATTTTTGTTTAATAGTGGTTTCTTTCATTAAGTCATAGATTTTAAATGAAGTGAGTTTAATTTTATCTAAAAGATCCTTTAAAAGAAGTAATATCTACTTGCCTAAAGATATTTTCTTTGTAACTGAACCAAATATTCCTTCTTGAGCTTGTACAACTAATTCTTTGGAGTTAGCAATATCAGGAGCTACATCGAAAACAACTTTCCCTGACATTTCAGAACCAGGATTTAACTGTTCCATGAAAAAGCTATTTTGGATAGTGCCATCTTCTCCTTGATTCGCTGACATACTTGCACTAGTATCAGCTTCAAAGGTTTTCTCACCTTGCATCAATTTAAAATAGCTACCATCAACGGTCACCGCTTCGTTTCCGTTATTTTTTACAGATACGTTTAAAACGAGGTACTTCCCATTTGCTTGTGTAGGAAGGGCAGAAGGACCGACTTGATCTTTAATGGATGTATCCTTAATCGTATATGTCATTTTTCCTACTTCTACCTTTTCGCCTAACTTTGCAATTTTTTCTTCATTTTTCTTTTCATCAGAACTGTTCTTCTTTTCGGAAGTGTTGCTACTCTTTTCAGAAGCCTGAGCTTCATTATGGTCAGTAGAAGCAGTATCTTCTCCGCCCATATTTCCTGCTACAGCAATAATTACTATAATTGCAAGAACCCAAAACCAAATCCTTTTAAAAAACGGTTTCTTAACTTTTTCTTTTTTAGCCATTTATTTATTTCTCTCCCTATTATTTTAAGCTATAGCTTATTTATTTCGACTATATTCATCATTACTGCAAATTTCATAAATTTTTTTGAGTTTTCTTATTTTCTCCTCTCCATCTTTGGGGAGCTCTTTGAGCCAATTTTCCAATTCCGGATCACTTATTAATGTATTAAATTCTTCGGCTATTTCTTGATTAGAATCAATATGTGCTACATTTGAATTTCCTAGTAAGTAATCTATACTTGTGCAAAAGTATTTGGCCATTTTGATAAGCAAATCATTATCTGGCTCCACGTATTCATTTTCATAATGAGAGTACCTGGATCTTGATATTCCTAAATAATTGGCTACTTCTAGCTGAGTCTTATCGCCTCGAAGAAATTTAAGCCTCTTCCCTATCAAGGTACCGTCACCCTTTCCAATATTTGAGTATAAATACATTAATTTTCATTTTCTACAAAAGATAAATGATTTCTCATAAATTTTTCAAGATAACTTTCTTATCATTTTTAATAGAGAGTCATATTCAGGAATGATTCTTCCTTCTTTCACATATCCTACCAACAATAGACCTTAACAAAGGATGGGATATGCGATGGGGCTGACTTACGGAAAAGTTGAACTCATGCAGGACTTGCAGAAGGTGTTTGCCAAGCATAATGTGCAGGCGATCAAAGTGGACGAGCCTGGTGTGTTGTTTCAAGTGGAAGCAGACGGGTCTTTGAAAATCGGGGTCAAGATGATCGTAAAGCCATTCGAACAGCAGCCGGATTCGAAAAAGCCCTTTAAGTTTCAGTTATTAAATGGAGGCAATCAAAAGGAAAAATAGAAAAAAAGCTGTCCTCTTCGTGGTGGAGTGTAGAGGACAGCTTTTTTTATTTATTTGCGGGTGGATTTTCGGCCGCCTTTTTTACCGATTTTTTCGTAGAAGTCTTCGTCATGGTTTTTGGACGTTGCTTCTCCGCCTTTCTGGCCGATTTCTTCATAGAATTCCTGGTCGTGTTCTCTGGCCGTAGTTTCCCCGCCCTTTTGGCCAATCTCTTCATAAAATTCGTGATCGTGTTCGCGCGCGGTCTTGTTGCCGCCTTTTCTCCCCGCTTCTTCTCTGCTCATTTTTTCATTCTTCTTTTGGTCAGCCATCGTTTCTCCTCCTTCTTAAAATAATTTCAAAGCGGACTTTTGAAAGATGCTGAAAAAAACACAAAAGCCGAAAAGGCTGTGAGAAAGGTCCTTTTCGGCTTATGTCTAGCTCTATTGTCTAGCTCATTTTCACCAAGTATCGATTTGTATGGGATAGGTTGTTCGCTTTACAGCTTAGATATCCGGAATTTGGACTGGATAAACGATAAATTGTTAAATTAGTTCCATCGACCTGGTCGTTGTACACAAGGGAAGACTGCAGGCTTCGCTTTTCATGCGTTGCCGCTTGCTCTTCCGAATGAAAATAATCGGCCACCACTAAATAAACAGCAATGAGACAAAAAAGAATGAAGAGAATGAGTCCGGCCATCAACATGCCGGCCATGAATTTTCGCAGCAGCTTTTTGCTGCCGTTTCTGCTCCGTGTCATAGACTCCCTCCTGGGAAATGAGCCCTCTACTTAAAGGCACAGAGAATCTTCAGCTTTTTATTAATTCTCCTTCGTGAGTGAGTTTGCCTTGCTTGAGGTGAAGGATTCTGTTTCCAAGTTTTCGGGCTTCTGTTTCGTCATGAGTGACTAAGATGACGGGAATTTTCCATAGTTGATGAAGACGTAAGAGCTCTTCGTAGCATTGATGCTTTGTCTTTTCATCGAGGGAGGAGAAGGGCTCGTCCAAAAGCAGCAGGTCCGGTTCAGCGGCGAGCGCTCTGACTAAGGCCACCCGCTGCTTTTCACCGCCGGAAATCTGCCTTGGGTATTTGTCTAATAAGTGATTGATGCCGGTCATTTGTACCAGCTGCTTCGTATGTTCGGTATATGGAGTTTGATAGGTTATGTTTTTTAAGACGGTCATGTGGGGGAAGAGCGCATAATCCTGAAATAAATAGCCGACTCTTCTTTTTTGAATAGGAAGCGGCTTCTGCTCCGTTTCATACAATACCGAGTCATGTAAGGTTATTTTTCCTTGGTCGGGCTGGGTTAAACCGGCAATACAGTTTAACGTCGTCGTTTTCCCCGAACCGGATGGGCCAAACAAAATCACGATCTCATGATCGACTTGAAAGGAAACGTCCAAAGAGATTGTGGCGAGTTGTTTTTGAATGGTTACGGATAACATCGAATTCCTCCGTTATTTTTGTCGTGTGAAAGGCAGTAGATTTCTCTTTGTCCACCAGTTTAGCCATAAGATGGAACAAAAGCCAAGGGCGACAATAACAATGACCCACATTTGGGCTTTTTCCGTATGTCCGGCTTCCACGGCAAAATAAATGGCTAAAGGGATCGTGTCTGTCTTGCCTGGAATGTAGCCGGCGAGCATTAACGTGGCGCCGAATTCCCCAAGCGCGCGGGCGAAGGTCAGGACGAGCCCGGCTAACAATCCCGGCCAGGCGAGCGGAAAGGAAATCGTAAAAAATACTTTCCACTTGGAAGCGCCCATCGTTAAAGCGGCGTTCTCAATGTTCTGGTCATAATTTTGAAAGGCTGCGGATGCACTTTGATACATGAGTGGAAATGAGACGACAACAGCAGCTACAACCGCTCCGACCCACGAAAAGACGACCTGTAGGTGGAACCAGTCCAGCAGCAGCCGGCCGAGCGGACCGCTTTTCCCGAACAAATAAAGCAGTCCAAACCCGACAACCGTTGGCGGAAGAACAAGAGGGAGCAGGAAAAAGGATTCAAGTACGCTGCGTCCTCTAAAGTGTTTACGGGCAAACAGCCGGGCAAGCAGTACGCCGGAGATAAATACGATAATGGTGGCAATCGCTGCGACTTTTAAGGATAGAAATAATGGTGAATAGGTCATGACATGATCAGCCCTCAATGTCCTTGATTTTTACTCTTTTTTATCGAAACCAAACTATTTTTTAAATCCGTATTTCTGTAACGTCTCTTGCGCTGCGTCCGTCTTTAAGTAATCGAGAAAGGATTGGGCTTCTTTCTTTGCTTTGCTGTCTTTTACGATAGCTGCAGGATAAATAATCGGTGAATGCCAGCTGTCTTCCGCCTGATCCATCACTTTTACTTTGTCGGAAATTTTTGCATCACTGCCATAAACGAAGCCTAGTTTGGCATTACCGGATTCTACGTAGGCAAGCACTTGCCGTACATCACTGCCATATACAAATTGTTCTTTTAATTTGTCCCATTTTTGAATCGTTTGCAGGGTTTCTTTCGTATATTTACCAGCTGGGACGCTGTCCGGATCGCCGACGGCCAGCTGCACGCTGGCTTCAGGTTTTAAATCCTGAAAGGACTTTACGTTCGTAGAGTTGTTCTTCAGGCCGATCAGGACGATCGTGTTTTTCGTAAAATTAAACCGGCTGTCCGGATCGATCTTATCGTCGTCTTCGAGCGTATCCATCCAGCGCTGGTTCGCTGACAAATAGACATCGGCCGGAGCTCCTTGCTGGATTTGCTGGGCGAGCTTTCCAGAACTTGCTAAGTTTAATTGAATCGAGACATTCGGATGCTTCTTTTCATATTGGTCTTTCAAATCTTTGACGGCATCCGTTAAGCTTGCTGCGGCTGAAATGGTGAGTTCGGTGTTTTCGTTCGACTTAGCTGGGTTGGAACAGCCTGCGATCATGACGATTATGAGAAGTAGGAAGATACAGCGCTTCATAAAAATCCCTTTCTGATGGAAGTTTTGTTACAGTTGATTATACCGCTTGAAAAAAATGAAGTAAAAAGAAACCATGCTTGAACAAAGGCATAAAGACAAAAGAAAGGAACCGGTTATGAAACTACAAATTATTATTGGACTCATTGCCGCTTTGCTTCTGACACAAATGCCAATTGTGGGGAAATATTTTGCGGTTGTAAATACGATGATTCATGAAAGCGGTCATTCACTAATCGCTTTAATTACAGGCGGGGAAGTCAGACAGATTTCTCTTTTCCCGAATACATCAGGGGTGACGATGACCGGCCATTCCTCGTGGATCAGCCAGTTCTTCACAAGCATCGCCGGCTATGTAACTTCTTCTCTGTTTGCATTTTTGTTTTTCTATCTCATTATGAAAGGCCAGTACAAATGGATGATTTATATTTTGCTTGGCTTTCTCTTTATTAATCTAATCTTTTGGGTCCGTAACTTTTACGGGATCTTTTGGATCGTCACCTTTGGATCGGCCTTCATTTATTTACTGAGAAGCGGCAAGGAAGGTCTCATCCAGTTTGTCCTTGTATTTATCGCCTGCCTCGTTTTAGTCGAATCCGTCACGAGTGCTTTTGAGATTATGTGGATTAGCTTCATTGCCCCTCAACAGGCAGGGGATGCGGCTAATTTAGCGCGGGCGACACGATTTATTCCGGCACCGCTCTTTGGAGCCGGCTTTTTTGCCCAGTCGCTGTATTTTGCCTGGATGGCTTTAAAGCGGGTGTTCGGTTAAGACGATCACCTAGAAAAATCTGCTTTTTCTCCGCTCCTGCCCATCCTCCTTGATCACTTTTGAATAAGGTAGTAAAAGAACACAGAGAAGGAGGAAGAGTAATGAGCAGAGGATATGGCGCTGGTTTTGCGCTTTTAGTTGTATTGTTCATTCTATTAGTGATTATTGGGGCTTCGTATGTAGGCGGGTACGGTTATTAATGAACATCCAAGCGGGGGAATTCCCCGCTTTTTTTTATTACATAGTTTTTACAAATAGAATTCAGGGTAGTAGGTTAGTAAAACAATATGAGGCTTTTGGAGGAATAGCAGATGGACTTAAAAGATCATTTAATTACTCACGGTTATGACCATGTCGATATTCTCTTAATTGATGAGGAACAGAACCAGAATACTGTTGCCGATATTTCACTTCCTAAAGTGACCGATTTGGAGTACAAGCTCTATTTAAAACCTGAATCCGTCACCTATCATCTCGAAGAGGAAGATCCATTCTTTGAAGCAGAGCAGCATCAGGAAAATGGCAAGGGCAGGAAGATCAAGGGATATATTCTGGAATGGTGAGCTCTGTGAAGAAGTCAGAGCCTTTATACATAGGGAAAAGGAAAAAGGTTATTTCGGCCTTTTTCCTTTTTTTCTGCGTTCCCGTCTGTCTGCCCACCCACCAAGGATCAGTAATATGCCGGCTGTAAATAGCACGACAGGAATAACCGGGTTCTGCACTTTTCCTGATGAAAAAAAGGATGCAAGAATGGCACATACGCCAATGATGCCGAGAATGAAGAACATCTGGTTTTGCTTGTTCATATCTTAGACCGCCTTTCTGGTTTTCTTATTACTGGGTTCTTTGTTTATTGTAACGAAAAAGGTGGAACAAGTCTGGTAAATGCTACAAGGAGGAAATATTTTGCAAACCCATCAATTATACATCAATGGCGAATATGTAGATTCCAGCGGCAACGATTGGATAGACATTGTCAATCCGGCGACAGAAGAAGTCATTTCAAAAACTCCCCGCGGCACAAAAGAAGATGTCGACAGGGCCGTGGAGGCAGCTTTCCAGGCACAAAAAGAATGGGAGCTGACGCCTAATAAAGAGCGCGGCGATCTCGTCCGCAGGCTCGGAGATGAAATCGAGAAAAAACGCAGCACGTTTATTGATCTGCTTCAGGAAGAGCAAGGGAAAGATTTCGATTTAGCAAGAGGCGAGGTCGACCTGGCTATCGATTATTTCCGGTATATGGCCGAATGGGCACGTCGTATTGAAGGTGAGATCGTTCCCAGTGACCGGCCGAATGAAAATATTTTTATTCAAAAGAAACCGATCGGTGTGGTAGCAGGAATTGTTCCTTGGAACTTCCCGGTGTTTATCCTCGCCCGGAAAGTTGCGACTGCGCTTGTGACAGGGTGCACCATCGTCCTGAAGCCCAGCCAGCAGACGCCGAATACAGCGATGGAGTTTACGAAAATTGTCCATTCGATTCTTGAAATTCCAAAAGGTGTATACAACGTCGTAACAGGTACAGGTTCAGAAATCGGAAATGCGCTTGCTTCACATGAAAAAGTCCAGATGGTAACGATGACGGGAAGTATCGGCGCAGGTACAAAGGTTATGGAAGCCGCGGCCGAAAATATAACGAAAGTCAATCTGGAGCTTGGCGGAAAAGCCCCTGCCATTGTAACCGCCAATGCCGACCTTGAAGTGGCTGCAGAAAGTATTATGCAGTCACGGCTTGCCAACAACGGACAAGCCTGCACCAATGCCGAAAGAGTACTCGTACATGAAAGTGTTGCCGATGCATTGGTTGAGAAATTAAAGCAGCGCTTTGAAAATACTACCATGGGCGATCCTATCAAGGATAAGGAGGCAGATGTAGGTCCGTTAGTGAGCAAAGAACGGCTCGAGACGGTGGAAGGCATGGTTAAAGAAGCGGTCCAGAACGGTGCCAAAGTAGCGATTGGAGCTGAACGAGGAGATATGGACAGCGGCTACTTTTACAAGCCGACGATCCTGACAGACGTCACCCATGATATGAATATTATGCAGGACGAAATCTTTGGCCCAGTCATCCCTGTCACGACCTATAAAACGCTGGATGAAGCGATAGAAAAAGGAAATGACACGGTTTACGGCTTATCCTCTTCGGTTTATACGGAAAATCTCGATGAAGCGATGCGCGTTGTGAACGAATTGAGATTCGGAGAAACGTTCGTCAATCGTGAAAATTTCGAAGCGGTGCAAGGCTATCACGCCGGCATGCGCCAATCCGGTTTAGGCGGTGCCGACGGCCGTCATGGTATGGAAGACTTCCTCGTGACGCACACCGTTTACATGCAGTACAAAAATGATAAGCAATAAAAAGCGCCCCCGATAACGAAATCGGGGGTTTTTTTCATATAGACCTTCTATTCATTCAGCCAGCCGACAGCAAAATCGACAGCGTCTCTCATGGAAAAAAGCCGTGATTCGGCGAGTCCTACATTTCCGACGGTTACAGGATGGCTAGTTTCAAAGGCTTTTCCGATCTCAGGAAACTGGTCTTCCTGAAATTCAATATCCGGATAAGTTACCCATTTTTGTTTTCCTTCTACATTTAAAGGGGCTCCTCTTGTGATTTCCTTGCGCTTCCGGCTCCTGTATTCGGCGAGGTGAAAGCTCGTGTTGGCCGAATAATCGGTTCCTAACAGCAGAATGTCTGCCTCAGCGGCATACGCCCTGCCTAGCGGGGACTGCTCTCCTAAGGAGAAAGGCAGCGGATGTTCATTGGTGAGTTCATCCGCAAGATTCCCCCAGGCAGCCATGGAAAAAGCAGGATGGTCGCTGCGCTGGACCTGCGGCCATTTTCTGAAAAGTTCCGGCAGGATGCCAAGGTAGGTGGAAGGTGTTTTGGCAGGATCATACCCTGGCATCGTAGCTTTAATTACTTCATGCCATTCTTTTGGGACCGGGGGATTCTCCCAGTTTTTCGGATCAGATAAAGTAGGCGAATGCGTTTGAAAGACGAGGGTTCCTTCATAGGTGAGGACATTCATCAGGGCTTCCAATACTGCCTGCGGGCCACCGCTCACCCAGCCTAACGCATTCATCGATGCGTGCACAAGGAGGACTTGGCCTTTATGAACACCAAGGTTGGTTAATTCCTCGCTAAGGGTGTCAACGGTATTGGGGTGCGTGGTTTTGGCGATGATTTCTAGTTCTCTGCTCATACATGGCCTCTCCTTTAAAAAAAGAAAGCCCTTCCTGGAGGACTTTCTATTTACGTGTTGGCTTTAGTATGACTTATTACTTACCTATTGTCGATAGATTCAGGATACATGTCATGGTTTAAAAGACGGTGCTCGGCCATGTTCTCGAATTTTGTTCCTGGTTTGCCATAATTGCAGTAAGGATCAATGGAAATCCCTCCGCGTGGCGTGAATTTTCCCCATACTTCTATATAACGCGGATCCATAAGCTCAATCAGGTCGTTCATAATCGTGTTGACACTGTCCTCATGAAAATCTCCATGGTTTCGAAAGCTGAATAAATAGAGTTTTAAAGATTTGCTTTCAACCATATTAATATGGGGTATATAGCTGATATACAGGGTAGCAAAATCAGGCTGTCCTGTTTTTGGACAGAGTGTCGTGAATTCAGGACAATTGAATTTTACAAAGTAATCCCGGTTGGGGTGCTGGTTTTCAAAGGTTTCCAGGACTTCAGGATTGTACTCAAACGAATAGCTCGTTTCCTGATTTCCCAGATGGGAGAGGCTTAAGTCTTCTTCCTTGCGGCCAGGCATCTCTCGGCCTCCTTTCGATATAAAAAAATCCGCAATCCTCTAAGGCTGCGGCTTCGTTCCTTAGTTTTTTATAGAGGGCGGGCTAAGAAACCTCTGATTCAATATGCTTCCCTATTATATGAATTGTGTGGAAACCTGTCAATTTTCTTCCTTCCCATGTACTATTTCTGTAAATCTTTTGGCATTTTACTTTAAAAAACTTCGCATATCTTCTAAAATAGAAGTAATTAACGAAATTTTTAGAAAATACCCATTTAAATGAGCTCTGGAAGATCTTTTCTCAGAGCTTTCTTAGCCAAAAGGAAGAAACCGTTTACAAAATTCATTCTAATGAGGTGATTTAATGGACATGCAAACGATCACAGCACGAGCAGGCAACCCTAACATGGAAAACTATGAAGAAACGTACAAGAAATTCAATTGGGATGATGTAAAAGAGAATTTTTCCTGGAGTAAGACCGGGCTTGTGAATATAGCCTATGAAGCCATCGACAAACATGCGGAAAACCCTGACAAAAAAAATCAGGCCGCCCTTATTTATACGGCGCCGGGTCGCGAGGAAAAGCTGACGTTTGAAGATTTAAAACGCACGAGTAATCAGTTTGCGAATGTGTTGAAGGATCATGATGTGGAAAAAGGCGACCGCGTCTTTTTATTCATGCCGAGAAGTCCGGAGTTTTACGCGGCGTTCCTTGGGATTCTAAAGGTTGGCGCGATTGCCGGTCCTTTATTCGAAGCCTTCATGGAGCAGGCCGTCCGGGATCGTTTAGAAGATAGTGAAGCCAGTATGCTCATCACGACTCCTGAGCTTTTGGAAAGAGTTCCTGTCAGCGAGCTGCCGGATCTGGAAAAAATCGTTCTGGTCGGAGGCGACGGCTCTCAGCATATCAGTTTTGAAAAAGAAATGGAAAAAGCATCCGAGGATTTCGAGATTGAATGGGTCGATCTTGAAGACGGAATGCTGCTCCACTATACATCCGGCTCTACGGGTAAACCAAAAGGCGTGTACCACGTTCACAATGCGATGATTCAGCATTACCAGACAGGAAAATGGGTGCTCGATTTAAAAGAGGATGACATCTACTGGTGTACAGCAGATCCAGGCTGGGTCACCGGGACAAGCTACGGCATTTTCGCTCCTTGGCTGAACGGCGTAACCAACGTCATTCGCGGGGGCAGGTTCAGTCCAGATGATTGGTATGGCACGATCGCTGAGCATAACATTTCCGTCTGGTATTCCGCGCCGACGGCCTTCCGTAAACTGTTGAGCGCTGGGGAAGAAGTACCGAAAAAACATGATCTTTCTTCGCTCCGGCATGTGCTGAGCGTCGGGGAGCCTCTCAATCCTGAAGTGATTTCATGGGGTCTGAAAGCCTTTAACCTTCGCATTCACGACACGTGGTGGATGACGGAAACCGGTGCGATGCTCATTTGTAACTATCCTGCGATGGATATGCGTCCAGGTTCTATGGGTAAACCATTCCCTGGTATTGAAGCAGCCATTGTAGATAATGAAGGAAACGAACTTCCAGCGAATCAAATGGGGAATCTGGCCATTAAAGAAGGATGGCCATCTATGATGAGAGCCATTTGGAAGAACCCTGGAAAATTCGAAAGCTATTTCATCAACGGCTGGTACGTCTCCGGCGACAGTGCTTATCAGGATGAAGAGGGATACTTCTGGTTCCAGGGCCGTCTGGATGATGTCATCAATACATCCGGCGAACGTGTCGGACCATTTGAAGTCGAAAGTAAATTAATTGAACATGAAGCAGTCGCAGAGGCAGGGGTCATCGGGAAGCCGGATCCTGAGCGCGGCGAGATCATTAAAGCATTCGTCACGCTTCGTGAAGGCTATACGGAATCGGATGAACTCTTAGAGGATATCCGCCAGTTCGTGAAGAAAGGCCTCAGTGCCCATGCTGCTCCAAGAGAGATTGAGATCAAGGACAGCATACCGAAGACGCGCAGTGGTAAAATCATGCGCCGTCTCTTGAAGTCCTGGGAGCTTGGCCTGCCGACCGGCGACACGTCAACCCTTGAAGAATAACGATGAGGAGAAACGCACAATCCAATCGATTGTGCGTTTTTTTATGGATAAAATGACTCCCGTTTCACGTGAAACGCATCAGCCAAGCCGCTGCATCGGACAGTTTAATCTTCTCCATGTTAGGATATAAGAAATCATGGACTAATAAATGTCAGTAACAATAGATGTCCTCAAGAAGATGCAAGGTGGATGAATATGTCAAGAACAGCAGGAACAAGTTTAGAAATCATTCAATGGTTTGTGTTTTTACTAGCCAGTTCAGTCGCTTTACCGATTGTTATTGGTTCGATTTTTGATTTAAGCTTTCATGAAATTTCAGGATTAATGCAGCGGACGTTTTTCGTCGTCGGCTTAACTTCTTTTTTGCAAGCGATCTTTGGCCACCGTCTTCCGATTATGGAAGGACCGGCGGGGCTGTGGGTCAGTATTTTTTCAGTCATGGCCATTACAGGAGCCCAGGCCGGCCATAATGGGATGGCCTCCTTGCAGACACTTGAAGCAGCGATGATATGGACGGGTGTTTTCCTGGCTTTATTTGGAATCCTCCGCCTGGCTCACCGCGTACTTTTCGTGTTTACTCCTCTTGTAACAGGAGCGTTTTTATTTTTATTAACCGTACAATTGAGCGGCACGTTTTTAAAGGGCATGCTTGGCTTACAGCAGCAGGCAAGCCAAATAGATGGAGGAAAAGCGCTGGTTGCTTTTACGACCTTTTTTCTAGTATTAGGGCTGTCTATCTTTGGAAGAGGATGGATGAAGAGCTATGCTGTCCTGCTTGGGGTAGGGATTGGATGGGTCTTGGATACGATTTTTCTCAGCCCATCTCAAGATTCACAGCCGGTTACGCAGATTTTTTCCATGCCTGAATGGTTTGCCTGGGGCGCTCCTTCTTTCGATTGGAACGTGATTCCCCTCGCTTTTGTAACAGCTGTGATCTTGCTGTCTAATATCGTGGCCTCCGTCGTAGCGGTCAGCCAATCTGTGGAAGGGAAACCCGCTTATTCGAACAGCCAGCTGGATCGGGGGAGTTTGTTTTTAGGGGTGACCCATTTTACCTCTTCCGCCTTTTCTTCGATTGCTAACGTTCCTTTGGCTTCGTCATCAGGATTTATTGAATTGACCGGGCAGAAACGTAAGGAGCCGTTTCTTTATGCTACGCTCCTTTTGATCCTCGTTTCCTTTTTCCCGCCGATCGTCGCGTTTATCTCAAGCATTCCTTCATCGGTTGCGAATGCTGCACTGCTTGCGACTTTTGTTCAATTGATGGGGCTGGGAGTGTCGAATATTGCGAGTGAAGAACTGGATCACAGGAAGCTGACCATTCTCAGCATTTCGTTTTTGCTGGGGATCGGGCTGATGTTCCTCCCTCCGGAAGTGTTTCAAGGGATGCCGTCGATTTTGCAAAATCTATTCAGTAACGGATTGCTGGCGGGCACCATCCTCGTGATTGTATTGGATCAACTTTGGAAAGAACAAGAATACAAGGTATAGCTGTGAAGGATGTGACAAACGAGATGCATGACGTAATAGGAATTGGAATTGGACCTTATAACCTGGGGATGGCTGCTCTGTTGGACCAGACTGACGAAGTGTCAGGAATCTTCTTTGAAAAAACGCCGGAGTTCAACTGGCATCCCGGAATGTTAATAGAAAAAATGGATTTGCAGGTACCGTTTCTGGCAGACTTAACGACGTTTGCTGATCCGAAGAGCCCCTATACTTTTATGAATTATCTTTATGAGCATAATCGCATGTTTCCGTTCTTTTTTCACAAACATTTTAAAGTGCCGAGGCAGGAATATAACCACTATATGCAATGGGTCGCCAGGCAGATTGATGGGCTGTATTTCGGTTATACGGTTGTGGATGTAAAAGACCATTCAAATGCTGAAGAGCCTCATTATGAAGTGATGGTGGAAGAAACGGCTACAGGTACCCTTTCTGCTTATAAAGCTAAGCATGTCGTATTGGGAACAGGCAGTGAGCCGGTCATTCTGGAGGGCATGGATGGGCTGCCGAATGAAGACGTCGTTCATACTTCCCGGTATGTATTTGAAAAAGAACAGTTATTAAAAGCGAAAGATGTTACTGTCGTTGGTTCCGGCCAAAGCGCTCTTGAAGTTTTCCTTGACCTGCTTGAAGAGCAGGAACGAACGGATATGAAGCTCACGCTTTTGACGAGAAGCGGCGGTTTGTTCCAACTGGATCAGGCTAAGTTTGCCCAGGAATTTTTCACTCCGGATTACGTCGATTATTTCCATGGGTTAAGCTTTGAACAGAGAAACAAGGCGCTGGATACACTCGGTCCGCTGCGAAATGGCATCGATCCGGAAACGCTCTCGCGTCTTTACACGAACCTGTATCACAAAACGGCGGCCAATCAAGACAGCAACGTCTTGATTCAGCCGATGACGGAAGTGAAGGGGATTGAAGGGACTGAGGACGGCTATAATCTGCTCTGTACCCAGTGGCAGGAAGAGCGGAGCTACTCGTACCCCACCGGAAAAGTAGTGCTTGCCACCGGTTATAAGCCTCATCTTCCGAAGTGGTTTATCGACCGGTATAAGGAAAAAATCGAATGGGAAGATGAAAAAAGCTACCGGGTCACACGGGACTATCAGCTTGTCTTTCAGGACCGGCGTGATCACCATTTCTTTACGTTGACGAATTTGCTTCATTCTCATGGAGCCGGCGCTACCAATCTTGGGTTAGCCGTCCACCGAAATGTGCATATCATTAATACCATTGCTGGAAAAGAAGTGTACAAAAACCAGCAGGATACGAGTTTTCAAACCTTTTCCGCAAAAGATTTTTCGTAATTTGCCGGCCCGCGTCTCATGTTTAAATTTCCTATATGTGGGAAGATAAACAATGTGTTTTCAATAAAGCTACTATTTCGAGGAGATGTGATGAAGATATGAGTAAGATTGCTTGTGTATTAACATCCATGTTCGAAGACTCAGAATATACGAAACCTGCTGAAGCTTTCTCAAAAGAAGGTCATGAAGTAACTACGATCGAGTGGGAAGCAGGGAAACAAGTAACAGGCAAACAGGGAGAAGCAACCGTCACGATCGATGCTTCTATCGATGACGTGAAGCCGGAGGATTTCGATGCTCTCTTCATTCCTGGAGGATTTTCTCCGGACCAGCTGCGCGGAGACGAGAAATTTGTCCAATTTGCCAAGCATTTTATGGATCAAAAGAAACCGGTCTTTGCGATTTGTCACGGTCCACAGCTGTTAATTACGGCGAAGTCGCTGGAAGGCCGTTCAGCAACAGGCTTTAAGTCCATCGCGGTGGATATGGAATATGCAGGCGTAAGCTTTAAAGACGAGGAAGTAGTCGTCTGCCAGAATCAGCTGGTTACAAGCCGTCAGCCTGGCGATATTCCAGCCTTTAACAAAGAGGCACTTAAACTGTTAGCATAAGAAGATGGTAGAATGATGCTAAGCCACCTGGCTGAAACGAGGCCGGGTGGCTTATTTTTTGGCAGCTGTAGAGGAGAAAGCGGGAATCTTTTATAATAAAAGGAAAGCCTTTGTCATATTGGTGTAAGTAAATGATGAATAGAGCAGGAGGTTACTTATGATTGTTCATGAGCAGGAAAGTCATTTTCTAATGATCACTCAGCATGACCATGCGTTAGTTTCCGGAGAGATTGTTTTACATTGGAAGAGTAATTTTTTATTGCGATCCAAGCTGAGAGAAGAAGCAGACTGGGCCATTGGACAACATGACCGTGCTTGGATTCCTCTTGATGAAAATCCACTGTGGAATGAAGAAGAACAGCGGCCCTATACGTTTGTCGATTATCCCTTGAAAGAAAAATTAGAAGCCTACAGGCGGGGAATTAATGAAGTTGCCAAACGGACACTGTACGGGGCTATGCTTTGCAGCATGCATTATCAGTCTTTCTTTTCCACCGAGACAAGCGACGAAATGGTGAAGGATTTTTTGAATGAACAAGAAGTCCAGCAGCACGATTTTTACAAGCGGATGCGGATGGAAGTGCCAAAAGATATTGTTGACCTGCATTTTAAGCGCCTTCAATTTTGTGATGATTTATCTCTTTATGCGTGCATGAATGCCCCTGGAGTCGATAAAGAAAAAGAACTCCCGTGGTTTAAGAACGGGTTTCCGCAATCCTTTGATTTTGCTCCTGAAGGCATGCTGGCGCACTGGAAAGACGAAAGTCGTGTCGCCGTCGAGCCGTTTCCTTTTGAGAATTCTTTTCAAGTTGTGATTCCCTATAAACAAGTAGCGAAGAAAGAGATCGAATCGATCGGCTTGAAACAAGCCTATTATCACTCGCCAACGAAAGAGCGGGTCGTTTGGTTTGTAAAGTAAAGACAGCCCTTTAGGAAAGGCTGTCTTTTTGCCGTTTTATTTTTTTTCAATATTAAATTGACTACCGAGGAGTACCCAGTTTTGTGGAAAGGAAAGCCCGAGCTTCCAGTAGCTGATGCCCTTTAATCCTAAACGTTTAATTAAGTCAAACTTCGCCTGAATGGAGCGGGCATCTTCAAACCAGACTTCGTGTTTTTTTCCGTCATTATCTGTATAAGTAAAATAAGGAGCCTGGGCTTCTTCATCATAGGAGATCGGAACATTATTTTCTCTCGCAATCTGAATGGCTCGCTGCGGACTGACGGCTTTAGCAAATTCCCCGCCTTCCACATAAGGAAGGGTCCAGTCATAACCATAAAGATTCTGGCCAAGGAGGATTTTGTCAGCCGGCATTTCGGTAAGCGCGTAATTCACCACTTCTGTAACAGGACCGATCGGAGCGACGGCCATCGGCGGCCCTCCGCTGTATCCCCACTCATAGGTCATCAAAACAACAAAATCGACAATTTCCCCGTGGGCTTTATAATCATGGGCTTCATACCAGGCTCCTTCCTGTGTCGCGCTTGTTTTAGGAGCAAGAGCGGTGGACATTAAAAAACCTTCGGCTGATAAACGCTGTTTGGCTTTTCGTAAAAATTGGTTATAGCTTTCCGTAAGCTCAGGCGGAAGAAATTCCATATCAAAATGAACATCCTGAAATCCCTGACTTTTAGCCGTTTGAATGATAGTATCAAGCAGCTTGTTTTGAAAGGCTTGGTCTGTTAAAATCTTTCTGCCAAGCTCGGCGTCAAATCCGTCATCCCCAAGATTGGTGACAACGAGCATTAACGTGACGTTATTGTTGTCGGCGATCGCTTTAAAGTTATCGAGTGGAGGTGCTTTTAAAGAGCCATCCGACTGGATCCGATAACTAAAAGGAGCCATATACGTTAATTGCGGGGCACGATTTTCCGCTGATGCCCGGAGCGTATCCGATACTTGACCGCCTGAAGGTTCAATGTAAGCATTCACAGAAATTGGAGATTTTGGTCTTTCGGGTATATAGAGCCTGAATCCTACAGATAGCGAAGCTGATGGATCGATTCCGTTCACCTCTGCCAATTCCCCGGCCGTCGTCCCAAAACGTTGCGCAATTGAATAAAGGCTATCCCCTGGCTGAACATCATAGTATTGACCGACAATGGGAATGACGAGTGCTTGACCGACTACTAAGCTTCCTGGGGTCTCTAATTCATTGGCTTCCATGATATCACTTGGGGTACTATTAAATTGAGAGGCAATAGAATACACGGAATCGCCTTGTTTGACTACATAAATTTGCATTTCTCACACTCCTTCTTCATCTTTACCAATGTATGAAGCAGGAATTGCGAATTATTCTTATAAATGAAGAAAGGATGATCCTATGGCAACGGATGAATATTATATGGAGCTTGCAATTGATCAAGCAGAAAAAGCTGCTGTTGTGGGGGAAGCACCGATTGGGGCAGTGTTAGTCCACGACGGTCAAGTCATTGCCACCGGTTTTAATAAACGTGAAACCTTGCAATTGACGTCCTCGCATGCAGAGCTTATTGCCATAGAAAAAGCGAACGAGGAGATAGGAAGCTGGAGACTTGAAGATTGTACCCTTTATGTGACACTTGAGCCTTGTCCGATGTGTGCAGGAGCCATTTTACAGTCCCGTATCCCGAGAGTGGTTTATGGAGCTGCCGATCCGAAAGCCGGCTGTGCAGGCTCGATTATGAATTTATTAACCGACTCTCGCTTTAACCACCAATGTGAAGTAACGAGCGGAGTGCTGGAAGAGAAGTGCGGCCAAATGCTGACCCAATTTTTCAAAGCCATCCGGGATAAAAAGAAACTGAATAAACCCACCAACAATTAGCAGAATGAAATCATTGCATTTTTATATAAAAGTCGCTATACTGGAATATGCCGTGCTAAGCGGGGAGGTAGCGGTGCCCTATACTCGCAATCCGCTATAGCGAGGCCGAATCCCCACCCGAGGTGGTAAGATTTCAAGGTCAGCCTTATGGAAGTGGTGTTGACACCCAGGTCCTGCGCAACGGGAACCAGTGAACCCTGTCAGGTCCGGAAGGAAGCAGCAGTAAGCTGTTCCTCCCGTGTGCCGCGGGAGTGCCTGGGTCGAGCCATAACCATAAGTAACGCTTGGGATTTTTCCATCGACGGTGGGTGCACGGCATTACATAGATTAAAAAGCAGCCGTTATGATTGCAAAGTCATAACGGTTTTTTTCATAGAGAGGAAAGAACCGTGAGGCTTTGGAGGCAGGTAAGGTTCACATCACCTCCTTTCTTCAGGTATAATAAAGAGGACACTATTAAGGGAGAACGGTTATATGAGCTATCAGGCTTTGTATCGTGTCTGGAGACCGAAAAATTTTGAAGATGTAGTCGGACAAACTCATATTACACGCACGTTAAAGAATGCGATTGAGAAAAATAAATTTTCGCATGCTTATTTGTTTTCCGGCCCCAGAGGCACGGGAAAAACGAGTGCAGCGAAGATTTTTGCCAAAGCCGTAAACTGTGAACGTTTTCCAGTGAAGGAACCTTGCAATCAATGTGACGCCTGCCTCGGTATTCAGACGGGGTCAATCTCTGATGTGATTGAAATTGACGCCGCTTCAAATAATGGAGTGGAGCAGATTCGTGAAATCAGGGATAAAGTGAAATATGCCCCTACGGCCGTTCCATATAAGGTTTATATTATTGATGAAGTGCATATGCTTTCGATTGGAGCTTTTAATGCGCTGTTAAAAACGTTGGAAGAGCCGCCAAAGCACGTTATCTTTATTTTGGCTACTACAGAGCCGCATAAAATTCCATTGACCATCATATCGAGGTGTCAGCGGTTTGATTTTAAACGGATTTCGCAGACCGCCATGCTTGAGCGGATGGAAGCCATCACTGGTGCTGAAGGCATCAACGTAGCCAGGGAAGCGTTGGAAATCGTCGCCCTTACTGCTGAAGGCGGAATGAGGGATGCACTAAGCTTGCTGGATCAGGCTATTTCCTATAGTGAAGACGAAGTTACCGTTGAGGATGTTCTTGCCGTCACGGGATCTGTCTCCCAGGCCAAGCTCGCTGAAGTCGTCAGCTCCCTTCACGCTAAACAAGTGAAGGAAGCGTTAGAAGCGGTAGACGACTTAATTCAGCGTGGAAAGGATCCTGGACGCTTTGTCTTTGACTTAATTTTTTATTTGCGTGATCTTTTGTTATTTCAGAGCGCACCTGCTCTGGAGCATCATTTAGAACGCGCCATTCCAGACGATGCCTTCCGCTCTTTGTCTGAAGAGCTGTCAGCGCCATGGATCCAAACGGCCATTCGAGAGCTGAACCAATGTCAGCAGGAAATGAAATGGACGACGAGTCCGAAAGTGTTTATTGAAATCGCTCTGCTGAACCTGGTAGAGGTTCCAAAAAGTGAAGGGAGCGGGGACTCTGCAGCCGACTCCGAAGCGGTGAAAAACTTGTCGATGAAGCTTCACGAGCTGGAAAAAGAGGTTACGTTGTTAAAGCAGCGGCCGCAGCCTGCGGAATCGCAGGAAGCTTCACCGAAGAAACAAAAGCGCACGCCTGCAAGATCCGGCCGAAACGGTTATAATGTACCATATGAACGCATACGCCAAGTATTAAACGAAGCTTCAAAAGATCAAATAAAAACGATTCAGAGCCAATGGGCAAACTTTATGGATGCGTTAAAACAGAACAACGCCCCAGCTCATGCCACCTTGCTGAACAGCAAACCAAGGGCAGCTTCTGAAAAAGCGTTGATTTTAGCTTTTCGCTACGATATTCACTGTTCATTAGCTTTAGAACACCAGCAGACGATTGAACCTTTACTGGCGGAGTTCATTGGAAAACAAGTTGCCATCATTCCTATTCCGGAACCTAAATGGCAGGAAGTGAGAAGCGAATACGTCCGTACGCAAAAAAGTTCTTCTGAAGAAGAAGGCGGAGAAGCTTCCGCTGAGGAGGAGGAAGACCCTCTGATTTCGGAAGCCCGGAAGCTGGTAGGCGATGATCTGATTGAGATTCAAGATTAAATGTATACATTATAAGGAGGAATTATCATGCGTGGTGGAGGAAATATGAACAATATGATGAAGCAAATGCAAAAAATGCAAAAGAAAATGATGAAGGCACAGGAAGAGCTTCATGAAATGACCTTCGAATCTACTGCCGGCGGCGGCATGATTAAAGTAGTGGCTAATGGGAAAAAGGAAATTACAGATATTGAAATCGCTGAAGAGGTTGTAGATCCTGATGATGTGGAAATGCTCCAGGATTTAATTTTGACGGCAACGAACGATGTAATTAAGCAGGTTGAAGACAAAACGAACGATACTATGGGACAATTCACGAAAGGGATGCCTGGAGGAATGTTCTAGGAGGAATCACCATGTATTACCCGGAACCAATATCAAAACTGATTGACAGTTTTACAAAGCTGCCAGGGATCGGCCCTAAGACGGCTGTCCGTCTGGCTTTTTTTGTCTTAGAAATGGAAGAAGACGATGTCCTTGAATTTGCAAAATCACTCGTTAATGCCAAAAGGGAACTAACTCATTGCTCCACATGCGGCCATATTACCGATCAGGATCCTTGCTCAATCTGCCAGGATGAATCGCGGGATCAAACGCTCATTTGTGTCGTGCAGGATCCAAAAGATGTAATCGCCATGGAAAAAATGAAAGAATTCAGCGGAAAGTATCATGTTCTCCATGGCGCCATCTCTCCAATGGACGGGATCGGTCCAGAGGATATCAATGTGGCCAGCTTGCTTGACCGGCTGAAGGATGAAGGTGTGGAAGAGCTTATTCTTGCTACCAATCCTAATGTGGAAGGCGAAGCTACAGCCATGTATATTTCCAGACTCGTGAAGCCTTCGGGCATTCGTATGACACGTATTGCTCATGGTTTACCAGTTGGAGGCGACCTGGAATATGCGGACGAAGTTACGTTATCAAAGGCACTTGAAGGCCGCAGAGAACTCTAGAAGTGGGTGGTTGTTATATTTGGGCGGAAGAAAATCAGAAAAAAAGATATCGACCAGAAGCTGTTAACCGATATCAGGTCCTTAAAAGCCGAGTGGGAAACCTTAGATAATATCATTGAGCATAGTGTCGATCCAAGCGAATCAGGCTTGGCAGATTTAGCTCTTGTAAAAGCAAAGTATTTTTATTTATTAAGAGAAGCACGCTTCCGAGGAGTCAGTGCTCTCTCCTAATCCCGTATGTATAACCCTCTGTTTGGAAACATAAACTTCTGTAAATGCAGATAACTATGAACAGGGGGCTTTTTATATGGATCCGGTTTTGGTCATTCTATTATTAGGACTAGCCATTCCCATGCTTTTAATTGTAGGATTGCCTGCTTCACCTTTAAAATGGGTGGGACATGCACTAACCCGTTTAATTGTAGCCGTAATTTTATTGTTCTTTGTGAATCTATTTGGTTCCCAATTTGGTTTACACATTCCTATTAATGGATTTACAGCCGTCGTATCAGCCATCCTAGGGGTGCCGGGAGTATTGTCCATTACGGCTATTCACTTATGGATTTTGTAGTCGTTCTCTATAGAACATAGACCCGCTTATATCATTGCAGGCTTGCAGAAATTGCCTTCTGCAGCCTTTTTTATTTTAATAGATCAGTTCGGGATGCCTTGATGATTTATTCCAACCTGCGGCTGTTGTGGCCTTTGGTCTTATCTTTCTGATTGGGTTGTGCCTTTTATTATTCCCCTTCACGGCCGGTTTTATGGATTTAATAAGCTTCATAAACATCCTAAAGGCAGTTCGCTTCTCATCGATGTAGAAAAAAGATTTTCCTAGTTTTATAGAAAAAATTATTTAAAAGGGTTGCATCACCATGATTACCATGGTATATTATTTCTTGTCGCGTTAATTGCAGGCGACATTACGAAAATCAAATATTAATAAATTATGAAAAAGTTGTTGACGAAAACAACCGGCCATGATATATTAATTAAGTCGCCATTTTGAAGCGGCAAACATTGATCTTTGAAAACTGAACGAACCAACCAGTACGTCAATTCATTCTTTCTATTATATAGAAGGAATTCAAACAAAGCACACACGATGTGCACACGAGCTTTAGGACCTTCAACGGTGTTGAAGGCAAGCGCTGTCAAAAGCGCACAGCTTTTCAATTTTTTTGGAGAGTTTGATCCTGGCTCAGGACGAACGCTGGCGGCGTGCCTAATACATGCAAGTCGAGCGCGGGAAGCGAGCGGATCCTCTTCGGAGGTGACGCTCGTGGAACGAGCGGCGGACGGGTGAGTAACACGTGGGCAACCTGCCTGTAAGACCGGAATAACCCCGGGAAACCGGGGCTAATGCCGGGTAACACCAACCTTCGCATGAAGGATGGTTAAAAGATGGCTTCTCGCTATCGCTTACAGATGGGCCCGCGGCGCATTAGCTAGTTGGTGAGGTAACGGCTCACCAAGGCGACGATGCGTAGCCGACCTGAGAGGGTGATCGGCCACACTGGGACTGAGACACGGCCCAGACTCCTACGGGAGGCAGCAGTAGGGAATCTTCCGCAATGGACGCAAGTCTGACGGAGCAACGCCGCGTGAACGATGAAGGTTTTCGGATCGTAAAGTTCTGTTGTTAGGGAAGAACAAGTACCGTGCGAATAGAGCGGTACCTTGACGGTACCTAACGAGGAAGCCCCGGCTAACTACGTGCCAGCAGCCGCGGTAATACGTAGGGGGCAAGCGTTGTCCGGAATTATTGGGCGTAAAGGGCACGCAGGTGGTTTCTTAAGTCTGATGTGAAAGCCCACGGCTCAACCGTGGAGGGTCATTGGAAACTGGGGAACTTGAGGACAGAAGAGGAGAGTGGAATTCCACGTGTAGCGGTGAAATGCGTAGATATGTGGAGGAACACCAGTGGCGAAGGCGACTCTCTGGTCTGTCTCTGACGCTGAGGTGCGAAAGCGTGGGTAGCAAACAGGATTAGATACCCTGGTAGTCCACGCCGTAAACGATGAGTGCTAGGTGTTAGGGGGCTTCCACCCCTTAGTGCTGAAGTTAACGCATTAAGCACTCCGCCTGGGGAGTACGGCCGCAAGGCTGAAACTCAAAGGAATTGACGGGGCCCGCACAAGCGGTGGAGCATGTGGTTTAATTCGAAGCAACGCGAAGAACCTTACCAGGTCTTGACATCCTTGGCCCACCCTAGAGATAGGGTTTTCCCTTCGGGGACCAAGTGACAGGTGGTGCATGGTTGTCGTCAGCTCGTGTCGTGAGATGTTGGGTTAAGTCCCGCAACGAGCGCAACCCCTGACCTTAGTTGCCAGCATTCAGTTGGGCACTCTAAGGTGACTGCCGGTGACAAACCGGAGGAAGGCGGGGATGACGTCAAATCATCATGCCCCTTATGACCTGGGCTACACACGTGCTACAATGGATGGTACAAAGGGCAGCGAAGCCGCGAGGTGTAGCAAATCCCATAAAACCATTCTCAGTTCGGATTGCAGGCTGCAACTCGCCTGCATGAAGCCGGAATCGCTAGTAATCGCGGATCAGCATGCCGCGGTGAATACGTTCCCGGGCCTTGTACACACCGCCCGTCACACCACGAGAGTTGGCAACACCCGAAGTCGGTGAGGTAACCTTTTTGGAGCCAGCCGCCGAAGGTGGGGCCAATGATTGGGGTGAAGTCGTAACAAGGTAGCCGTATCGGAAGGTGCGGCTGGATCACCTCCTTTCTAAGGAATATATATGGAACGTACTCGGTTGGTTGTTCAGTTTTGAAAGATCAAGTGATCTTTCTTACGTGAACCTTGAAAACTGGATAAGTGATTAAGAAAGTGTAGACGACCGCTTAGATTCACCGAGCTAAGTAAGCTCACGTAAAGACTGTGGTTTTTCAGTCTTGAAGGGAGATGGCTTAGAATCGAGAGAATCTGGGAGTCGAAACTAGACTTGATTGATGACAAGACATTCAACGAACATCGAAAGAAACAAACGTCTTTTCACAGATAGTTAAGTGAACAAGGGCGCACG
Source organism: Halobacillus salinarum (assembly GCF_022919095.1). Lineage (NCBI taxonomy): Bacteria > Bacillati > Bacillota > Bacilli > Caryophanales > Bacillaceae > Halobacillus > Halobacillus salinarum. The sequence goes on along the minus strand of NZ_CP095073.1, from coordinate 292,977 downwards.
GTGGATGCCTTGGCACTAGGAGCCGATGAAGGACGGGACTAACACCGATATGCTCCGGCAAGCCGTAAGTAGGCTGTGAACCGGAGATTTCCGAATGGGGAACCCACTATTCGTAATGGAATAGTGTCCATGACTGAATCCATAGGTCATGGACGGCAGACCCGGGGAACTGAAACATCTCAGTACCTGGAGGAAGAGAAAGCAAATGCGATTTCCCGAGTAGCGGCGAGCGAAACGGAAACAGCCCAAACCAGAAAGCTTGCTTTCTGGGGTTGTAGGACACTCCTTTGGAGTTACCAAGAAGAAAGGTAGGCGAATCGATCTGGAACGATCAGCCAGAGCAGGTAACAGCCCTGTAGCCGAAACCTTTCTTCCTCCGGAGTGGATCCTGAGTACGGCGGAACACGAGAAATTCCGTCGGAATCCGGGAGGACCATCTCCCAAGGCTAAATACTCCCTAGTGACCGATAGCGAACCAGTACCGTGAGGGAAAGGTGAAAAGCACCCCGGAAGGGGAGTGAAAGAGATCCTGAAACCGTGTGCCTACAAGTAGTCGGAGCCCGTTAATGGGTGACGGCGTGCCTTTTGTAGAATGAACCGGCGAGTTACGACTGTATGCAAGGTTAAGCCGTGAGCGGCGGAGCCGCAGCGAAAGCGAGTCTGAACAGGGCGAGTGAGTATGCGGTCGTAGACCCGAAACCGTGTGATCTACCCATGTCCAGGGTGAAGGTCAGGTAACACTGACTGGAGGCCCGAACCCACGCAAGTTGAAAATTGCGGGGATGAGGTGTGGGTAGGGGTGAAATGCCAATCGAACACGGAGATAGCTGGTTCTCTCCGAAATAGCTTTAGGGCTAGCCTCAGAATAGAAAGTCTTGGAGGTAGAGCACTGATTGGACGAGGGGCCCCTATCGGGTTACCGAATTCAGTCAAACTCCGAATGCCAGCGACTTTGTTCTGGGAGTCAGACCGTGGGTGATAAGGTTCATGGTCGAGAGGGAAACAGCCCAGACCGCCAGCTAAGGTCCCTAAGTGTGTGTTAAGTGGAAAAGGATGTGGAGTTGCTTAGACAACCAGGATGTTGGCTTAGAAGCAGCCATCATTGAAAGAGTGCGTAATAGCTCACTGGTCGAGTGACTCTGCGCCGAAAATATACCGGGGCTAAACACACCACCGAAGCTGCGGATTGATCTTACGATCAGTGGTAGGAGAGCGTTCTAAGGGCGGTGAAGTCAGACCGTAAGGACTGGTGGAGCGCTTAGAAGTGAGAATGCCGGTATGAGTAGCGAAAAAAGAGTGAGAATCTCTTTCACCGAAAGCCTAAGGGTTCCTGAGGAAGGCTCGTCCTCTCAGGGTTAGTCGGGACCTAAGCCGAGGCCGACAGGCGTAGGCGATGGACAACAGGTGGATATTCCTGTACCACCTCCTTTCCGTTTGAACGACGGGGAGACGCAGGAGGATAGGGAGAGCGCGCCATTGGATGAGCGCGTCCAAGCAGCAAGACGGCCGGATAGGCAAATCCGTCCGGTGGGAACGTCAAGCTGTGATGGGGAGGGAACTAAAGTACCGAAGCTCCTGAGTTCACACTGCCAAGAAAATCCTCTAGTGAGGAAAGAGGTGCCCGTACCGCAAACCAACACAGGTAGGCGAGGAGAGGATCCTAAGGTGAGCGGGAGAACTCTCGTTAAGGAACTCGGCAAAATGACCCCGTAACTTCGGGAGAAGGGGTGCTCCTCTGCCGAGGAGCCGCAGTGAAAAGGCCCAAGCGACTGTTTACCAAAAACACAGGTCTCTGCGAAGCCGTAAGGCGAAGTATAGGGGCTGACACCTGCCCGGTGCTGGAAGGTTAAGGGGATGCGTTAGCTTTTGGCGAAGCGCTGAACCGAAGCCCCAGTAAACGGCGGCCGTAACTATAACGGTCCTAAGGTAGCGAAATTCCTTGTCGGGTAAGTTCCGACCCGCACGAAAGGTGCAACGACTTGGGCACTGTCTCAACGAGAGACCCGGTGAAATTATACTATGCGTGAAGATGCGCATTACCCGCGACAGGACGGAAAGACCCCGTGGAGCTTTACTGTAGCCTGATATTGAATGTTGGTACAGCTTGTACAGGATAGGTAGGAGCCAGAGAAGCCGGAGCGCCAGCTTCGGTGGAGGCGCTGGTGGGATACTACCCTGGCTGTACGGACATTCTAACCCAGGACCGTGATCCGGTCCGGAGACAGTGTCAGGTAGGCAGTTTGACTGGGGCGGTCGCCTCCTAAAAGGTAACGGAGGCGCCCAAAGGTTCCCTCAGAATGGTTGGAAATCATTCGCAGAGTGTAAAGGCACAAGGGAGCTTGACTGCGAGACCTACAAGTCGAGCAGGGACGAAAGTCGGGCTTAGTGATCCGGCGGTTCCGCATGGAAGGGCCGTCGCTCAACGGATAAAAGCTACCCCGGGGATAACAGGCTTATCTCCCCCAAGAGTCCACATCGACGGGGAGGTTTGGCACCTCGATGTCGGCTCATCGCATCCTGGGGCTGTAGTCGGTCCCAAGGGTTGGGCTGTTCGCCCATTAAAGCGGTACGCGAGCTGGGTTCAGAACGTCGTGAGACAGTTCGGTCCCTATCCGTCGTGGGCGTTGGAAATCTGAAAGGAGCTGTCCTTAGTACGAGAGGACCGGGATGGACACACCGCTGGTGTACCAGTTGTTCCGCCAGGAGCATCGCTGGGTAGCTACGTGTGGACGGGATAAGTGCTGAAAGCATCTAAGCATGAAGCCCCCCTTGAGATGAGATTTCCCTTACCTCTAAGGTAATAAGATCCCTCAGAGACGATGAGGTAGATAGGTCCGAGGTGGACGCGTGGTGACACGTGCAGCTGACGGATACTAATCGATCGATGACTTATCTAAATTGAAAAGCGGAAGCGACTGTTCAGATCCGATTGGCTAAGCAAGCTCGCAGGAAGGCTGGGGTTTTTCAGCCTGGATGAGAGATCGCTTAGATCACGAGGATCTAGGAGCTGCAGCTAGACATACAACTATGAGGTTCGTTTGAATGTGCACTTATCCAGTTTTGAGGGTTCATCTCAACAATCCAAATGATGTGGTAGTAACGGCGAAGAGGTCACACCTGTTCCCATGCCGAACACAGCAGTTAAGCTCTTCAGCGCCGATGGTAGTCGGGTCGATCCCCGTGAGAGTAGGACGCTGCCACGTCAAAGAAAAACCTTAGAAATTATTCTAAGGTTTTTTATTATTCTCTGAATAACATTCATAGTTTAGGAGATACTAGAGATAAATAGCTCATCCCATAAGGAAACTATGGGAGTAGAATTCTAGTAGGAGGTATAAACTATGAATCGAAAAGAATGCTGCAGCATCTGTTCCAGAGAAGCCGAGGATGGAATCTACCTATTAAAGCTTTATATCTGCCAGGATTGCGAAAGAGAAATGATAGATACACCAACCAGTGATCCAAAATATGATTTTTTTGTTAAACAGATGAAAAAAGCCCAACGGGCGATGATTCCTTCATAAACCATTTGTACGAGCTTAGCAGCTATGATGAGCCACTTTCTACAGAAGTGGCTTTTTTTATGCTTGTCTATAAATCGTGTAAGATAAAAGAAGCATATTTTTAGGAGGAAAGGTAAATGGACCAGCAGGATACCCCACTTTATGATGCCTTAATGAACCAAAAAAAGAAAAATCCTTTATCGTTTCATGTCCCAGGCCATAAATACGGAAAAGTATTTCCTCATAAAGGAAAAGAGGATTTCCGATCCATCTTGCAATTAGATGCCACGGAGATAGCAGGGCTTGATGATTTACATCATCCTGAAGGAGCGATTGCTGACGCTCAAAGACTGACAAGCCAATTATTTAACAGCCACGAATCTTATTTTTTAGTAAATGGATCAACCAGCGGCAATATATCGATGGTCTTATCGGTATGCGAGCCAGGTGATAAAATCATCGTCCAACGAAACAGCCATAAATCGGTCTTACATGGACTTGAACTAGCCGGAGCTCAGCCCGTATTTTTGACCCCGGATTTTGATGAAGAAACCTCTCGATACAGTGATATGTCCTGCGCGAGCATTCAATCTGCACTGGAAGAGTATCCGGAAGCTAAGGCCGTCGTTTTAACATATCCTGATTATTTTGGCCGGACTTTTGATATGAAAAGTATCATTCATACATGCCACCGTTATCAAATACCCGTGCTTGTCGATGAAGCTCATGGCGTTCACTTTTCAAGAAGCTCTCTCTTTCCGCCTTCTTCATTGGACTTAGGAGCTGATCTCGTTGTGCAATCTGCTCATAAACTGGCTCCTGCTATGACGATGGGTTCTTACTTACATGTGAAGTCAGATTGGATTCATATCCCCAAGCTGGAGCATTATCTGCAGGTCATTCAATCAAGCAGCCCTTCCTATCCAATAATGGCAAGTCTGGACTTAGCCCGGTACTATCTTGCCCATTATCAAACTGCTCACTTAAAGGAGTACATCTACCAAATCAGAGAAGTTTTCCAAAGCTGTAAGGCCTGGAAGATCCTTTCTTTAACCGCTCAGGATGATCCTTTAAAAATTGTAATGGAACCGGCAGCAGCTTTGAATGGCTATGAGACAGCCGAAGCCTTTGAGAGAGAGGGGATTTATCCAGAGCTCGCTACCCATAACCAAGTTTTATTTGTCTTAGGCATGGAGAATTATTTGGAAGATCAGGAGTTTAAGAAGAAAGTACATCGAGTGAATTCACAATTAAAAAACATGACTGAGAGTGCTACAATAGAAAAGGTGCATGTAGAATTTCCTAAAATGCAGACATTGGATAAGACTTACTTGACGATGAGAACGATGTCCTTTGAGTTTAAGAGCTGGCAGGAAGCTGTCGGGAAAATTGCAGCCGTATCTGTCATTCCTTATCCGCCAGGAATTCCCTATCTCTTAAAAGGAGAAGTTATCACGTCTAATCATAGAAAAACGATTGCTGCATTAATGAAAAGTGGAGCAAAGTTTCAAAATAAGAATATTGCAGAAGGTATTCAGGTTTTTAAAGGAGAATGATTGTGAAGGGATTGTTTATTACGTTTGAAGGAGGCGAAGGAGCAGGAAAAACTTCTATCCTTCGTGAAATTGGGGAACAATTGAAAGAGGCAGGGCATCCTGTAGTGACAACGAGAGAACCGGGCGGTGTGAAAATTGCGGAAAGGATTAGAGAAATTATCTTAAATCCTTCCCATACTGAGATGGATGGAAGGACAGAGGCGCTTTTATATGCTGCGGCCAGACGTCAGCATTTAGTAGAAGTGGTTCTGCCTGCCCTCAGAGAGGGGAAACTCGTCCTCTGTGATCGTTTTGTCGATTCCAGTTTGGCCTACCAGGGCTATGCGAGAGGACTTGGGATGGAGGAAGTTTTCAAAATCAACCAGTTTGCCATTGAAGACTGTATGCCGGATCTCACGCTGTTATTCGATGTCTCACCTGAAGTTGGTCTCGAACGAATCGCCACCAATAAAGGCAGGGAAAAAAATCGACTTGATTTAGAAGCGCTCGATTTTCACAGGAGCGTTCAGGAAGCTTATGAGATCCTTGCTAAAGAGCATTCTGATCGTATTCAGCGGATTGAAGCAGACAGGCCACTGCGTGAGGTGATGAAGGAAGCTTATGAAGTGATTATCCAGCGGCTCTCATCAAACGTATGAAGAATTTGTTATAATAAGGATATACACACTTGACAGGAGGATCCATTCTCATGAAAATGATTATTGCTATTATTCAAGATAAGGACAGTAATCGGTTAACGAATGCGTTAACAGAGAATGATTTTAAGGCGACAAAATTGTCGACAACCGGAGGCTTTTTAAGGGAAGGAAATACGACGCTGATGATTGGCTGTGAAGATGACGATGTCGATGATGTGCTCGGCATTCTTAGAAAAAATTGCAGTCAGCGTGAGCAGCTGGTCGCTCCCATCTCGCCAATGGGAGGCAATGCCGATTCCTATATTCCAAAGCCGGTTAAAGTTGAAGTAGGCGGGGCTACCGTTTTTGTATTACCTGTGGATTCGTTTTATAAGTTTTAACTAAAGGAGCTAATATCATGAAGATCAGTCAAGAGATGAGAACCCAGCTGGATTCTGCCAATAAGCAAGCGGCAAAGCAAATGAAGAGCTCGCAGAACTTTGGCAGAATGGTCCAGACTCAATCACGACAGCTCCATGAAACCCAGTTAAACCAGCTCTTCGCAGGCATCGCCCTCCAAGGTGAACGTGTAGCGAAAGTTCGTTCGTTTCGAGACCTGGCCAGATATAAACGGATGATTAAGGAATTTGTCAAAGAGTCTGTCCAATATGGGATGCATCTAAAGCACTCCCACAGTTGGAATATGCAGGGGCAGACGAGAAAATTAACAATAGTGGAATCTGTAGATGATAAGCTGAACGAGCTTACGGAAGCATTGATGGATCAAGAGAGGAAATCAATCGATCTCCTCGGAATCATAGGGGAGATTAAAGGATTGCTCATTAATTTATACACTTAAGGACGGAATCAATATGGAAAGCTGGAAAGAAACGAAGGAGCTGCAGCCTCTTGTGGGGCAGATGCTCAAAAACAGCATCACGAAACAACGTATTTCCCATGCCTACTTATTTCAAGGAGACCGCGGCACAGGAAAGCGGGAGTTGAGTATCCTGTTTGCGAAAAGTATATTCTGCCAACACCGTACAGGTGCTGAGCCTTGTTTGGACTGCCGTGACTGCCACAGAATTGATACCGGCAATCATCCAGATCTTCACTGGATTGAACCAGATGGACAATCAATAAAGAAAGAACAAATCCTTCACTTACAAAAAGAGTTTACCTACACAGGTCTTGAGTCCAATCGAAAAGTTTATATTATCGTAGACGCTGACCGGATGACAGTAAACGCCTCGAACCGGCTGCTCAAATTTCTTGAAGAACCCAGTCAGCAGACTACGGCAATGCTGCTGACAGAGAACGGACAGTCGATACTGGATACGATTCGTTCGCGCTGTCAGGTGCTTGCCTTCCAGCCTTTAAGTCTACATCGTATCGAAAAAAAATTACAAGACGAAGGCGTATCTGAATCAAATGCCAGACTACTTGCTTCCTTGACCAATAACTTGAATGAAGCACTGGCTATGAATCACGATGAGTGGTTTGCTAATGTGAGAAAAATAGTGATACAATTAATTGAAGTGCTTCAAAATAAACCAAATGAAGGACTTTTATTTGTCAATACTCAGTGGATGCCTCATTTTAAAGAAAGAGAGCAGATACAGCGGGGACTGGATGTGCTGATGCTATGGTACCAGGATTTAGTGAACCATTACTTGGACCGGGAAGAAGCAATGGTGTTTATTAAAGAGAGAGAGAAGCGAGAACAAGCGGCCATGCGGTGGTCACGCCAATCTTCTGCGCAATGCTTATCCTTTATTCTTGAGGCGAAACGAAAGATAAATCAGAATGTCCATCCTACTTTAGTGATGGAGCAGCTTACCCTTCAACTACAGAGGTGATGACCATGATTGAGGTTGTAGGTGTTCGGTTTAAAAAAGCGGGGAAAATTTATTATTTTGATCCAGGCGAATTGAGAATGACGACAGAGGATTACGTCATTGTCGAAACGGTCCGCGGCATAGAATTTGGTAAAGTCGTCATAGCAAATAAATCCGTCGATGAAGAAGACATCGTACTCCCATTAAAAAAAGTCATCCGAATTGCAGATGATAAAGATAAAGTGACTGTAGCTGAAAACCATGATAACGCTGAAGAAGCGTACCGTGTCTGTGAGAAAAAAATCCGTGAACATAAATTGGACATGAATCTTGTCGATGTGGAATATACGTTCGATCGAAACAAAGTAATTTTTTATTTTACTGCTGATGGAAGAGTGGATTTCCGTACCTTAGTTAAGGACTTAGCTTCCGTTTTTAAAACACGGATTGAGCTGAGGCAGATCGGAGTGCGGGATGAGGCAAAAATGCTCGGCGGGATCGGCCCGTGCGGCCGGATGCTCTGCTGTTCCACTTTCTTAGGAGACTTTGAGCCTGTATCCATAAAAATGGCAAAGGATCAAAACCTTTCTCTGAATCCAGCGAAAATTTCCGGGCTGTGCGGACGCTTAATGTGCTGCCTTAAATATGAAAATGATGAATATGAGTCGGCTAAACGGGAGCTTCCAGACTTGGGCGAAAGTATGACGACTTCCTTTGGAAAAGGAAAAGTTGTTGGTTTGAACATGCTGGAGCGATTGGTTCAAGTAGAATTCCGTGATAAGGAACGCGTGCTTGAGTATTCCTTGCAAGAACTAATCGACGAAGGAGTCGTTCAAACGGAAGCCACAGAATGATGAGGTGGTATCAAGCGTGAACAAAAAAGCGATTTTTGAACAAGTGTCCCATTTAGAAACACAAATTGGCGAGTTGTATCAGCAATTAGGAGATTTAAAAAAGCAACTGGCTTATCTGCTGGAGGAAAACCAGCACTTATCGCTTGAAAATCATCATTTGCGTGAGCGTCTTAACAGCGAAGATAAGGAAACAGAAGAAGGAAAGAAACAGGAACGCAATCCTGTGGTCGGAGAAGGTTACGATAACCTGGCCAGACTGTATGAAGAAGGCTTTCATATTTGTAATTTACATTTTGGCAGCCCAAGAGATGAAGATTGTTTGTTCTGTCTTTCATTCTTAAATAAGAAGAAATAATCCCGGTTCGGCCTTTCCTTTTTACTAGGAAAGGTTTTTCTTTTCCTGCACAGGGAATGAAATGAGACGTGTTCCGGATAAAACAGGGCAGGTATGATTTCAATGGACCTGCTGCTGTTAAGCAGAAACGGATAGGAAAGGATAAAGAAACATGGTGCAATTACACGGAGATGAACGAATTGATTATTTACTGGCTGAAGAGAAGGTGCGAATTATCCAAAGCCCTTCGGTATTCGCCTTTTCTTTAGATGCTGTGCTGCTTGCCAAATTTACATATGTCCCTTTCACACGTGGAAAAATACTTGACCTCTGTACAGGGAACGGGGTCATTCCCTTGTTTCTTTCCCGACGGTCCAGTGTACCTATAACAGGGGTGGAAATTCAGACGCGACTCCATGATATGGCTGTAAGGAATGTTGAATTAAACAGTCTTGGGAAACAGATTCAAATGATTCAAGGGGATTTAAAGGACATGCCGAAAGAATTGGGGAACGGCAAATTCGATTTAGTTACCTGCAACCCTCCTTATTTCCCTACTCCACAAACAGAAGAATGGAATATCAATGAACATCTGGCGATTGCCCGCCACGAAATCCATTGTTCTCTTGAAGATGTCGTTAAGGCTTGCAGCCGCTTAGTAAAACCAGGAGGAAAAGTGTCCATGGTGCACCGCCCGGGAAGAATGGTGGAAATTATTACGATGTTTAAAAAGTATCGTCTTGAACCAAAGCGGCTGCGCCTTGTATATCCTAAGCAAGGCAAAGAAGCCAATATCTTATTAATTGAAGCAGCAAGAGACGGCAAACCAGACTTAAAAATTCTCCCCCCGTTATACACGTACACGGAAGCTGAGACGTACACAGCCGAAATGGAGGAGATTTTATATGGGAGTTAGTTACTACGTGTATATCCTGCGATGTAAGGATAATACGCTTTATACCGGATATACCAACGATTTGCCAGCCCGGTTGAAAAAACATAGTGAAGGTAATGGAGCAAAATATACAAAGGGGCGCGGTCCGTTCATTCTTGAATACTGCCAGTCTTACGAGACGAAGCGTGAAGCCATGCAGGAAGAATACCGCCTTAAACGATGGAATAAAGGAAAGAAAGAGACGTGGATTGTTCAAGAAAAAGGAGGGTGTGCGGATGATTTCGCAAAAGAGCTTCAGCAGTGATCGCCAAACAGGAACTCTGTATATCGTGCCAACTCCCATTGGAAATTTGGAAGATATGACGTATCGTGCTGTCACCGTATTAAACGAAGTCGATCACATTGCAGCGGAAGACACGAGAAATACGAAAAAGCTGCTTACTCATTTTCAAATCAGCACGCCCTTGATCAGCTATCATGAGCATAACAAACACACGCGTGGCCCGCAGCTCCTGGAACGTATGCAGCACGGGGAAACGTGCGCCGTCGTAAGTGATGCCGGAATGCCGGGAATATCCGACCCTGGAGCTGATCTAGTCAAAGAAGCTGTTGGTGCGGGAATTCCGGTTATTCCTCTTCCGGGAGCCAATGCGGCTCTACCGGCGCTTGCCGCCTCGGGCCTGTCTACAGAGCAGTTTTTCTTTTATGGGTTTTTACCTAGGAAAAAAAAGGACCGTCAGGCAGAACTGGAGCGCTTGGATACTTATCGCTGTACGTTAATTTTTTATGAATCCCCTCACCGCTTAAAGGAAATGCTCAGTCATTTGTTTGAGCATTTCGGTCACCGGCAGGCCGTATTGGCAAGAGAGCTGACGAAGCGCTATGAAGAATTTTTAAGAGGGACTTTGGAGGAGCTTGTGAACTGGGCTCAAGAAAACGAGGTGCGGGGTGAATTCTGCGTACTCGTGGAGGGAACGCAGGAAGAAGAGGTTGAAGACAAGTTTTGGTGGACCCATTTATCTCTAGTGGAACATGTGAACCACTATGTAGAAAAAGAGGGGATGAAAAGCAAGGAAGCCATTAAGCAGACTTCTTTGGATCGTAAGCTTTCCAAACGGGATGTTTATCAGGCCTACCATGTGAATGAGTAAAACAATAAGCCCCTTCTGCCAAGCAGAAAGGGCTTATGACCGAGCATATGTCATTAGGCACAGGTCCTATTAACCAAAAATCGTCTCTTCGTCTTTTTATCTTTATTTGTTAAGGTAGCCTTGAATTTCTTCGAGAAGCTTCTGAGCTCCTTCTTTACTTAGAACTAGATTGCCATTTGCCAGTTTCATATTTTCATCGGAAACTTCACCGGTTACATGGCAAGTCATGTTCGGCTTGTACTTTTTAAGTACAATACGATCGTCATCGACATAAATTTCAAGAGCATCCTTTTCATTAATTCCTAGTGTGCGGCGAAGCTCGATAGGAATAACTACTCGACCAAGCTCGTCTACCTTACGTACAATACCTGTAGATTTCATGATTTTGTCTCCCCTCAATCAAAAAGTTTAGTCGTCATATTTCGACATATGTCTCGACATAATAGTACCAACCATTCCCATTCGTGTCAATTCTTAAAATTTCCAAACCTGTTAGATCTATTATATACCATTAGGCGTATATAAAAAGCCTGAAATGTAGTTTTCATTGCTGATAACAGGCAGCCCATCCTTATTTTGGCTAACCAGAATTGGTTTAATTATCCAGTATCCTGCAAAACATAAATTACTCAAGTCTATACAGGTGTGAATTTTAACAGAGCCAACCTGTTATCTTTGACAGGAATATTGATTATTCGGTATATTTTAATGTTAGGAATGGCAATAAAGAAAATAGATAGAGATACTTATATGAAGCAGTTCGAAAAAAGCCGGCACAAGGCTTGATATACATTAAGGAGGGAAAAGAATGGCTGAGGAAAAAAATACGTTTTACATTACGACTCCCATTTACTATCCAAGCGGCAATTTGCATATTGGTCATGCTTACACAACTGTGGCAGGCGATGCAATGGCGCGTTATAAACGTCTGCAGGGCTATGAGGTCATGTATTTGACCGGCACGGATGAACACGGCCAGAAAATCCAGCGTAAAGCCGAAGAAAAAGGCGTTTCCCCGCAAATATACGTAGACGATATAGTCAGCGGGATCAAAGATTTATGGGACAAGCTCGACATTTCCTATGATGATTTTATTCGAACTACCCAGGAGCGTCATAAAAAAGTAGTAGCGAAGATCTTTGATTATTTAATGGAAAAAGGCGATATTTATCTTGATGAATATGAAGGCTGGTACTGTACCCCTTGTGAATCCTTCTTTACGGAACGCCAATTGGAAGAAGGTCACTGTCCAGATTGCGGTGGACCGGTGGAAAAAGTAAAAGAAGAATCCTACTTCTTTAAAATGAGTAAATACGTAGACCGGCTTTTAGATTTCTATGAGAAGAACCCAACCTTCATCCAGCCGGAAAGCCGTAAAAATGAAATGATCAACAACTTCATTAAGCCCGGCTTGGAGGATTTGGCCGTTTCCCGGACAACCTTTGACTGGGGTGTAGAAGTTCCTGGAAATGAAAAACACGTCATTTACGTATGGATCGACGCCTTGAGTAACTATATTACCGCACTAGGGTTTGACTCAGACAATGATGAACGCTATCAAAAGTTCTGGCCGGCAGATGTTCAGCTGGTCGGAAAAGAAATCGTCCGGTTCCACACGATTTACTGGCCGATTATGCTGATGGCTCTTGATCTTCCGCTGCCAAAGAAAGTATTTGCTCACGGATGGATCTTAATGAAGGATGGAAAAATGTCCAAATCAAAAGGGAATGTCGTCGATCCTGTTCAATTAAGTGACCGTTACGGCCTTGATGCTTTACGTTACTATTTATTGCGCGAAGTACCGTTTGGTTCAGACGGGGTCTTTACTCCGGAAGCGTTTGTCGAGCGTACCAATTACGACCTTGCCAACGATTTAGGGAACCTGCTGAACCGTACGGTCGCGATGATTAGTAAATATTTTGACGGGCAAATTCCTGAACTGACTTTGAAAGAAACAGAATACGAACAAAATCTTGAACAGCTGGCAGAAGACACACGAAAAGCAGTGGAAGACTCCCTCGAAAATATGGAATTTTCCGTTGCGCTTTCAGAGCTTTGGAAGTTTGTAAGCCGTACGAATAAGTACATTGACGAAACGCAGCCATGGGTGCTGGCAAAAGACGAGGCAAATCAGCAGCGTCTGGGTAATGTGATGGCCCATCTGGCAGAGTCACTTCGTCATATTGCAGTCATGCTTCAGCCGTTCTTAACCCAGACTCCGGGTAAGATGTTCACTCAGCTTGGTGTCTCTGACGAAAATTTAAAAAGCTGGGACAGCATAACTGAATTTAAAGGCATTCCTGCAGGAACGAAGGTGGTCAAAGAAGACCCGATTTTCCCTCGTCTGGATGCTGAAGAAGAGATTCAAGCGATTAAAAATATGATGAAAAAACCGGAGCCGAAAGTGGAGCAGGAACAGGAAAAAGAAAAGCAGCAAGCTGAGGAAGTCACGATCGATGATTTTATGAAGCTTGATTTCCGCGTCGCCGAGGTTGTCAAAGTAGAAAAGGTTAAAAAAGCGGACAAGCTGCTTAAGCTTCAGCTTGACCTGGGCTATGAAAAGCGTCAGGTTGTTTCTGGTATTGCTGAACACTATTCGCCGGAGGAATTGCAAGGAAGAAAGGTCATTTGTATTACCAATTTAAAACCTGTGACATTAAAAGGCGAGCTCTCCCAGGGCATGGTTCTTGCCGGGGAGGATGATCAAGGTAAACTTGCCCTTGCCTCCATTGATCAATCTTTACAAAATGGAGCAAAAGTCAAATAAACAAACTAAAATGCGATTAAAAAGGGGAAGCACCAGCTTTCCCTTTTCTCATTACGAATAGAAAGGTGGAGCAGGATGTTATTTGATACGCATGTACACTTAAATGCTGACCAATTTGAAGAGGATTTGGAAGAGACCATTGAACGTGCCAAAGAAGCTGGCGTCCAGTATATGACGGTAGTCGGTTTTGACAGAAAAACGATTCCTAAAGCTATCCACATTGCAGAAACCAATGAGCATATTTACGCTGCTGTCGGCTGGCATCCAGTCGATGCGGTTGATATGACAGAAGAAGACCTCCAATGGATTGAAGAATTGTCCTCTCACCCTAAAGTCGTGGCGCTGGGAGAGATGGGTCTCGACTATCATTGGGATAAATCTCCGAAAGACGTGCAGAAACAAGTCTTCCGCAAACAAATTCAATTAGCCAAAAAAGTAAACATGCCGATCATCATCCACAATCGTGAAGCCACTGAGGATATCGTGGAAATTTTAAAAGAAGAAAAGGCAGGCGAGGTCGGCGGGATTATGCACTGTTACAGCGGTCCCGTTGACATTGCCAAAGAGTGTATAGAGATGAATTTTATGATCTCCCTGGGGGACCTGTCACCTTTAAAAATGCCAAATTACCAAAAGAAGTGGCAGCTGCCATTGACCTTGAGCATCTGCTTGTCGAAACCGACTGTCCATTTTTGGCGCCTCACCCGAATCGTGGAAAGCGCAATGAACCCGCTTATGTCAAGCTTGTAGCCGAGCAAATCGCTCATTTAAAGGAAATTTCTTTTGAAGAAGTAGCGGAAGCCACAACTGCGAATGCTAAGAAGTTTTTTGGGATCGTGTCGTAATATAAGGACTTTTGATCTAATGTTACAAACCAGTGGTCAAATTGTATGGGAATTGTAATCTGTTTGTTATGTTATTTACCTAGGCAAAAATGCATAATGGAGGAGTCAGCGAAACGAGAGCTGGCTCCTTTTTCCATTTATGGGCCAATCGTTGACATGCTTTTGTCTTAAATCTATTCTACTACCGGTTTTTATGAAAGGGGAGGAACACATGAAGTTTATGAATAAGCTGAAATCAGGATTTGGTTTTAAACTTGGTTTGGCTTTCGTAATCTCAGTTCTAAGTATTGCCTTTATAGGAACAGTGACGTATGAAGCGACAAAGGCTTCTGTACGAGTGACTCAAGACGGTAAAACCCAATTAATTCGGACTCATGCTAATACTGTTGAACAATTATTAACCGAGCTTGATATCACCGTAGATCCACATGATCAATTATCGCACAAACTCACAGCACCGATCACATATGGAATGGCTGTCAATTACCAGTCATCCAAAGCCATAAATTTAGCAATCGATCATCAGAAAGCCCAAAAGGTTTACACGACCGCTTCAACTGTCGGAGGTTTCTTAAAGGAGCAGGAAGTAGAGGTGGCCGATCGTGATGAGATTTCCCACGAGCAGGCAGCTTCTGTAAAAGACGGAATGGACATTCAGGTGAACCACGCAAGAGAGGTCGCGATCAATGATGGCGGCGAGAAAAAGAAAGTATGGACAACCGCTTCAACCGTAGCAGACTTTCTTGACAGCCAGGATATTAAGCTGAATAAGCTTGATGAATTAAAGCCGGGCAAGAATGCTGCTTTAGCGGATCATCCGGATGTTACCATTACTCGTATTGAAAAGGTTACTGACATAGTAGAAGATGACCAACCATACACAGTCGTTACCAAGAAAGATCATTCTATTCCTAAAGGGGAAGAACGGGTGCTTTCTTCTGGAGAAAAAGGGAAAGTGACGAAGAAGTATGAAGTGATCATTAAAAACGGCAAAGAAACGTCACGTAAATTAATTGATAAAAAGATAAACAAGAAGAGTGAAAAACGCGTCGTTGCTATCGGGACAAAAGAATCTGCACCAAAGAATACGAACCGAACAGTTGCAACCGCGAGCACGAATCAATCATCCTCTTCTTCAAATAAGATTACCCAAACGGCATCACGTGGAAACACGTCCAGCAGCAAAACGTTATACATGCATGCCACGAAGTACACAGCCAATTGCTCTGGATGCTCCGGGATTACAGCAACTGGCATTAATTTAAAGGCTAACCCAGGAATGAAAGTCGTTGCCGTGGACCCAAGCGTGATTCCATTAGGAAGCCGTGTATGGGTGGAAGGTTATGGTTATGCTGTTGCCGGAGACACGGGCGGAGCGATTCAAGGAAATCGAATTGATCTTTTCGTTTCTTCTCGGGGCGAAGCCTTAAGCTATGGCAGCAGAAATGTAAAAGTGAAAATATTAGGCAAATAAATCATCTAAGCAGAGGAGTCTTTTCCTCTGCTTTTTTTCCGTTATGCAGTCGTGGTATGCTATGTAAAGATTAATGAGCGTAAATGGAGGAACATCATTGAAGATTAAAGAAGTGATTGTTGTCGAAGGCAAGGATGATACGGCAAAAATACACCAGGCCGTTGAAGCGGATACGATTGAAACGAATGGGTCTGCAATTAATGCAGAAATCATTGCACGCATCCAGCATGCGTATGAGAAGCGCGGAGTGATCATTTTTACCGATCCGGACTACCCTGGTGAGCGGATCCGCCATATCGTTTCCCAGCATGTGCCCGGGTGTAAGCATGCTTTTCTCCCTAAGCACCTTGCGCGGGCAAAAAAAGACAAGGGGGTAGGAATAGAACACGCCTCCTTACAGGATATTAAGGAAGCACTGTCTGTGGTCTATGAGCCGGCAGAAGAGGCTGAAGCTGCAATCAGCAAACAAGATCTGATCCAATACGGTTTAATTGGGACAGAAGCAGCAGCAGCCAGGCGTGAAAAATTAGGGATTTCCCTGCATATTGGAAAAACGAATGGTAAGCAGCTGTTGCGACGTTTAAATATGTTTCAAATTACGAAAGACCAATTAAATGAAGCGATGAGACACATCACGCAGGAGGAAGAAAATGAACAATAAAGCTGTAGCAACTCCGACACGTACGAAAGAAATCCTACAAAATTACGGATTTGCTTTTAAGAAGAGCCTGGGGCAGAACTTCTTAATCGATGTCAACATTCTTAAAAATATTATTCGCCATGCGGGAATTGATAAAGAGGCAGGGGCGATCGAAATCGGTCCTGGCATCGGGGCACTTACCGAACAGCTGGGTCAGCATGCGGACAAAGTCGTTGCTTTTGAAATCGACCAACGACTGCTTCCTATACTTAACGAAACGTTAGCTCCCTATGAAAATATCCATATAATAAACGAAGACATATTGAAATCCGATATTCGAAAAGTCATTGGAGCGCATTTTTCGAAAGAACAGCCTGTTCGAGTCGTGGCCAACCTTCCTTATTACATTACGACGCCTATATTAATGAAGCTTTTAATGGATCGGCTGCCGATTGACAGTATCACGGTAATGATCCAAAAAGAGGTAGCTGATCGAATGGCCGCTGAGCCGAATTCAAAAAGCTATGGTTCGTTATCCATCGCCGTTCAATATTATACGACAGCAGAAATCGTCATGAATGTACCTAAGACCGTGTTTATGCCACAGCCTAATGTCGATTCCTCTGTTCTCCATTTACGCATGCGTGCTGAGCCTCCTGTGCAAGTGAAAGATGAAGACTTTTTCTTTGAAGTTGTCAAAGCCTCCTTTGGGCAGAGAAGAAAAACACTCATGAATAACTTAGCTCGTCACTTCAGCGGAAAAATGAACAAGCAGGCGATTCAAGAGCATCTGAATGAAGTCGGAATCGATCCGAAGCGCCGCGGGGAATCCCTATCCATGGAAGAGTTCGCTCTGCTGGCTGATATTTTATATAAAAAATAGCGGAAGCTGGCACATGGTTCTATCTCTCACATACACTACATTAGTGCTTGTTGTGAGGTGGAGAAGACATGATAACCAATGGAGATCTTGTTACCCGTAAGTCTTACCAGCATGACGTTTTATTTCGAGTAAAATCTGCCGGCGGCCCGCTCGTGAAACTGATGGGGGAAGATATTCGATTAGAAGCTGATGCCCCAATCGACGACCTTAGGCAGGTCACGGGAGCGGAATACCGTCAAAGGAAAGCCGAAACAGATAAAAAAGAAGCGTACTCCTACCGGCTTTTTCGCCAGGATTACCGCCTTCTTAAAGAAAAAAGAGAGTCAGGCGCAGGCAGTGGATATACCAAAGAAAACGAAACCAATTACTTTCAAATCCCGCCTCGCATTCTTCACATTGACGGAGATCCTCTCTTCTTAAAAAAATGCATTTACCTTTATGAGCAGCTAGGGCTGCAAGTTCATGGCCAATATTTACACGAACGAGAAATGCCTGAGCAAGTACTCGGCCTTATAGAAAAAGTCCAGCCCGAAATTGTCGTTTTGACCGGGCATGATTCTTATTCAAAAGCAAAGGGGTCCGTACGTGATTTAGAAGCCTACCGCCATTCTCGTTATTTTGTTGAGGCCGTTAGAAACATTAGGCAGCGCTATCCGCATTTTGATCAAATGGTCATATTTGCCGGTGCCTGCCAGTCTCATTTTGAGTCCTTAATAAAAGCAGGGGCAAACTTCGCAAGTTCCCCTGCACGCGTCAATATTCACGCCGTTGACCCTGTGTATGTTGCTGCCCGCGTGGCTTATACGTCCTTTATGGATCATCTCAATATTTGGGAAGTCATACGGAACACAATCAGCGGACAGGAAGGACTCGGAGGAATAGAAACGAGAGGGTTGTTAAGAATCGGCATGCCCTATTCCAAAGAAGCTGAGGAGCTGTCATAAATAAAAAAATGCTGCTTAAAAAAAAGATAGCAGCGTTTTTTTACCCTTTTTTGCACCTGGTGTTGGTATGAAAACCCATATATACCGCCATTTTTCATCTGCTGCACATAATTTTCCTAAGTATGGATAGCCTAATTAAGACATATTTCACAAGTTCTTATGTTGACATTGATTTTAACATATTGTTATAATTAAATATTTTATTTGACTTTGTCCCAAGATTGTGATATATTTTTAAATAGTGAGGTGGAGTGTAGTGGCTAAAACGTTAGTAGAAATTAAGCAGTCCCTTGAAGGACAAATCGGCAAGCGTTTAACTTTAAAAGCGAACGGCGGCCGTCGTAAAACGATTGAACGTTCCGGCGTCCTGGCTGAAACTTATCCAGCCGTTTTTATTGTGGAGCTTGATCAAGATGAAAATGCTTTTGAACGTGTATCTTATAGTTATGCAGACGTACTAACAGAAACAGTAGAGCTAAACTTCGACGATTTACAAACGATAGCAATGGAACAGTAAACTCTTCGGGTTTGCTGTTTTTTTTTATTTTGTACATAATTCTTTTCATTACTCTTGAAAAGCTTTCCATGCTTACATACATATGCCTTAAATGAAATAGAGGTTCCTCCATATACTAAGTTTGTCGTAGCTTACTAAGTGGAAGCGAAAGGAGCTGAAGACGATGGGACGGAGAAGAAGTATGATGTCCGATTCGTTGAAAGAGGAAATCGCGAAGGAACTTGGGTTTTACGACAAGGTCCAAAAAGATGGATGGGGCGGGATCACTACACGTGATGCCGGCAATATGGTAAAGCGTGCCATTCAGATGGCAGAGGAACAAATGGTAAAGGATCAGCATTAAATAAAACTCTCCGGGGACCTCTCCGGAGAGTTTTTGCATAAAGGGAAACTCCCCACCAGCGGTCAATTGTGGTACAATGCTTTAAGATCATTTGTAAGGAGTAGGTTGGAAATATGCAAATTTTTGAAAAGGCTCCAGCCAAAATTAATTTGTCCCTTGATGTGTTACATAAGCGGAATGATGGCTTCCATGAAGTAGAGATGGTGATGACAACAATTGACCTCGCCGATCGAATTGAATTAACCTCTCTAGAAAGCGGAAAGATAACGATTGAATCGGAGAGCCGGTTCGTTCCTAACGATCAGCGTAATCTCGCTTATCGAGCAGCGAAGCTTATGAAAGACCAGTACAAGGTAAATGAAGGCGTAAACATTTTCATTGAAAAAAACATCCCTGTAGCGGCTGGGTTAGCAGGCGGCAGCAGCGACGCAGCTGCTGTGCTTCGAGGTGTGAACCGATTATGGAACATCCACGCGAGTTACGATGAGCTTGCCGAACTCGGAGCAAAGATTGGTTCTGATGTTGCATTTTGCGTTTATGGGGGTACGGCTCTGGCTACGGGACGAGGCGAAAAAATAACTAAGCTTCCATCGCCACCGCCTTGCTGGGTTGTGCTGGCAAAGCCTTCGATTGGTGTCTCGACCCAGACCATTTACCAGGCCCTGTCTTTAGAAAAAGCGGTGCATCCGAACACGGAAGCTATGATAAAGGCGCTTCATATGGGCAATTTTTACGGAATCTGTGCGGAAGTCGGCAATACTTTAGAGAATGTAACGATGAAACTGCACGAGGAAGTCGGGCAAATTAAAGAACAAATGAGGCAGGCCGGTGCGGATGCCGTGCTTATGAGCGGGAGCGGTCCTACTGTATTTTCACTCGTTTCCCAGGATGCCAGGGCGCACAGGATATATAATAGCCTGAAGGGATTTTGTGAAGAGGTTTATATGGTTCGTATGCTTGGTTATCAGGAAAAGACTTGCTAAAATCCGTACAAATTTGTTATATTAAGAGATAATATTCGGATTTTTTGAGGTGTCCTATTATGAAACGAAGTGAACGACTGGTAGCGATGACCTATTATGTACTCGATCGTCCGCGTGAATTGATTTCCCTGCCTTTTTTCTCACAAAAGTATGAAGCGGCTAAGTCTTCGATCAGTGAGGATCTCGGGATTATTAATAAAATGTTTGAGCAGGAAGGAATCGGTTATTTAGAAACGGTGTCGGGAGCGGCCGGCGGTGTGAAATATATCCCAGCCTTTTCTAAAGACTATAGTGAGCAATTTGTTCTCAAGCTGTGTAAGCAGCTGGAGGACCCACAGCGCTTGCTGCCTGGCGGATATTTATTTATGAGTGACATATTAGGCAGTCCGGAAACCACGCGCAATATTGGCAGACTCTTTGCCTCAGCTTTTGCTGATAAAGAAATTGATGCGGTAATGACTGTGGCTACAAAGGGAATTCCGCTGGCTTATTCTGTCGCTTCTTACTTAAACGTACCCGTAGTTATCGCAAGACGTGACCCTAAAGTAACGGAAGGTTCTACAGTGAGCATTAATTATGTCTCAGGATCCACTCGTAAAATCCAGACGATGGTCTTAACGAAACGTTCCTTGGAAGTTGGTTCAAAAGTATGCATTATCGACGATTTTATGAAGGCTGGCGGAACGATCAATGGAATGAGAAACCTGTTGAAGGAATTTAATGCTGAAGTAGCTGGAATCGGTGTCCTTGCTGAAGCAGAAGATGATGAAGAAGACAGGGTGGTCGAGGATTATATTTCGCTCGTCCAGATTATGAACGTAGACGATCGCCATTCTTCAATAGAGGTTCGTCCTGGAAATTTATTGAGACATATTTAATATAGTTTTTACAGCCAATTCAATCTTTTATGCGAAAAGTCCCTCCAATCATTGGTACAGGGGCTTTTTTTGTGCGACTATCGATCGGCAAGTTTTGAAAATTAATCAATAATAAAAATTTTTTTGAAAATAAGCAGGAATTTTTGGTGTTTTGTGGAATTCTTGTACATAAGTTCTTTTGCTGAAAAGGTGGTGAATCATAATGGAAGTAACTGACGTAAGACTGCGACGCGTGGATACCGAAGGAAGAATGCGAGCAATTGCTTCTATTACCTTGGACCAGGAATTTGTTGTCCATGATATTCGGGTGATTGATGGCAATAATGGATTGTTTGTAGCAATGCCTAGTAAACGAACTCCTGATGGGGAATTTCGGGACATTGCACACCCGATTAACTCTGGCACCCGTGGGAAAATCCAGGACGCTGTCCTTGAGGAATATCACCGTGCTGGTGAAGAGGAATCAGAGGTCGAATACGAAGAAGCGGGAGCATCTTAATACTTAGAAAGCAGAAGAGGGCTAGTCTTTCCGAAGGCTAGGCTTCTTTTTTAGTGCAAAAGTTTCATCCTCCACCTGTTCTCTAAGGAAGGGGAGATTGTTGAAATAACCCTGATTTTAAGATATTATTCATAATGGATAAATAGGATGGATGGAGGTTCTTTCATGAGCAATCGTTACGCAGTAGTTCTTGCCGCCGGACAGGGAACTCGAATGAAATCAAAGCTGTATAAGGTGCTGCATCCCGTATGTGGAAAACCGATGGTACAGCATGTCGTAGATCAATTAAAGGGCTTGGATTTAAATGAGTTAATTACTGTAGTTGGATTTGGTGCCGAGCAAGTACAGGAACAGGTTGGCGGGGACAGCCGTTATGTAGTTCAGGAAGAACAGCTCGGTACAGGACACGCTGTTCTTCAAGCGGATGATATGTTAGCGGATAAAGAAGGAACCACTGTTGTGGTGTGTGGAGATACACCGCTTTTAACAAGGGCTACTCTCCAGAAGCTATTGGACCATCATGAAGCGGAACAAGCGAAAGCTACGATTTTAACCGCTCATGCACAGGATCCTTTTGGTTATGGCCGTGTGATTCGCAGCGGTAATGGGCAGGTTGAGCGAATCGTTGAACAGAAGGATGCAAGTGAAGGGGAACAAGCGATTCAGGAGATTAACACTGGGACCTATTGCTTTGACAATGAGGCTCTTTTCAATGCGCTGAAAAACGTCTCCAACGATAACGTTCAAGAGGAATATTATCTTCCAGATGTCATTGAAATCCTGAAAAATGAAGCAGAAACTGTCAGTGCTTACCAGACGGACAATTTTTCAGAGTCTCTAGGTGTCAACGACCGCGTGGCCTTGGCCAAAGCTGAAAAATTAATGAAACAGCGTATTAATGAGCAGCATATGCGTAATGGAGTTACGCTGATTGATCCCGATCAAACTTATATCAGTCCGGATGTTCAGATTGGAGAAGATGTAATCATCTATCCTGGATGTGTGCTGGAAGGGGACACTAAAGTCGAGAACGATGTCATTCTTGGGCCCCACTCCACGATCAAGAATTGCCACATCGGAGCCGAGACGGTCGTGAAACAAAGTGTAGCTGCCGAAAGCCGTATTGGAGAACGAGTACAAATCGGACCGTTTGCCCATATTCGCCCGCAATCAGACTTAAGTGATGATGTGAAAATCGGAAACTTTGTCGAAGTGAAAAAAGCAAGCTTTGGTGAAGGAAGCAAGGCTTCGCATTTAAGTTATATTGGTGATGCGAAGGTTGGGCAGGGTGTGAACATAGGTTGTGGTACAATAACAGTGAATTATGATGGTCAAAATAAATTTTTGACAACCATTGAAGATGACGCTTTTATTGGCTGTAACTCTAATCTCGTCGCTCCGGTTACTGTAGGTAAAGGAGCTTATGTGGCAGCAGGTTCGACGATTAATCAGGATGTGCCCGCGGAGGCTCTGTCGATTGCCAGGTCTCGCCAGACGAATAAAGAAGGCTATGCAAATAAATTAAAAGCGAATAAAAAAGATTAACGGAGGGTGCAATCCAAATGCCAACTGGATATAAGGATTCGAAATTAAAGGTATTCTCATTAAATTCCAACCCTGCTCTTGCCGAGGAAATTGCTGAGAATATCGGAACTGAACTTGGAAAATGTACCGTTACTAATTTTAGTGATGGGGAAATCCAAATCAATATTGAAGAAAGTATACGCGGCTGCGACGTATACGTCGTGCAGTCCACCTGTGAGCCGGTTAATCAGCACATCATGGAACTGCTCATTATGATTGATGCGCTGAAGCGTGCTTCTGCAAGGTCGATCAATATTGTCATGCCTTATTATGGGTATGCCCGTCAAGACCGTAAAGCCCGTGCAAGGGAACCGATTACGGCAAAGTTAGTAGCGAATCTGTTACAGACTGCTGGAGCAAGCAGAGTGTTGATGCTCGACTTGCACGCTCCCCAGATCCAAGGGTTTTTTGATATACCTATTGATCATTTGGTAGGTGTGCCTATTCTTTCGGATTACTTTGAGGAAAAGAATTTTGAGGACATTGTGGTCGTTTCTCCAGATCATGGTGGTGTAACCCGCGCACGTAAAATGGCAGATCGTCTGAAAGCTCCGATTGCAATTATTGATAAGCGGCGTCCGCGTCCAAACGTTTCAGAAGTTATGAATATTGTTGGGAACATCGAAGGAAAAACAGCGATTATTATAGATGATATTATCGATACGGCAGGAACTATTACCCTTGCTGCGAACGCGCTTGTAGAAAACGGGGCGAATGAAGTGTATGCCTGCTGTACCCACCCTGTTTTATCTGGTCCGGCATTGGATCGTATTAATAATTCTAAAATCAAGGAATTGGTAGTTACCAATACGATTCCGCTGCGCGACAAAAAGAATGGAAAGATCACAGCTCTTTCTGTTGCACCGTTGATCAGCGAAGCGATTATCCGCGTACATGAACGTCAATCCATCAGCATTCTATTTGATTAGTTTTTTGTAATAAATAGGTTTACCCCGAGCCAGTTTGGGGAATCACAGTAAGATGAGTGGTTACTTTATTGGAGGTAGATTAACTTGGCTATTACATTGAAAGCAAATCAGAGACAAGATTTAAAACAATCTGTAACTCGTGAATTACGTCAGGAAGGCAATGTCCCAGGCGTAGTTTACGGCAAAGAAAAAGACCCTGTTACTGTATCAGTTAACAGCATAGAACTATTAAAAACAGTGCGTGATGAAGGGAAAAACGCTATCATCTCCCTTGATATTGATGGTGGCTCTACGGTGAATGTCATGCTTCATGAATATCAAATCGATCCTTTGAAGGATGAATTGATTCATGCGGACTTCTATGTTGTCAACATGTCCGAAGAAATGGACGTAGAAGTACCTGTTCACCTTGAGGGTGAATCGATTGGTTCTAAAGAAGGCGGCGTATTGCAGCAGCCTATGTACGAACTTGCGATTCGTGCGAAACCAAGCGACATTCCTGAAGAAATTCTGATCGATGTTTCTGAATTGAATATTGGGGACAGCATCATGGTTAGTGACCTGAAGGCTGCCCGCAATTATGAAATTACAGAAGATGAAAATGCGACGATCGTATCTGTAACTCCTCCGGAAGAAATGCCGGAAGAACCTGAACTTGAGGAAGCAGATCAAGAGCCTGAAGTCATCACAGAGAAAAGTGATGACGAAGAAGAAGAAGAAAAAGAAGAACAGGAATAATAAGATAGAGCTCAGGGCGTGGCCAAAAGGCCCGCTCCTTTCTTTTTTTTTCGCTGTCCATTTAATGGATTCGGGCTGTTTTGACATCATTTTTGCACGGGCTTTGATATAATAAAATAATAGCATCAGCTAAGTAAAGGAAGTTACGGAATGAAATGCATTGTTGGCCTTGGAAATCCAGGGAAAAAGTATGAACAGACACGCCATAATGTTGGCTTTATGATCATCGATGAATTAGTGAAGCAGAACGGCTGGAGCCTGGGACAGGAAAAGTTCCGAGGTTTTTATACTGTGGAACATGTACGAGGGGAAAAGGTGCTGCTTTTAAAACCGCAGACGTACATGAATTTGTCAGGGGAGTCGCTTCGTCCATTTATGGATTATTATGAGATCGATGTAGAAGATGTGCTTGTCGTTTACGATGATTTAGATCTCCCGCCTGGAAAGATTAGATTGCGTAAAAAAGGCGGTCATGGCGGGCATAATGGCATTCGTAATATTATCGATCATTTAGGCACGAAGGAATTTAAACGGCTTAGAATTGGTGTCGGCCGGCCTTCTGTTCCGATGCCGGTCGTGGATTACGTGCTGCATTCATTTGATAAAGAACAGGAAGAATCGATGAACGAAAGTATTCAGCAAGCCGTAAAAGCTTGCGAAGCCTGGATAGAAAAACCTTTTAATGAGGTTATGAATGAATTTAACGCTTCCTAGACGACAGGGATGGTATAAGCTGTGGTGGAGCCGGTAAAACTATATACCATCATCCGTCCAGGAGGTTGGAAAAATGAAAATTCATTATATTTGCCGGCACTGCCGACGTTCGGTGGGAGAGCTTGACGGCCGAGAGGTAAATGTTTCTCAGCTCGGCCTTGAACGATTAAATCATGAAGATCACCAGGAAATGGTGCAGGTATATAAGAATGGGGATATCACCATTCAAACGATTTGTGATTCATGTGAACAGGCTCTTAATGAGAATCCGCACTATCATGAGCTGGATTTTTTTATTCATTAAATCAGGATGTATCGTTAGAGCGTCTTGATGGTGGAGGAATTGTTTATGCAAGGAATAAAGGATTATTTACTTACGAAAGATGATATCCAATCTGTGACGGCCGGGTTTGAGTCAGGTATGAAAGAACAGATGGTTGCTGGCCTCTCAGGGGCCTCACGCAGCCTTCAGGTTGCCCTTCTTAACGAATCCTTAAAGCGGCCTGTTCTGCTCGTCACCCATCAGCTCATTCAAGCACAGCACCTGTATGAGGACTTGCAGGAATTGACAGATCCAAGTCAGGTGCATTTATATCCGGTAAATGAATTGATTGCCTCAGAGATTGCAATTGCGAGTCCTGAGCTTAGGAGTCAGAGAATAGAGGCGCTTAACCAATGGTTAAGACAAGACTCAGGCATTTTGATCGCACCTGTCGCAGCCTTAAAACGAATGATGCCGTCTAAATCCTACTGGGAGCAGAATCAGCTCCCTTTTCGTGTTGGAGAAGATGTGGATTTTGACCGTTATATTGAACAGATGGTGCATATGGGTTATGAAAGAACCCAGATGGTTGCCACCCCTGGAGAATTTTCTATCCGCGGGGGAATCTTGGATATTTATCCTTTAACTGCGGAATTCCCGTATCGCATTGAATTATTTGACACAGAAGTTGATTCCATCCGCACGTTTGACTCTGAGACACAGCGCTCTAAAGAAAAATATAGTGAACTATATGTAGGTCCGGCCACAGAACTGCTGCTCGAGGATGAAGACTTTGCAAGAGCTTCCCATAAGCTTGAAGAGGCATTGAGCCATTCATTAAAGAAATTGGCGAAGTCGGAAGCAAAGGAAACGCTGCAGGCTCACGTGGAAAGAGACTTGGAGCGGTTAAATCATCGCGAACGTTTTCAGGAAATGTATAAATACATCGGGTTCTTCTATGAGCCTTCTATGAGTCTATTAGATTACCTGCCACAACACGGACTCCTCGTACTCGATGAAATGAGCAGAATTCAAGAAACAGCTACCCGTTTGGACCAAGAGGAAGCCGAATGGCACCAAAGCTTATTAGAAGCAAACCAAACGGTTCATGACTTGAAAATATCTTACGACTGGCATGATACGTGGGCTCGTATGAAACAGCCACGACTTTATTTATCCGTATTCATGAGGCATATTCCTCACGCACACCCACAGAACATCGTGAATATTTCCAGCCGTCAGATGCAGCAATTCCACGGCCAGATGAATCTGCTGAAAACAGAAATGGAGAGATGGAAAAAACAGGACTATTCTGTGTTGATCCTGGCTCCTGATGAAAAGCGGAAAGAGAAGGTTCAAGCGGTACTTGAGGATTATGGGATGGAGGCAGTCACAGCTGACGGACTGGTGGAACTGCCTGTACACACGCCTGTAGTTATGCAAGGAAACATCAGCAGCGGGTTTGAATGGCCGATGCATAAGCTTGCTGTACTGACAGAGAAAGAATTGTTTAAGAAACGGACGGCAAAGCCTAAGCGAAAGCAGAAATTGTCTAACGCCGAGCGGATTAAAAATTACCAGGAGCTCAAAGTAGGCGACTATATCGTACACGCCAATCACGGGATTGGTAAGTACCTGGGAATCGAAACCCTGGAGATGAACGGCAGTCATAAAGATTTTCTTATGGTCAAGTATTCTGGAAATGACAAGTTGTTTGTCCCTATTGACCAGATTGACTTAATCCAGAAATATGTAGGCTCAGAAGGCAAAGAGCCTAAGGTCTATAAATTAGGCGGAAGTGAATGGGGAAAAGTCAAACGGCGTGTCCAATCCTCTGTTGAGGATATCGCGGACGATTTAATTGAACTCTATGCCGAGCGTGAGGCCTCTAAAGGCCATGCGTTTGGTGAAGATGGGGAAATGCAGCGCGATTTTGAAGCAGCTTTCGCGTATGAAGAAACCGAGGATCAGCTGCGCTGTATTGAAGAAATTAAAGAAGACATGAAACGGATCCGTCCGATGGACCGTTTGTTGTGCGGAGACGTAGGTTACGGCAAAACGGAAGTAGCTATACGGGCCGCGTTTAAAGCTATTGAAGACGGCAAGCAAGTCGCACTGCTTGTACCTACCACGATTTTAGCTCAGCAGCACTATGAAACACTGCAGGAGAGATTTCAGGATTTCGGGATCAATATCGGCCTCCTCAGCCGTTTTCGTACACGCAAGCAGCAAAAGGAAACCTCAGACCGTCTGCGCAAAGGACTGGTCGATTTAGTCGTTGGGACACACCGTATTTTATCTAAAGACGTGCAATTTAAAGATTTAGGCTTGCTTATTGTAGACGAAGAACAGCGTTTTGGTGTCAAGCACAAGGAAAAAATCAAACAATTGAAAGCTAATGTAGATGTGCTGACGCTGACGGCGACACCAATCCCAAGGACTCTTCATATGTCGATGCTCGGCGTAAGGGACCTTTCAGTCATTGAGACGCCGCCAGAAAATCGTTTTCCTATTCAGACGTATGTCCTTGAATATAACCCCGTGTTTATGCGGGAAGCGATCGAACGGGAAATGGCCAGAGAGGGGCAAGTCTTCTTCTTATTTAACCGCGTGGAAAATATTGAACGGATGTCCCAGGAGATCTCGGCCCTCGTTCCGGAAGCCCGCGTAGCGTTTGCTCATGGCCAGATGAATGAAACGGAGCTTGAAAACGTCATGTTTTCCTTCCTTGAAGGAGAGTTTGATGTTCTTGTCAGCACCACCATTATTGAGACGGGTGTAGATATCCCGAACGTCAATACGTTAATCGTCTATGATGCCGATCGCATGGGCTTAAGCCAGCTTTATCAGCTGCGCGGCCGTGTAGGGCGTTCAAACAGGGTAGCGTATGCCTATTTCACTTATCAAAAGGATAAAGTGCTGACAGAGGTTGCCGAAAAGCGGCTGCAGGCGATCAAAGAATTTACTGAATTAGGGTCTGGTTTCAAAATCGCGATGCGGGACTTATCCATTCGCGGTGCAGGGAATCTGTTAGGAGCCCAGCAGCACGGATTTATTGACTCCGTAGGGTTTGATATGTATTCTCAAATGCTTAAGGATGCCATTGAAGCGAAACGGCAAGGGAAAGAACCTCAAGCTGTTCAGCCTTTTCAGCCTGAGCTTGACTTGCAGATTGATGCTTATATTCCTGAGAGCTACATCCATGATGAGAAACAGAAGATTGATATGTATAAACAGTTCCAGGCTTTAGAGAGTGAAGAAGATATTCACGATCTCCGGGATGAGCTGATTGACAGGTTTGGCGACTATCCTGAAGAAGTCGAGAACCTTTTCCGTGTCTCTGCTATTCGTCTCTATGCCAAAAAAGCAAGAATTGAATCGATCAGTGAGAAGAAAAAGAAAATTGAAATGCTGATGGAGTCAGAGCAGAGCCAGCAAATTGATGGCGCAAAGCTTTTTGAATTCGCCAATAAATACGGACGGATCGTCCAGCTGGGCACCGAAGATAGTAAGCTTAAGGTCACGTTTACGTGGGATAAGAAGTCGCTCTTAAACCGCTATGAAATTGTTGAAGAATTTGTGCATCACCTTCCTGAATTATCAAGGGAGGTCACCACAGCTTAAATGAAATCAAGCTCCTTCTCTTGGAAGGGGCTTCTTTTTTTGCTGACAACCCTTTCTATTCTACTGTCAGACAGGAGTGCACTCCGTATAGTTGACTTTTTTATAGTTAATTTTACATAAAAAGGAAATCATAAGAAAAGAAGCTATCTTTGCAGGGAAAAAACGGAAAAACAACCGTATTTTCAAAAAAAAACCATACCGAGGGTGAATAGGTTTTTTCTGCTGTATCATACTATCCATATCACCAATTTTTTGCAAAGAACTTTTCTAATTAGTTTTTCTCTGAAAGGGAGGCAGCTTAGAATGAAAGCAACGGGAATTGTAAGGCGTATCGATGACCTAGGTCGAGTAGTCATTCCAAAAGAAATTAGAAGAACACTTCGAATTAGAGAGGGGGACCCTTTAGAGATTTTTGTAGACCGTGAAGGAGAAGTGATTTTAAAGAAATATTCTCCGATTAATGAACTTGGTGATTTTGCAAAAGAATACGCGGAAGCCCTGAGTGAATCTTTAGAAGTTCCTATTTTAATCAGTGATAGAGATGAATTCATTGCCGTAGCCGGCGGATCCAAAAAAGAATACTTAAACCAGTCTATTGCTTCTAAAATCGAACAAGTGATGGAGAGCAGAAATTCGGCAGTTGAAAAACATCCGAGCCCTGTAGAGTTTGTCCGAGGAAAAGAAGAAGATGTCATTTCTTATATCGTTCATCCTATCATTGCTCAAGGAGATCCCATTGGCTGTGTCGTAGCTTATAATAAAGAAGGCGCACCTATCGATGAGGGGTCTTTAAAGGCTGTAAAAACAGCCGCCAGCTTTTTAGCAAAACAAATGGAATAGAGGAAAACTTAAGGTCAGGTCTATTACTCAGGTCTGGCCTTTTTATATGATATAATGATGAAGTATTGATTAATTGTAGAAAGGGTCTAAAATGGCCGATAACACACAAACTCATCATTTAGTAAAAGGGGCCATACTGCTTTCGCTAGCCGGACTTTTCAGTAAAGTGTTAAGCGCGGGTTACCGTATTCCTTTGCAGAATATTGCCGGGGATCTTGGCTTCTATATATACCAGCAAGTCTATCCGATTCTTGGGATGGCGTTAACTTTATCCTTGTACGGTTTTCCGGTTGCCATATCAAAGCTTGTATCAGAGATTGAGGAAGAAGGACAACGGTTGTCTTTAAAAAGCTTTTACATACCTGCTCTAACCTGGCTGCTAGGAATATGTTTATCAGTCTTTGCTTTAGGTTATGTTCAAGCAGGAAACATTGCGGCTGTCATGGGAGATCCGAAGCTTACCCCCTCCATAAGAGCGGCTTTTTTTGCATTTTTACTTCTGCCATTTACTTCGCTCATCCGTGGGATCTATCAAGGGCAGAATAACATGCAGCCCACAGCAGTGTCCCAGGTTATTGAGCAAGTCCTCCGGGTGGCTTTGATTATTGCTACGGCTGTATATGCTGTAACGAGCGGACACATTTATCAAATCGGAATCGGTGCTTCTGCAGCAGCGGTTCTAGGGTCTATTGGTGCGGCTGTCTTTTTAGGATACTCTGCACGAAAAGATCATCTGTGGTCCTGCAGTCCGTGGAGTAACTTCTCTGTATCTTTTCCGAAGACGATTCTCTTTTACGGCCTGTTTATTTGTTTAAATTATATGCTTTTGCTGCTTTTCCAGATGGTGGATTCGCTTACGTTAGTTCCCCAGCTGACACATACAGGCATCAGTGATGTGAAGGCTAAAGTGTTAAAAGGTGTTTTTGATCGCGGGCAGCCTCTGGTTCAGCTTGGCACTGTGCTCGCTTCTTCGATCGCCCTTGCCTTGATTCCGTCTGTGACGAAACGAAAGTTCGCGGAGCATAAAGAAGAAGTTCAGCGATATATCTTTTCTGCCGTTAAGTTCAGCCTGCTTCTCGCACTCGGAGCCACGATTGGTCTTATCACATTATTTCCTGAAGTTAACACGTTATTTTTTCAAGATAACAAAGGAACGGGGGCCTTACGTCTCCTCATGTCCGTCATTTTGTTCAGTTCGCTTGCCATCACGCTTTCCTCCGTCCTGCAGGGGCTTGGGAGAGTGACTCATACCGCAGTTTTGGTCCTGGTGGGAGTCTTCTTAAAAAGCATCGGAAATGTATTTCTCATTCCCCATTTTGGTCTTTATGGCGCTGCCCTATCCACGGTCGTGGCAATGGTGGCTGTAATGGCAGGTAATTTCTTCTGGTTAGCCCGTTATTTTCCATTAACAAAATGGCGGACTTTTCCATGGTCGGCTGCGATTTTAGCTGCAGCTGGTATGGCGGCAGTGCTCCAAGCCGTAAGACAGTTGGAAGCTTATGTGCCGGTAGGGGAGGACAGGATCATTTTATTAATTTTTACTTTGGCGCTTGTAGCTTTAGGAGCCTTTATATATGTAGTATTGCTGCTTACTTTTGGAGCATTAACCGAAAGGGAACTGGAGCCGCTCCCAAAGAGCAGGATCTGGATACGATTACTTCCAAAAGGGAGGAAGACATAAATGCACACCATAACGATCATAGGCCTTGGGGCAGGAGAGCTTGATCAGCTGCCACTCGGAATTTACAAAGTACTTCAACAGAACCAAGACCGGCTTTTTGTTCGAACTGAAGAGCATCCGGTATTGAGGGAATTGGCGGAAGAAGGGCTTACATTCCATAGCTTTGATGCCATTTATGAAGCGCATTCCGAATTTGAAGCAGTGTATGAACAAATTATTTCCCAATTAATTAAGGAGGCCCAAACTTCCGGTATTACCTATGCTGTACCCGGACATCCTCTGCTAGCTGAAAGAACCGTTCAATTGCTGCTGAAAGCAGAACAGGAAGGACGCTGTAAACTCACGATAAAAGGCGGCCAAAGTTTTTTGGATGCTTCTTTTAATGCCCTGAAAATAGATCCTGTTGAAGGATTTCAATGCATGGATGCTACCTCCTTCAAGAGAGAAGAAGTACAATATTTAAATCATATACTTTTCTGCCAAGTGTACGATTACAGAGTTGCTTCCGAAGTTAAGCTTGCCCTGCTGGAGGATCTGCCAGCGGACTACCCCGTCACGGTATTAACAGCAGCAGGAAGTAAGGCGGAAGAAATTCTGACGATCCCACTGGAAGAATTGGACCGAAGAGTCGAGCTTAATAACTTAACGAGTGTCTATGTACCTCCTGCAGTGAAAGAAATGCTCAATCACCAATTTTTCAGGCTCAGAGAGGTGATCAGGGTCTTAAGAGGTCCTGATGGGTGTCCTTGGGATAAAAAACAAACCCACGAATCATTAAGAAAGTATTTAATAGAAGAAGCTTATGAGTTTATTGATGCTGTCGATCAGGAAGATGACGAGCATATGGTTGAAGAGCTTGGCGATGTGCTGCTGCAAATTATGCTGCACAGCCAAATTGGAGAAGATGAAGGATTTTTTACAATCGATGACGTAATCTTAACGGTAACCGATAAAATGATCCGCCGCCATCCTCATGTATTTAAAGATGTCCAAGTGGACAGTACCGAGGAAGTGTTAACGAACTGGGAGGCGATTAAACAAGAAGAAAAAGGGGCAGCTCCTGTTACCCTGCTCGATGATGTTCCTAAAAGCTTCCCTGCGTTATTGCAGGCAGAAGAACTGCAGAAAAAAGCAGCAAAGGTAGGCTTTGATTGGGACAACGTTC
Source organism: Halobacillus salinarum (assembly GCF_022919095.1). NCBI lineage: Bacteria > Bacillati > Bacillota > Bacilli > Caryophanales > Bacillaceae > Halobacillus > Halobacillus salinarum. The sequence continues at coordinate 259,919 of NZ_CP095073.1, read as the reverse complement.
AGCCGGTATTGGATAAAGTAGAAGAAGAGTGGCAGGAATTTGAAGAAGCAAGAGAGAATCAAAACAAGGAAGAGATGGAAAAGGAATTCGGGGACTGGCTGTTTGCGATTGCAAACTTAGCGAGGCATTACAAGATAAATGGAGAAGCTGCTCTGCAGCGGACAAACCGGAAGTTCCGTACGAGAATGAAAGCGATGGAAAAAGCCGCCGGTTTGCAAGACAAGACTTTACACGATTATGATTTAGAAGAGATGGAAATGCTTTGGATAAAAGCCAAGGAACAACATAAAGGAGAGGAATAGCTGCATGCGTTTAGATAAATTTTTAAAGATTTCCCGGTTAATTAAACGCCGTACCCTGGCAAAAGAGGTCGCTGATCAAGGACGAATCAGCATCAATGGAGCTCAAAGCAAGGCAGCGAGCCATGTGGAAGTCGGAGATGAGTTGACCATTCAATTCGGTCAGAAAGTGCTGACCATTGAAGTCAAATCCTTGAAGGAAAATGTAACGAAAAACGAAGCGGCCACACTCTATGAGATTAAAAAAGAAGAGCCTGTAAAGTAAACGCATTACTTTGTGGTTGAAGAGTCCTACAGATTTTGATAAGAAATAAAGGATCATGGAAATGGGTCCACTACTAATCAAACCACGTGTACACGTGGTTTTTCTTTTTTCACTGATGTTCTAAACGGCCTCTTTTTCTCATAGCTTGTACTAGAGAAGGAGGCTGTGAAAATGGACGTTTATGATAAAAATCAAAGCATGCGCACTCAACAAGCCGAACATAATGTGAAAGTCTGGAATAGACGCAACCTTGAAATTTCGGGTGTGAAAGAAGTGGACAGCTTCGATAGTGAGGAATTCCTGCTGCAGACAACTATGGGGTATCTCGTGATTAGAGGACAGAATTTGCAAATGAAAAATTTGGACCTCGAAGCAAGTATGGTATCCATTAAAGGCAAGGTCTTTGAGATGTCGTACTTGGACGAGCACCAGGGGGAGAAAGCTAAAGGACTATTTAGCAAGCTGTTTAAATGACGCTGACCACGCAATTTCTAACCATCCTATCCATGTTGGCAGGAGGGGTTTATGTAGGAGCTTCTATCGATACGTTCGAGAGGCTTTTTTACAAGCGGAATAAGAAAAGCTGGCTTGAGCTCTTCCGGCAGCTTTTCTTTTGGCTTTTTCAGTCTGCCATTATCTTCTTTTTTTTATATCAAGCGAACTATGGTGAACTGCGGGTGTATGTGTTTATTGCGCTTGCATGCGGGTTTTCAGCTTACCAGGCCCTGTTTAAAAAAATGTTTGTTCAATTATTGGAGGTTGTCATCCGTGTGGTGACGGCGATCATTAGAGGCTTGATTACAACGGTGGAAAAATTAATCATTTTTCCTATAAAAACCATTCTTCTCTTAATTATTTCTTTACTATTTTGGGTTTATAAGGTACTTTTAAAGGGTATATTCATAGTGCTTCTTGTCGGATTTTATCCAATCAAGTTAATTTTTAAGATAATTTGGCGGCTACTGCCACAAAAATGGAAAATTTACCTTAGAAAAGCAGCAGGGTTTTGGATGAAAATCAAGAATACTATGATTAATTGGAAAAAGAGAATCCGAAAGTAAAGAGTAAAGGAGGACTGGCATACGTGGCAAAGAAAGAGGCGGTAACGCGCTTAGATTCTACATACATGAAGCATTACGATGCTTACATGGAACGCAGCCAAAAGAAGAAAAAGCGTTTAGTCCGACGTCTCGTTATGTTTGTCGTGCTGGTAATGGTGGTTGCAGGAGCCATGGTCATGTATCATATGAAGCAGCAGTCATTATATGCGGAAAAGAAGGAGCATTATGAGAACCTTCAAAAGCAGATGAGCTCACTTAAAGATCAGGAGAACCACTTGAAGGAAGAGATTGAACTTCTCAACGATGAGGATTACGTTCTTCAAATTGCCAGAAGTAATTATTTCTTTTCAAAAAAAGGTGAGATTATCTTTAAGTTGCCAAATGAAGACCCTTCATATTGACACTCTTTTCAAAGCTTATATATAATAGTAATGAGGATATTTTTATCGAATTTTTAAGGAGGAGCATTTTTTTTATGTCAATTGAAGTAGGCAGCAAGCTGCAGGGTAAGGTAACAGGTATCACTAATTTCGGAGCTTTTGTTGAGCTTCCAGATGGGCAGACTGGCCTGGTCCACATTAGTGAAGTTGCCGATAACTACGTAAAAGATATTAATGAACACCTCAGCCAGGGCGATCAGGTAGAGGTTAAAGTCATTAATGTTGGAGATGATGGAAAGATCGGCCTATCCATCAAAAAAGCAAAAGAAAACCACGGTCGTCGCCCGCAAAAACCTCGTAAACCGACTGAATCTTTTGAGCAGAAGATGAACCGTTTTATGAAGGATAGTGAAGACCGTTTAGCATCACTGAAGAAGCACACCGAATCCAAACGTGGAGGTCGAGGTGCTAAAAGAGGATAGCTTGCTGTCTATGACAATGAGTAAAAGATGCGCATTTAAATAAAAACAGACCCGCCGGAAAAGCGGGTCTGTTTTTTTGTGCTTTATTTGAAATAAAAAAGAATGCTGAGAAAAACTCTCAGCATTCTTAAACGGCTTCTGCCGGAAAATGATATCGGATGACCCGTACGGGATTCGAACCCGTGTTACCGCCGTGAAAGGGCGGTGTCTTAACCACTTGACCAACGGGCCCAGTTCCTGCTTGTTATGTAAGCATAAGAATAGAAGAAAACGTTTCAGCCATCTGAAATTTTAGAAAAAAGATCAAAGGCCATAAATAAATGAAATAGCGGCGGAGGGGATCGAACCCCCGACCTCACGGGTATGAACCGTACGCTCTAGCCAGCTGAGCTACACCGCCAAGATGTGGTTTTCAAAGTCACAAGCATTATAGTACACCATCAAAAAAAACATGTCAACGAAAAAATAAATGTTAAGACTAATCTGTCAATTCGATAGAGAATGCACGGGGAATTTGAAAAACCCTTCTATGTGGAGGGGGTGATTTTGTAGAAATGGAATTATTATGTAAGAAAAGGATCGAAGTTTTTGTTACTGCACTCCTGTTGTTTTGACAAAAAGCTTGTCCTGGTCTGTGATTTAATAGGTTCTAACAAAGAAGGAGTGGTGTTTAATGTTAGGAACCGTATTAAAAAGAGGCGAGCGTCAAGCTCAATTAAAGGGGTCTTCCTTGAGCAGAGGGATCCAAAACTCTTCCTTAGCACTTATTACATTTATGGCGAACAAAGGAATTTTCCATATGATGCTATCCCTCTTATTAGGAAGAGCTATTATTCTCTCATCGATGGCGCCGTTTGGGGTAGCATTCCTGGCAGTACTATGGTGGCTTCGTCGTCCACTTGTCATACCGGCTACTGTCATGATGGCAGCAGGAGCATCTACATACAGCTTTGGGCATGGGGGTTTATTCTCGGGGCTTCCGTTACCTTTCTACTGCTCAGTGCAGTTTTATATAAGATCAAAGAGCCCCAGCGGTGGCTCCCCACCATGGCATTTATCGCCAGTGTCATTCCGAGGACCGCCAGTCTCGCCTTCCTGGACAGGTGGCATCTATACGAAATTATCCTCATGGCAGCCGAGGGGATCTTAAGTTTTATTCTTGTCCTTATTTTTATGCAGAGCCTTCCGCTTTTATCACCACAAAGATATCATCCATCTTTAAAGAATGAAGAGATTGTCTGTTTAATCATTTTACTGGCTTCGGTATTGACCGGCATGATCGGCTGGGAAATCCAAGGTGTGGCCATGGTCGATATATTTTCCCGTTATTTAGTAATTTTGCTTGCTTATATTGCGGGAGCAGCTATAGGGTCTACGGTGGGGGTCGTAGCCGGGCTGGTCCTAAGTTTATCTAGTGTAGATCATTTATATCAAATGAGCCTGCTCGCATTTGCAGGTTTACTAGGAGGGCTGCTTAAAGAAGGAAAAAAAATCGGAGTAAGCTCAGGGCTGATTGTCGGAACGCTGTTAATCGGGTTTTATATGGACAATGGAGGGAGTTTACCTGAATCCATGTGGGCATCCGTATGGGCGGTAGCTTTATTTGTGCTTACTCCCAATCACTGGGTGAAAAAGCTCTCCAGATATGTCCCGGGCACAGATGAACATCACCAGGAACAACAGAAATACCTGCAGAAGGTCCGGGATGTAACAGCAGTAAGAGTAGGGAAGTTTTCGGATGTGTTTCAGGCGCTCTCCAAAAGCTTTAACCATTTTGATCTTATAAAGGAGGAAGATAGCGATTCCCAGGAAATCGATTATTTCTTAAGCCATGTGACAGAGAAAACCTGTCAAGCTTGCTTTAAAAAAGAAAAATGCTGGGTGAATCAATTCGATGAGACCCATGATCTCATGACAGACTTGATGTTTGAACTGGATGAAAAGGATGAGCCCAGCCGGATTCTGCGCAAGAGTCTGGACCAGTACTGTGTGAAATCGCAAAAGGTCGTAGACACCATGAAGCATGAGTTATCCTTTTATCATGCGAACAAGCAGCTGAAGAAACAGGTCCTTGAAAGCCGCCGGTTCGTTGCAGAACAGCTTCAGGGTGTTTCGGAAGTGATGGATAATTTTGCGAAAGAAATCGTGAAAGAGCGCGAGCATCATGAACAAAAGGAACAGGTCATCCATAATGCGCTCGACCGGATGGGCTTGACCGTACAAAAATTAGAGATCTACACTTTGGATGCTGGAAATATAGATTTAGAGCTTATCATAGAGATTGATAATTACCGAGGGGAAGGAGCGAAGGTCATCGCGCCTGTATTATCGGATATTTTAGGTGAAACCATTGTCGTAACCATGGAGGAAATTTCACCTTATCCCCAGGCAAGATGTTACTTAACATTTGGCTCGGCCAAGCATTATTCCATCGAAGCAGGAGTGGCACATGCTGCTAAAGGAGGAGGTTTTGTATCAGGGGACAGCTATTCCATGATGGAACTTGGAAGAGGAAAATATGCGCTGGCGATCAGCGATGGAATGGGAAACGGACAAAGGGCCCACGAGGAGAGTATGGAAACATTGCGTCTGCTTAAGCAGATTCTCCAATCAGGCATACAGGAATCAGTAGCGATTCAGTCGATTAATTCCATTCTATCGTTAAGAACGAGCGATGAAATTTTCTCTACGCTTGACCTGGCGGTTATTGATTTACATCAGGCTACTTCAAAATTCATTAAAATTGGGAGCACGCCAAGCTTTATTAAAAGGGGGTCGCAAATCTTTGCAGTAGAGGCTGGCAATCTGCCAATGGGCATCATTACGGATGCAGAAGTAGACACGACAAGTGAGCAGCTTAAAGAGGGAGACTTGCTCATTATGATCAGCGATGGGATCCTGGAAGGTCCTAAACATATCGAAAACGTGGAGGTGTGGCTGAAAAGAAAAATTCGTGAGGTCAACAGTGATGATCCTCAGGAGGTGGCTGATCTATTATTAGAAGAATCGATTAGGACCCAGGGTTCTATCGATGATGACATGACGGTATTGGTTGCGCGGATTGACCGATATATGCCGGAATGGTCATCGATTCCTACAGAGAAAAAACAAGCCTAGCAAGCGTATATTATTCCTCTGTTTCGGCGAAGATGGAGACAACGAAACAGGAGGGATAAACGATGAAATTAGGGCGACTAAAGCAAATTTTATTGATTACCGATGGATGCTCCAACCATGGAGAAGATCCAATAGCGGTGGCTGCTCTTGCTAGAAACCAGGGGGTAACTGTGAATGTCATTGGGGTTCTTGATGATCGACAAAATGGCCAGCCTCAAGGACTAGAAGAAGTGGAGGCTATTGCGGAGGCTGGGGCGGGGTTAGTCAGATTGTTTATCAAAAAAGTTTGTCCCAAACCGTACAAATGGTTACCCGGCAGGCCATGACGCAGACGATTCAGGATTTAGTGAATAAAGAACTGCAGCAAATCCTGGGAAAGGAACAGACCATTGAGGAGCTGCCACCTGAAAAGCGCGGAGAGGTCGTAGAGGTGGTAGACGACTTAGGGGAAAAATGCGAATTAGAAGTGCTTGTTCTCGTGGATACGAGCGCAAGCATGCATCATAAGCTTCCAACGGTGAAGGAAGCCTTGTTTGATCTTTCGTTGAGTTTGAATGCAAGAACAGGCTCTAATCAATTTAGTGTGTATGTATTTCCTGATACAAAAACGACCATTCGAAAGATGATTGAGTGGACACCGGAATTAGGATCCATAAACAATATCTTTTCGAAGTTATCAAGCGGAGGCTATACACCGACAGGCCCTGCTTTAAAAGAGGCTTTATACGCGTTTACAAAGAAACCTTTACTCCGGGGCATACAGGAAGTAGAAGACCCATATGAAGAAACCGGATTTTAATATACGTGAAGGAGCGGTCCTGAAAGGGAAATGGAACAGCCGGGAATACCAAATCATTAGAAAACTTGGATCGGGCGCATGCGGCACTGTTTATTTATGCCAGTCTAAAGGTGTGAAGTACGCATTGAAGGTTGGTTTGGACAGCTCGCGAATGATGCTTGAAGTCAATATGTTAAAAAAATTCAGCAAGGTCCAAGGCGTGAAGCTTGGGCCTTATTTTGTTGACGTTGATGACTGGGTGGAGCGTTCAGGGAAGACTCTCCCCTTTTATGTAATGGAATATGTCCATGGCGTGAGTCTCCATTCTTTTTTACAAGGGAAGACAAAAGAATGGATTGGTCTATGTGCCGTTCAACTGCTTGTCGATCTCGAGCATTTGCACAAGGCAGGGTTTATATTCGGGGATTTAAAGACAGATAATCTACTTGTTTCAGGCTCTCGATTACGCTGGATTGATGTGGGTGGAGTAACCAGCTTCGACCGGGCAATTAAAGAATACACGGAGTTTTATGATCGGGGCTACTGGGATCATGGATCGAGACGGGCTGAGCCAGGCTATGACTTATTTGCATTAACTATGATTATGCTTGAAATGGCTTACCCGAAAAGATTTGAAAAAGGCAAGGATCCGAAGAAGACCCTCGAGGCGAAGCTGGGCCATTCAGTTTTATTAAAACCCTATCAGAAAATCATCCAAAAATGCTGGCAGGGGAAATACCAGTCAGCTTCCGAAATGAAAGATGAACTGGCTGCTATGCTGATGAAAACAAATAAGAAGACAGCTACGAACAGAGCGTCCAGACATAATAAGAAGGAATCTTTTGCATGGGGTGAAATCACGGCGGTGTCGGTGGTTGTAGGGGTAATATACGGAATGTCCATTTGGAGCGGATTGATGTAAGTGTAACCCTTTGCAGAAGACATTCTTACAATGGTAGGATGGAAGAAGATAGAAAAGCAGCAAGTCCAACGGACAGGAGTGCCCCTCATGATTCACAATGTCGACTCATTTGTGGAAAAACATCAGCTTATTCAACCTAAATCAACCGTAGTAGTAGCTGTATCGGGAGGGCCGGATTCTATGGCTCTTTTACACTATTTTCTACAAAAAAAGGAGCAGTGGCAGCTCTCCATCATTGCTGCTTCTGTAGACCATGGGCTGAGAGGGGAGCATTCGCTGGCGGATCTAAACTATGTAAAGAAAACTGCGGAACAATGGAATATTAATTTTTTTGGAACCTCTGTAGATGTTCAATCGTATAAGCAGCAGCAGGGTGTGGGGACCCAGGAAGCTGCAAGAGTTCTTCGTTATCAATATTTTCATCAAGTTATGACAGAAGTGAATGCGGATGTGCTGGCTTTTGCCCACCATGGTGATGATCAGGCTGAAACTCTCTTTATGCAGATGGTTCGCAGTGCAAGACCTGAAGCTGTGCAAGGCATGCCGATTAAGCGACCTTTTGGTACAGGGAGTATCATCCGGCCCTTCTTATGTGTAGCGAAACAAGAGTTGTTACATTATTGTGAACAGCACCAAATTGGTTTTAAGCTGGATGCCTCCAATGAGGAAACCAACTATACACGCAATGCGTTCCGCAAACACATCATGCCTTTATTAAAAGAACAGAACCCGAAGATCCATCTGCATATGCAGGCGATGAGTGAACGGGTGAGAGATGATTATTCTTACATAACGAAGCAGGCCGAAGAAGTCCTGAAACCGATGCGTTTTTCTTCTGAAAAAGGAAAACGTGTGGAATTTTCCATTTCCACTTTTAAATCGCATCCGCCTGCTTTACAAAGGAGTGCCTTTCATCTAATATTGAACTATCTGTACGATAACCAAACGGAGGATATTTCCTATTTGCATGAGGAAATGTTCATGAACCTATTAAAGGAACAAAAACCGAATGCTGAACTGGATTTACCACACGAACTAAAAGTGGTTCGTGCTTATGATGAGCTTACGTTTTCTTTTCATTCATCGGAGGACATCTGTCCTTATTCTCATTTGATTGATATAGGAGAGCGTTTGGAGCTGAAGGATGGACATGTACTTACCTTAGAACAGTGTCCCGCCCGCTCTGACGAAAACCGCTATGAATTTATTTGTGATTCCCATCACGTAAAGCTGCCTCTAATCGTTCGCAGCAGAAAGCAGGGGGATCGCATGAAACTTAGAGGAATGAACGGCTCAAAAAAAGTAAAAGATATTTTTATTGATAAAAAAATTCCTGCGCAGCTTCGAAAATCATGGCCTCTTGTAACAGATAGTGATGGGCGGATTCTCTGGGTAATTGGTTTGAAAAAAGGAGAAGGATGTGCCGGCGAGGGCTCAGGCACATGGCTTCGGTTACGGTATACAAAAAAAGAAGACACGTAGGAGGAGCACATTCATGCACAGCGAAATTAAAGAGGTCTTAATCTCTGAAAAACAAATCCAGGAAAAATGCAAAGAGATTGGGGCGCAGCTATCGGAAGAGTACAAGGGGCGCTTTCCGCTGGCGATTGGAGTTCTTAAAGGCGCAATGCCTTTTATGGCCGATGTTTTAAAAAGAGTGGACACTCATCTGGAAATGGATTTTATGGATGTTTCCAGTTATAGTGGGATGAAGTCCTCAGGTGAGGTAAAGATTGTGAAGGACCTTGATACGCAGGTGGAAGGGCGGGACATCCTGATCATCGAAGACATCATTGACAGCGGTCTTACACTCAGCTACCTTGTGGATTTATTCAAATACCGTCAAGCAAACTCCATCAAAATCGTAACGCTGCTTGATAAGCCGGCCGGCCGTAAATCGGCCATCAAAGCTGATACAATTGGTTTTGAAGTTCCGGATGAATTCGTTGTCGGCTATGGTCTGGATTACAATGAAAAGTATCGGAATCTCCCCTACATCGGCATCCTGAAGCCGGAAGTCTATGGGGGTTAAACAAGGATCTCAATATGGTGATTAATCAATTGTTAAAGGATAAGGGTAATTAGTTGTGAAGTCTGTTTTTTTTATGATACTATTTACTATAGTTTTTCTCGCTTGGGAGGAGGTAGGCAATGAACCGAATATTTCGTAATACTATATTTTATTTACTTATCTTCCTCGTAGTAATCGGCGTCGTCGGTCTATTTAGAGGTCAAGGTGAGCCACAGAAAACATTAAATGTTAACGAATTTTACGATAAATTAAATAATGGTCAAATTGAAAAAATGACCATTCAGCCTGTCAATGGAGTGATACGGGTGTCAGGTACACTCGCCGACAGCGCTGAGGGTGAAGGGTCATTTACTGCTAAGCTGCCTGAAAATGATCAGGTGATTGCAAATGTAACCCAAAAAGCCCAGGACCAAAGCATATTATCTGTAGAAGAAGAAGAGCAGCCGAGTGCGTGGGTGACGTTTTTAACTTCAATCATCCCCTTCGTGATTATCTTCATCTTATTCTTCTTCCTTCTTAACCAGGCCCAAGGCGGAGGAAGCCGGGTCATGAACTTTGGTAAAAGTAAAGCCAAAATGTACAGTGAAGATAAGAAGAAAGTCCGTTTTAAAGACGTAGCCGGAGCCGATGAAGAGAAGCAGGAACTTGTAGAAGTCGTAGACTTTCTTAAAGATCCTCGTAAATTCTCTCAAGTAGGTGCACGTATTCCTAAGGGTGTGCTGCTTGTCGGACCTCCAGGTACCGGTAAAACATTGCTTGCACGTGCTGTTGCAGGTGAAGCAGGCGTACCATTCTTTTCGATCAGTGGTTCTGATTTCGTTGAGATGTTCGTAGGGGTAGGGGCATCCCGTGTCCGCGACCTATTTGAAAATGCGAAGAAAAATGCTCCCGGCATTATCTTCATCGATGAAATCGATGCCGTTGGGCGTCAGCGTGGAGCCGGCTTAGGCGGCGGTCACGATGAACGTGAACAAACGCTGAATCAGCTCTTAGTTGAAATGGACGGTTTTGGTGTCAATGAAGGAATCATTATTATTGCAGCCACCAACCGCCCGGACATTCTTGACCCGGCCTTGCTCCGTCCTGGACGTTTTGACCGGCAAATTACAGTTGATCGTCCTGATGTTAAAGGCCGTGAAGCGGTACTTGCCGTTCACGCCAGAAATAAACCACTGGCAGAGAATGTTGACTTGAAAACCATTGCACTCAGAACTCCTGGATTCTCAGGTGCTGACTTAGAGAACCTGCTCAATGAAGCAGCGCTTGTAGCTGCTCGTGGAGATAAAAAGAAAGTGGATATGGATGACGTGGATGAAGCAATTGACCGCGTGATCGCCGGACCGGCTAAGAAGAGCCGTGTCATTTCTCAAAAAGAGCGGAATATCGTGGCCCATCACGAAAGTGGACATACCGTTATCGGTATGGTACTTGACGATGCGGACATGGTTCACAAGGTAACGATTGTTCCCCGGGGACAAGCGGGCGGATATGCCGTTATGCTTCCTCGTGAAGACCGCTACTTTATGACAAAACCTGAACTGTTTGATAAGATCACAGGGCTGTTAGGCGGACGTGTGGCGGAAGAGATTATTTTTGGTGAGGTTAGTACCGGAGCTCATAATGACTTCCAGCGGGCCACTAATATCGCCCGTAAAATGGTTACAGAATACGGCATGAGTGAAAAGCTTGGACCACTTCAATTTGGTTCCAACCAAGGCGGACAGGTCTTCCTGGGCCGCGATATCCAAAATGAACAAAACTATTCTGATCAAATCGCTTATGATATTGATAAAGAAGTACAAAACTTTATTAATCACTGCTATGCTCGTGCGAAGAAAATCCTTACAGAAAACCAGGATAAGCTTGAACTGATTGCGAAGACTCTCTTGGATGTAGAGACCCTCGACGCTACTCAGATCAAATCGCTGTTTGAAAAAGGCCGTCTTCCTAGTGATGAGGAATTGGAAGAGCTTGCTCGAGCGAACAACGCAAAAATTAAAAACAACACCTCATCCGGTTCAGAGTCTGATCAAAAAGATCGTACTCGCGTCAATATCCTTTCTAAAGAGGATGAAGCGAATGAACCTGAATCAAAGTCTTCTGAAGATGAGGAAAATCAAACAGATTCTGATGATAATGAACGTTCCTAATCGCTTAAATAAAAGCCACTCCGGTCTCATGGGCTGGGTGGCTTTTCGTTTGAGCATGATTAGAAATGCACAAAAATCACAAGCTAGGAATCAGGAAAAAGGGCATGAATCTGTGGTATGATGGGAGCCGAAGTCAATGGGACTGGAGGAAGTGAAATGAACTTCGTACTTGATGTTGGAAATACGAACACGGTACTAGGTGTATTCGAAGAGGATACGTTGAAATATCAATGGAGAATTAAAACGGATCGTCATAAAACAGAAGACGAATTCGGTATGCTGATTAAGTCTTTACTGGATCATGAAGGACTTCATTTTGAAGATATGCATGGAATCATTATTTCTTCCGTTGTACCACCGATTATGTTTGCTCTTGAACGCATGGCGCAGATCTATTTTAAGAAAAAGCCAATGATCATTGGGGACAAAGATGTAGAACATGGCCTGGAGATGAACTATCCTCATCCTGAAGAAATTGGAGCAGACCGTGTTGTTAATGCTGTAGGAGCGGTGAAAGAATACGGCGGGCCGTTAATCATTATCGATTTTGGGACAGCGACGACGTACTGTTATATTAATGAAAACGAAGCCTATGTTGGGGGAGCTATTGCCCCGGGAATAAATATCTCAATGGAAGCGTTGTATGCGAAGGCGGCTAAACTTCCTAAAATTGAAATTAAGCCTCCTGGGCATGTGATCGGACAGAGCACTGTAGAAGCCATGCAGTCAGGAGTATTCTACGGGTATGTCGGCCAAGTGGATGAAGTGGTTAGTCAAATGAAAGCAACGGCGGATACCACTCCTAAGGTCGTGGCAACTGGCGGCCTGGCCACATTAATTGCTGACCAGTCGAAAACCATAGATGTGGTGGATCCTTACTTAACTTTGAAGGGTCTTCATTTAATATACCAGCGAAACAAAGGGAAAAAAGTTTTCAAAGGAGTATGATGAATCATGTCTGATTATTTAGTACGTGCGACAGCATTTGCCGGTCAAGTTCGCGCTTATGCCATTCAGTCTACAGATACTGTAGAAGAGGCGAGGCGCAGGCAGGATACTTGGGCAACGACTTCTGCAGCTCTGGGACGTACCTTAACGATTTCAGCTATGATGGGTACGATGCTGAAAGGTGAAGATAAGATCACTGTTAAAGTCGAAGGTGACGGCCCTGCTGGAGCGATCATTGCTGATGCTACTTCTAAAGGGGAAGTACGGGGTTATATTAAAAATCCTCACGTAGATTTTGATTTAAATGATCGCGGTAAGCTTGATGTAGCGAGGGCAGTAGGGACGCAAGGGACGATCAGCGTTGTTAAAGACCTTGGTATGAAGGATCATTTTACAGGACAAGTCCCGATTATTTCCGGAGAAATAAGTGAAGATTTCACATACTATTTTGCTAACTCAGAACAGGTACCTTCAGCAGTGGGGGCCGGGGTGCTGGTGGACACCGATTACTCGATTCTTGCTGCTGGCGGATTTATTATCCAAATGCTCCCTGGAGCAGAAGAGGAAACGACTACCATTATTGAGCAAAGGCTCAGTGAAATGAAGCCGATCTCCACATTAATCCGTGAAGGGAAATCGCCAGAAGAAATTCTTTGCATCATCTTAGGTGAGGAAAACGTCAAAGTATTAGACTCCATGCCGGTTACATTCAAATGTCGCTGTTCCAGAGAACGGGTGGAAGTGGCTATCGCCAGTTTAGGAAATGAAGAAATTCAGCGCATGATCGATGAAGATCATGGGGCGGAGGCAAAGTGCCATTTTTGTAATGAAGATTATCAGTTTTCAGAGTCTCAGCTCAAGGAACTTCAGTCTAACGACGCTTAAAAAGAGGATTTTGTTTTGTGACTTCTCACTAGTCAAAAAAACTCATATAAATAGATTGAAATGTTTGACAACAAACAGGGACTCCCGTACATTAGAGTTAAATCCTATTTAAATACTTGGTATTAGGAGTGAGCTGATGAGAATTGCAAACAATGTAAGTGAATTAGTTGGCCAGACACCAATGGTTAAACTGAATGGCAGTGCTGATGAAAACAGTGCGGATATTTATTTGAAGCTTGAATACATGAACCCGGGAAGTTCTGTAAAAGACAGAATTGCCCTGTCCATGATTGAAGCTGCTGAGAAGGCAAATGAACTAAAAGCCGGCGATACAATCATTGAACCAACCAGTGGGAATACCGGCATTGGACTTGCGATGATTGCAGCAGCCAAAGGGTATAAGTCCATCCTGGTCATGCCTGATACGATGAGTCAGGAACGCCGGAATCTGCTTCGTGCTTATGGGGCTGAATTAGTTTTGACTCCTGGAGCAGAAGGCATGAAGGGAGCCATTAAAAAGGCAACAGAACTTCAAGAACAGCATGGCTATTTTATGCCTCAGCAATTCAACAATGAAGCCAATCCTGAAATTCATGAAAAAACGACTGGACCTGAAATTGTGGAACAAATGGGTGATCAACTGGATGCTTTCGTCTCCGGAATTGGAACAGGCGGAACCATAACCGGTGCAGGAAAAGTACTTAAGAAGCATTATCCGGATATTAAGATCTATGCGATTGAGCCGGACACTTCCCCTATACTCTCAGGTGGAGACCCAGGACCTCATAAAATCCAGGGAATCGGCGCTGGATTTGTTCCTGAAATTTTAAACACGGATATCTATGATGAAGTGCATCAAGTCTCTACAGAGGAAGCCTATGCGGCTGCACGGGAAGCGGCCAGAAAAGATGGAATTCTCGGCGGTGTTTCTTCTGGAGCTGCGATACACGTGGCAAAACAAGTTGCCAAGAAGCTCGGCAAAGGCAAAAAAGTGGTAGCAGTTATTCCTAGTAACGGAGAACGCTATTTATCCACTCCACTTTATCAATTTGAAGATTAATTTTGATACCAACCGCGTCTTTTTAAAAGGCGCGGTTTTTTGTCGTTTATGAATTTTTCTTGAAATATTGTAGAATGGAGTAAGAATTTATAAAAAGGGAGGGAATGTTCGATGGGCTTTACCATAAAGACGAAGAAAAAACAGTACAATCTTTCTGAAGAGACGCTGATCATGGGCATTCTAAATATTACTCCGGATTCTTTTTCTGACGGTGGACTATTTAATGAACTCGATGCTGCTATTCAACAAGCAATTGAATTGGAGCAGTCCGGTGCTCACATTCTTGACATCGGCGGTGAATCGACAAGACCAGGACATGAGCGGGTCTCAGAAGAAGAAGAATTGGAGAGGGTACTGCCCGTGATCAAGGCGGTAAAGGACCATATCACCATTCCTATCTCTATTGATACGTATAAAGCAGAAGTTGCTAAGCAAGCCATTGAAGCAGGAGCAGACATCATCAATGATGTATGGGGAGCAAAACGGGAGCCTGAGATAGCAAAAGTTGCTGCAGAGGCGGAAGTTCCCATTATCCTTATGCACAACCGGCATGATAAAAGTTATATTTCTCTAATTGAAGATATGAAGAAGGATCTAAGGGAAAGCATCACTCTTGCTTTGGAGGCAGGTGTGCAGGAAGAAAACATCATTATCGATCCAGGTATTGGATTTGCCAAAACGCCGGAACACAATTTTTTGGTCATGCGGAACTTGATTGAATTTATGGAGCTTGGCTATCCAGTACTTCTAGGAAGCTCTCGTAAATCGTTTATTGGGATGACGTTAGACCTTCCGCCAGAGGAAAGAATGGAAGGCACAGGTGCAACGGTTTGTTACGGCATCAGCCAGGGAATTCATATTGTCCGTGTTCACGATGTAAAACCAATTGCCCGGATGACTAAAATGATGGACGCGTTGATAGGGAGGAGTAAATAATGGACAAGATCTACGTAAATCAAATGGAATTTTGGGGTTATCACGGCCTTTTTCCAGAAGAAAATAAGCTTGGCCAGCGTTTTTACGTTGACCTCGAATTGGAATTGGATTTGAAGCCTGCGGCAGAGTCAGATGATATGACAAAATCGATTGACTATGGAGCGATTTATGAGCTTACAAAATCAGTCGTTGAAGGAGAAGCCAAAAAGTTAGTAGAAACGGTAGCCGAACAGCTGTCACGGGAATTATTAGCGGCCTTTGAACGATTACAGGCTTGCAAGGTGAAAGTGATAAAGCCCGATCCTCCTATCCCTGGCCACTATAAATCTGTAGCGATCGAAATTTACCGGAGCCGGTTCTGATGGTAACGGCTTATATAGCACTCGGCTCCAATATTTCGAAGAGAGAGGATTTTTTAAAGGATGCGGTCAGGATGCTTACTGAACATGAAAGCATCGCTAATGTCCACACCTCGACGATTTATGAAACAAAGCCTGTCGGGTACACAGAGCAGAATGATTTTCTAAACATGGTTGTCAAAGTTGATACCTCCCTTTCCGCTTTTGCATTACTTGACTTGTGCCAGGGAATTGAGCAGGAACTAGGAAGAAAAAGAGTGGTGAAATGGGGACCGCGTACTATAGATCTTGACATCCTGCTGTATAATCAAGAAAATATAAAATCGGAGCATTTAATGATACCGCACCCTTCTATGCACGAACGAGCCTTTGTCATGGTTCCGCTTGTTGATCTGTCTCGAGAAGTGTATATCCCAACTATTGGCTTGACGGCTCAGGAAGCGCTGAGCTTACTAGCTCAAGAAGAAGTAGAAGAAGTTCGTGTATGGGGAGAATTGGATCTAAGCTGAAATTTTTGTCATGCTGTTATATAGAGTGTTTAGCTTGGGAGGATGCTGAGCAAACACACACCCAGGTACTTAGGAAGACTAAAAGGGAAAGGCCGTATTTGTGATAATATCAACCATGTTGAAACCCGGGGAAAGTTTCTGAATATCTTCTTTAGATTCACAAATGATTTAGAAGATGAACGTTTCCTAACTCACTCAGCGTTGACACACAAGAAGGTCTTTTCTATACTAAACTTTAGTTGCAGCACTGCCAGTACCTTGCTGGCAGTTTTTATTATTGAATCGGTCAGAAAAAATGAGAAGAATGGAGTGATTATAATGTCTGAAGAACTGAATGAACACATGCGGGTGCGCCGGGATAAGATGAATGCTTACCGTGAACAAGGGATTGACCCTTTTGGAAATAAATTTGAACGCACAGATTTAGCGGAAGATTTAAGACAGAAATATGATCAGTTCAGTAAAGAAGAATTAGAAGAACAACAGAGCTCCACTACTGTTGCTGGTCGTATAATGACAAAACGCGGCAAAGGTAAAGCGGGTTTTGCCCATATCCAGGATTTGAGCGGGCAGATTCAATTGTATATACGTAAGGACCGTGTAGGAGATGAGGCGTATGAACTCTTTAACTCCGCTGATCTCGGAGATGTAGTAGGAATTTCAGGGATTATGTTCAAGACAAAGGTCGGGGAGCTGTCAGTGAAAGCTGATGAATTTCATATGCTGACGAAGTCTTTGCGTCCTCTACCGGAAAAATTCCATGGACTTCAGGACGTAGAGCAGCGTTATCGTCAGCGCTATTTGGATTTGATTACGAATCCAGACAGCCGTGAAACTTTTGTTACCCGCAGTAAAATTATCCAGTCCATGCGCCGTTACTTAGACGGACTGGGATTTTTGGAAGTTGAAACCCCGTTAATGCATGGGATTGCTGGTGGTGCTTCCGCACGTCCGTTCATTACTCACCACAATGCCTTAGATATGCAGCTGTACATGAGGATTGCTATTGAGCTCCATTTGAAAAGGTTAATTGTCGGCGGTATGGAAAAGGTTTATGAAATCGGCCGGGTCTTCCGTAATGAAGGTGTTTCCACGCGTCACAATCCAGAGTTTACGATGCTTGAGTTGTATGAAGCCTATGCAGATTACCATGATGTGATGGCCTTGACTGAACAGATGGTGGCTCACATAGCTAAAGACGTCCTCGGTACAACAAAGGTTATTTATAATGAACAGGAAATCGACTTAGAGCCGGAATGGACAAGGCTTCACATGGTCGATGCGATTAAAGAATATACTGGTGTAGACTTCTGGCAGCAAATGACGGATGATGAGGCGAAGGCTTTGGCTCATGAGCATAATATTGAAATTCAAGAAACGATGACTTTTGGTCACGTTGTGAATGAATTCTTTGAGCAAAGAGTAGAAGATAAATTAATTCAGCCAACGTTTGTCTATGGTCATCCAATTGAAATTTCTCCGCTAGCTAAGAAAAATCCAGAAGACGAGCGGTTTACCGATCGTTTCGAACTGTTTATTGTTGGACGCGAGCATGCCAACGCCTTTTCTGAATTAAACGATCCAATCGACCAGCGTCAAAGATTTGAAGCTCAATTGAAAGAAAGAGAAGAAGGAAATGATGAAGCCCATATGATGGATGAAGACTTCCTGGAAGCTCTGGAATATGGCATGCCTCCAACTGGCGGGCTGGGCATCGGAATTGATCGGCTTGTCATGCTTTTGACAGATTCTCCATCGATACGAGACGTACTGCTTTTCCCGCAAATGCGTAATCGAGAATCTTAATTTTGAAGAACCCGGCCTTTATGGACGGGTTCTTTAATTTTCTAAGCCAATCTTCAGAAAATATTTTTATTTACATTTCCTCTTGCCTAACTCTATAAATCGTGGTAAATTATTAAACGTTGCGTTAAGAAAAGCAGCAAATGAAAAACAAAAATTGAAAAAATGTCACGAAAAGTGTTGACGAAAACAACCGGCCATGATATATTAATTAAGTCGCCATTTTGAAGCGGCAAACATTGATCTTTGAAAACTGAACGAACCAACCAGTACGTCAATTCATTCTTTCTATCATATAGAAGGAATTCAAACAAAGCACACACGATGTGCACACGAGCTTTAGGACCTTCAACGGTGTTGAAGGCAAGCGCTGTCAAAAGCGCACAGCTTTTCAAATTTTTTGGAGAGTTTGATCCTGGCTCAGGACGAACGCTGGCGGCGTGCCTAATACATGCAAGTCGAGCGCGGGAAGCGAGCGGATCCTCTTCGGAGGTGACGCTCGTGGAACGAGCGGCGGACGGGTGAGTAACACGTGGGCAACCTGCCTGTAAGACCGGAATAACCCCGGGAAACCGGGGCTAATGCCGGGTAACACCAACCTTCGCATGAAGGATGGTTAAAAGATGGCTTCTCGCTATCGCTTACAGATGGGCCCGCGGCGCATTAGCTAGTTGGTGAGGTAACGGCTCACCAAGGCGACGATGCGTAGCCGACCTGAGAGGGTGATCGGCCACACTGGGACTGAGACACGGCCCAGACTCCTACGGGAGGCAGCAGTAGGGAATCTTCCGCAATGGACGCAAGTCTGACGGAGCAACGCCGCGTGAACGATGAAGGTTTTCGGATCGTAAAGTTCTGTTGTTAGGGAAGAACAAGTACCGTGCGAATAGAGCGGTACCTTGACGGTACCTAACGAGGAAGCCCCGGCTAACTACGTGCCAGCAGCCGCGGTAATACGTAGGGGGCAAGCGTTGTCCGGAATTATTGGGCGTAAAGGGCACGCAGGTGGTTTCTTAAGTCTGATGTGAAAGCCCACGGCTCAACCGTGGAGGGTCATTGGAAACTGGGGAACTTGAGGACAGAAGAGGAGAGTGGAATTCCACGTGTAGCGGTGAAATGCGTAGATATGTGGAGGAACACCAGTGGCGAAGGCGACTCTCTGGTCTGTCTCTGACGCTGAGGTGCGAAAGCGTGGGTAGCAAACAGGATTAGATACCCTGGTAGTCCACGCCGTAAACGATGAGTGCTAGGTGTTAGGGGGCTTCCACCCCTTAGTGCTGAAGTTAACGCATTAAGCACTCCGCCTGGGGAGTACGGCCGCAAGGCTGAAACTCAAAGGAATTGACGGGGGCCCGCACAAGCGGTGGAGCATGTGGTTTAATTCGAAGCAACGCGAAGAACCTTACCAGGTCTTGACATCCTTGGCCCACCCTAGAGATAGGGTTTTCCCTTCGGGGACCAAGTGACAGGTGGTGCATGGTTGTCGTCAGCTCGTGTCGTGAGATGTTGGGTTAAGTCCCGCAACGAGCGCAACCCCTGACCTTAGTTGCCAGCATTCAGTTGGGCACTCTAAGGTGACTGCCGGTGACAAACCGGAGGAAGGCGGGGATGACGTCAAATCATCATGCCCCTTATGACCTGGGCTACACACGTGCTACAATGGATGGTACAAAGGGCAGCGAAGCCGCGAGGTGTAGCAAATCCCATAAAACCATTCTCAGTTCGGATTGCAGGCTGCAACTCGCCTGCATGAAGCCGGAATCGCTAGTAATCGCGGATCAGCATGCCGCGGTGAATACGTTCCCGGGCCTTGTACACACCGCCCGTCACACCACGAGAGTTGGCAACACCCGAAGTCGGTGAGGTAACCTTTTTGGAGCCAGCCGCCGAAGGTGGGGCCAATGATTGGGGTGAAGTCGTAACAAGGTAGCCGTATCGGAAGGTGCGGCTGGATCACCTCCTTTCTAAGGAATATATATGGAACGTACTCGGTTGGTTGTTCAGTTTTGAAAGATCAAGTGATCTTTCTTACGTGAACCTTGAAAACTGGATAAGTGATTAAGAAAGTGTAGACGACCGCTTAGATTCACCGAGCTAAGTAAGCTCACGTAAAGACTGTGGTTTTTCAGTCTTGAAGGGAGATGGCTTAGAATCGAGAGAATCTGGGAGTCGAAACTAGACTTGATTGATGACAAGACATTCAACGAACATCGAAAGAAACAAACGTCTTTTCACAGATAGTTAAGTGAACAAGGGCGCACGGTGGATGCCTTGGCACTAGGAGCCGATGAAGGACGGGACTAACACCGATATGCTCCGGCAAGCCGTAAGTAGGCTGTGAACCGGAGATTTCCGAATGGGGGAACCCACTATTCGTAATGGAATAGTGTCCATGACTGAATCCATAGGTCATGGACGGCAGACCCGGGGAACTGAAACATCTCAGTACCTGGAGGAAGAGAAAGCAAATGCGATTTCCCGAGTAGCGGCGAGCGAAACGGAAACAGCCCAAACCAGAAAGCTTGCTTTCTGGGGTTGTAGGACACTCCTTTGGAGTTACCAAGAAGAAAGGTAGGCGAATCGATCTGGAACGATCAGCCAGAGCAGGTAACAGCCCTGTAGCCGAAACCTTTCTTCCTCCGGAGTGGATCCTGAGTACGGCGGAACACGAGAAATTCCGTCGGAATCCGGGAGGACCATCTCCCAAGGCTAAATACTCCCTAGTGACCGATAGCGAACCAGTACCGTGAGGGAAAGGTGAAAAGCACCCCGGAAGGGGAGTGAAAGAGATCCTGAAACCGTGTGCCTACAAGTAGTCGGAGCCCGTTAATGGGTGACGGCGTGCCTTTTGTAGAATGAACCGGCGAGTTACGACTGTATGCAAGGTTAAGCCGTGAGCGGCGGAGCCGCAGCGAAAGCGAGTCTGAACAGGGCGAGTGAGTATGCGGTCGTAGACCCGAAACCGTGTGATCTACCCATGTCCAGGGTGAAGGTCAGGTAACACTGACTGGAGGCCCGAACCCACGCAAGTTGAAAATTGCGGGGATGAGGTGTGGGTAGGGGTGAAATGCCAATCGAACACGGAGATAGCTGGTTCTCTCCGAAATAGCTTTAGGGCTAGCCTCAGAATAGAAAGTCTTGGAGGTAGAGCACTGATTGGACGAGGGGCCCCTATCGGGTTACCGAATTCAGTCAAACTCCGAATGCCAGCGACTTTGTTCTGGGAGTCAGACCGTGGGTGATAAGGTTCATGGTCGAGAGGGAAACAGCCCAGACCGCCAGCTAAGGTCCCTAAGTGTGTGTTAAGTGGAAAAGGATGTGGAGTTGCTTAGACAACCAGGATGTTGGCTTAGAAGCAGCCATCATTGAAAGAGTGCGTAATAGCTCACTGGTCGAGTGACTCTGCGCCGAAAATATACCGGGGCTAAACACACCACCGAAGCTGCGGATTGATCTTACGATCAGTGGTAGGAGAGCGTTCTAAGGGCGGTGAAGTCAGACCGTAAGGACTGGTGGAGCGCTTAGAAGTGAGAATGCCGGTATGAGTAGCGAAAAAAGAGTGAGAATCTCTTTCACCGAAAGCCTAAGGGTTCCTGAGGAAGGCTCGTCCTCTCAGGGTTAGTCGGGACCTAAGCCGAGGCCGACAGGCGTAGGCGATGGACAACAGGTGGATATTCCTGTACCACCTCCTTTCCGTTTGAACGACGGGGAGACGCAGGAGGATAGGGAGAGCGCGCCATTGGATGAGCGCGTCCAAGCAGCAAGACGGCCGGATAGGCAAATCCGTCCGGTGGGAACGTCAAGCTGTGATGGGGAGGGAACTAAAGTACCGAAGCTCCTGAGTTCACACTGCCAAGAAAATCCTCTAGTGAGGAAAGAGGTGCCCGTACCGCAAACCAACACAGGTAGGCGAGGAGAGGATCCTAAGGTGAGCGGGAGAACTCTCGTTAAGGAACTCGGCAAAATGACCCCGTAACTTCGGGAGAAGGGGTGCTCCTCTGCCGAGGAGCCGCAGTGAAAAGGCCCAAGCGACTGTTTACCAAAAACACAGGTCTCTGCGAAGCCGTAAGGCGAAGTATAGGGGCTGACACCTGCCCGGTGCTGGAAGGTTAAGGGGATGCGTTAGCTTTTGGCGAAGCGCTGAACCGAAGCCCCAGTAAACGGCGGCCGTAACTATAACGGTCCTAAGGTAGCGAAATTCCTTGTCGGGTAAGTTCCGACCCGCACGAAAGGTGCAACGACTTGGGCACTGTCTCAACGAGAGACCCGGTGAAATTATACTATGCGTGAAGATGCGCATTACCCGCGACAGGACGGAAAGACCCCGTGGAGCTTTACTGTAGCCTGATATTGAATGTTGGTACAGCTTGTACAGGATAGGTAGGAGCCAGAGAAGCCGGAGCGCCAGCTTCGGTGGAGGCGCTGGTGGGATACTACCCTGGCTGTACGGACATTCTAACCCAGGACCGTGATCCGGTCCGGAGACAGTGTCAGGTGGGCAGTTTGACTGGGGCGGTCGCCTCCTAAAAGGTAACGGAGGCGCCCAAAGGTTCCCTCAGAATGGTTGGAAATCATTCGCAGAGTGTAAAGGCACAAGGGAGCTTGACTGCGAGACCTACAAGTCGAGCAGGGACGAAAGTCGGGCTTAGTGATCCGGCGGTTCCGCATGGAAGGGCCGTCGCTCAACGGATAAAAGCTACCCCGGGGATAACAGGCTTATCTCCCCCAAGAGTCCACATCGACGGGGAGGTTTGGCACCTCGATGTCGGCTCATCGCATCCTGGGGCTGTAGTCGGTCCCAAGGGTTGGGCTGTTCGCCCATTAAAGCGGTACGCGAGCTGGGTTCAGAACGTCGTGAGACAGTTCGGTCCCTATCCGTCGTGGGCGTTGGAAATCTGAAAGGAGCTGTCCTTAGTACGAGAGGACCGGGATGGACACACCGCTGGTGTACCAGTTGTTCCGCCAGGAGCATCGCTGGGTAGCTACGTGTGGACGGGATAAGTGCTGAAAGCATCTAAGCATGAAGCCCCCTTGAGATGAGATTTCCCTTACCTCTAAGGTAATAAGATCCCTCAGAGACGATGAGGTAGATAGGTCCGAGGTGGACGCGTGGTGACACGTGCAGCTGACGGATACTAATCGATCGATGACTTATCTAAATTGAAAAGCGGAAGCTAGACATACAACTATGATGTTTCGAGTTCGTTTGAATGTGCACTTATCCAGTTTTGAAGATTTATTAAAAAAACCCTTGAAATTTATTCAACGGGGTCATATAATATATCTTGTCCTTAAAAATAAAGGTTTGGTAGTAACGGCGAAGAGGTCACACCTGTTCCCATGCCGAACACAGCAGTTAAGCTCTTCAGCGCCGATGGTAGTCGGGTCGATCCCCGTGAGAGTAGGACGCTGCCAAACCTTTACATAATCCGGAGGATTAGCTCAGCTGGGAGAGCACTTGCCTTACAAGCAAGGGGTCGCAGGTTCGAGCCCTGCATCCTCCACCATTTTCATTCAATAACCAGCCGGCCTAGCTCAACTGGCAGAGCAACTGATTTGTAATCAGTAGGTTGGGGGTTCAAGTCCTCTGGCCGGCACCATCTTATTGAGTGAATTCGTTTTTTGTGAGTGAAACATATTTTTTGAGCCATTAGCTCAGTTGGTAGAGCATCTGACTTTTAATCAGAGGGTCGGAGGTTCGAATCCTCCATGGCTCACCAGTTACTTGCGGGTGTGGTGGAATTGGCAGACACGCTAGATTTAGGATCTAGTGCTTCACGGCGTGGGGGTTCAAGTCCCTCCACCCGCACTTATACTTATGCGGAAGTAGTTCAGTGGTAGAACACCACCTTGCCAAGGTGGGGGTCGCGGGTTCGAATCCCGTCTTCCGCTCCATAGATCAATCAGTGAGAACCTTATTTGCCGTGCCGGGGTGGCGGAATTGGCAGACGCACAGGACTTAAAATCCTGCGGTGGGTTTCCACCGTGCCGGTTCGAGTCCGGCCCTCGGCACCATATAGTTTTTTGCGCCCGTAGCTCAATTGGATAGAGCGTCTGACTACGGATCAGAAGGTTAGGGGTTCGACTCCTCTCGGGCGCGCCATTACGGGAAGTAGCTCAGCTTGGTAGAGCACTTGGTTTGGGACCAAGGGGTCGCAGGTTCGAATCCTGTCTTCCCGACCATTTTACTTTATATTTATTGGGGCCTTAGCTCAGCTGGGAGAGCGCCTGCTTTGCACGCAGGAGGTCAGCGGTTCGATCCCGCTAGGCTCCACCATGATTAATTTGATCTTTGAAAACTGAACGAACCAACCAGTACGTCAATTCATTCTTTCTATCATATAGAAGGAATTCAAACAAAGCACACACGATGTGCACACGAGCTTTAGGACCTTCAACGGTGTTGAAGGCAAGCGCTGTCAAAAGCGCACAGCTTTTCAATTTTTTTGGAGAGTTTGATCCTGGCTCAGGACGAACGCTGGCGGCGTGCCTAATACATGCAAGTCGAGCGCGGGAAGCGAGCGGATCCTCTTCGGAGGTGACGCTCGTGGAACGAGCGGCGGACGGGTGAGTAACACGTGGGCAACCTGCCTGTAAGACCGGAATAACCCGGGAAACCGGGGCTAATGCCGGGTAACACCAACCTTCGCATGAAGGATGGTTAAAAGATGGCTTCTCGCTATCGCTTACAGATGGGCCCGCGGCGCATTAGCTAGTTGGTGAGGTAACGGCTCACCAAGGCGACGATGCGTAGCCGACCTGAGAGGGTGATCGGCCACACTGGGACTGAGACACGGCCCAGACTCCTACGGGAGGCAGCAGTAGGGAATCTTCCGCAATGGACGCAAGTCTGACGGAGCAACGCCGCGTGAACGATGAAGGTTTTCGGATCGTAAAGTTCTGTTGTTAGGGAAGAACAAGTACCGTGCGAATAGAGCGGTACCTTGACGGTACCTAACGAGGAAGCCCCGGCTAACTACGTGCCAGCAGCCGCGGTAATACGTAGGGGGCAAGCGTTGTCCGGAATTATTGGGCGTAAAGGGCACGCAGGTGGTTTCTTAAGTCTGATGTGAAAGCCCACGGCTCAACCGTGGAGGGTCATTGGAAACTGGGGAACTTGAGGACAGAAGAGGAGAGTGGAATTCCACGTGTAGCGGTGAAATGCGTAGATATGTGGAGGAACACCAGTGGCGAAGGCGACTCTCTGGTCTGTCTCTGACGCTGAGGTGCGAAAGCGTGGGTAGCAAACAGGATTAGATACCCTGGTAGTCCACGCCGTAAACGATGAGTGCTAGGTGTTAGGGGGCTTCCACCCCTTAGTGCTGAAGTTAACGCATTAAGCACTCCGCCTGGGGAGTACGGCCGCAAGGCTGAAACTCAAAGGAATTGACGGGGGCCCGCACAAGCGGTGGAGCATGTGGTTTAATTCGAAGCAACGCGAAGAACCTTACCAGGTCTTGACATCCTTGGCCCACCCTAGAGATAGGGTTTTCCCTTCGGGGACCAAGTGACAGGTGGTGCATGGTTGTCGTCAGCTCGTGTCGTGAGATGTTGGGTTAAGTCCCGCAACGAGCGCAACCCCTGACCTTAGTTGCCAGCATTCAGTTGGGCACTCTAAGGTGACTGCCGGTGACAAACCGGAGGAAGGCGGGGATGACGTCAAATCATCATGCCCCTTATGACCTGGGCTACACACGTGCTACAATGGATGGTACAAAGGGCAGCGAAGCCGCGAGGTGTAGCAAATCCCATAAAACCATTCTCAGTTCGGATTGCAGGCTGCAACTCGCCTGCATGAAGCCGGAATCGCTAGTAATCGCGGATCAGCATGCCGCGGTGAATACGTTCCCGGGCCTTGTACACACCGCCCGTCACACCACGAGAGTTGGCAACACCCGAAGTCGGTGAGGTAACCTTTTTGGAGCCAGCCGCCGAAGGTGGGGCCAATGATTGGGGTGAAGTCGTAACAAGGTAGCCGTATCGGAAGGTGCGGCTGGATCACCTCCTTTCTAAGGATACACGAAAGGCGGAAGCGACCGTTCAGACCCGACGAACGAAGCGAGCATACCGAAGAGGCTTTACAGCCTCGGAGTAGGATCGCTTCGGGCGCCAGGGTCTGGGAGCTGAAGCTGGATCGTAAGGAGGCGTACTCGGTTGGTTGTTCAGTTTTGAAAGATCAAGTGATCTTTCTTACGTGAACCTTGAAAACTGGATAAGAAATCAATAGTTTCATCAAGTGATGGAGCTAGTGATGACAAGACATTCAACGAACATCGAAAGAAACAAACGTCTTTTCACAGATAGTTAAGTGAACAAGGGCGCACGGTGGATGCCTTGGCACTAGGAGCCGATGAAGGACGGGACTAACACCGATATGCTCCGGCAAGCCGTAAGTAGGCTGTGAACCGGAGATTTCCGAATGGGGGAACCCACTATTCGTAATGGAATAGTGTCCATGACTGAATCCATAGGTCATGGACGGCAGACCCGGGGAACTGAAACATCTCAGTACCTGGAGGAAGAGAAAGCAAATGCGATTTCCCGAGTAG
This sequence comes from Halobacillus salinarum, assembly GCF_022919095.1. Taxonomy (NCBI): domain Bacteria; kingdom Bacillati; phylum Bacillota; class Bacilli; order Caryophanales; family Bacillaceae; genus Halobacillus; species Halobacillus salinarum. Next base: position 233,384 of record NZ_CP095073.1, on the reverse strand, counting down.
CGGCGAGCGAAACGGAAACAGCCCAAACCAGAAAGCTTGCTTTCTGGGGTTGTAGGACACTCCTTTGGAGTTACCAAGAAGAAAGGTAGGCGAATCGATCTGGAACGATCAGCCAGAGCAGGTAACAGCCCTGTAGCCGAAACCTTTCTTCCTCCGGAGTGGATCCTGAGTACGGCGGAACACGAGAAATTCCGTCGGAATCCGGGAGGACCATCTCCCAAGGCTAAATACTCCCTAGTGACCGATAGCGAACCAGTACCGTGAGGGAAAGGTGAAAAGCACCCCGGAAGGGGAGTGAAAGAGATCCTGAAACCGTGTGCCTACAAGTAGTCGGAGCCCGTTAATGGGTGACGGCGTGCCTTTTGTAGAATGAACCGGCGAGTTACGACTGTATGCAAGGTTAAGCCGTGAGCGGCGGAGCCGCAGCGAAAGCGAGTCTGAACAGGGCGAGTGAGTATGCGGTCGTAGACCCGAAACCGTGTGATCTACCCATGTCCAGGGTGAAGGTCAGGTAACACTGACTGGAGGCCCGAACCCACGCAAGTTGAAAATTGCGGGGATGAGGTGTGGGTAGGGGTGAAATGCCAATCGAACACGGAGATAGCTGGTTCTCTCCGAAATAGCTTTAGGGCTAGCCTCAGAATAGAAAGTCTTGGAGGTAGAGCACTGATTGGACGAGGGGCCCCTATCGGGTTACCGAATTCAGTCAAACTCCGAATGCCAGCGACTTTGTTCTGGGAGTCAGACCGTGGGTGATAAGGTTCATGGTCGAGAGGGAAACAGCCCAGACCGCCAGCTAAGGTCCCTAAGTGTGTGTTAAGTGGAAAAGGATGTGGAGTTGCTTAGACAACCAGGATGTTGGCTTAGAAGCAGCCATCATTGAAAGAGTGCGTAATAGCTCACTGGTCGAGTGACTCTGCGCCGAAAATATACCGGGGCTAAACACACCACCGAAGCTGCGGATTGATCTTACGATCAGTGGTAGGAGAGCGTTCTAAGGGCGGTGAAGTCAGACCGTAAGGACTGGTGGAGCGCTTAGAAGTGAGAATGCCGGTATGAGTAGCGAAAAAAGAGTGAGAATCTCTTTCACCGAAAGCCTAAGGGTTCCTGAGGAAGGCTCGTCCTCTCAGGGTTAGTCGGGACCTAAGCCGAGGCCGACAGGCGTAGGCGATGGACAACAGGTGGATATTCCTGTACCACCTCCTTTCCGTTTGAACGACGGGGAGACGCAGGAGGATAGGGAGAGCGCGCCATTGGATGAGCGCGTCCAAGCAGCAAGACGGCCGGATAGGCAAATCCGTCCGGTGGGAACGTCAAGCTGTGATGGGGAGGGAACTAAAGTACCGAAGCTCCTGAGTTCACACTGCCAAGAAAATCCTCTAGTGAGGAAAGAGGTGCCCGTACCGCAAACCAACACAGGTAGGCGAGGAGAGGATCCTAAGGTGAGCGGGAGAACTCTCGTTAAGGAACTCGGCAAAATGACCCCGTAACTTCGGGAGAAGGGGTGCTCCTCTGCCGAGGAGCCGCAGTGAAAAGGCCCAAGCGACTGTTTACCAAAAACACAGGTCTCTGCGAAGCCGTAAGGCGAAGTATAGGGGCTGACACCTGCCCGGTGCTGGAAGGTTAAGGGGATGCGTTAGCTTTTGGCGAAGCGCTGAACCGAAGCCCCAGTAAACGGCGGCCGTAACTATAACGGTCCTAAGGTAGCGAAATTCCTTGTCGGGTAAGTTCCGACCCGCACGAAAGGTGCAACGACTTGGGCACTGTCTCAACGAGAGACCCGGTGAAATTATACTATGCGTGAAGATGCGCATTACCCGCGACAGGACGGAAAGACCCCGTGGAGCTTTACTGTAGCCTGATATTGAATGTTGGTACAGCTTGTACAGGATAGGTAGGAGCCAGAGAAGCCGGAGCGCCAGCTTCGGTGGAGGCGCTGGTGGGATACTACCCTGGCTGTACGGACATTCTAACCCAGGACCGTGATCCGGTCCGGAGACAGTGTCAGGTGGGCAGTTTGACTGGGGCGGTCGCCTCCTAAAAGGTAACGGAGGCGCCCAAAGGTTCCCTCAGAATGGTTGGAAATCATTCGCAGAGTGTAAAGGCACAAGGGAGCTTGACTGCGAGACCTACAAGTCGAGCAGGGACGAAAGTCGGGCTTAGTGATCCGGCGGTTCCGCATGGAAGGGCCGTCGCTCAACGGATAAAAGCTACCCCGGGGATAACAGGCTTATCTCCCCCAAGAGTCCACATCGACGGGGAGGTTTGGCACCTCGATGTCGGCTCATCGCATCCTGGGGCTGTAGTCGGTCCCAAGGGTTGGGCTGTTCGCCCATTAAAGCGGTACGCGAGCTGGGTTCAGAACGTCGTGAGACAGTTCGGTCCCTATCCGTCGTGGGCGTTGGAAATCTGAAAGGAGCTGTCCTTAGTACGAGAGGACCGGGATGGACACACCGCTGGTGTACCAGTTGTTCCGCCAGGAGCATCGCTGGGTAGCTACGTGTGGACGGGATAAGTGCTGAAAGCATCTAAGCATGAAGCCCCCCTTGAGATGAGATTTCCCTTACCTCTAAGGTAATAAGATCCCTCAGAGACGATGAGGTAGATAGGTCCGAGGTGGACGCGTGGTGACACGTGCAGCTGACGGATACTAATCGATCGATGACTTATCTAAAATGAAAAGCGGAAGCGACTGTTCAGATCCGATTGGCTAAGCAAACTCGCAGGAAGGCTGGGGTTTTTCAGCCTGGATGAGAGATCGCTTCGATCACGAGGATCTAGGAGCTGCAGCTAGACATACAACCATGACGTTCGTTTGAATGTGCACTTATCCAGTTTTGAGGGTTCACCTCAACAATCCAAATGATGTGGTAGTAACGGCGAAGAGGTCACACCTGTTCCCATGCCGAACACAGCAGTTAAGCTCTTCAGCGCCGATGGTAGTCGGGTCGATCCCCGTGAGAGTAGGACGCTGCCACGTCAAATAACAACCAGAAGCTATTGCTTCTGGTTTTTTTGTATAGGAAACTATTCGCTGCATAAAGTGATAAATAGGGAGGAAATCGTAATGGAGTGGACAGAGATGATAAATGAACATGTAACAATTTTTTTGAGTCGTCTTCTCGTTGCATTAGTCCTTTCAGGGCTGATTGGTTTTGAAAGGGAATTAAAAAACCATTCCGCGGGATTCAGAACTCATATTATGGTAGGTGTAGGCGCGTGTCTTATGATGCTGTTATCTTTATATGGTTTTCAAGATTTCATTGAAGAGTACGACAATGTAAGGTTTGACCCTGCACGCATCCCATCTTATGTGATCAGCGGCATCGGTTTTCTCGGTGCGGGTTCAATTATTGTCCACGGGAGTACAATCCGCGGTTTAACTACGGCTGCTTCAATTTGGACTATGGCTGGCATTGGTTTAGTAGTTGGCGCAGGGATGTATGGTTTAGCGGTATTAACTACCGTTCTTGTGCTGCTTAGTTTGATATTCCTTAACAAGCTTGAAAAACAATATTTTGGTAATCATATGAAAAATCATTTTCTCGTCATTGGTGAACGTTCTATACAAATTAATGAATTACTATCTATATTCGACCATTATCAATTAAGTACCCGGAGAGTCGAAATCCAGCAGGAGCAGGATGGAAACCGCAGGATTGTGATTGAATTAGAGAAGCATCAAGAATTTAATGATCATCTCCTTGTTGACCAATTATCACAAATCGATCATGTTGTTAGCGTGAAACACCGCTCCTAAAGAGGACTGCACAAGAATTTTTGTGTAGTCTTTTTCTATGTTTTAAGAAAAAGAAATTAAGGGAAAGATGAGTGATGTACTTAAAACATTTTAGTTGCGAATAAGAAAAAATTGAGTATAATGAAATTAAGGTCAAAGATAGTCAAAGTCAAAAGAGGGGGAGGGGAAGATGCGGAATATTTCCGACATCATTGAAGAATATCTAAAAAATATTCTTGATAAAGACCAGGAAAAGACCATTGAAATTAAACGTAGTGAAATTGCCGACCATTTTCAATGTGTGCCTTCTCAAATTAATTATGTGATTAAAACAAGGTTTACTGTGGAAAAAGGATATATAGTAGAAAGTAAACGGGGAGGCGGTGGATATATCCGTATTACACGGATTCAACACCGCACCGAGGCTCAATTAATCGATGATATTATTGAAATTATTCAGCCGAGAGCTACCCAATCTGCTTCCGTAGATATTGTGGAAAGATTACTGGAAGACAACATCATTACGACACGAGAAGCCAACTTAATGTTGAGTGTTCTGGATCGTGAAGTTTTAGCTTTTCCTCTTCCTTTAAGAGATGAAGTCCGCTCAAGAATCATGACAGCCATGCTTCTCACGTTAAAATATAAAAGCTAATCCAGGAGGGAGAGAATGGTATGGAATGCCAAGAATGTAACCAACGTCCTGCTACGGTTCATTTAACTCAGGTTATTAATGGTCAAAAAACTGAAGTCCATGTCTGTGAACAATGTGCAAAAGAAAAAGGATATATGAACTATGGTGAAGAAGCTTTTACATTAAACGATCTTTTATCTGGACTTTTTAATACAGAAGGTACTCATCCTATCAGTGGTCAAAAATCTCAGTCCTATTCACATTCTCAGCAGCTGAAGTGCCCTACCTGTGGATTGACGTACAAAGAATTTGCCAGATTAGGTAAATTTGGTTGTGCTGACTGCTATAAAACTTTTGATGATAAATTAAATCCTATCTTTAGAAGAGTTCACAGCGGAAACACTCAGCACGATGGTAAAATTCCGCATCGGCAAGGCGGTGATCTTCATTTGAAAAAAGAAGCCGAAGATCTTAAAGCCACTTTGCAAAAGCTAATAGAACAAGAGGAATTCGAAGAAGCTGCCAAAGTCAGAGATAAAATTCGCTCCTTAGATAGCCAGCTTCATCGAGGAGAGGATGGTGAATAAAAATGTCCTTGCAGCAATTTATGAACGAAGCAATCAGCCCCTGGATGAAGCAGGATGGTCCAGACAGCGATATTGTATTAAGCAGCAGAATAAGGTTTGCTAGGAATTTTTCACAATATCCGTTTCCGATTGTAGCCGGTGAGGAAACGTTAGAAAAAGTATTAGAAGTTTTTAAAAATGAGTTTAAGCATCAGTCTTTCCGAGACTATAAGGATTTTGAAATTGTTCAAATGAACGATCTACAGTCTATTGAAAAGCGGGTTTTAGTAGAAAAGCATTTAATCAGCCCGCATTTGGCAGATCATTCAAAGCACTCTGCGGCAATGGTTTCTCAAAACGAACAAGTTTCCATTATGATTAATGAAGAGGACCACATCCGCATACAATTATACTTCCCAGGATTTCAGCTGGACCGTGCTCTTGAGCAGGCTTCGCAGCTCGATGACTGGCTGGAAGAAAAGATTGATTATGCATTTGATGAACACCGCGGTTATTTAACCGCCTGCCCTACCAATGTAGGTACGGGGATGAGAGCTTCTGTAATGATGCATTTACCTGCTTTAGCAATGACGCAGCAGATCAACCGGATGACACCGGCGATTAATCAGCTCGGCTTGGTCGTTCGAGGGATTTATGGAGAAGGAAGCGAAGCTCTTGGCAACATTTTCCAAATTTCCAACCAAATTACACTGGGTAAATCAGAAGAGGATATTGTTGAGGATTTACACAGTGTAGTAAAACAATTGATTGATCAGGAAAGACGGGCAAGGCAGGCGATTATGAACAGGTCGGCTGTGCAGCTTGAAGATCGGATCTTCCGTTCTTACGGGGTGTTAAAAAACAGCCGCATTATTGAATCTAAAGAAGCAGCAAAATGTTTATCCGACTTACGCTTAGGCATAGACCTTGGCTTTATCGATCATATACCGAAAACGATACTAAATGAGCTGATGGTTTTAACTCAGCCAGGATTTTTGCAACAATATGCAAAAGCTACTCTTAACCCTGATGAAAGAGATATCAGGAGAGCATCATTAATTCGAGAACGACTTCATTTAGAAAATAAAGAATAACGCTAGGAGGAATTTTCCATGATGTTTGGGCGTTTTACAGAAAGAGCACAAAAAGTACTCGCACTAGCACAAGAAGAGGCTGTTCGTTTAGGGCATAACAATATTGGAACAGAGCATATTCTTCTCGGTTTAGTAAGTGAAGGCGAAGGCATCGCTGCCAAAGCATTAACAGCGCTGGGCTTAGAGTCTTCAAAAATCCAGCAGGAAGTTGAAAAGTTGATCGGGAAAGGGGAAAAGGTGTCTCAAACGATTCACTATACCCCACGTGCTAAAAAGGTCATCGAACTTTCCATGGATGAAGCCCGCAAGCTGGGACATTCTTACGTAGGAACAGAGCATATTCTTCTCGGGCTAATTCGTGAAGGTGAAGGCGTGGCAGCAAGAGTTCTAAACAACCTTGGTGTAAGCCTGAATAAGGCTCGTCAGCAGGTTCTTCAGCTTCTTGGAAACAACGAATCTACCGGTGGGCAAAACCGCCGTGGAGGAGGTAGTGGCCAAGCTACAAACGCTAATACACCAACACTTGATTCTTTAGCACGCGACTTAACTGCGATTGCCAAAGAAGGAAACATTGACCCTGTCATTGGCAGAAGTAAAGAAATACAACGTGTCATCCAAGTTTTAAGCCGGCGTACTAAGAACAATCCTGTTCTCGTAGGTGAACCAGGTGTAGGTAAAACGGCAATTGCTGAAGGCTTAGCGCAGCAGATAATGAATAATGAAGTTCCGGAAATTCTGCGGGATAAACGTGTGATGACGCTGGATATGGGAACAGTCGTTGCTGGTACGAAGTACCGCGGGGAATTCGAAGACCGCCTGAAAAAAGTAATGGAAGAAATTCGTCAGGCCGGCAATATCATTCTATTTATTGATGAATTGCATACGCTTATTGGAGCCGGCGGAGCAGAAGGCGCTATCGATGCTTCCAACATTCTCAAGCCTTCTCTTGCACGTGGCGAATTACAATGTATCGGGGCAACGACCCTAGATGAATACCGAAAATATATCGAAAAAGATGCTGCCTTAGAGCGTCGTTTCCAGCCTATTCAAGTTGATGAACCAAACCTTGAGGAATCTGTCCAGATTCTGCAAGGACTCAGGGATCGGTATGAAGCGCACCATCGCGTAACTATTACTGATGATGCCATTGATTCTGCTGTACGGTTCTCTGACCGCTATATCACGGACCGCTTCCTTCCAGATAAAGCGATTGACCTTATCGACGAAGCAGCGTCTAAAGTTCGACTTCGTTCTTATACCGCTCCGCCAAACTTAAAGGAGCTTGAGCAAAAGCTTGAAGAAGTTCGCAAGGAAAAAGATGCGGCTGTTCAAAGTCAGGAGTTTGAAAAAGCTGCTTCTCTAAGAGATACAGAACAGCACTTGCGTGATGAACTTGACCAAACGAAAGACGAGTGGAAAGAGAAGCAAGGCCAGGAGGATTCTGAGGTTACCGTAGAAGACATTGCATCAGTTGTATCTACGTGGACCGGAGTTCCGGTTTCAAAAATGACAAAAGACGAAACGGAACGTCTGCTTCAGCTTGAGGATACGCTTCACAACCGGGTCATCGGGCAGGAAGAAGCGGTCAAAGCCATTTCAAAAGCCATTCGACGTGCCCGTGCCGGCTTGAAAGATCCGAAACGTCCGATTGGTTCCTTTATCTTCCTTGGACCAACTGGTGTAGGTAAGACGGAATTGGCACGCGCTTTAGCTGAGAGTATGTTCGGAGATGAAGATGCTATGATTCGCATCGACATGTCTGAATATATGGAAAAACACAGCACCTCTCGTCTCGTGGGTTCTCCTCCAGGCTATGTCGGCTATGATGAAGGCGGCCAGCTGACGGAGAAAGTCCGCAATAAGCCATATTCTGTCGTCTTACTGGATGAAGTAGAAAAAGCCCACCCGGAAGTCTTTAATATTCTATTGCAAGTTCTGGAAGATGGGCGTTTGACTGACTCTAAAGGGCGGGTCGTCGACTTTAGAAACACCGTGCTCATCATGACTTCCAACGTTGGGGCACAAGAACTTAAGAGCAATAAATATGTAGGCTTCTCCATGGATGAAGCAGGTCAGGATTATAAAGATATGAAATCAAAAGTGACGGATGAATTGAAGAAAGCTTTCCGTCCCGAGTTCTTAAACCGTATAGACGAAACGATCGTATTCCATTCCTTGGAGAAAAAGCACATGAAGGATATTGTGACCTTGATGGCAGAGCAGTTGAAAAAACGTCTGCTAGAACAGGAAATAGACTTCACCTTATCTGACAGAGCTATCGAACACATTGCAGAGCAAGGCTTTGATCCGGAGTATGGGGCAAGACCGCTTCGCCGTTCAATCCAGAAGAACGTAGAGGATCTGCTTTCAGAAGAATTGCTGAAAGAAAATATTCAAAAAGGTCAAAAAGTTAAAATAGACCTTGATGAAAATAATGAATTCGTTGTAGAAAAGCTGGAAGAAGCCAGCTCTTTAAGCAAAAATGATTAATCCATCTAGTTAATTACCGGAAGGCGGCCAGCCTTCCGATTTTTTTTGAGTAAATGGATTCAGATTGGGACAAATCAGTTAAAAGGATTTATGATAGGGGTAATAGGATTTTTAAAAGGCTTTCAAAACGAATAATTTCAAAAAAATGGTAAGATAAATTTAATACAATTGATATCACTATGAAACTTTTTCACAAGTTATATCGTATAAAATAGAGAGAAGGAGAGAGTCACTTGGCAAAGAGAAAAACAAAATTTGTTTGCCAGGAATGTGGTTATGAAACACCTAAATGGATGGGGAAATGTCCTGGATGTCATCAATGGAATACGCTGGTCGAAGAAATGAGCGCACCGGCTGTATCCAGGCATGTGTTTCAAACAAATTCCTCAACTCAAGCAAAGCCGGAAAAAATTAATTCAATCCAATCGCAGAAAGAACCGCGTCTCCCGACAGATATGCCTGAATTAAACCGGGTACTCGGAGGCGGAATTGTGGCAGGCTCCTTAGTGTTAATAGGCGGGGACCCTGGTATTGGAAAGTCGACCTTACTCCTTCAGGTTTCCGCGCAAATTGCCAACAAACAATTGCCGGTGCTTTATATTTCCGGTGAGGAATCTTCAAGACAGACCAAGCTCCGAGCAGAGAGGCTCAACATTACCTCTGAAGAACTGTATGTATTATCAGAAACAAATTTACAAGATGTCATTACCCAGATCGATTCGATCAATCCAAGCTTTGTGGTGATTGATTCGATTCAAACGATTTTTAAAGAGGACGTCACCTCTGCACCTGGAAGTGTCTCCCAAGTAAGGGAATGTACAAGCCAGCTGATGAGAATCGCTAAGAGTAAAGGTATTCCGATTTTCATTGTGGGGCATGTTACAAAAGAAGGGTCCATTGCAGGACCGCGGCTGCTTGAACATATGGTCGATGCGGTACTTTATTTTGAAGGGGAGCGCCACCACACCTTCCGGATATTAAGAAGTGTGAAGAACCGTTTTGGCAGCACTCATGAGATGGGAATTTTTGAAATGAAGGAAAAAGGGCTGGAAGAAGTTCTCAATCCTTCAGAAATCTTTTTGGAAGAGCGTTCCCAAGGAGCAGCAGGTTCAATTGTTGTGGCTTCCATGGAAGGTACTCGACCAGTCCTGGTAGAAATACAGGCGCTTATTTCCCCGACGGCATTTGGGAATCCGCGACGAATGGCCACCGGTTTGGATCATAACCGGGTCCCGCTGTTAATGGCCGTTTTAGAAAAACGTGCGGGTTTGCTTTTGCAAAATCAAGACGCCTATGTGAAGGTTGCCGGCGGGGTGAAGCTTGACGAACCTGCCGTAGATCTTGCCGTGGCGATTAGTATCGCTTCCAGCTTCCGTGACCAGGCATCCAATCCACATGATGTCGTTGTAGGAGAAGTGGGATTGACAGGAGAGGTCAGAAGAGTCGCGAGAATTGAACAGCGTGTCCAGGAAGCAGCTAAACTTGGGTTCAAAAGGGTAATCATCCCCAATAAGAATTTAGACGGCTGGACCCCTCCTTCTTCCATCGAGGTCATAGGGGTTAACACCGTTCAGGAAGCCATGAACTTAACGTTGGGAGATAGGTAAATGGAAGGGCATGAAATGAAAGAGAACGGTATTGGCGAGATTTTAAAGTTTGTGGCTCCGGGCACTCCGATCAGGGATGGAATTGACAATGTCCTCAGGGCGAATACTGGAGGATTGATTGTAGTCGGTTATGGAGAGGGAATACGGGAGATGGTTGATGGTGGTTTTCATATTCAATCAGATTTCACACCGGCGCATTTATACGAACTCGCAAAAATGGATGGCGCGTTAATTCTTAACGATGAAGGCTCGAAAATTTTATATGCTAATGCTCAATTAATGCCTGACCCGGATATCTTATCATCAGAAACGGGGATGAGACACCGCACGGCTGAACGTGTGGCAAAGCAGACGAGCCACTTAGTCATTGCCATTTCACAGCGCAGAAATGTCATAACGCTTTATAAAGGCCATTTGCGTTACTCCCTGAAAGATATTGGTGTCATCCTGACTAAAGCGAACCAGGCGATCCAAACCTTAGAGAAATATAAAAACGTCCTTGATCAAAGCATCACTAATCTCGGGGCTATGGAATTTGAAAATATGGTTTCTTTTGCAGAAGTCATTCAAGTTGTCCACCGCGTCGAGATGGTTTTAAGAATAAAAACCGAAATTTTAAATTATGTAAACGAATTAGGGAATGAAGGACGCCTGATTCAGCTCCAGCTGACAGAACTGGTTTCTGATATTGAACAAGAAGCCTCGCTGTTATTAAAGGATTACAGCAAACGTCCGGATTATGAGCCCTATTATATTTTGAAAAAGATGCAGGAAATTTCAAACACAGAGCTGTTAACGGATGAACAGATTCTTAAACTGCTGGGCTACTCACAAAATACGAAAATGGCGGAACCGGTCCACCCGAGAGGGTATCGTATCCTCAGCCGGATCCCAAGACTGCCTACTTTAATTATCGAGCATTTGATTGAACAGTTCGGTACCCTGGATGATATGATCCAGGCTTCTACAAAAGAATTAGTCGAAGTGGACGGGGTGGGCGAAATAAGAGCAATGAAGATAAGAGATGGACTTGAAAGAATCCAGGAGCAGCTATTTGTAGATCGGCATATTTAGCAGGACTATTGACTTAAGTTGTGAAGGTATGATAACATATTTTATTTACAAATTGACTATTTTTGGAACCTGTGCTACTTTAATAACCATCATTCCTTTTTATACGGTTAGGTGTACGTTATTTTGGTCATACTGTGATCAGAGGAGGTGATTCAAGTGCTTAAACGAATTGTACAATTATTTATTGTTATAACTGGGGGAACACTTGGTTATCTTTATATCCCGGAATTATTTGATATGATGAACCTTAACTGGCAGGGTTGGATCCAATCAATAGTGGGAGCTGTAATTGGAGCACTTATTTTATATTTATTGACGTTCTGGCTGGTCGATTATATTGTGGATTTTCTGAGGTGGGTCGAAGATACACTTGTCCGGGCTCCGGTCGCTGATCTGTTGTTTGGAAGCCTTGGACTGATTGTCGGATTGACGATCGCGTATCTCATCAATAACCTGCTTTTGGATATTCAAATTCAAGTGGTAAACCAAATTCTCCCGATCTTTTTAACCATTATTTTAGGTTACTTTGGGTTTCAAGTAGGATTTAAACGAAAAGATGAGTTTTTGAATCTGCTTACCATTGCCAGAAAAGACAAAAAAGCAAATGAAGAAAATGTGGCAGAAGCAAAAAACATGGTAGATGCCTCTCTTATTCCAAAAGAAAAAATCTTGGATACAAGTGTCATTATTGATGGACGTATTGCAGATATTTGTGAAACTCATTTTCTTGAAGGAACCGTTGTTATTCCACAATTCGTACTGGAAGAGCTGCAGCATATCGCCGATTCTTCTGATGGATTGAAACGAAACCGGGGACGCAGAGGTCTCGATATTCTTAACCGTCTTCAAAAGGATCTGCCTGTAAATGTAGAGATTTACGAGGGGGATTTTGAAGATGTGCAGGAAGTAGACAGCAAACTCGTGAAGCTTGCCAAAGTGATGGATGGGATTGTTGTAACGAACGACTTTAACTTGAACAAAGTCTGTGAGTTTCAAAATGTACAAGTATTGAATATCAATGATCTGGCCAATGCGGTCAAGCCGGTCGTCCTTCCAGGGGAAGAAATGACGATCCAAGTGATTAAAGATGGAAAAGAGCAAAATCAGGGCGTCGCTTATTTAGATGACGGCACGATGATTGTCGTTGAGGAAGGAAAAGACTATATTGGAAAAACAATTGAAGTGATTGTGACCAGTGTTCTTCAAACCTCAGCCGGCCGTATGATCTTTGCCAAGCCAAAATCACTTGAAAAAGCATTGTAAAAACGGTATAAACGAATAGAGAACAACAAAAGTGATAACAGGAGTGTTATCGCTTTTGTTTTTTCAATATGTTTAGGATGGTTACTATGACAAAATATACGGCAATTGTGTTAGCAGCCGGGCAGGGAAGACGGATGCTGGCCGGTTTAAATAAGCAATTTTTGATGATTGATAAGAAGCCTTTAATTATACATACAATGGAAGTTTTTGACGCAGATGAATGGTGTGAGGAAATCATCCTTGTCACCAATACGCTGGAAGATAAAAAAATGAAACAAGTTTTGCAAAGCTATACGTTTCAAAAACCAATTCGACTAGTCAATGGAGGAAGAGAACGCCAGGATAGCGTATTTGAAGGGTTGAAAGCTGTCGAGGCTAAAGAACTTCCTGTGTTCATTCATGACGGAGCCAGGCCGTTTGTTTCCGAAAAACAGCTTCATGAACTGGCCATCGTCGTTCGGGACAAAAAGGCGGCCTTACTTGCTGTCCCTGTTACAGATACGATTAAACAAAAAGAAGGAGAACAGCTCACGACGCTGGATCGAAGCAGCTTATGGGCAGCACAAACGCCTCAAGGCTTTGAGTTTTCCTTAATATATAAGGCGCATCAACAGGCTGAGGAAAGTGGATACTATGGAACAGATGATGCTTCTTTAGTCGAACGTTTAGGTCGGGAAGTGGCAATTGTCAAAAGCAGCTACGATAATTTTAAAATTACGACTCCAGAGGATCTACAAAAAGCGGAATCTTTTCTTATGAACCTAAGAAGTGATGAGGGGGAGAATGCTCCAATGTTCAAAATCGGTCAAGGCTTTGATGTCCATCAATTTGCAGAAGGACGTAAATGCATCATAGGGGGTGTAGAGATCCCTTATGAGAAAGGGCTGCTCGGACACTCTGATGCAGATGTGCTGCTGCACACGATTGCAGATGCTTGTTTAGGAGCGATCGGAAGTGGAGACATCGGCAAGCATTTTCCAGATACGGATCCAGGATTTAAGGATGCAGACTCAGGTGAATTGCTCAAGCACGTTTGGAAAGACGTCCAGGCCCAAGGGTATGAACTTGGCAACCTTGATTGTACAGTTATTGCCCAGGCTCCTAAAATGGCGCCTTATATTGAAGCGATTAGAGAGAACGTTGCTTCTTTACTGAATGCGGAGGTAAGCCGTATTAACATCAAAGCGACTACGACGGAAAAACTAGGCTTTACCGGGCGTAAGGAAGGGATTGCTGCTCAGGCGGTTGTTCTCCTGCAAAATAGTCCCCAAGGATAAAAGAAAAATGATAAAATAGGGAAAGTAAAAAAAAGAACGGCAGGTACGAAAGGAGAAGCAAAAATGACAAATGAAGTAAGGGTACGTTATGCCCCTAGCCCAACAGGAAATCTCCATATAGGAAATGCACGAACAGCATTGTTTAACTATTTGTATGCCAGGCATGCTGGAGGTAAGTTTATTATCCGGATTGAGGATACGGATGAGAAGCGGAATATTGCTGGTGGAGAGCAAAGCCAGCTCACGTATTTAAAATGGCTGGGAATTGAATGGGATGAAGGTGCCGACGTCGGCGGCAATTATGGTCCATACCGCCAAATGGAAAGAATTGAACTATATAAGGAATATGTCGATGAACTGCTCAATCGCGGCCTTGCTTACAAGTGTTATATGACGGAGGAAGAGCTCGAGAAAGAGAGAGAAGCGCAGCTTGCTCGTGGCGAAGCCCCTAAATATTCCGGTGCCCATCGCGACTTAACGCCGGAGCAGGTAGAGAAGTTTAAAGAAGAAGGACGTAATCCAAGCATCCGTCTGCGCGTACCGGAAACTCACACGTACACGTTTAACGATATTGTCCGTGGGGATATTTCCTTTGAATCCAGCGACTTTGGCGACTGGGTCATCGTGAAGAAAAATGGTACACCTACGTATAATTTTGCTGTAGCCATCGATGACCATTTGATGAAGATCTCTCACGTTCTCCGTGGGGAAGAACACATTTCCAATACGCCTAAGCAAATGATGGTTTATGAAGCGTTTGGGTGGGAAGCGCCGAAGTTTGGCCACATGACGCTTATTTTAAATGAGGAACGAAAAAAACTGAGTAAACGTGATGAGCATATTTTGCAATTCATCGAACAGTACAAAAATCTCGGCTATCTGCCGGAAGCCTTGTTTAATTTCATCACACTGCTTGGCTGGTCTCCGGTAGGCGAGGAGGAAATTTTTACGAAGGATCAACTGATTGATATCTTTGATCCGGATCGTTTGACGACTTCACCAGCTGTCTTTGACCCTGCGAAGCTGAAATGGATGAACAACCAATACATTAAGGCAGCAGATTTCGACCGTGTGATAGACCTTACTCTTCCTCATTTAATTGACGCAGGACGTTTATCTGAAGACTTGAATGATGAAGATCGTAAATGGGCTCATGAGCTGATCTCCCTTTATCAGGAGCAGCTTAGTTATGGGGCAGAAATCGTTGAATTGACCGAACTGTTCTTTAAAAAAGAAATCCAGTATGATGAAGAAGCTATGGAGGTCCTTAAAGGGGAACAAGTGCCTGAGGTACTGTCCACATTTAAGCAGAACCTTCAAGAGCTTGAAGATTTCACGCCGGAAAATATTAAATCACAGATTAAGGCTGTCCAAAAGCAAACGGGCCATAAAGGTAAAAAACTATTTATGCCGATCCGGGTGGCGACTACTGGGCAGATGCATGGCCCTGAACTGCCAAATGCCATTCACCTGCTTGGTATAGATACAGTTACTGCGCGTCTCGATGATGCTTTAAATCAGCTGTAAAACAAAATAATTCACAAAGCTATCCATTTATCATATAGTAAAGATACCAATAAGAAGCGTTGATAAGGAGAAGTAGAAGGTGGGAACTTATCCAGAGAGGATCGCCTGAGGCTGGGAGCGATCTTAAGGAAAACCTTTGAAATGCACCTTTGAGCCTTCAGCTGAACACAGTAGGCTGAAGCGGAACCTCCCGTTACCGAGGGTCATGAGAGTGGGGAATTCAACTTTTCCCAAACAGAGTGGAACCGCGCGAAACGCGTCTCTGTGCCAAGGAGCACAGAGGCGCGTTTTTTAATTATAAAGGAGGAGTGAGTATGGGGCTGATTAAAATGTTTAAGGAAGATGTCGATGTCGTTTTTGACCAAGATCCGGCTGCAAGATCCTATTTTGAAGTCATCTTAACTTATTCAGGATTGCATGCGACTTGGGCACATCGGGTGGCCCATGCTTGTTTCAAACGAAAGTTCTTTTTTCTGGCGCGGGTGATCTCGCAGATCAGTCGTTTTTTAACTGGAATAGAGATTCATCCAGGTGCAAAAATAGGGAGACGGTTTTTCATTGACCACGGCATGGGAGTTGTAATCGGGGAAACTTGTGAGATCGGTGATAACGTAACTCTGTTCCAGGGAGTGACGCTTGGCGGTACTGGGAAAGAAAAGGGTAAACGCCATCCAACCTTAATGAACAATTCCCTCGTGGCTACCGGAGCTAAAGTGCTGGGATCGATCACCATTGGGGAAAATTCAAAAGTAGGAGCAGGGTCCGTCGTATTACACGATGTACCGGACAATTCCACTGTTGTAGGCATTCCAGGACACGTCGTTGTCCAGGACGGAAAAAAAGTCCGCCAAAAAGATTTGGATCACCACAAACTGCCTGATCCTGTTTACGACCGGCTGAACGAGCTGGAAACACAAATCGAACAGTTAAAGAAAGAACTTCAGGAAGCTAAAGGAGTGAAACAGAGTGGCCATTAACATTTACAATACGTTAACAAGAACAAAAGAACCATTCGAACCGTTAGAAGACGGCAAAGTAAAAATGTATGTGTGCGGGCCAACCGTATATAATTATATTCATATAGGAAACGCTCGTCCTGCCATCGTTTTTGATGCGGTTCGCAGATACTTTGAATACCGTGGCTACGATGTGGAATACGTATTAAATTTTACCGATGTCGACGACAAACTCATTAAAGCTGCAAATGAAATGGGCGAGGAAGTACCGGATATAGCGAACCGATTTATCGACGCTTATCTGGAAGACGTAGGGGCACTTGGTGTGAAAAAAGCGGTTCACCATCCTAGAGTTACAGAAAATATGGACGAAATTATTTCTTTTATCCAAGGTCTGGTAGATAAAGGTTTTGCCTATGAAGCTGAAGGGGATGTATATTTTCGAACGAGAAAATTCGATTCCTACGGAAAGCTTTCCCACCAGTCCATCGACGAATTAAGGACAGGAGCCAGAATTGAAGTCGGTGAGAAAAAGGAGGATCCGCTCGATTTTACTTTGTGGAAAGAAGCAAAGCCCGGCGAGATTTCTTGGAAAAGCCCATGGGGAGAGGGACGTCCCGGCTGGCACATTGAATGCTCAACCATGGCAAAAAAATACTTGGGAGATACGATTGATATCCACGCCGGAGGCCAGGATTTAACTTTCCCTCATCACGAGAATGAAATCGCCCAATCGGAAGCTCATAACGGATCTGCGTTTGCCCGGTACTGGATGCACAATGGATATATTAATATTGAAAATGAAAAGATGTCCAAATCCTTAGGCAACTTTGTATTGGCTCATGACCTTGTCAAGAAACACGATCCTCAAGTGATCCGCTTTTTTATGCTCAGTGTTCAATACCGCCATCCCATTAACTTTAGCGATGAGCTTCTCAAAGGGGCAAAAAGCAGTTTCGAGCGAATTCAAAATGCTTTTCAAAATATTAAATACCGAAAACAGGCGAGTATGGATCTGGTGAAAAATGGCCAAGGCCAGTGGCTGGAAGAAATCATCCGATTCAAGCAGCAATTTATTCAGGAAATGGACGATGATTTTAATACAGCGAATGCCATCTCCGTGTTATTTGACCTGACAAAATCGGCCAATTTGTATTTGCAATCCGAGCAGACGACAACGAAGGTGCTGGATGCTTATTTAGAACTATTTACTGAACTCACGAGTGTGCTTGGCCTTGAATTGGAACAACAGACCGAACTGTTGGATGAAGAAATAGAAGCATTAATCGCTGAACGAAAACAAGCGAGGAAAGATCGCAATTTTGAAAGAGCTGACCAAATTCGCGACGAATTAAAAGACCGGAATATTATTTTAGAAGATACGTCTCAAGGAACGCGTTGGAAAAGAGGGTAAAGAAAGAAATGCTTCTTACAGATGTCAAGCAAATGAAACCATTAGCCCTCGCTTATATGGGTGATTCGGTGTATGAATTGTATGTGCGAGAACATTTATTGGCTGCAGGGAAGATTAAGCCTCAGCTTCTTCACGAGACAGCTGTGAAATTCGTTTCCGCTGTCTCGCAGGCGGCTGTCAGCAAGTGGTGGCAGGAGAAAGAGCTGCTAACGGATGAAGAAGAAGCCATATTTAGACGTGGGAGAAACGCTAAGTCCGGGTCTGTTCCAAAGAACACGAATGTCCAAACTTACCGCTCCTCCACAGGGTTTGAAGCAGTGCTGGGTTTTCTTTATTTATCGCAGCAGCAGGAGCGGCTGGAGACATTGATATACCATGCTATTGATTTCGTCGAAGAAGGGAGTGGACAAGATGAAGGATGAATGGATTATCGGCAAAAACCCTGTACAGGAAGCGCTGAAGTCCGGCAGGGCCATCAATAAAGTATTTACCTCCGATCAGCTTCAGCACCAGGCTTTTAAAAAGCTTGAACAGCTGGCGAAAGAAAGCGGAGTCATGGTTCAGAAAGTACCGAGGAAGAAAATTGATCAACTGGTAGATGGAAATCACCAGGGAGTCGCTGCCTCCGTTGCTGCCTATGAATATAGCGATATCGATGACTTATTTACGAAAGCTGAAGAAAAAGGAGAGGCTCCTTTTTTTATTATTTGTGATGAGATTGAGGACCCTCACAACCTGGGGTCTATTTTAAGGACAGCGGATGCAAGCGGAGCTCACGGTGTCATCATTCCTAAAAGACGGTCTGTGGCGCTCACAGCAACGGTAGCAAAAACGTCTACAGGAGCAATCGAATATATTCCAGTTGCCCGGGTGACTAACTTGGCGAGAACCATTGAAGAATTGAAAGAACGGTTCGTTTGGGTAGTGGGCACGGACGCAGATGGAACGGAAGACTACCGGAATCTGGACGGTAAGATGCCGATTGCATTAGTAATTGGCAGCGAAGGACGGGGGATGAGTCGGCTCACAAAAGAGAAATGCGATTGGACTGTCAGTCTTCCGATGGCTGGACATGTGACTTCGCTGAATGCTTCCGTCGCAGCGGCTCTTCTGATGTATGAAGTACATCGTAAACGGCACCCGCTCGGGGAATAAGGATGATTGTCTTAATTGTTGACGGGTATAACATGATTGGATCATGGCCGGAGCTCAAGCGATTAAAGGAAAAAGATCTCAGTCAGGCGAGGGATTTATTGGTCCAAATGCTTGCTGAATATCAATCCTATACAGGCGGTCGAATCATCGTTGTGTTTGATGCCTATCATGTCAGAGGGTTAGTTAAGAAACAGCTGACTAATAAAATCGAGATCATTTATACGAAAGAAAATGAAACCGCCGATGAAAGAATTGAAAAACTCGCTGGCGAATTAAATGACGTACGGACCCAGGTTTATGTAGCTACGTCCGATTATGCAGAACAAAGGACGATTTTTGCCCAGGGAGCTTTTCGAAAATCGGCAAGAGAATTGTACATTGAAGTGAAGAATATTGAACAGCAAATAAAAAAAGATGTAGAATCGAGAAATCAGGTTCAATATCAGCCGAAAATACCGATAAAAAAAGAAGTGAGGGACATCTTTGAAAAGTGGAGAAGAGGGGATAAATAACAAAACAGCTTGTTGACGCTTCTGAAACGCTTACTGTATAATATTGCTATATTTAGGTAGCACGGTCGGGGGGATCCTGAGTGAGCATCGGTCAAACTGAGAATAGCATCAAAGAGGCGGATCTTAGCAAACTTGACGATGAAGCGATCGTCGAAAAGATTAATCAAGGGCAGATCCAGGCTCTGGATTATTTAATCAATAAGTACAAAAATTTTGTGCGGGCTAAAGCTCGGACTTATTTTCTTATTGGTGCAGATCGAGAAGATATTGTTCAAGAAGGAATGATCGGACTTTATAAAGCTATTCGTGATTATCAGGAGGACAAGCTGTCTTCATTTAAAGCCTTCGCAGAATTGTGTGTCACCCGTCAAATTATAACCGCTATTAAAACCGCCACTAGACAGAAACATATCCCATTGAATTCTTACGTTTCCTTGGATAAACCAATTTATGATGAAGAATCGGACCGGACTCTGCTGGATGTCATCGCGGGGTCAAAAGCGATCGATCCGCAAGAACTGATAGTTAACAAAGAAAAGTTTGGCGACATGGAAGAAAAAATTTCAGAATTGCTGAGCGATTTGGAGAAAAAAGTGCTTGCGCTTTATTTAGACGGACAATCCTATCAAGAGATTTCAGAAGAATTAAAAAGGCATGTGAAGTCTATTGATAATGCCCTGCAAAGAGTAAAACGGAAGCTTGAGAAATACTTGGAAGTGAGCGAAATTACTTTATAAATGCCGGATTGACAGGTACATGGAAGAGTGCTACATTAATGTGGGTGAATAAACCTCGGATTATGAGAGGGACAAGCGTATGCGAAAAAAAGTGATCCTGGCCTGCACAGAGTGTTTAAGCAGGAATTACAGTTCTTATATAAACCGAACGAACCAATCTGAACGGCTGGAAGTTCGTAAATATTGCAAACAATGCGGTACTCATACACTCCATCGGGAAACAAAATAGAGCATGAAGCCGACAGGCACAAGTTTGGGGGTTAGTTTTGTATGTTTAAGTTTTTCAAAAATGTAGCACGGGAGATGCGTAAAGTAAGTTGGCCAAAAGGGCAGGAGCTTACGCGTTACACCATTACCGTTATAGCTACTGTAGCATTCGTTGCTGTATTCTTTGCAATCATTGATCTTGGAATAACAGAAGTACTTGAACTCATTTCTAAGTAATAGTAGAGTGTATTTTGTGCTATACTGGTAAATAGACTTACTAAAAAACCCGTCGTACGGGTTTTTTCATGTTGGGCGAATTTTTAAATTTTGATCACAAGGGAGGGAAGGGCAAGCCACTTGTCCTGTGTAAATGGAAAAAAGATGGTATGTTGTTCACACCTATTCAGGTTATGAAAACAAAGTTAGAGCCAATTTAGAAAAGCGCGTGGAATCCATGGGCATGGAAGATAAGATCTTCCGCGTATTGGTGCCTGAAGATGAAGAAACAGAAATTAAGAACGGGAAGCGAAAGATTGCAAAGAAAAAGGTGTTCCCTGGTTACGTTTTGGCTGAAATGATCATGACGGATGATTCTTGGTATGTAGTCCGAAACACGCCGGGAGTGACTGGGTTTGTTGGGTCAACAGGTTCCGGTTCCAAACCTATCCCTCTCTTACCTGAAGAAGTGGACACGGTATTGAAACGTATGGGAATGAACGAACAGCCGAAAACTGAGGTTGACTTTGAAGTGAAGGAAAGTGTTAAGGTTGTTGATGGTCCTTTTGCGAATTTCACTGGAACTATCGAGCATATTGACCTTGATAAACAGAAAGTGAAAGTCCACGTGAATATGTTTGGCCGGGAAACTCCGGTAGAATTGGATTTTTCACAAATAGAAAAATTGTGAATTATAATCTCTCCCCTTGCATTGAAACAATAAAGATGATAGAATTCTTATGTTCTTTATGTGCCTCAGGCAAATGTGCTTGAGGGATATTGCGATGAGTGGGAGGGTTTAACCCCTATTACCACATCACGGACTTTAAGGAGGTGTGTCTCGTGGCTAAAAAAGTTATTAAATTAGTAAAACTTCAGATTCCTGCAGGTAAAGCGAACCCAGCACCACCAGTAGGACCGGCACTAGGTCAAGCTGGAATTAACATCATGGGCTTCTGTAAGGAGTTTAATGCTCGTACGCAAGATCAAGCTGGTATGATTATTCCGGTTGAAATTACGGTATTTGAAGACCGTTCATTTACATTTGTGACGAAAACTCCGCCAGCTGCAGTTCTACTTAAGAAAGCAGCAGGTATTGAAACAGCGTCAGGTGAACCGAACCGTAACAAGGTTGCTTCTGTTAAACGCGACCAAGTACGTGAAATCGCCGAAACAAAAATGCCTGACTTAAACGCTGCTGACGTTGAGGCTGCTATGCGCATGGTTGAAGGTACAGCGCGCAGCATGGGTATTACAGTTGAAGACTAATCCCACAGCGTCACTCTAAGGAGTCAAAGGTTGCGAAACAGGAGAATTCCTTCGTTCGCAACCTTTATTCGTGGGAGGTAAATCCGTTAAAACCACAAAGGAGGAAATTTAAATGGCTAAAAAAAGCAAAAAGCAACAAGAAGTATTAGCACTTGTTGATCGTACGAAAGCTTATGATGTACAAGAAGCAATTAAGCTTGTTAAGGAAACAGCAAAAGCAAATTTTGATGAAACGGTAGAAGCTGCCTTTCGTCTAGGGGTGGACCCGAAGAAAGCTGACCAGCAAATCCGTGGAGCAATGGTACTTCCACACGGTACTGGTAAAACCCAGAGTGTTCTTGTATTTGCTAAAGGGGATAAAGCGAAAGAAGCAGAGGCAGCAGGTGCTGACTTTGTTGGCGATCAGGATCTTATCAATAAAATCAACCAAGGCTGGTTTGATTTCGACGTTGTCGTTGCCACGCCAGATATGATGGCTGAAGTTGGTAAGCTTGGCCGTGTCTTAGGACCAAAAGGTCTTATGCCTAACCCTAAAACAGGGACGGTAACGTTTGAAGTAGAAAAGGCTGTTAATGAAATCAAAGCGGGTAAAGTCGAATACCGTGTAGATAAAGCGGCTAACATTCACGTTCCTATTGGGAAATCTTCGTTTGATGAAGGAAAACTAGTTGAGAATTTCGAAGCAATTACAGACGCTTTAGTCAAAGCGAAACCTCAAGCATCTAAAGGGGTTTACATGCGTAATGCTGCCGTTTCCTCAACAATGGGACCTGGAATCAAAGTAGACGTTTCTAATTTTGTTAAATAAAAATTGTTGACTTCTCATTGCTGGTTTTATATAATTAGTAATGCTGAATAAATGAATACGTTATACCGTAGACAGTAGGTGCGTCCAACGCTTAATTTCCTACCGAGGTGTGTGAATAAACAGAACAGCGTGCTTACACCCTGTTCTGACAACATACGTACCTCCATGTCTGCATGGAGGTACTTTTATTTTGGGTCATTCACTTAAGCATGACACCGGGCGGTATGATGAAAGGTCAATAGGAGGTGGAACAATGAGCAAAATTATTGAGCAGAAAAAGCAGGTTGTAGACGAGATCGCAGAAAAGTTCCGTAACAGTAAATCTGCTGTATTGGTAGATTACCGTGGTCTTAATGTTGCTGAAGTTACTGAACTTCGTAAACAGCTTCGTGAAGCTGGTGTTGACTTCAAAGTGTACAAAAACACGATGACTCGCCGTGCAACGGAGCAAGCGGAATTAAGTGAACTTAATGAAGTCCTTGTAGGACCGACTGCCCTTGCCTTCCACGAAGAAGATGCGGTAGCTCCTGCGAAGATCCTCGGCAGCTTTGCTAAAGAACATGAAAGCCTTGAAATTAAAGGTGGAGTAGTTGAAGGACAAGTGGCAACACTTGAGCAAATCAACGAACTTGCGACCCTTCCAAACTACGAAGGGCTTGTATCTATGTTCCTCAGCGTACTACAAGCACCAATCCGCAACTTTGCTTATGCAACAAAAGCAATTGCAGACAAAAAAGAGGAAGAAAGCGCGTAAGTCAGCGATTTAAAATTAAAATATTTAAGGAGGAAATTTCTCATGTCTAATGAACAAATTATTGAAGCGATTAAAGAGATGTCCGTTCTTGAGCTTAACGACTTAGTAAAAGCAATTGAAGAAGAGTTTGGTGTATCTGCTGCAGCACCTGTAGCTGCTGGCGGCGGTGCAGGCGGTGGAGAAGAAGCTGCTGAGCAAACTGAATTTGACGTAGTACTTGAATCTGCTGGAAGCTCTAAAATTAAAGTAGTTAAAGCAGTCCGCGAAATCACTGGTCTTGGTCTTAAAGACGCAAAAGAACTAGTTGATAACGCTCCTGGCGCTGTTAAAGAAGGCATTGCAAAAGAAGAAGCAGAAGAATTGAAAGCTAAGCTTGAAGAAGCAGGCGCTTCTGTAGAACTTAAGTAATCCACTTTTCCAAAGTAAAGCTCGCTGATTATCGGCGGGCTTTCTTTTTCCTTCAATAGTCGAGGCTATTAATCAGTGAAGAAGGTGTTCGAATGTCAGAACATTATTATTCAAAAAAAACGGAAGCAAAAAGTGAACAAAGAAGCTGGCCCTTTACTTTGAGAGGGAATGAATTTACGTTTACAACGGACCACGCTGTTTTTTCTAAAAAAGAAGTAGATTATGGTTCGCGGCTTCTCATTGATTCCTTTACTGAACCTGCGGTGACAGGGGAATTGTTGGATTTAGGGTGCGGTTATGGCCCGATCGGCCTTGCGCTGGCTGCAGCTTTCCCGGAACGCCAGGTTCAAATGGTTGATGTAAATGAAAGAGCATTGGAGCTTGCTCGGCACAATGCGCTGCAAAATAGTATAACCAATGTAAGGATAAATGAAAGTGACCGGTTTCAAGCAATTGAAGATCGAGTGTTTGCTGCTATAGTGACCAATCCTCCTATTCGCGCCGGAAAGCAAGTGGTGCACGCTATGTTTACAGAAGCGAAGAGTCATTTAATAGAGGGCGGCGAAATATGGGTGGTCATTCAAAAGAAGCAGGGAGCTCCTTCGGCGAAGAAGAAGCTTGAAGAAGTGTACGGCGAATGTGAAGTGATAGCTAAGGAAAAAGGCTATTATATTTTGAAAGCTAAAACTATTGACTAGTTCATTGTATTGTGCTAGTATTGAAAAATGCCAATATGACCATCGTGTGTCAAGTCCTTTTTTCAGAAATTATGTATAAAAATTTTGCTAGAGGGCTAGAATGGTAAAATCGAACATGCAAAGCAAATGAGGTTTTTAATAGATGAAAACCCTTTTTCTTTTTTGTCTAACGTTAGAGAGAAATGAAGAATCACCATTCGCTAACCAGCGAATGTTTATATAGTGCTTGTGGTAAGATCAACCCCAAGCCTGTTCGGCATGTCTTGCCGGACTCTTTTTAGTTATTAAAATGCTTGATTTGAGGGGTGAATCAGTTGACAGGTCAACTAGTTCAATATGGACGACACCGCCAACGCAGAAGTTATGCTCGCATCAATGAAGTTTTGGAGTTGCCGAATTTAATTGAAATTCAAACGGCTTCCTACCAGTGGTTCCTTGAGGAAGGTTTGAAGGAAATGTTTCAGGACATTTCGCCAATTGAAGATTTCACTGGTAACTTATCACTCGAGTTTGTAGACTATAGCCTTGGCGAGCCAAAGTATCCAGTCGATGAATCTAAGGATCGTGACGTAACATATAACGCTCCACTTCGTGTGAAGGTTCGTCTGTTAAATAACGAGACAGGTGAAGTGAAAGAGCAAGAAGTGTTTATGGGAGACTTCCCGCTTATGACTGACACAGGTACCTTTGTTATTAATGGTGCAGAACGTGTCATTGTATCGCAGCTTGTTCGCTCTCCAAGCGTTTATTTCAATAAGAAGATTGATAAGAATGGTAAGAAAGGCCATACAGCCACGGTGATTCCAAACCGCGGCGCGTGGTTAGAATTCGAGACCGATGCCAAAGACGTTGTTCACGTCCGCATTGATCGTACTCGTAAATTGCCTATTACTGTACTATTACGTGCTCTAGGGTTCGGCACGGATCAGGAGATTATTGATCTGATCGGGGAAAACGAATACCTTAAGAACACGCTTGAAAAAGACAATACTGAGAACAGCGAAAAAGCTTTGTTGGAAATCTATGAGCGTCTTCGCCCTGGCGAACCGCCAACAGTGGAAAACGCGAAAAGCTTACTCGTTTCTCGTTTCTTTGATCCTAAACGCTATGATTTAGCGCGTGTAGGTCGTTATAAAATTAACAAAAAGCTTCATATTAAAGATCGCTTGTTTAATCAAGTGCTGGCAGAAACGCTGGTAGATGAAGAAACAGGTGAAGTGATAGCAGAAAAAGGGGACAAGATTGACCGCCGCCTCTTAAATAGATTGATTCCTCATTTTGATAATGAAGAAGCTAATTTAAGTGAGCAGACGCTTGACCCTGTGGATGGTGTACTTGAAGAGCCGATTCAAGTCCAATCCGTGAAGATTGTGGATCCTACAGATCCTGAAGGAGAACGCTCGATCAACGTAATCGGCAATGCGAACATTGATCGCAATGTAAAAAATATAACACCAGCTGATATATTATCAGCGATCAGTTATTTCTTTAATCTGCTTCACAGCGTAGGCGGAACGGATGACATTGACCACCTTGGAAACCGCCGTTTACGTTCAGTAGGGGAATTGCTGCAAAATCAATTCCGTATCGGTTTGTCCCGTATGGAGCGTGTAGTTCGTGAACGGATGTCCATCCAGGATACTTCATCGATTACACCGCAGCAGCTGATCAACATTCGACCAGTTATTGCGTCGATTAAAGAATTCTTCGGAAGCTCTCAGCTTTCCCAGTTCATGGACCAAACGAACCCGCTTGCCGAATTGACGCACAAACGCCGTCTTTCAGCGCTTGGACCGGGTGGTTTGACTCGTGAGCGTGCCGGGTTTGAAGTTCGAGACGTTCACTATTCACACTACGGCCGTATGTGTCCAATTGAGACACCTGAGGGTCCGAATATTGGTTTAATTAACTCACTGTCTTCCTATGCGAAAGTAAACGAGTTTGGTTTTATTGAAACTCCTTACCGCCGTGTAGATCCAGATACAAATAAAGTTACAGAACAAATCGACTACTTGACTGCAGACGAAGAAGATAATTACGTAGTAGCCCAGGCCAACGCGAAGCTTGGAGACGACGGTTCCTTCCTGGACCCTGAAGTTATTTCCCGGTTCCGCGGGGAAAACACTGTCGTTGCCCGTGATCGTCTTGATTACATGGACGTTTCACCTAAGCAGGTAGTATCAGCCGCTACGGCTTGTATTCCTTTCTTGGAAAACGATGACTCCAACCGGTCTCTTATGGGTGCGAACATGCAGCGTCAGGCAGTACCATTGCTGAAACCTGATGCGCCGATAGTAGGTACAGGCATGGAATATGTCTCCGGTAAGGATTCAGGTGCTGCTGTAATCTGTCGTCATGAAGGTGTTGTTGAGCGTGTAGAAGCAAAAGAAGTTCTCGTTCGCAGAATTTCCGAAGTGGATGGCAGGGAAGTGGAAGGCGATCTGGACCGCTACCGCTTACAGAAATTTATCCGCTCCAATCAGGGAAGCTGCTACAACCAGCGTCCAATCGTTTCTAAAGGCGACCGGGTCGTTAAAGGAGAAATTCTTGCCGACGGTCCATCCATGGATATGGGTGAGCTTGCCTTAGGCCAAAACCCACTCGTTGCCTTTATGACATGGGACGGATATAACTACGAGGATGCGATCATTATGAGTGAGCGCCTTGTAAAAGACGATGTCTACACTTCTATTCATATAGAAGAATATGAATCTGAAGCCCGTGATACGAAACTAGGACCAGAAGAAATTACCCGCGACATTCCGAACGTTGGGGAGGATGCTCTTCGTGATTTGGATGAACGTGGAATTATCCGCGTAGGTGCTGAAGTAAGTGACGGAGATCTTCTTGTAGGGAAAGTAACACCTAAAGGGGTTACTGAATTATCCGCAGAAGAACGCTTGCTTCACGCGATCTTTGGTGAAAAAGCTCGTGAAGTGCGTGATACGTCGCTAAGGGTACCACACGGTGCAGGAGGCATCGTGCTGGATGTAAAGATCTTTAACCGCGAAGACGGTGATGAGCTTCCACCAGGAGTTAATCAGCTGATTCGTGCTTATATCGTTCAGAAGCGTAAGATTTCTGAAGGGGATAAAATGGCCGGCCGTCACGGGAACAAAGGTGTAATTTCGAAAATTCTTCCAGAAGAAGATATGCCTTTCCTTCCAGACGGAACACCGGTAGATATCATGTTAAACCCTCTTGGTGTACCATCACGTATGAATATTGGACAGGTGCTTGAGCTTCACTTAGGTATGGCTGCCCGTCAGCTCGGACTTCGTGTCGCTACGCCGGTCTTTGATGGTGCCCGCGAGGAAGATGTCTGGGAAACACTCGAAGAAGCAGGCATGTCACGCGATGCTAAAACCATTCTGTATGACGGACGTACAGGAGAACCATTCGATAACCGGGTATCCGTGGGGGTCATGTATATGATCAAACTGGCTCACATGGTTGATGATAAACTTCACGCTCGTTCGACCGGACCATATTCACTGGTTACTCAGCAGCCGTTAGGCGGTAAAGCCCAGTTCGGTGGACAGCGTTTCGGTGAGATGGAAGTATGGGCACTGGAAGCTTATGGTGCTGCTTATACTCTGCAGGAAATCCTTACTGTTAAATCAGACGATGTGGTCGGCCGTGTCAAAACGTACGAAGCCATCGTTAAAGGTGATAATGTTCCAGAACCGGGAGTGCCGGAATCCTTTAAAGTTCTTATTAAAGAGCTTCAAAGTCTTGGCATGGATGTGAAAATTCTCTCCGGGGACGAACAGGAAATAGAAATGCGTGACATTGAAGAAGATCAAACCAAAGAATCCGAAAACTTAAACTTAGAAGAGCATTAATCGCTCGGCCACAGTTCTTAGTTCTATGCTTAGGGTAAAACCTGGATACTAAAAGGGAGGTAGGCCCCTTGCTAGATGTAAATAATTTTGAATATATGAAAATAGGCTTGGCTTCACCAGATAAGATTCGTTCTTGGTCGTATGGTGAGGTGAAGAAGCCGGAGACAATTAACTATCGTACGTTAAAGCCTGAGAAAGACGGGTTGTTTTGTGAAAGAATCTTCGGGCCTCAGAAAGACTGGGAATGTCATTGCGGAAAATACAAGCGTGTCCGTTACAAAGGTGTCGTTTGTGACCGCTGTGGGGTAGAAGTAACGAAAGCAAAAGTACGTCGTGAGCGGATGGGGCACTTAGAATTAGCTGCCCCTGTCTCTCACATTTGGTATTTCAAAGGTATACCGAGCCGCATGGGGTTAGTACTCGATATGTCCCCGCGTGCCTTGGAGGAAGTCATTTATTTTGCTGCGTATATCGTGACCGATCCAGGGGAAACTGCGCTTGAGCGCAAGCAGCTTCTTTCAGAAAAAGAGTATCGCTCTTACCGGGAGAAGTATGGCCAAGGTTTTCAGGCAGCTATGGGAGCAGAAGCAATCCGTAAACTGCTTTTTGACATCGATCTCGATGGCGAAGTGGATGCACTTAAAGAGGAATTGAAAGTAGCCCAAGGTCAGCGCCGTACCCGTGCGATTAAGCGTCTTGAGGTACTTGAATCCTTCCGTAACTCTGGAAATGACCCATCTTGGATGATCCTGGATGTACTGCCTGTCATCCCTCCAGAGCTTCGCCCGATGGTTCAGCTGGATGGTGGACGTTTTGCCACCTCTGATTTAAATGACTTGTACCGTCGAGTCATTAATCGGAACAATCGTCTGAAGCGTCTTCTTGACTTAGGAGCGCCCACGATTATCGTCCAGAACGAGAAGCGTATGCTTCAGGAAGCTGTCGACGCTCTTATCGATAACGGCCGCCGCGGTCGTCCGGTTACAGGACCAGGAAATCGTCCTCTTAAGTCTCTTTCTCATATGCTGAAAGGGAAGCAAGGACGTTTCCGTCAAAACTTGCTCGGTAAACGTGTAGACTATTCTGGTCGTTCCGTTATCGTAGTAGGACCGTCCCTCAAGATGTACCAATGTGGTCTTCCTAAAGAAATGGCGCTTGAATTATTTAAGCCGTTTGTTATGAAAGAACTCGTTTCCCGCGGTTTAGCTCATAATATTAAGTCAGCGAAGCGCAAAATTGAACGTGTACACCCCGAAGTCTGGGACGTACTTGAAGATGTAATCAAAGAACACCCTGTTCTTTTAAATCGTGCACCAACACTGCACCGTTTAGGGATTCAAGCCTTTGAACCAACACTTGTTGAGGGAAGGGCAATCCGTCTTCACCCGCTCGTATGTACAGCTTATAATGCCGACTTTGATGGTGACCAAATGGCTGTGCACGTGCCGTTGTCTTCTGAAGCACAAGCGGAAGCAAGAATCCTGATGCTGGCTGCGCAGAACATCCTAAACCCTAAAGATGGTAAACCAGTTGTTACTCCATCACAGGATATGGTTCTTGGTAACTACTACCTTACTCTTGAGCGTGTAGACGCAGTCGGAGAAGGAATGAGCTTTAAGGATCTTAACGAGGCTCTTATGGCTTACCAGAATGGATATGTCCACTTGCATACACGTGTTGCTGTACAGGCAAGCTCTTTAGATAACGAAACGTTTACTGAAAAACAAAACCAGCAGTTGCTGTTAACGACGGTTGGAAAGCTGATCTTTAACGAAATGCTTCCAAACTCGTTCCCTTATATTAATGAGCCTACGCAAGAGAACCTTGAGATTAAAACGCCTGACCAGTATTTTGTCGAGCCAGGTACGAATATTAGGGAAACAATTGCTGAAAGAGATGAAGTTTCACCATTCAAGAAAGGCATCTTAGGAGACATTATTGCAGAAGTGTTTAAGCGTTTCTCTATTAGTGAAACTTCTAAAATGCTCGATAGAATGAAAGACCTTGGCTTTGCTTATTCTACGAAAGCAGGTATCACCGTTGGGGTATCCGACGTTGTCGTACTTCCTGAAAAGCAGGAGATTCTAGATGAAGCACAAGGTAAGGTTGATAAAGTATTGAAACAGTTCCGTCGTGGACTTATCACGGAAGAAGAGCGTTATGATCGTGTTATTGAAGTTTGGTCCAGTGCCAAAGATGATATTCAGGATCGCTTGATGAAATCTCTTGATCCGCGGAACCCAATCTTTATGATGAGTGACTCTGGTGCGCGTGGTAACGCCTCTAACTTCACTCAGCTAGCTGGTATGCGTGGTCTTATGGCCAACCCGGCCGGCCGGATCATCGAACTTCCGATCAAATCCAGCTTCCGTGAAGGTTTAACCGTACTAGAATACTTTATTTCTACGCACGGTGCACGTAAAGGTCTTGCTGATACCGCCTTGAAAACAGCGGACTCTGGTTACTTGACTCGTCGTCTTGTAGACGTAGCGCAGGATGTCATTGTACGTGAAGATGACTGCGGAACGGATAGAGGCCTGCCTGTAAGTGCCCTTTCTGAAGGTTCCGAAGTTATTGAGCCTTTAATCGACCGATTAATCGGCCGTACAGCGTTCCAAACGATCAAGCATCCAGAAACCGGTCAAGTACTGGCCACTCGTAACGAAGTAATCTTCGAGGATGCAGCGAAGCAGATTGTGGATGCAGGGATTGAAGAAGTAGTCATCCGTTCTGCCTTCACATGTAATACTAAACATGGCGTTTGTAAGAAGTGTTACGGACGCAACCTGGCAACAGGGGATGAAGTCGAAGTGGGTGAAGCAGTCGGTATTATTGCTGCACAATCCATCGGTGAGCCAGGTACTCAGCTAACGATGCGTACATTCCACACCGGCGGGGTAGCAGGAGACGATATCACTCAAGGTCTACCGCGTATCCAGGAAATTGTGGAAGCACGTAATCCTAAAGGTCAAGCCGTTATCACAGAGATTGACGGTACCGTGCAGGAAGTTAATGAAGTGAAAGAAAAACAAGAGATTGTCGTGCAAGGAAGCGTGGAAACACGTTCTTACACCGCCCCTTATGGAGCGCGTCTGAAAGTCTCTGTCGGAGATGAAGTCGTTGCAGGAGCTCCATTAACAGAAGGTTCCATCGATCCTAAAGAACTATTAACTGTTCAAGGACTTGATGGAGTCCAGGAATACCTCCTTAAAGAAGTACAGAAGGTATACCGTATGCAAGGGGTTGAAATCTCTGATAAACACGTAGAAGTTATGGTTCGCCAAATGCTTCGTAAGATCCGAGTGCTTGACTCTGGAGATACCGATGTTCTTCCTGGTTCACTGCTTGAGATCCATCAATTTAAAGAAGCAAACCAGAAAGCTCTTATGGAAGGCGGACAGCCCGCTGTTGGACGTCCGGTTATCCTCGGAATTACGAAAGCATCCCTTGAAACAGACAGCTTCTTGTCAGCAGCATCCTTCCAGGAGACGACTCGTGTCCTGACAGATGCAGCAATCAAGGGTAAACGCGATGAACTGCTTGGACTCAAAGAAAATGTTATCATTGGTAAGCTTGTCCCAGCTGGAACAGGCATGACTAGATATCGTAAAATTCAAGCCAAGTCAGAGCAGACCGACGATGTTATCGAGCCTGCAGAACAAGTAACCCAGCCTTAAGAAGTTATATCAATGTTAACAGAGGGTAAAATTGAAGAAGCACCTTGAAATCTATTTAAAATGCAGTTGACATGGATTTTAGCTAGTGATAATATAATCAAGGTGCTTCCATTTATCCCTGTTACTTTGGAGGATATGTAGATGTCTTATGAAAAAGTAGCAGAGGCTAAATCTGATATAGTCATAGGGACTAAACAAACACTTAAAGCCATGAAAAATGGAGAAGTGACTGAAGTCATTACGGCTGAAGATGCTGATCAGTCAATGACAGAGAAAGTAGCCCGACTGGCCAAACAGCTCGGAATCCCGCATGCACGAGTGACATCAATGAGGGAGCTAGGAAGAGCGTGCGGCATAGATGTAGGTGCTGCTACTGTGGCGATAAAGCAATAAAGTTTTGGCGGTAAATCGCGAAAACTTTGTTTTTTGCCTTTTTATGAACCACCTGGATGTGTGGTATTAAAAATGACAAGAAGGGAGGATATCTACGATGCCAACAATTAATCAATTAGTACGTAAAGGACGCGTAAGCAAAGGTAAGAAGTCTGACTCTCCAGCTTTAAACAAAGGATTTAACAGCTACAAAAAGCGTATGACAGATCAGTCTTCTCCACAAAAACGTGGGGTTTGCACACGTGTAGGTACTATGACGCCTAAGAAACCGAACTCTGCACTTCGTAAGTATGCACGTGTTCGTCTTACTAACCAGATTGAGGTAAATGCCTATATTCCTGGGATTGGTCACAACCTTCAAGAGCACAGTGTTGTTCTTATCCGTGGAGGACGTGTTAAAGACTTGCCAGGTGTGCGTTACCACATCGTTCGTGGTGCACTGGATACTGCAAGTGTAGAAGGACGTATGCAAGGCCGTTCTAAATACGGTACGAAAAAACCTAAAAAATAAGTCGATGACAAGGATCGGCTTAACCATTAAGGAAGGGAGGGGAACATATGCCACGTAAAGGTCCAGTAGCAAAACGTGATGTGTTACCAGATCCGATTTACAACTCTAAGCTTGTTACTCGTTTGATCAACCAAATCATGGTCGATGGTCAACGCGGAAAAGCTCAAAAGATTCTTTATAAAGCATTTGAACTTGTTCAGGAGCGTAGCGGAAATGACGCTATGGAAACTTTTGAACAAGCAATGAAAAATGTAATGCCAGTACTAGAAGTACGCGCTCGTCGTGTTGGGGGTTCCAACTATCAAGTACCTGTTGAGGTACGTCCTGAGCGCCGCCAAGCTCTAGGTCTGCGTTTCATTGTGAACTATGCGCGTCTACGCGGAGAGAAAACAATGGAAGAACGTCTGGCTAATGAAATCCTGGATGCAGGAAACAATACCGGTGCAGCTGTGAAGCGCCGCGAAGATATGCATAAAATGGCAGAAGCAAACAAAGCGTTTGCTCACTACCGTTGGTAATCAACCTCAAATAAATTTTCTTTTAGGAAGGAGAAAGATTCATGCCTAGAGAGTTCTCCTTAGAAAAGACACGTAATATCGGCATCATGGCTCACATTGATGCCGGTAAAACTACTGCTACCGAGCGTATTCTTTTCTACACAGGACGTATCCACAAAATTGGTGAAACCCACGAAGGGGCTTCCCAAATGGACTGGATGGAACAAGAGCAGGAACGCGGAATTACAATCACTTCCGCAGCGACAACTGCTCAGTGGAAAGGTCACCGTATCAACATTATCGATACCCCTGGACACGTAGACTTCACCGTTGAGGTTGAACGTTCTTTACGTGTACTTGACGGCTCAGTAGCTGTACTTGATGCTCAGTCAGGGGTAGAACCACAGACTGAGACTGTATGGCGACAAGCGACCACTTACGGAGTTCCGCGTATTGTGTTTGTAAACAAAATGGATAAAATAGGTGCAGATTTCATTTACTCCTTAGGGACTTTGAAAGACCGTCTTGGAGCAAATGCTGCAGCTGTCCAACTTCCTATCGGGGCAGAAGATGATTTCGAAGGAATTATCGACCTGGTAACGATGGAAGCTTACTATTACATGGATGACTTAGGAACGCGTGCGGAAGCTCGTCCAATTCCTGATGAGTACAAAGATCAAGCTGAAGAGTACCGTACGAAGCTTATTGAAGCTGTTGCAGAACTTGATGAAGACTTGATGATGCAATACCTTGAAGGGGAAGAAATCACAAATGACCAGCTGAAAGCGGGCATCCGCGCAGCGACTCTAAGCGTAGATTTCTATCCTGTATTCTGTGGATCAGCCTTCAAAAACAAAGGAGTTCAGCTTCTGATTGACGGAGTTATCGACTATCTTCCGTCTCCACTGGATGTACCTCCAATTGAAGGACACGTTCCTCAAACTGAAGAAGAGATTGTTCGTAAAGCGGACGATAAAGAGCCATTCTCTGCATTGGCCTTTAAAGTTGCTACAGACCCATACGTAGGAAAACTGACCTTCTTCCGGGTGTATTCCGGTACATTGAGTGCTGGCTCATACGTGAAGAACTCTACGAAGGATAAGCGTGAGCGTGTAGGACGTATCCTGCAAATGCACGCCAACTCCCGTGAAGAGATTTCCACCGTGTATGCTGGTGATATTGCTGGTGCTGTTGGACTTAAAGATACAGGTACGGGTGATACTCTATGTGATGAAAAGAGCCTTGTTATTCTTGAATCCATGGAATTTCCTGAGCCAGTTATCTCTGTTGCGATTGAGCCTAAGTCCAAAGCGGACCAGGATAAGATGTCTATCGCACTTGGTAAGTTAGCAGAAGAGGATCCGACTTTCCAAACAGAAACAAACGTAGAGACTGGGCAGACGATTATTGCCGGTATGGGTGAGCTTCACCTTGACATCATCGTTGACCGTCTTCGCCGTGAGTTTAAAGTGGAAGCAAACATCGGAGCTCCACAAGTAGCTTACCGTGAGACTTTCCGTGGAAGCGCGGAAGTTGAAGGTAAATTCGTTCGTCAATCCGGTGGCCGTGGACAATTCGGTCACGTTTGGGTTAAATTTGAACCAAACGATGAAGGTGCTGGATTCGAATTCGTAAATAAAATCGTTGGCGGGGTTGTTCCTCGTGAATACATTCCTTCTGTAGAGCATGGAATTAAAGAATCTATGGAGAATGGTGTCCTTGCCGGCTATCCAATGGTTGACATTAAAGCCACTCTTTATGATGGTTCTTACCACGATGTCGACTCCAACGAAATGGCCTTTAAAGTTGCTGCTTCCATGGCACTTAAAGAAGCTAAAAACAAGTGTAAACCAGTTCTTTTGGAACCAATGATGAAAGTTGAAGTTGTAATTCCTGAAGAATACATGGGAGATATCATGGGTGACGTTACTTCCCGCCGTGGACGCGTGGAAGGTATGGAAACCCGCGGTACAGCACAAGTTGTAAAAGCATTTGTTCCACTTTCTGAAATGTTTGGTTATGCGACAGCGTTGCGTTCCAACACACAAGGACGCGGAACATACACGATGCATTTTGACCACTATGAAGAAGTTCCGAAGAGCATTTCTGAGGAAATCATCAAGAAAAATGCTGGTGAGTAATTGATTTTTTTGACGAGTTAAAGTATAACTTGTATTGTAAGCTTGGGAGCAGTAGAAGCTGCTCTCATGCTTCAAATAAACTATCAATTTTAAACTATGGTATTTACTTAAAGGAGGAAATATATAATGGGTAAAGAAAAATTTGACCGGTCCAAGTCCCACGTTAACATCGGTACTATTGGACACGTTGACCACGGTAAAACTACACTAACTGCAGCTATTACTACAGTTCTTCACAAGCGCTCTGGATCAGGTACTGCAATGGCATACGACATGATCGATGGTGCGCCAGAAGAACGCGAACGCGGAATCACAATCTCAACTGCCCACGTTGAGTACGAAACTGAAACTCGCCACTATGCACACGTAGACTGCCCTGGACACGCTGACTATGTTAAAAACATGATCACTGGTGCAGCTCAAATGGATGGTGCGATCTTAGTTGTATCTGCAGCTGACGGTCCGATGCCGCAAACTCGTGAGCACATCCTTCTTTCTAAAAACGTAGGTGTTCCTGCGATTGTAGTATTCTTAAACAAAACTGACATGGTAGATGACGAAGAACTTCTTGAACTAGTAGAAATGGAAGTTCGCGATCTTCTAACTGAGTACGACTTCGATGGAGATGACGTACCAGTAATCAGCGGTTCTGCTCTTAAAGCGCTTGAAGGCGATGCAGAGTATGAGCAAAGAATCTTCGACCTAATGGATGCAGTTGATGAGCACATTCCAACTCCGGACCGTGACACTGACAAACCATTCATGATGCCGGTTGAGGACGTATTCTCTATCACTGGTCGTGGTACAGTTGCTACTGGTCGTGTTGAGCGTGGACAAGTTAAAGTCGGTGACGAAGTAGAAATCATCGGTCTTGCTCCAGATGCTCGCAAAACTACCATTACTGGTGTTGAAATGTTCCGTAAGCTTCTTGACTATGCTGAAGCTGGAGACAACATCGGTGCCCTTCTTCGTGGTGTAAACCGTGAAGACATCAACCGTGGACAAGTACTAGCGAAGCCTGGTTCCATCACTCCACACACAAACTTCAAAGCTGAGGTTTATGTGTTATCTAAAGATGAAGGTGGACGTCATACTCCATTCTTCTCTAACTACCGTCCACAGTTCTACTTCCGTACTACGGACGTAACTGGTGTTATCCAACTTCCTGAAGGCGTAGAAATGGTTATGCCTGGAGATAATGTTGAAATGACAGTTGAACTTATCTCTCCAATTGCGATTGAGGACGGAACTCGTTTCTCTATCCGTGAAGGTGGACGCACAGTAGGATCTGGCGTTGTAACTCAAATCACTAAATAATTTCAGCACAATAAAAAGAAAAGAAGCGGCATGCTATGCTGCTTCTTTTTTTGTATAAAAAAAAGTCCCTGCTAGAGAGTGGTAAGTTAAAAAATCAAATTAAAAATGCTGAACAAAGCTTGAAAATCACGTCAAACCCTAGTATAATTCCTTGAGGTGTCCATAAAAGAAAAAATTATGGATTTCTTCTTGCATTGGCCAAAATTCTTCTATATAATGAATAATGTTGGTCATAAAAGGCGATGAAGCGAAAGGTTGTTGACACACCCGGCCCCTTTGCCATGGCTGGTGAGTCAAGTTTTTTCGCGGAGAATGTCTATTTGAAAAATGGGCGAAGAAGGAGGGAAAATAATGGCAAAAGAAAAAATTCGTATTCGTTTAAAAGCGTATGATCACCGTGTGCTTGATCAATCTGCTGAAAAAATCGTGGACACAGCGAAGCGTTCCGGAGCTAATGTATCTGGTCCGATCCCGCTTCCAACTGAAAAGTCAATTTACACAGTACTTCGTGCGACTCACAAGTATAAAGATGCTCGTGAACAGTTCGAAATGCGTACGCACAAACGTCTTATCGACATTGTTAATCCAACGCCGCAGACAGTAGATTCATTAATGCGTTTGGATCTGCCATCTGGTGTGGATATCGAAATCAAACTATAAATACTATGCAATTAAATTAGGAGGTGTAACGGATGACGAAAGGAATCTTAGGACGTAAAGTCGGCATGACTCAAATCTTCTCTGAAGATGGAGAGTTGATCCCAGTAACTGTTGTACAGGCTGAGCCAAACGTTGTACTTCAGAAGAAAACTTCTGAAAACGACGGCTATGAAGCGATTCAACTAGGTTTTGCTGATCAGAAATCAAACCGTTTGAAAAAAGCTGAAAAAGGCCATGCTGAAAAAGCCAATACAACACCTAAGCGCTACATTCGTGAATTCCGTAATACAAACCTCGATGACTACGAAATCGGTCAAGAGGTTAAAGTGGATATTTTCGAAGCTGGGGAAGTAATTGATGTAACTGGAACATCTAAAGGTAAAGGATTCGCAGGATCTATTAAACGTCACAACCAATCCCGCGGACCAATGAGCCACGGTTCCAGATATCACCGCCGTCCGGGAGCAATGGGTCCAATCGATCCTATGCACGTATTTAAAGGTAAAAACCTTCCTGGGCAAATGGGTCATGAAAAAGTGACTCTTCAAAACCTTGAAATAGTGAAAGTGGACGCAGAACGTAACTTGCTATTAATCAAAGGTAACGTACCTGGTGCGAAAAAATCGTACGTAAAAATTACGAGTGCAATTAAGGCTATTAAATAATTAACGGAAGGGAGGATATGTCATGCCTAAAGTAGCACTATTAAACCAAAGCGGTTCAAACGTAGGCGATATCGAGCTTAATGATGCCGTTTTCGGTATTGAACCTAATACTCACGTATTAAATGAAACTGTGTTGATGCAGCGCGCTTCTATGCGCCAAGGCACACACAAAGTTAAAGGTCGTTCTGAAGTCAGCGGCGGTGGACGCAAACCATGGCGCCAAAAAGGTACTGGACGTGCGCGTCAAGGATCTATTCGTGCTCCGCAATGGGTAGGTGGTGGAACGGTATTTGGACCTACTCCACGTAAATACAGCTATTCCATGCCAAAGAAAGTACGTCGTTTAGCTCTAAAATCTGCGTACTCTTCTAAAGTGAAAGAAGACAACATCGTTGTTCTTGAAAGCCTTTCTTTAGATGCTCCAAAAACTAAAGAAGTGGTTAACATTCTTAAAGCGTTAGATGTAAACGAAAAAGCACTTATTGTTACGGCAGAGAAAGATGAAAATGTCATTCTTTCCTCTAACAATCTTCCTACGGTTAAGACATTGACTGTAGACCAAGTAAGTGTGTTAGATTTGTTGACGCATGACAAGCTGATCCTTACCAAGGACGCAGCTGAAAAAGTAGGGGAGGTGCTCTCATAATGAAAGAACCACGCGATATCATTAAGCGCCCCGTCATTACTGAGCATTCTGCTGACCTTATGGGAGAAAAGAAATATACGTTTGAAGTTAGCCCGAAAGCTAACAAAACAGAGATCAAAAAAGCTGTTGAAGAAATCTTTGGCGTTCAAGTTGCTTCTGTCAACACAATGAACCTTAAAGGTAAATTCAAGCGTATGGGCCGTTACGGCGGTTATCGTTCTGACCGTAAGAAAGCAATTGTTACATTGACACAAGACAGTGAAGAACTAGAATTCTTTGAAGTATAAAACGAAAATTCTGAATCGAGAAGGAGGGAAAACAGATGGCGATTAAAAAGTTTCGACCTATTACAAATGGTCGCAGACACATGACAGTTTCTGATTTCAGCGAAATCACAACTGACAAACCTGAACGCTCCCTTGTCACTCCGCTTCATAAACGTGGTGGACGTAACAACCAAGGTAAGCTGACAGTTCGTCATCAAGGCGGAGGTCACAAGCGTCAATACCGCATCATTGACTTTAAGCGTGATAAAGATGGAATACCAGGACGCGTTGCTACGATCGAATACGATCCGAACCGTTCCGCTAACATTGCACTAATTAACTATGCTGATGGTGAAAAACGTTATATCCTTGCTCCTAAAGGAGTAAAAGTCGGCACTGAAATTATTTCTGGTGAAGGTGCAGATATCAAAACAGGAAATGCACTTCAGCTTAAAAATATTCCAGTTGGTACAATCGTACACAACGTAGAATTAAAACCAGGACGCGGCGGACAGCTTGTACGCTCTGCAGGTGCTTCTGCACAAATCCTTGGCCGTGAAGAAAAATACACTCTTGTACGTTTAACTTCCGGTGAAGTTCGTCTTGTTCTAAGTACTTGCCGTGCAACAATCGGTCAAGTAGGAAACCTTGAGCACGAACTAATCAGTATCGGTAAAGCAGGACGCTCCCGCTGGCAAGGCAAGCGCCCTACAGTACGTGGTTCTGTAATGAACCCTAGCGATCACCCTCACGGTGGTGGTGAAGGACGCGCTCCAATCGGTAGACCTTCTCCAGTTACTCCATGGGGTCAGCCAACTCTTGGGTACAAAACAAGAAAACGCAACAAGCCGTCTGATAAATATATCGTTCGTAGAAGAGGCAAAAAATAACGGGATTGTCAGGCGGGCAATTGAACCCGTCTCTCAATCACGAAGGGAGGTTTACGTATGGGTCGCAGCCTAAAAAAGGGACCTTTTGTAGATGATCATTTGATGAATAAAGTTGAAAAACTAAACGAAGATGACAAAAAACAGGTGATCAAAACTTGGTCACGCCGTTCTACAATCTTCCCGAACTTTGTTGGACACACAATTGCTGTTTATGATGGACGCAAACATGTACCAGTTTACGTTACAGAGGACATGGTTGGTCATAAACTCGGTGAATTCGCACCAACACGTACGTTCAGAGGACACTCTGGAGACGACAAGAAAACAAAACGCTAAGGTAGAGAGGAGGCACTCTAATGCAAGCTAAAGCAGTTGCTAAAACCGTTCGTATCGCTCCTCGTAAAGCTCGTCTAGTTATTGATTTGATTCGAGGAAAAGACGTAGGTGAAGCGATCGCAACGTTGCGCTTAAAGCAACGCGGCGCATCTCCGATTATCGAGAAAGTACTCAATTCAGCGATCGCAAATGCTGAACACAACTATGAAATGGACCCTGAAAACTTGTACGTTTCCGA
This sequence comes from Halobacillus salinarum, assembly GCF_022919095.1. NCBI lineage: Bacteria > Bacillati > Bacillota > Bacilli > Caryophanales > Bacillaceae > Halobacillus > Halobacillus salinarum. The sequence continues at coordinate 192,897 of NZ_CP095073.1, read as the reverse complement.
AGCATTTGTTAACGAAGGCGTAACACTCAAACGTTTCCGCCCGCGTGCAATGGGACGCGCAAGTCAAATTAATAAACGCACCAGCCACATCACAGTGGTTGTATCCGAAAAAAAGGAGGGATAATCAGTGGGTCAAAAAATTAATCCGGTAGGTCTTCGTATTGGCGTCATCCGTGATTGGGAATCCAAATGGTACGCTGGCACCGACTACGCAGATCTATTACATGAAGACATTAAGATTCGTGATTATGTTGAAAACCGTCTGAAAGATGCTTCCGTATCTACTATTGAGATCGAGCGTGCTGCAAACCGTGTCAACATTACCATTCATACAGCTAAACCAGGTATGGTTATCGGTAAAGGCGGCTCAGAAGTAGAAGCACTTCGTAAAGCACTTAATGAATTAACTGGCAAACGTGTTCACATCAACATCGTTGAAGTGAAAAAGCCTGACTTGGATGCTGCGCTTGTAGCTGACAACATTGCACGTCAATTGGAAAACCGTATTTCTTTCCGTCGTGCACAAAAACAAACGATCCAACGCTCAATGCGTGCAGGAGCGAAAGGTATCCGTACTCAAGTATCCGGACGCCTGGGCGGTGCCGATATCGCTCGTGCTGAATATTACAGTGAAGGAACAGTACCACTACACACACTTCGTGCAGACATCGATTATGGAACTGCAGAAGCTGACACTACTTACGGTAAACTTGGTGTTAAAGTGTGGATCTATCGTGGGGAAATCCTTCCAACTAAAAACGATAAGTAAGGAAGGGGGAAAAGCATTATGTTAATGCCTAAACGTGTTAAATATCGTCGTCAACACCGTACTAGCTTGAGAGGTCGTGCTAAAGGCGGTACTACCGTTTCTTTCGGTGAGTACGGCTTGCAAGCCGTAGATCCAGCATGGATCACAGCCCGCCAAATTGAGGCAGCGCGTATCGCGATGACTCGTTATATGAAACGTGGCGGTAAAGTTTGGATTAAAATCTTCCCTGATAAACCATATACTGCTAAGCCCCTAGAAGTACGTATGGGTTCCGGTAAAGGTGCCCCAGAAGGGTTTGTCGCTGTAGTAAAACCAGGGAAAATCATGTTCGAGATCGCAGGGGTACCTGAAGAAGTTGCCCGCGAAGCGCTTCGTCTTGCTTCACACAAACTGCCGATCCGCACTAAATTTGTAAAACGTGAAGAAATTGGTGGTGAAATCAATGAAGGCTAATGAAATCCGTGAATTAACCACTGCCGAAATTGAACAAAAAGTTAAGTCTCTTAAAGAAGAACTTTTCAACCTGCGTTTTCAGCTAGCAACAGGTCAACTTGAGAATACAGCTCGCATTCGCGAAGTTCGCAAGTCTATCGCTCGTATGAAAACTGTTGCACGTGAACGTGAACTAGGCGTAAATAATTAATAGATGAGAGGAGGTCACCCTCACATGAGTGAACGTAACAATCGTAAAGTTTATACTGGCCGTGTTGTATCTGACAAAATGGATAAAACGATCACAGTATTAGTAGAAACTTATAAATTCCACAAGCTTTACGGCAAACGCGTAAAGTATTCTAAAAAATTCAAGACTCACGATGAGAACAACCAAGCTAAAAACGGAGATATTGTTCGCATTATGGAGACTCGTCCATTATCCGCAACCAAGCGTTTCCGTCTATTAGAGGTCGTTGAAGAGTCTGTTATTATCTAATTAAAGTTCGCTCGGATTTATTCCGAAGGGAGGTTACAGTGGTATGATCCAACAGGAGACTCGATTAAAAGTTGCAGACAACTCTGGTGCTCGTGAAATTCAAGCGATTAAAGTCCTCGGCGGCTCAGGTCGTAAAACAGCTAATATTGGTGATATCATCACCGCAACTGTAAAACAAGCAACACCAGGGGGCGTTGTTAAAAAAGGTGAAGTAGTAAAAGCCGTTATCGTCCGTTCTAAGAGCGGAATGCGCCGTAAAGATGGTTCCTATATTCGTTTCGATGAGAACGCAGCGGTCATTGTACGTGATGATAAAGGACCTCGCGGAACTCGTATCTTCGGACCGGTAGCTCGCGAACTTCGTGATGCTAAATTCATGAAGATCGTTTCTCTAGCTCCAGAAGTATTATAAAAGTTAATTGAAATGCCTTGTTAAGGAGGTGCGCGAAGCTATGCACGTAAAAAAAGGTGACAAAGTAATGGTTATTTCTGGCAAGGATAAAGGCAAGCAGGGTACAATCCTTGAAGCTTATCCTAAGAAAGACCGTGTTCTTGTAGAAGGAGTAAACGAAGTGAAAAAGCACTCTAAGCCTTCTCAGGAAAACCCGCAGGGCGGTATCCTTACTCAGGAAGCGCCGATTCACGTCTCTAACGTATTGCCGATTGACCCTAAATCCGGCGAGCCAACTCGTGTTGGTTACAAAGTAGAAGACGGAAAGAAAGTTCGTATCGCGAAAAAATCTGGTGAAGCTTTAGATAAATAGTACAGTGATGAAAGGAGGGCCACACGATGAACGAACTAAAAACACGTTATAAAGAAGAGATTGTTCCATCTCTAATGAACAAGTTTGAATATGACTCTGTAATGCAGACACCTAAGATTGAAAAAATCGTGATTAACATGGGTGTTGGTGATGCAGTTCAAAACGCGAAAGCTCTTGATGCAGCTGTAGAAGAGCTGACAGCGATCTCCGGCCAAAAGCCAATGATCACAAAAGCAAAGAAATCAATTGCAGGATTCCGTCTGCGTGAAGGTATGCCAATCGGTGCGAAAGTTACCCTTCGCGGAGAGCGTATGTATGAATTCTTCCAAAAGCTTATTGCTGTATCTTTACCACGTGTGCGTGACTTCCGTGGAATTTCCAAAAAAGCTTTTGACGGTCGAGGAAATTATACTCTTGGTGTAAAAGAACAATTGATTTTCCCAGAAATTAATTATGACAAAGTCAATAAAGTGCGTGGAATGGATATCGTTATTGTGACAACTGCTGACACTGACGAAGAAGCACGTGAATTACTAGCTCAATTTGGTATGCCGTTCCAAAAATAATTGAGCTCCAATAAGGAGGGAAAATTGTGGCTAAAAAATCAATGGTCGCGAAACAACAGCGCAATCAGAAATATAAAGTACGCGAATACACTCGTTGTGAACGTTGCGGACGTCCTCACTCCGTATTGCGTAAATTTAAGCTTTGCCGAATTTGTTTCCGTGAGCTTGCATATAAAGGACAAATCCCTGGTGTCAAAAAAGCCAGCTGGTAAACCCGAGACAGGGAAGGAGGTAAATAGTTATGACAATGACAGATCCAATTGCTGATATGCTAACGCGTATTCGTAACGCTAACATGGTTCGTCACGAGAAGCTTGAACTTCCAGCTTCCAACGTGAAAAAAGAAATCGCTGAAATCCTTAAACGTGAAGGTTTTGTACGTGACTTTGAATTTGTAGAAGACAGTAAGCAAGGTGTTCTACGTATTTTCCTTAAATACGGTCAAAACAATGAGCGCGTCATTTCTGGTGTGAAACGTATTAGTAAACCAGGACTTCGTGTTTACGCTAAAGCTGAAGAGCTTCCGAAAGTTCTTAACGGCCTTGGGGTAGCAGTCGTATCCACTTCTAAAGGTGTATTGACAGATAAAGAAGCAAGAGAACAAGCCATCGGCGGCGAAGTTCTAGCTTACGTCTGGTAAAAAAACAGTTAAAGATAGGAGGTGCCTAAGTTATGTCTCGTGTAGGCTTAAAAGCATTAGAAATTCCTGAAGGTGTTGAAATCAAGCAGGAAAACAATACAATTACAGTGAAAGGTCCTAAAGGGGAACTTACACGCACATTCCACCCAGACATCACAGTGAAGATTGAAGATAATGTTCTTTCAGTTGAGCGTCCTAGCGATAACAAAGAACATCGTGCTCTTCACGGTACTACCCGCAGCCTGATCGGTAACATGGTTGATGGGGTATCTAAAGGTTTTGAAAAAAGCCTTGAAATCATTGGTGTCGGTTACCGTGCTCAAAAACAGGGCCAAAAAGTTATCATTAACGCTGGATACTCTCACCCTGTTGAATTAGAAAACCGTGAAGGCATTGAAATCGAAGTTCCTTCAAACACAAAAGTAATTGTAAAAGGTATCGATAAAGAATTAGTTGGAGCTGTTGCAGCTAACATTCGTGCTATTCGTCCTCCAGAACCTTATAAAGGCAAAGGAATTCGTTACGAAAACGAACATGTTCGCAGAAAAGAAGGTAAAACAGCTAAATAAGTTCTAAGGTAATGAATAGAAAGGAGTGACCCTAATGATCACGAAGGCTGATAAAAATGTTGTACGTAAAAAACGTCACGCACGTGTGCGCACAAACGTATTCGGCACAGCTGAACGTCCGCGTTTAAACGTATATCGTTCAAACAAGCACATTTATGCTCAATTGATCAATGATGAAAGCCAGGTAACTGTAGCCAGCGCTTCTACCATGGATAACGGATTTGATCTTGACAGCACTGGAAATGTGGAAGCGGCGCAAAAAGTCGGTGAATTGGTCGCAAAACGTGCAATTGAAAATGGTTATAAAGTCGTTGTATTCGACCGTGGAGGTTACTTGTACCATGGACGTGTAAAAGCTTTAGCAGATGCCGCTCGCGAAGCCGGCCTCGAATTTTAATCGTTAAAGGAGGGACATATATGCAAACAAACATTGACCCTAGTAAACTAGATCTTGAAGAACGCGTAGTTACGATCAACCGTGTTGCAAAAGTAGTTAAAGGTGGACGCCGTTTTCGTTTTGCTGCATTAGTGGTTGTAGGTGACAAAAATGGTCATGTCGGTTTTGGTACTGGGAAAGCTCAGGAAGTACCAGAAGCGATCAAAAAAGCTATCGATGATGCTAAGAAAAATCTGATTACAGTACCAATCAAGGATACGACGATCCCACACGAAATCACAGGACGTTTTGGTGCAGGAAGCATTCTGATGAAGCCGGCAGCAGAAGGTACCGGAGTTATCGCTGGTGGTCCAGTCCGTGCGGTGCTTGAGCTTGCAGGTGTTCAAGATATCCTGTCTAAGTCTCTTGGATCCAACACGCCAATCAATATGGTGCGTGCGACAATCACAGGACTTAGCGAGCTTAAACGCGCAGAAGACGTTGCAAGACTACGTGGGAAGACCGTAGAAGAACTGTAGGATAAGGAGGGAAAAAATAATGGCTAAAAAATTAGAAATTACCCTCACGCGCAGTGTTATTGGCAGACCACAAGATCAGCGTTCTACAGTAAAAGCGCTTGGTCTGAACAAGATTCGTCAAACTGTCGTACTTGAAGATAACCCGGCGATCCGAGGTATGGCTAATAAGGTATCTCACCTTGTATCGGTTAAAGAAGTATAATTAACGTATAAAATAAGGAGGTGCTCGCATGAAATTGCATGAACTAAAGTCTGCAAAAGGTGCTCGTAAAGAACGCAACCGTGTTGGACGTGGAATGGCATCCGGCAATGGTAAAACTTCAGGACGTGGACACAAAGGTCAAGGTCAACGTTCCGGAAGCAAAACACGCCCAGGTTTCGAGGGTGGCCAAATGCCTCTTTTCCAACGCTTGCCAAAGCGCGGCTTTACGAACATTCACCGTAAGGAATTTGCGATCATTAACCTTGAAGCCCTTAACCGTTTTGAAGAGGGTACAGAGGTTACACCGGAGCTGCTTCTAGAAACTGGAGTTGTCAGCAAGCAAAAAGCTGGCATTAAAGTTCTAGGCAAAGGTTCCGTAGAGAAAAAACTTACTGTGAAAGCTCATAAGTTCTCTGCTTCCGCGAAAGAAGCGATTGAAGCAGCGGGCGGTCAAACTGAGGTGATTTAATGTTCCGGACAATCTCCAATTTTATGCGCGTGGGTGACATTCGACGGAAGCTTATATTCACTTTGTTGATGCTCGTAGTCTTTCGTTTAGGAACTTTTATTCCCGTACCCTTCACGAATAGAGAAGCCATTAACTTCATGGACTCCCAGAATGCTTTTGGCTTCTTGAATACGTTTGGGGGAGGAGCACTAAAGAACTTCTCCATCTTCGCAATGGGGATCATGCCTTACATTACAGCATCGATTATCATGCAGTTATTGCAAATGGATGTTGTACCAAAATTTGCGGAATGGAAAAAACAGGGTGAAGTCGGCCGTCGAAAATTAGCTCAGTTTACCCGCTATGGAACGATTGTTCTTGCTTTTATTCAGGCAATTGGAATGTCGATTGGCTTCAACGCTTTAGCTGGAGGTCAGTTGATTACGGATCCCGGCGTGCTGAAATTTGGGGTCATTGCTCTTGTGCTGACAGGGGGAACAGCTTTCCTGATGTGGCTTGGGGAGCAAATTACTTCTAACGGCGTTGGAAACGGCATTTCCATTATCATTTTTGGCGGAATCGTTTCTAGGATCCCGACAGGGGCAAACCAATTGTATGATCAGTATATTTCTGGAGCCCAGGATCAATTGTTCATCAACTTAGTTATCATTGCTTTGATCATGCTCGTAATCGTTGCAGTAGTCGTGGGTGTTATCTTCATCCAACAGGCGCTGAGGAAGATTCCGATTCAATATGCTAAACGGCTCGTAAACCGTTCACCAGTGGGCGGCCATTCCACGCATTTACCTCTTAAAGTAAATGCTGCAGGGGTTATCCCGGTAATCTTTGCGATTTCGTTTATCATTGCTCCTAGAACCATTGCTGGTTTCTTTGAAGGAAATAAAGCAGCTTCAATCATTCAGTATATTTTCGATTACCAGAATTGGCCGGGAATGGTCATCTATGTCGCGTTAATTATTGCCTTTACCTATTTCTATACCTTTGTCCAGGTTAACCCTGAACAAATGGCAGAAAACCTGCAGAAGCAGGGTGGTTATATCCCAGGGATCCGTCCTGGTAAGAACACCGAAGAATATTTAACGCGTGTGATGTATCGGCTGACTGTAGTAGGCTCACTATTCCTTGCTGCTGTTGCTATTCTGCCGATTCTATTAGGATCCATTGCTAAATTGCCACCATCCATACAAATCGGTGGTACTAGTCTGCTCATCGTAATTGGTGTAGCGCTTGAGGTAATGAAACAACTGGAAAGCCAATTGGTAAAACGCCACTACAAAGGCTTTATAAAATAATTAATGAATGATGAGAGCGAGGGGAACACGTTGAATTTAATTCTGATGGGTCTCCCTGGGGCTGGAAAAGGTACTCAGGCTGAGAAGATAGTAGAAAAATATAACATCCCTCATATCTCAACAGGAGATATGTTCCGGTTAGCAATCAAAGAAGGAACAGAACTTGGTAAAGAAGCGAAATCTTTTATGGATAAAGGCGAGCTTGTACCTGATGAGGTAACCATCGGAATTGTACGTGAACGCCTGAATAAGCCGGATTGTGAATCAGGATTTCTGCTTGATGGGTTCCCTAGAACAATTGCTCAAGCAGAAGCTCTTGAAAATCTGCTGCAAGATATGAATGATTCCTTAGATTATGTTCTTCATATCGATGTTCCAAAAGAAAAGCTCATCGAGCGTCTTACTGGACGACGCGTTTGTCCTACATGTGGGGCAACTTATCACGTTGTATTTAATCCTCCGAAAGTGGAGGGGAAATGTGATCGAGATGGCTCTGAATTGATCCAACGTGAAGACGATCAGCCTGAAACCGTAAAAAAACGCTTGGAAGTGAATGTGGAGCAAGCACAGCCGCTTCTAGATTTTTACCATGAAAAGGGATATTTAGTAACCTTTAATGGAGATAATGATATCGATGAAGTATTTCATGACATTGATCAAAAGCTTGGAGACCTTTCCAAATGATTAACATCAAAACACCACGGGAATTAGAAATTATGCGTGAAGCAGGGAAAATCGTTGCTTTGACGCACCAAGAGCTTAAGCGTTACATTCAGCCTGGGGTAACAACCGGGGAACTGGATGAAATTGCAGAGCAATTCATACGCAGTAAGGATGCAATCCCATCCTTTAAAGGTTATAATGGATTTCGTGGTAGTATTTGTGCTTCAGTCAATGAAGAGCTTGTTCATGGTATTCCGGGAAACCGGAAATTAAATGAAGGCGATATTATTAGTATCGATATTGGTGCAAAATATCAGGGCTATCATGGTGACTCGGCGTGGACTTATCCAGTCGGGATCACTGATGAAACCACCGATAAGCTGCTGGAAGTCACTGAAGAATCTTTATATAAAGGACTTGCAGAAGCAAAGCCAGGTGAACGCCTTTCAAATATATCCCATGCTATTCAAACGTATGTGGAAGAACAAGGTTTCTCCATTGTACGTGAATATGTCGGACACGGAGTTGGGAAAGAGCTGCATGAGGCACCTCAAATTCCTCATTACGGCCCTCCTGATAAAGGTCCACGGTTGAAGCCGGGCATGGTGTTGGCTATAGAGCCCATGGTCAACGCAGGGTCTAGATATGTTAAGACTCTTGCAGATCGCTGGACTGTAGTCACTCAAGATGGTAAAATGTGTGCGCATTTCGAACACACCATTGCGATTACGGAAGAGGGTTACGAAATATTAACAAAATCCTAAGTGAAGGTGATCGTGTTTGAACGAATCTGAGTCGAGTCCACGGATAGGTCAAGTTGTTCGTATTGTACAGGGACGAGAGGCAGGACAGTACGCGGTCGTGATCGATGTACTGGATGGCCGATTTGTGCTGCTTGCCGACGGAGATAAGCGGAAGTATGATCGACCGAAGAAAAAGAATTTACAGCATATTGAGCTTATGGATTTCATCTCTCCGGAAGTCCAGAACAGCCTTCTAGAAACGGGTCGCGTCACAAATGGCAAGCTTAGATTTGCCGTATCGAAGTATGAAAATGAAGTAGTGACTGATTTGAAGAAGGGAGATCAACTCGATGGCGAAAGACGATGTAATTGAAGTAGAAGGTACCGTCGTAGAGACCTTGCCTAATGCACAATTCAAGGTAGAGCTTGAGAACGGTCATACCGTTTTAGCTCACGTTTCCGGAAAGATTCGTATGCACTTCATTCGAATTCTGCCTGGAGACAAAGTGACGGTTGAACTTTCTCCTTATGATTTGACAAGAGGACGTATTACGTATCGTTATAAATAAAATACTCCGGTCTTAAAGGAGGTATGGATCATGAAGGTAAGACCTTCTGTAAAACCAATTTGCGAGAATTGCAAAGTTATCCGTCGTAAAGGAAAAGTTATGGTAATTTGCGATAACCCTAAGCATAAACAAAAACAAGGTTAATCTGAAGGAGGTGCACGTATCGTATGGCACGTATTGCAGGTGTAGATGTTCCTCGCGATAAACGCGTGGTAATTTCTTTAACTTATATCTATGGTGTTGGTAAATCACTCGCTGCTGAGATTCTTGCAGAAGCTGGCGTTTCTGAAAATACTCGTGTTCGTGATCTAACAGAAGATGAATTAACAAAGATCCGTTCAGCAGTGGATAACCACAACGTCGAAGGTGACCTTCGCCGTGAGAACTCTTTAAACATCAAACGTTTGATTGAAATTGGTTCTTACCGTGGTATTCGCCACCGTCGCGGACTTCCGCTTCGTGGTCAAAAAACCAAAAACAACTCTCGTACGCGTAAAGGTCCACGTCGTACCGTGGCTAATAAACGTAAGTAATTAAGAATAAAGGAGGTAAGCATACTATATGGCACGTAAAGGAAACACTCGTAGTCGTAAACGTCGTGTGAAAAAGAATATAGAGAGCGGTGTTGCTCACATTCGCTCTACGTTTAACAATACAATTGTAACCGTCACCGATGTTCAAGGGAATGTTATCGGCTGGAGCAGTGCAGGATCTCTTGGATTTAAAGGATCCCGTAAATCTACTCCATTTGCTGCGCAAATGGCCGCAGAATCTGCAGCTAAAGATGCAATGGACAACGGAATGAAAACTCTTGAAGTAACGGTTAAAGGCCCAGGAGCTGGTCGTGAAGCTGCGATCCGATCTCTGCAAGCAGCAGGATTGGAAATCACAGCAATTCGTGACGTAACTCCAGTTCCCCACAATGGCTGCCGTCCGCCAAAACGTCGTCGTGTATAATAGTTCTGAATAGAATTTGTCACCCTGTCTATAATGGGTTATGATAGCTTTTTATAAACAGCACCGCATTAGACAGCAAAATGCAGTTTTAAAAACGGGACTGCTTACCTGAGGAATTTCGGTTAGACTGGAGTCTAACCGGGGTTTCGACGTTTTGAAGGAGGTTTTTGTGTAATGATCGAAATTGAAAAGCCAAAAATTGAAACGGTTGAGATCAGCGATGAGTCCACATTTGGTAAGTTCGTCGTCGAACCGCTTGAACGTGGGTATGGTACAACTCTAGGGAACTCCTTGCGTCGTATCCTATTATCCTCACTTCCTGGCGCTGCTGTAACATCTGTTCAAATTGATGGTGTGCTTCACGAGTTTTCTACAATCGAAGGTGTAGTTGAAGACGTTACAACAATCATTTTGAACCTGAAGAAACTGGCCCTTAAGATATATTCAGAAGAGGAAAAGACTTTAGAGATTGATGTTCAGGGTGAAGGAAAAGTCACTGCTGCCGATATTACCCACGACAGTGATGTAGAAGTTCTGAATCCGGATCTTCACATTGCTACTTTGGATAGCAATACAAGTCTGCGGATGCGTATTACAGCTGAGCGTGGCCGAGGATATCGTCCGGCTGAAGGCAACAATCACGAAGATTTACCAATTGGTGTGATTCCCGTTGATTCTATTTTCACTCCAGTTTCCCGCGTCACTTATCAAGTAGAGAACACTAGAATTGGTCAAACCTCAAACTTTGATAAATTAACACTGGATGTATGGACTGACGGTAGTATTCGTCCTGAAGAAGCAATCTCTCTAGGTGCTAAGATCTATATGGAACATCTCAACATCTTTGTCAGCCTGACTGATGAAGCTCAAAAAGCAGAAATCATGGTTGAAAAAGAAGAAGACCAAAAAGAAAAAGTCCTGGAGATGACGATCGAAGAACTTGACCTATCCGTTCGTTCATATAATTGTTTGAAACGCGCTGGTATAAATACAGTTCAAGAGCTTGCGAATAAGTCTGAAGACGACATGATGAAGGTACGTAACCTTGGCCGCAAGTCTCTGGAAGAAGTTAAACACAAACTTGATGAGCTTGGTTTAGGTTTGAGAAAAGAAGATTAATTGGTCATCTAAGAGTTTCAGATAAGGGAGGGATAATCTATGGCTAGAAAACTAGGACGTACAACAGATCAGCGAATGGCGCTGCTTCGTAATTTAGCGACTGACCTGATCGTTCATGAACGTTTAGAAACTACAGAAGCAAAAGCGAAAGAACTTCGCTCTGTAGTAGAGAAGATGATTACACTAGGTAAACGAGGCGATCTCCACGCCCGTCGTCAAGCTGAGTCATTTCTTTATAAAGCGGATGCCAATGAAGAAGGAGATCAGACAGCTCTTCAAAAATTGTTCTCTGAGATTGGCCCGCGTTACGAGGACCGTCAAGGCGGATATACTCGCGTGCTTAAATTAGGCGAGCGTAAAGGTGATGGAGCTAAAATGGCGATCATTGAATTAGTTTAATGCCACCGCTTGCGCTTGGTGTGAAAGGGCAGGAAGAGATCTCGTAAGAGGTTTACTCCAGCCCTTTTTTTGTTTTTTGCGGTCTTTTTAATGGAATGTGCTTGCATAAAAAACAAAGAATTATGACTATTTCCTGCTGGGAGCACTAACGAAGAGGAAATGCTGTCGTATTTCCCGGGAAATAGTCGAAGCGGCAAGAGAAGGAGCCTTTTATGAGTCAGAAAAGAATAGAATTTAAGAACGTATCTTTCCGTTATCAGGAAAACATGCCATGGGTCCTGAAAAATGTGAACTTCGTGATCGAAGCAAACGAGTGGGTAGCGATAATCGGCCATAATGGATCCGGAAAGTCGACCATAGCGAAATTAATGAATGGTTTGTTATTTCCTCAGGAAGGTGAAGTTCTTGTAAATGGGGAGCTTGTAAACGAGGAAAACGTCTGGAATGTGAGAAAAAACGTGGGAATGGTTTTTCAAAATCCTGACAATCAATTTGTCGGTACTACGGTTCGTGACGATGTAGCTTTTGGGATGGAAAATCAAGGCATGCCTCGTGAACTGATGGTAGAAAGGATCAAAGAAAGCCTGCAAGCCGTAGGTATGAGTGAGTTTGAAAGACAGGAACCACACCGTCTGTCAGGAGGACAGAAGCAGCGCGTCGCCATTGCCAGCGTGCTGGCAGTTTCTCCGCAATACATGATACTTGATGAAGCAACAGCTATGCTCGATCCGAAAGGGCGAAAAGAGATCCTGCAAACGATACGTCATTTGCAAGATAAACGGCATGTATCATTAATTACTATTACACATGATTTGAAAGAAGTTACCCAGGCTGAACGTGTCATTGTAATGAATCAAGGGGAAGTCTGGATGGAAGATACTCCAAGAGCAATTTTTGCAAAAAAAGAGAAGTTAATCGAAATTGGCTTAGATACTCCTTTTGTCACAAAACTGGCAGATGAGATGAAAGCTGCCGGCATTCATGTGCAACGTGAGCCACTTAATCACCAGGAGTTACTGGAGGAATTATGGACATCTCATTCAACGATGTAAGCTATATTTATCAGCCTAATACTCCGTTTGAACATAAGGCTCTTAACCATATTTCTTTCTCGATTCCATCAGGATCCTTTACTGCGATTATCGGACATACCGGCTCTGGGAAATCTACATTAATCCAGCACCTTAACGGATTGCTTCAACCTACAGAGGGAGAAGTAAAGATCGGTGATTTTCATCTTAAAGCAGGCTCCAAAAACAAACAATTGCGAAGCTTGAGAGAGAAAGTCGGGGTCGTTTTTCAATACCCTGAACACCAGCTGTTTGAAGAGACGGTTGAAAAAGATATCGCTTTCGGTCCATCTAATTTTGGGGTGCGGGAAAATGAAATTAATCGAAGAATTTCTCAGGCTGTGGCCGCAGTGCAGCTGCCTGACGAGATGCTGCAGCGTTCCCCGTTTGACTTAAGCGGAGGACAGATGCGCAGAGTTGCCATCGCAGGGGTGTTAGCAATGGACCCTGAAGTACTGGTGCTTGATGAACCGACCGCCGGCCTGGATCCTAATGGCCAGCATGAAATTATGGAAATGTTCAAAGCTCTGCATCAGGACAAGTCCTTGACCACCGTACTCGTTACCCACAGTATGGAGGATGCCCTGAAGTACGCCGACCAAATTATCATTCTCAATCATGGTGAAGTGTACAGTCAAGGAGAGCCATTAGCCATTTTTAATGAGAGAGACGCGTTAAATGAAGTGCAGCTTGACGTGCCAGAAGTCATTGAATTCTTAACGAAGGCTGAGGAACGATTGGGGATATCTCTGCCCTACAATGGTCAATCGATAACAGAATTAGCAAAAGAGCTGGCGCTTGTAGTTAGCGGGGGGCAGGATAATGAGTAGTTCTATGGTGATCGGCCAGTATATTCCAGGAAATTCGGTAGTTCATAAGCTCGATCCCCGTTCTAAAATAGCGATAATCTTTTTTTATGTAGTGATTGTGTTTTTTGCTAATTCTGTTATGAGTTACGGACTTTTGACGATCTTTGCGGTCGGGAGCGCCTTAATAACTAGAATTCCGCTCACCTATATTGTGAAAGGTCTTAAGCCCGTTTGGTTTCTGATTTTATTTACTTTCCTGCTTCATTTAATCGTGACGAAACAAGGTGAAGTGGTGTTTACTTTATTCGGGTGGAAGGTCTATGATGAAGCCCTGATTCAAGGCGCAGCTATATCCTTACGTTTCTTTCTCTTGATTATGGTGACTTCACTCCTGACCCTGACGACGACACCTATCGAAATTACAGACGCGATTGAGGAATTGTTAGGCCCGTTAAAAAAGGTTCGTTTCCCCGTGCATGAACTTGCATTGATGATGTCGATCTCCTTGCGATTTATCCCTACTTTAATGCAGGAAACAGAAAAAATTTCTAAAGCACAGGCTTCCCGAGGAGTAGACTTCCGCACAGGCTCATTTAAAGACCGTGTGAAAGCAATTATTCCTCTTTTAGTGCCGTTGTTTGTCAGCGCTTTTAAACGCGCTGAGGAGCTTGCTATGGCCATGGAGGCACGTGGTTATCGAGGTGGAGAGGGCAGGACGAAGCTAAGGGAATTACAAATAGGAAAGCGGGATATCGGCTTGTACTTTCTCTTTTCAGCCTTAATCCTCGGATTATTCCTGACTAGAAGTTAAGCTGGAGGGAAGTGGCGAGATGCGAATGAAATGCAGAGTAGAGTACGATGGTACTAAGTTTGCCGGTTATCAAATTCAGCCTAATGGGAGAACAGTGCAGGAAGAATTGGAAAACGCCTTAACAAAAATGCATAAAGGAACAACTATTAAAGTGACAGCTTCGGGCCGAACGGATGCGGGGGTACATGCAAAAGGGCAGATTATTCATTTTGATACCTTTCTAGAGCTGCCTGAATTCAATTGGAAACGCGCCTTAAGCACTCTCCTTCCTGCCGATATTCAAATCGCTGAAGTGAACGAGGCTGAGGCCGATTTTCATGCGCGCTATGATACTTCTGGAAAGGAATATCGTTATTTTATCTGGAATGCGGTTGACCCTAATTTATTCAGGAGGAATTACACCTGTCATATTCGCCGAAAACTGGATGTTGCAGCTATGCAGCAAGCCTGCAGCTATATAAAAGGGGAACACGATTTTACGTCCTTCTGTTCAACTCGTACAGATATTAAAGGCAGTAAGGTCCGGACAATTACGAAAGCTGAGCTCATTCAGGATGAGGAAGAACTCTGTTTCGTATTTGAAGGCACAGGCTTTTTATACAATATGGTTCGTATTCTTGTTGGTACGCTTATTGAAATTGGGATGGGAGAAAGAAAACCAGAAGTTATTCCATCCATGATTGAAGCTGAAAACAGGGAAGCTGCAGGGAAAACAGCTCCGGCCCAAGGCTTGTTCCTTTGGAAGGTCCATTACGCTTAGCTGTCATTTATGTCCAAGTTTTTCAAAAAAACAACGAATCCAGGTGTACATTCTCTTGACATGGGGATATGGCGTGTTATATTATAATCTATGGCATTTTATTTCTATACCACGATTAGCCCCGGAAACTAATCGTATTTGAGATAAATTTGAATCAGTTTTATGAAAATGAACAATTCAGGAGGGAAACCGACATGCGCACAACTTTCATGGCAAATGAAAACAACGTGGAACGCAAATGGTTTGTTGTCGACGCTGCAGGACAGACACTTGGCCGTTTAGCAAGCGAAGTTGCTGCGATCCTTCGCGGTAAAAATAAACCAACGTACACACCACATGTTGATACTGGTGATCATGTAATCATTATTAACGCAGGTGAAATCGAACTAACGGGCAACAAGATCAATGATAAAATCTATTATCGTCATTCTAACCACCCAGGTGGTTTGAAATCTCGTACGGCTCACGAAATGCGTACAAAATACCCTGAGCAAATGCTTGAGCTTGCTGTAAAAGGGATGCTTCCTAAAGGAAGCCTGGGACGCAAAATGGGTAAGAAACTTCATGTCTACGCTGGTTCAGAGCACAAGCATGAAGCACAACAACCGGAAGTTTACGAACTTCGCGGATAATTTAAAGGAGGTAATCGAGAGTGGCACAAGTACAATACTCCGGTACTGGACGTCGTAAGAAGTCAACAGCTCGTGTACGTCTTGTTCCAGGAACTGGTCGTGTAATTGTTAATAAACGTGATGCTGAAGACTTTTTCCCATATGAAACACTTCGTGTAATTCTGAAACAGCCGCTAGCTGTTACAGAAACAGAAGGCAACTATGATGTTTATGTAAACGTTGATGGTGGTGGATTCACAGGACAAGCGGGAGCCATTCGTCATGGAATCGCTCGTGCATTGCTTGAAGCGGATCCAGAATACCGTACACCGCTTAAACGCGCAGGACTACTTACTCGCGACGCACGTATGAAAGAGCGTAAGAAATACGGTCTTAAAGGTGCTCGTCGTGCTCCACAGTTCTCTAAACGTTAAGATACCAACGTTTCAAAGGCTCTCAACCATTTTGGTTGGGGGTCTTTTTTATGCTTAAAAATGGCTTTTGACCACATTTTGACCACAAAAAGTTTTTGTGACCATATTTCATAGCTCAAGATACCTGTGAAATTTTTCGGCTGTCTGCTCTTTTAAATAATCCGTAACGTGTGTATAAATGTTCATAGTCATTTTAATGTCTGAATGTCCCAGCCGTTCTTGAACTTCTTTGATAGTAGCATCCGCTTCAAATAAAAGGGAAGCGTGTGTATGTCGTAACCCATGTATCGTAATTCTGTGAAGGTTATGTTTCTTAATAATAATATTGAGTTTTTCGTTTAGGTAAGCGGATCGTAATGGTGTTCCTTCTGCACGAGTAAAGACAATATCATCTCTATTGCGGTTTCCCAAAGCTAAATTCTCTTCCTTCTGCTGTATCTGCCATTTTTTTAGCAAGGAAAGGGTTTGGGTGCCTAAACTAATTAAACGCTTAGATTCCTTGGTTTTAGAGGTTTGAAAGAGATGTTGTCCCTCAGAATAGAAAAGCGTCTTAGATAAACGAAGAGAACCCGCTTCAAAGTCGATATCATTCCATATAAGAGCCAATAATTCACCTTTTCGGGCCCCCGTGTAAATTAAAAGATGAAAGAGTACATGGTCACGTAATGACAACTCTTGATTTGTAATAGTGAGGAATTTCTTTATTTCTTCTTTCTTCCAATAATTACGCTCGTCCTTCTCACTAGAATCATGTATTAATTCATTCTTCTGTTTTGGTATAGTAACGTACTCTAAGGGGTTCTTTAATATGATGTCCATCTTCATGGCATATTTGAAAACCTGATTTACTTGAATCTTGATGTCGTTGACTGATGAAATTGAACTAGCGATATCATTAATCATTTCTTGGCAGTAGGAACGTGTAATATCTTTAATTTTTAATTTGCCGAAGCGGGGCAGTATATGCTTTTTAAACATCGACTCAATCCGCTTCTTAGTGCTTACCTTAATAGTTTTCGAATGGTTTTCATACCACTGGTTGAATACTTCCTTGTAAGTGAGATTATCGTTTTGCAAAAATAAACCGCTTGCTATTTCTTGTTCGAGTTTAGAAGCGGCTAGTTGTGCTTCCTTTTTTGTTTTAAACCCTCTCCGTGTAGTTGTTCGTCTTTTTCCTGTTTTCGGATCAACTCCCGTATCCGTTTTGAATAACCACTTCTGTCCCTGTTGGGTTAGATATCTTTGAAATGATGCCATTTTTTCACCTCATTAATGTTATAGACTTACTTTAAAGATACATACTACAATTTATTTTATTAACTTATTTAAAACCACCCCCTAACTTCTTTAGCTGGTCTACCTATTGACTGAGCTACATCCTCCACAGTTCTCCCTTTCTCCTTAACTGCTTTTCTAGCTCTGCTCTTCATTTGGTTGTAGCTGTTTTGACAGGAGCTATGCTTTCCGAAATGGAGCGGGGGGCAAAACTTAGCATTAGGCGTTCTAGGGATAAAAAGTGAGTTACAGTGTAAGCAACGCCGAAATTGCTTCTCCTGAGTTATTGCTTCATAAAGTTGGTAAAATGCAGCTCCTAACATTGTAGTGGATGTAAAAGAGGGCAATAATTTTCCGTTGTCAAAATTGAGGCCTGGTGAGACAAGTTTTAATCCTCTATTCAGTAAACGAGAACTTCCTCTTCTAAGTTCATTTAGTTCATTAATCTTCTTAAAATCTTCTTTGCCTCTAACTTCTTTTTGGACTTTAGGAATTTCAATAAAGAAATTCCTAATAAGTTCTTGGAGTACCCTTGTATGATTCTTAAAGCCTTCAAGCTCTTCATATAAATTTACAAATGCTTTTTCCTTTATTTCTACCTCCTCTGGGGGAGACGTCAATGACTTAGGGCCTCCAGTATCGATATTGAAACCAAATAATCCGTACTTATTACAAAAATCTAAAATGGTTTGTTCATCTTTTATATTAACGTTTGCAAGGTCTTCTAACAGGTTTTCTTCTGAAAAAGGATTAATATGGGAAGCTACTCCTGCTTTGCTCTGTAACTTCTCTACAGTCGTCATTTCTTCCAAACTAGCGTGTATAAGCCCAGTAGCCATTATTAAAGGGTTTCCTTTATATTCGTAAATTTGATATGGCGGATAAATTGGAAGTTTGGAAAAAAATAATTCATCTTCTTCATTAGGGGGATGAATTATTTTTTTCTTTAAATCCTCTCCATAAACATGCTTTGCAGGTTTTACTCTCTTCAAAAGACCAACTCCTTAAAATAAATAAGAGGGATAGTAAGCGGCTAAATTATTTATTCCTCTTACTATATAATTTACTCTATAGCTGTAGCATTAGCAACAGTAAAGGAGGAGGAAAATGAATAGATTAGAGTTAGTTCGCCGGCGTAGAGGTTTAACCCAAACGCAACTTGGCCTTCGCTTAGGTATTCACCCTACCAATATAACAATGGTTGAACGCGAGCACAGAAGGGCATGGCCAAAACTTAGAATAAAACTCGCTGAGGAACTTGGCGTATCAGTAGATGAGCTATTCAATGAAAATGGAACTCTAATAGGAGGGGATTAAGTGAGTCTTAAATTGGAACTACCTGAAGGTACTCTACTCGTAAGCAAAAAGGAATTAAAAAATGTAATACAAGAGGTTTTGGAAGAGGTAGAGGCAGAGAGCACAGAGCAAGACATAATGACTATTCAAGAAACAGCTGAATATTTGAAAGTAAGTGTTCCTACAGTTAGATCTATGATTACAAATAATGAAATTCCTTATTTTCAGAGAGGGCAAATTTATCGATTAAATCGATTGGATGTAAAAGGGTGGATTAGGCAAAAATCTAAATGGGACTAAAAAGAGAGGGATAAAATGATTAAAAAAAATGGCAGAGGACAAGTTTATCCTCAGCCACAAGTAGATGTTGATACTATTTTAAAAGCCGCCTTAGCCTATGTCAATGAGTTAGGCTGGAGTGTATTTCCTTTAAAGCCTGGGAGTAAGAAGCCCTTGTACAAAGGTGGATTTCATGGAGCGACTAGAGATGTCAATCAGATAGTGAAATGGTGGAGTGAGACACCAGATGCGAACATCGGTGTACCTACTGGATATATAAACAATTTTTTTGTTATTGACGTTGATGTTAAGTGTGGCGATGGAATAGAGACTTTATCCAATTTAACAGATCACTATGGAGAGTTACCTGAGACTGTACAAGGGATAACTGCAAGTAAAGGGTTTCATTACTTATTCAAGTATCATAAAGGAGTAAGAAATGAAGTGAATATTCGTCCTTCAATCGATGTAAGGGGGCAAGGGGGTATATAGTTGTTCCTCCTTCTACTATTTCAAGCGAAAGGTATGAATGGGAATTATCAAGTCATCCGTTACAATGTGAAATTAATTATGCCCCTCAATGGTTATTACAAATGCTTATTAAGTCAAAGTGTGATAAATTTCAACCTAAAACGAAAGGTGAATGGAAAAGAATAATGATAGGAGTGGAAAAAGGACGAAGAAATAATACTGCCGCTTCAATCTCCGGTCATTTGCTTAGGAAAAATGTGGCTACTGAAGTAGCTTTAGAACTCCTGAAATCATGGAATAAAACAAACGCTCATCCACCTCTAACCGAGAAAGAGTTAGTGAAAATTTATAATTCTATCGCTAATAAAGAGTCAATTCGCAGAAGAGGGGGAGGAGGTATTTGAGAATTATAGAGGATTTATCTGATGGGCAAAAAGAAGAGATCTCAGATTGGCAAGAACCTATACACTTTAAAGAAAATGAATTACCCGATTTCAATACAGATATATTTCCTGAATGGCTAAGAAATTATATTGAAGAGGTTGCTGAAGCAACACAAACACCTACTGATGCTTCAGGTATGGTCACCATCTCAATATTATCTTCAATACTTTCAAAAAAATTCTATATCAAAATTACACCTCAGTGGAGTGAACCTTTGAATTCCTATGTGATATTGGCTCTCCCTCCGGGGAATAGAAAATCAGCTGTTTTTAAACTTTTGACAGCTCCTGTAACCAATTTTGAAAAAGAAGAACAAGATAAAATTTTAGTAGAGTTGAGGGAGAAGGAAGCAATATTGAAGGCTAAAAAGAAACGGTTAGAATTACTGCAAAAAAAATTTGGAGACACAGGTGACCGTTCAATGTTAAATGAAATTTCGTGCCTTGAGAAAGAAATTAGGGCGGATAGATTGCCCACTATCCCACGATATATCACAGGGGATATAACAGCTGAAAAACTGGGTGTTTTACTTTCGGAAAATAAAGAAAAAATTGCTGTATTATCAGCTGAAGGTGGCGGGGTTTTTAACAATATGGCTGGTCGATATTCAAGTGACGGGAAGACAAATTTGGAAATCTACCTAAATGGTCACACAGGTGATTATACTCCTATTGATCGAATAGGGAGAGAACCAATCTTATTACACTCTCCGTGTTTAACTATAGGGTTATTCGTCCAGCCTTCAGTGGTTAGAGATTTTCCATGTGCTTTTAAAGACAGAGGCCTAATGCAACGCTTTATATATTCATTCCCTGAATCTCTTGTAGGTTATAGGAAAGTTAACCCAGAACCCATCAATGAGGGGGTGAAAGAGGAATATCAAATGAATTTAAAGAAGATGTTAGCATTCAACCCTAAGGCAGAAATAGAACTTACTTTTTCTAAGGAAGCCATGCTTTTTGAGCAGGATATGAGAATGGAAATTGAGGAAATGTTAAAAGAAAGTGGAACTTTACACGAAATGAAAGAATGGGGGAGTAAATTGGCTGGCCAAATTATTCGTATAGCCGGTTTACTCCATGTGGCAACTTATATTAACGGAGATTTAAGCAATCTACCTAAAAAGGTGAATTTAGATACTATTAGAAGAGCAAAAAAACTTATGAATTACTTTGTTGAACACGCTAGGCTAGCATATGGCTTGATGGGGAAAGATCAAGGATTGGAAGATGCGAAATATTTACTCAAGTTCTTATTGAACCATGGTAAAGAAGTATATTCCAAACGAGAAGTTTTCCAAGGAACTAAAGGCACTTTTAAGTATGTAGCACGTTTCGAATCGGCGGTCATTGAATTAGAGGAAAGAAACTTGATTAAAAGACAAATTACAAACTCTAGTGGTAAGGGGAGAAAAAGTTACAAAATATTTGTAAACCCCAAGGTCACTATTCCTAATATCCACAATAATTACAAAAGCCAACTTTCGTAAGAGGATTAAAAAAACTGAAATATTTTTTTAGAGCCCACTATTCTCAATTACTAAGGAGTGGGATTAGTGGGTGAAGCTTAATAACATTCCATAAATAAATTAATAAAGGTACACCAAGAGAAGTAGTTTACTGGGGTTTTGGGAATAGTGGCCATTAATTAAAGAATTCAATTTTTTTCAGTCCATCAAACAAAGGAGGTTTAAAATAATGACGAGAGCTACAAAAGGCTACAAAAGAGAACAGGGATTAACTCTAGTGCAATTAAATGCGATTGATTTATTAATTACAGGAAAAACAGATCAAGGTGTTGCTGAGGAAATTGATGTAAACAGGGTCACTATAACAAAATGGCGTAATTATGACGTTCACTTTAGGGCAGAATTAAATAAAAGAAGAAAAGAGTTATTGGGTTCCTCAATGGACAGAATGAGAGCATTAATACCAAAGGCTGTGCAGCGATTAGAAAAAGAAGTGGATAATGAAAATGGCTGGAAAATAGCGCTAGAAATTTTGAAGATTACTGGTATTAATAGCAGAGATTTAATGGGTATTGGCCATGATGAAGTCGATAAAATATTGACAACTGAAGCAAAAATAAAACTTGATGAAGAGTTATTTAATCAGGTATCTGATCATTCAAAGCAAGAGTTATTAAATGAGTACCAAGAAAAATTAAACCAATGTAAGGAAATTAAGCGTCCATAGAAATATGGACGCTCTTCTATTTGTCATTAGCTCAAAGTGTGTAAATAATGTTATTTCCGCTTATATAGAAAGAAAAATATTGCTGTAGCTTCCTATTTCCTTATGTTAAAATAAAGTGTTAAAACCATATTAAAATAAGTAATAAAATTATTTGTAGATCTTAATTCGACAAAATATTATTCAAGATTACCTGTTTTTAATCACCAGTAATTAATGAGGGAGAATTAATAGCTATGCTTTATAGCATTATTAAAGAAAAGAAAAATCAGTGGTTACATTCAAAAGATTGTACTATTAAAGATTTAATTAACTACATAAATACTATAGGGCAATTGAGGGACGCACAAGTCTCAGAAGGGTTTTGAACCACTAACAATAAGTGATACGGGGCTGGAGTTAATTGAAATGGTTAGTGTAGACTCTACTAACGAGGATGGAATATGGAATAGCGATACTGAAATAAAAATAGATAAGTATGGCTATGTTATTAAAAACGGAGTGAAAACCAAAGAGTTTTGGGACGGAAAGATCCTAAGTGAATTATCGCCTAAACGTATGAAAGTTCGTAATATAAGTGGTGATGAATTAGTAGTCAAAATTGATAGTAAAAAAACAACCATGTAAACAATAATTTCGATCATAAATTCATAATACTGTCCTTTTCTCTTTTGATACAGTATTTGCCAAAAACAATATATTTCATTAGAAACCGTTGGATTTAACTCTACGGTTTTTTATAGAGTAGAAACTTTAAATTGATGAAAGCATAATATAGGTTATTCCATATATACCAAAATAACCTTTATGTAATAAAATGAAAATGATGTAGTTGTCATGCTGTATACTCAATAGTTTTTTCGATTGGTACAATTTTCGTAATTTATGTAGTTATCCAACATAAATGTGAGATATAGAAATATTATTACATTAAAACAGTATGAAAAAGTGTACAATACTTTTGTTGGGGAAATAAATAAAGTAATACAGGCAGGATTTTTAATCATTTAATTGAATGTATTTAGAATAAACCTATAATAACAGGAGGAGTGATTATGCTGTACACAATACCAAAAGTTGAGCTTTCTAAATCCAATAAACAGATTGAACTTACGTTGTTCGCTAAAGAATTTTCAGAAATGATTTCAAATATTGAAAAAGAAGAAGTTAATTTGGATTTATTTACTAAAGCCATTTCGTTCCTTAAAGAAGCTAAAAGATATGCTGAAGGCCAAGAAAGTTACGGAACTGATTTTATGCCTTCAGATGCTTTTAATTTCACATTGAGGGCTGTTGATTTTAATTTGCTCCATGATAATGACATCACGGATATTATTGAAGAAATTATTGATGCTTTACATGAGATTTCCAATGGTGATTTTGATAAGAGAGAATTTGTTTTAGGCTTCTTCTTTAATATTACGAGGGTAATATCTTCAGAAATTGAGCGCCCAAATAAATTGACTAATACTTTATTGTAGTGGTGTTAATATGAGTGATTTGAATCGAAATCTTGTACGAATAATGTGGGAACAGTGTTATGCTTTATCAAAACAAATAGACAAATATAAAATAAATACCTATCCTAACCAAGAAACAACAGAGGTTATCGATCACATTTCAGTAATTAATAATAATTTATTGGATATTTTCTCTCAACACCAAGATGAAATCATTAATAATAGAGAGTTAAAACTTTATAAACAAATATTAGACCCTTTCCAAAGAGTAATAGTGAAAATTGTGGATCAATCCAATACTACCAATCATCCATTGGAGGTAATGATCCCTGTTAGAGAGATTGTGAACAGAATTGACGGGGATATTAAAAACTTTATCACAGAACCGAGTTGGGAATTGAATTATGCTATTGGAGATTTTTGGTCTGTGTTTGCACGATTTATAAATAAATTAGGTGTTTCAGATGTTGATGAAGAAAAACGTATAAGAGTTATTTTTCCAATTCTACACAAAGACAATGTATTATTAGGGAGCATAATGGGACACGAATTAGGTCATTATTTAGATTTACATCATGGGTTAAATATTTCAGAACAGCTAATGCCAAAGATATTAAAGCATCAGGACATTAGTAAACTGGAACCCTTCTTACATGGTGAAATTATAGATAAGTTACCACAACCAATCAGAATTGCTGTAATTAAGTCGGTGCTTTCAAATGCTTTCTTGATCGACTGGCTTAAAGAGTTTGTTGCAGACATATCAGGTATAGTGTTATATGGTCCCGCTTCTCATTTTTCATGTGAGCAAATATTTATGTTTTATGGTATATCTGACGGATCTACCCTTGCAGACAGATTTTCACAAACTCATCCTAGGAAGATTATTAGAAGTATTGTAAGAAGAGAAACAATGTCTCATTTCTCTTATGAAAATCATTTACCTGAAAAGATTCAAGAAATAATTGATTCTCTTCATAATGGTTGGAAAAACGCTTCTCATAATGACATCTACTCAGTTTTTACAGATACAATTATGAATAATAATCGAATTGAGTTCGTGTTTAATAATGATAGTTGCAAAATCATAGAGGACATACTTATGGATAATCTAGATTTGATAATAGACAAAGTTGTCAAAAGTATACCTGAAGAGGTTCATTACACATCTGAAAAAATAGATGAATGGGTGAATCCTTTAGCAGATAAATTGTCGAAACTTACTCCGCCTAATGAATTGAATAGGGTACCAGCGGATAGTGTGAGTATTTTAAATGCAGGTTGGTTTGCATATTATTTATTTGGAGACTCTATTAAGGAGGAGCGAGGACTTAGTGCTTTAGAAGGAGAGTTAGAACTTAGGAATATCATTAACAACTTAACTAGAAAGGCCTTAGTTTCTGCAGATGTTCATAGGAGGTGGAGTAATGTCGGTTCTCTCGGGGAAACAAATTGAGTCTCTAATGCAAGAAGAGAAAAAAGATTCCTTAGTGATTACTCCTATATTGGACGATGCTCAGTTAGGTCCTGCCAGCGTCGACTTACGATTAAGCACAGAGTTTAAGGTATCTGTCCAAACCCGATCTCCTATCCTGGGTGTAGTCGAAGAGCCGGTGGAAACATTCTTTCAAGAAACATATAGGGAAGTTGGAGAAGATTTTATACTATATCCTAACCAGTTAGTCTTGGCAAGTACATTTGAATACATACGTCTCCCTCAGAATATAACTGGTTTTGTAATTACTCGCTCTTCTTTAACTAGATTAGGACTGAACATATCTTCTATTATACAACCCGGTTTTGCTGGAACTCTAACTTTACAACTATCTAACTTGGGAGAAAATGCAATTAAATTAAGAACTGGGATGAGGTTAGTTCAATTAGTGTTATATAACGTAGAGGAACCTGCAATGTCTTATAGAACTAATTCAGCATCAAAATATGTAAGTGATATTGAACCTGTTCTTTCGGGTATAAGCAAAGATAAAGACTTGGAAATGTTAAGGAAATTGAAACAAAACAACTAAATAGTTTTTCAAAAACCTTTTGATTAGAAAGTGACAGGGTGAAGGGATTAGCCTTCATCCTTTTTTTAGTTAACCATTAGCTGTTAACTGAAAGTGTATAAATATATATATTTTAGTAAACATAATGATCTTCATTACTAAGGAAGAGTGTCAGGGGTTTAAGATGAAGAAAATTTTGAAGAAGCGACTATATGAGAAGTGTGCGAGTAAACAGGCAACCTTATAGGGGTTATCACTAAAATCCATGAATTGAAAAATGAGATTACCTATGTAGAATGAAGAACGGATTATTATTTTTGACCACCTTCTGACCACAAAACATATATTAATGTACATAAACAATTTTTCATAAAAAAAGAAAAAGCCTTATTTTATAAGGCTAAAAATGAATCACTTTGTTTTGTGTTTCTTCATTATATTTATTTAAATAAAAGAGCGTAAGAAATACGGTCTTAAAGGTGCTCGTCGTGCACCACAGTTCTCTAAGCGTTAATATTTTTCTTTATCAAATCTCCGGCCAATTTCGGCCGGAGATTTTTTTGTGATTTTTTCTTCCTTCACTTTCCTTTTAGCACCTGTTCATATTTCGTTTACTTGTCCCATATAGTGAAGTAGCGAGTATGAGGGAGTGTGGGGATGGATGATACGACGATTAAAAACGTTTGGTTGGCTGACAGGGATCATCATTCTTGTCTGGCTTGTTTCCTATCCCATCCAAGAAGCTAAGGAAGCCTGGATGGGCTGGTCTTCCCCTCTATCAGGAAAAGTAATCGTTATTGATCCTGGACATGGAGGACCTGATGGAGGTGCAGTTGGAAAGGATGGTACGGAAGAAAAGGACATTACGTTACAAATATCCAATTATTTGCAAGATTATCTTCAGGAAGCGGGAGCATTGGTGTACTTAACGAGGTACGAGGACAAGGATCTATCCTCAGACGAAGCGGGGAGCCTATCGAGGAGAAAGTCAGAAGATATTCGTAACCGTGTCCAATACATTAAGGAGAAAAAAGCGGATTTTTACTTAAGTATTCATTTAAACGCTATTCCTTCAACTAAATGGAGAGGCGCACAGACTTTTTATTATCCAAAAAGTGAAGGCAGCCAGAACCTCGCCAAATTTATTCAATCGGAGATTAAAACAAACCTTGAAAACACTACGAGAGAAGCGCTGGGTTTGACCAATATATATTTGCTTAAGCATGCAGATGTCCCCGGTGCATTAGTGGAAGCTGGTTTTTTGTCTAATGTTGAGGAAAGAGGCCTTTTAAAAAGCGATGATTACCAAAGAAAAATGGCTGCGGCCGTTTATCAGGGAATTCTCCGTTATGTAACGGAAAGAGAATATCCTGAGAAATAATCAAATTTTTTCTCTCTAAGCAGATCTCTTAGAAAGCGTTTCATGTATGTTATACTGGCAATGGTGAAACATTTCTAAGGATGGTGAAACGTAGTGCTAACACAAGAAGAAGTGCTTAATATTCTTCATTCCATCGAGGATCCGTTTTTACATAAAACGTTAGAAGAGACCGGTGGGGTTGAGGAAATAAAAATCAAGGAAGAGAAAAATCACGTAAGTGTAAAAGTTCTCATTGCAAAAACTAATACAGCTGAGCAGATGGAGCTTCAGCAGACGATAGTCAATGCTATAAAAGAAGCTGGGGCGGCTACAGTTGGGCTGCGATTTGATCAATTGCCGGAAGACGTTATTAATAAATATCAACCCGCTGCTGAACAGGAGCAGCAGGATTCGCTTCTTGAAGGAAGCACAGGAACGAAATTCATTACGGTTGCCAGCGGTAAAGGCGGAGTAGGAAAATCAACGGTCACCGTCAACTTAGCCGTTGCGCTTACACGATTAGGCAAAAAAGTTGGCATTATTGATGCGGACATTTACGGATTTAGTGTACCTGATATGATGGGAGTGGAAGAACGCCCAGTTGTAAGAGGGGAGAAAATTATCCCTGTGGAACGCTTTGGTGTTAAACTCATTTCCATGGGCTTCTTTGTAGAGGATAACTCACCTATTATATGGCGGGGGCCTATGCTTGGCAAAATGTTGACAAGCTTCTTTAAAGAAGTAGAATGGGGCGAGCTTGATTATCTTCTGCTGGACTTGCCTCCAGGAACTGGAGATGTTGCTCTTGATGTTCACTCTATGCTTCCAGCTTCCAAAGAAATTATCGTGACAACTCCTCACCCTACGGCAGCTTTTGTTGCGGCAAGAGCAGGTCAGATGGCGATTAAGACCGAGCATGAGATCCTTGGGATCGTTGAGAACATGGCGTATTTCGAAAGTAAAGAAACCGGAAACAGGGAATATGTATTCGGCCGAGGCGGCGGTACAAAGCTAGCCGAAGAGCTAAAAACCGATATTCTTGGGCACATCCCGCTTGAGCAGCCCTATGAGG
Organism: Halobacillus salinarum; assembly: GCF_022919095.1. Lineage (NCBI taxonomy): Bacteria > Bacillati > Bacillota > Bacilli > Caryophanales > Bacillaceae > Halobacillus > Halobacillus salinarum. The sequence goes on along the minus strand of NZ_CP095073.1, from coordinate 164,980 downwards.
ATGAAGACGTATTCGCTCCGTCTGTTTACCAGGAGGACCATCCAATAGGTGTGGCATATCGCAATATGGCAGCTAAAGTTATTGATAAATATTAAGATAAAAACACGCTTTCCCAGGATAGGGGAAGCGTGTTTTTTTAAGAGGCAGAAGTGGAAGATTCCTCACCTTGTCCGCCCGACTGACCTCCACCTTGCTGTCCGCCTTGTCCTTGTTGTCCTCCGGACGAACCTTGACCTTGCTTAGACTGTATTTTTTCGGCTGCTTTAAGGAGAGATTCACTCATCTTCGCTTGGAAGACCGGGCTGTTTATCGTTTCTTCAATAGTGGATTGAAGATGAGAACGAAATTTCTGTCCCTGCATAACAGTTACCATTTCGTTCATCATTTCTGGATTTTTATATAACTCAATTAGGGATTTTTGATATTCGGGATCTTTCATAAGCCCTTTCATTAAATCCTTTTGTTCTTTTTCAATCACTTTACTGAAGCCCTGAACAAACGTCGGATCAGAAAAAAGCTTGCTCCAAAATTCTTTTCCCTCTTCAGATATTAAGGTTTTGTTGATAGCCTGTGAAACGGCTTCCGAATCCAAAGCCATGGCTTCCTGCATTTTTTTATCGGCAAGTACTTCCGTCATGGCTTTCTTTCCGTCATCCGTTTTCAGAATATCTACAATCATTTTTTTGGTTGTATCATAATCCGCCTGCTGGCTTGCTCCTGAGCTGCCACTACAAGCTGCCAGGAAAACAAGAAGAAGGACTGGACATAACATGTATAATCTGGACATTGGAGATTGTCCCCTTTCTTTAGTTCTCCTAGGCTTACTATTCGTCATTACGTAAAAAATTATGCGGTCATGAGGAAAATTAAAGCGCTTCATGATAAAATACGAAGGATACATTTTTTAACGCAACAGGGGGAAAAAGTCGTGAATAGTCGCAAGTGGGTGCGCATGTTTTTAACAACGCTGCTTTTAGGCGGAGTATTAACGCTAATATCAAGCTTTTTTATAAAACAAGATGCTTATGCAAGAGTATTTCATCCTTTTCAGGGTTTAGAATTTCTTGGTGTCTTGTTATTTTTTGCAGGTCTCGGTTTTATATTTAGTGTCATCAGCCAAATGGGTTTTTTTGCCTATCTAACGATTCATCAATTCGGCCTCGGTTTTTTCAGATCATTATGGATGCCGATTCAAGTAGGGTTGATTGGTTTTGCTTTGTTTGATCTCGTCTACTTTCGTTATCAGTCGGCGGATGGGGAATCGTTCTGGGGATATTTTTTCACCGCTCTTGTACTATTCGTCATTGCTTTATTGACCGCCGCTCAAAAAGCTAAGGAAACGAACCGCAAGGCGTTTATTCCTGCACTTTTTTTTATGGTAGTAGTGACAACAATTGAGTGGGTCCCTGCATTAAGAACCCAGGGGTTTGATTATGTCACCTTAATGATCATTCCATTAGTTGCCTGCAACATTTACCAATTACTCTTGCTTCATAGGTTAACGGGAAATCGTAATTCTTCAGCAAAAAAAGCCTCAACATCGTGAAAATGAGGCTTTTTTGATGTGAATAGTTAAGTTCAAAATGACCGATCCTAACAAAAATTATTGAACTTGAGTCGTTTTACTTTTTCCACCGTTTACAAGTTCAGTAATACTTACGAATTCTAATCCTTTCTGTTTTAACCCGGGAATAATGACATCCAGTGCTTTCGATGTTTGTTTTACGGAATCCGATGCATGAAGAAGGATAATATCTCCCTTGGACCCTTCCTCCATGATCTGATCGATGATTTTATTTGTGCCGGGGTTCTCCCAATCATGTGGATTAATACTCCATTGTACGGTTTGCAGCCCTTTTTTATCGATTTGTTTGAGAACTGCTTTATCAAAATGGCCGTGAGGGGGACGAATCCATTTCAAGTCTTTATATCCTAATTTTTCAAAAACAGCCTTTGCCTCTCTCAAATCAGTGTCAACTTCAGCGGGTTCCTGCTCTAAGTAGCTTTCATATTTGTATCCCATCATTCCAATTTCATGCTTGCCTTTATGAATATCTTCAAGAATATCTGGATGTCTTTCTGCCCATTCTCCGCTTACAAAAAACGTAGCATGCGCATTATAAGCGTCCAGTTTTTTTAAGATTTCATGAACTTTCTCGCTTCCCCAGCTGATGTTAAAAGTTAATGCCACATAAGGAGTTTCTGCGCTTCCTTGGCTGAGCGCTCGTGGTTCCCCTTTATTTGAAAACACGGGCAGCTGGCTCCATTGGCCGATCCATAATAAGAGGGCACAAAATAATGCTAATATCACTACAAGTCCATACCGCTTTATTTTATCCGCTTTCCAGGAATAAAATGTCACTCTCATGCATCTCCTTCCTCCATTATGTTTAATACATATGAGAAAAAGGACAACCTATGCTATAAAAATGCAAAAACGGGTAAAAATATAATGAGTTGTTTTTTCTAGGAGGGTCTATCGTATGTATGGATTAATGGTAAATGAGCAGGAAAGAAGAGAAATCGAATATTTACTGAAAAGAGAGATGGAAGAAATCACCTTTGATTTAGGCGATAAAAGAATAGATACGAACATTAAATGCGCTATGGAAGAAAGATACGAAGTGCTCTTTCAGATTTTCAGAAGATTCGCCACTAGAGAAGATTGTCTTCAGTATATGCCGAGGAAGAAAAAACATAATTAGTAAGGGACTTATCTATTAATAAGCGGAATGACTACAGGAATGATATCAAGAAGCTGGTCTCCAACGTGTAGAGAAATCTGTTGAATTTCTGTACACGTTTTTTTATGCACAGTTTTATTGACCGTCTATCTAATTTTGGAGGGAGTCGCTCACAGCCAGCTCCTGACTATTATCTTTTTCATTCATAGTTATTGAGGGACCATCTTAAACAAACCGGGTTTAGAAAAAAAGAAAAAAGTTCCTAAAAAATCATTGCAATCTGTTTTTAATCTATGCTATATTATTAATCGTTGTCGGGAAATGCTTTATAGAGAAGCGGCAGACAGAAATTAATAATCTCACAAAAAAGTGTTGACGAAATATCGCATCCATGATATATTAATTCTTGTCGCCAAAACGACATTGAATCATCTTTGATCTTTGAAAACTGAACGAACCAACCAGTACGTCAATTCATTCTTTCTATTATATAGAAGGAATTCAAACAAAGCACACACGATGTGCACACGAGCTTTAGGACCTTCAACGGTGTTGAAGGCAAGCGCTGTCAAAAGCGCACAGCTTTTCAATTTTTTTGGAGAGTTTGATCCTGGCTCAGGACGAACGCTGGCGGCGTGCCTAATACATGCAAGTCGAGCGCGGGAAGCGAGCGGATCCTCTTCGGAGGTGACGCTCGTGGAACGAGCGGCGGACGGGTGAGTAACACGTGGGCAACCTGCCTGTAAGACCGGAATAACCCCGGGAAACCGGGGCTAATGCCGGGTAACACCAACCTTCGCATGAAGGATGGTTAAAAGATGGCTTCTCGCTATCGCTTACAGATGGGCCCGCGGCGCATTAGCTAGTTGGTGAGGTAACGGCTCACCAAGGCGACGATGCGTAGCCGACCTGAGAGGGTGATCGGCCACACTGGGACTGAGACACGGCCCAGACTCCTACGGGAGGCAGCAGTAGGGAATCTTCCGCAATGGACGCAAGTCTGACGGAGCAACGCCGCGTGAACGATGAAGGTTTTCGGATCGTAAAGTTCTGTTGTTAGGGAAGAACAAGTACCGTGCGAATAGAACGGTACCTTGACGGTACCTAACGAGGAAGCCCCGGCTAACTACGTGCCAGCAGCCGCGGTAATACGTAGGGGGCAAGCGTTGTCCGGAATTATTGGGCGTAAAGGGCACGCAGGTGGTTTCTTAAGTCTGATGTGAAAGCCCACGGCTCAACCGTGGAGGGTCATTGGAAACTGGGGAACTTGAGGACAGAAGAGGAGAGTGGAATTCCACGTGTAGCGGTGAAATGCGTAGATATGTGGAGGAACACCAGTGGCGAAGGCGACTCTCTGGTCTGTCTCTGACGCTGAGGTGCGAAAGCGTGGGTAGCAAACAGGATTAGATACCCTGGTAGTCCACGCCGTAAACGATGAGTGCTAGGTGTTAGGGGGCTTCCACCCTTAGTGCTGAAGTTAACGCATTAAGCACTCCGCCTGGGGAGTACGGCCGCAAGGCTGAAACTCAAAGGAATTGACGGGGGCCCGCACAAGCGGTGGAGCATGTGGTTTAATTCGAAGCAACGCGAAGAACCTTACCAGGTCTTGACATCCTTGGCCCACCCTAGAGATAGGGTTTTCCCTTCGGGGACCAAGTGACAGGTGGTGCATGGTTGTCGTCAGCTCGTGTCGTGAGATGTTGGGTTAAGTCCCGCAACGAGCGCAACCCCTGACCTTAGTTGCCAGCATTCAGTTGGGCACTCTAAGGTGACTGCCGGTGACAAACCGGAGGAAGGCGGGGATGACGTCAAATCATCATGCCCCTTATGACCTGGGCTACACACGTGCTACAATGGATGGTACAAAGGGCAGCGAAGCCGCGAGGTGTAGCAAATCCCATAAAACCATTCTCAGTTCGGATTGCAGGCTGCAACTCGCCTGCATGAAGCCGGAATCGCTAGTAATCGCGGATCAGCATGCCGCGGTGAATACGTTCCCGGGCCTTGTACACACCGCCCGTCACACCACGAGAGTTGGCAACACCCGAAGTCGGTGAGGTAACCTTTTTGGAGCCAGCCGCCGAAGGTGGGGCCAATGATTGGGGTGAAGTCGTAACAAGGTAGCCGTATCGGAAGGTGCGGCTGGATCACCTCCTTTCTAAGGATACACGAAAGGCGGAAGCGACCGTTCAGACCCGATGAACGAAGCGAGCATACCGAAGAGGCTTTACAGCCTCGGAGTAGGATCGCTTCGGGCGTCAGGGTCTGGGAGCTGAAGCTGGATCGTAAGGAGGCGTACTCGGTTGGTTGTTCAGTTTTGAAAGATCAAAACTATGAAAATATAATTAACTTCCTAGTAATAGAATGGGCCTGTAGCTCAGTTGGTTAGAGCGCACGCCTGATAAGCGTGAGGTCGGTGGTTCAAGTCCACTCAGGCCCACCATTCTTACTGGGGCCTTAGCTCAGCTGGGAGAGCGCCTGCTTTGCACGCAGGAGGTCAGCGGTTCGATCCCGCTAGGCTCCACCAATTAAATCGCTTTAAATTAAAACACAAGTATACTGTTGTGTTTTAAAATCAACTCTAAATAAGAGTGTGAACCTTGAAAACTGGATAAGTGATTAAGAAAGTGTAGACGACCGGTTAGATTCACCGAGCCAAGTAAGCTCACGTAAAGACTGTGGTTTTTCAGTCTTGAAGGGAGATGGCTTAGGATCGAGAGAATCTGGGAGTCGAAACTAGACTTGATTGATGACAAGACATTCAACGAACATCGAAAGAAACAAACGTCTTTTCACAGATAGTTAAGTGAACAAGGGCGCACGGTGGATGCCTTGGCACTAGGAGCCGATGAAGGACGGGACTAACACCGATATGCTCCGGCAAGCCGTAAGTAGGCTGTGAACCGGAGATTTCCGAATGGGGGAACCCACTATTCGTAATGGAATAGTGTCCATGACTGAATCCATAGGTCATGGACGGCAGACCCGGGGAACTGAAACATCTCAGTACCTGGAGGAAGAGAAAGCAAATGCGATTTCCCGAGTAGCGGCGAGCGAAACGGAAACAGCCCAAACCAGAAAGCTTGCTTTCTGGGGTTGTAGGACACTCCTTTGGAGTTACCAAGAAGAAAGGTAGGCGAATCGATCTGGAACGATCAGCCAGAGCAGGTAACAGCCCTGTAGCCGAAACCTTTCTTCCTCCGGAGTGGATCCTGAGTACGGCGGAACACGAGAAATTCCGTCGGAATCCGGGAGGACCATCTCCCAAGGCTAAATACTCCCTAGTGACCGATAGCGAACCAGTACCGTGAGGGAAAGGTGAAAAGCACCCCGGAAGGGGAGTGAAAGAGATCCTGAAACCGTGTGCCTACAAGTAGTCGGAGCCCGTTAATGGGTGACGGCGTGCCTTTTGTAGAATGAACCGGCGAGTTACGACTGTATGCAAGGTTAAGCCGTGAGCGGCGGAGCCGCAGCGAAAGCGAGTCTGAACAGGGCGAGTGAGTATGCGGTCGTAGACCCGAAACCGTGTGATCTACCCATGTCCAGGGTGAAGGTCAGGTAACACTGACTGGAGGCCCGAACCCACGCAAGTTGAAAATTGCGGGGATGAGGTGTGGGTAGGGGTGAAATGCCAATCGAACACGGAGATAGCTGGTTCTCTCCGAAATAGCTTTAGGGCTAGCCTCAGAATAGAAAGTCTTGGAGGTAGAGCACTGATTGGACGAGGGGCCCCTATCGGGTTACCGAATTCAGTCAAACTCCGAATGCCAGCGACTTTGTTCTGGGAGTCAGACCGTGGGTGATAAGGTTCATGGTCGAGAGGGAAACAGCCCAGACCGCCAGCTAAGGTCCCTAAGTGTGTGTTAAGTGGAAAAGGATGTGGAGTTGCTTAGACAACCAGGATGTTGGCTTAGAAGCAGCCATCATTGAAAGAGTGCGTAATAGCTCACTGGTCGAGTGACTCTGCGCCGAAAATATACCGGGGCTAAACACACCACCGAAGCTGCGGATTGATCTTACGATCAGTGGTAGGAGAGCGTTCTAAGGGCGGTGAAGTCAGACCGTAAGGACTGGTGGAGCGCTTAGAAGTGAGAATGCCGGTATGAGTAGCGAAAAAAGAGTGAGAATCTCTTTCACCGAAAGCCTAAGGGTTCCTGAGGAAGGCTCGTCCTCTCAGGGTTAGTCGGGACCTAAGCCGAGGCCGACAGGCGTAGGCGATGGACAACAGGTGGATATTCCTGTACCACCTCCTTTCCGTTTGAACGACGGGGAGACGCAGGAGGATAGGGAGAGCGCGCCATTGGATGAGCGCGTCCAAGCAGCAAGACGGCCGGATAGGCAAATCCGTCCGGTGGGAACGTCAAGCTGTGATGGGGAGGGAACTAAAGTACCGAAGCTCCTGAGTTCACACTGCCAAGAAAATCCTCTAGTGAGGAAAGAGGTGCCCGTACCGCAAACCAACACAGGTAGGCGAGGAGAGGATCCTAAGGTGAGCGGGAGAACTCTCGTTAAGGAACTCGGCAAAATGACCCCGTAACTTCGGGAGAAGGGGTGCTCCTCTGCCGAGGAGCCGCAGTGAAAAGGCCCAAGCGACTGTTTACCAAAAACACAGGTCTCTGCGAAGCCGTAAGGCGAAGTATAGGGGCTGACACCTGCCCGGTGCTGGAAGGTTAAGGGGATGCGTTAGCTTTTGGCGAAGCGCTGAACCGAAGCCCCAGTAAACGGCGGCCGTAACTATAACGGTCCTAAGGTAGCGAAATTCCTTGTCGGGTAAGTTCCGACCCGCACGAAAGGTGCAACGACTTGGGCACTGTCTCAACGAGAGACCCGGTGAAATTATACTATGCGTGAAGATGCGCATTACCCGCGACAGGACGGAAAGACCCCGTGGAGCTTTACTGTAGCCTGATATTGAATGTTGGTACAGCTTGTACAGGATAGGTAGGAGCCAGAGAAGCCGGAGCGCCAGCTTCGGTGGAGGCGCTGGTGGGATACTACCCTGGCTGTACGGACATTCTAACCCAGGACCGTGATCCGGTCCGGAGACAGTGTCAGGTGGGCAGTTTGACTGGGGCGGTCGCCTCCTAAAAGGTAACGGAGGCGCCCAAAGGTTCCCTCAGAATGGTTGGAAATCATTCGCAGAGTGTAAAGGCACAAGGGAGCTTGACTGCGAGACCTACAAGTCGAGCAGGGACGAAAGTCGGGCTTAGTGATCCGGCGGTTCCGCATGGAAGGGCCGTCGCTCAACGGATAAAAGCTACCCCGGGGATAACAGGCTTATCTCCCCAAGAGTCCACATCGACGGGGAGGTTTGGCACCTCGATGTCGGCTCATCGCATCCTGGGGCTGTAGTCGGTCCCAAGGGTTGGGCTGTTCGCCCATTAAAGCGGTACGCGAGCTGGGTTCAGAACGTCGTGAGACAGTTCGGTCCCTATCCGTCGTGGGCGTTGGAAATCTGAAAGGAGCTGTCCTTAGTACGAGAGGACCGGGATGGACACACCGCTGGTGTACCAGTTGTTCCGCCAGGAGCATCGCTGGGTAGCTACGTGTGGACGGGATAAGTGCTGAAAGCATCTAAGCATGAAGCCCCCCTTGAGATGAGATTTCCCTTACCTCTAAGGTAATAAGATCCCTCAGAGACGATGAGGTAGATAGGTCCGAGGTGGACGCGTGGTGACACGTGCAGCTGACGGATACTAATCGATCGATGACTTATCTAAATTGAAAAGCGGAAGCGACTGTTCAGATCCGATTGGCTAAGCAAGCTCGCAGGAAGGCTGGGGTTTTTCAGCCTGGATGAGAGATCGCTTCGATCACGAGGATCTAGGAGCTGCAGCTAGACATACAACCATGACGTTCGTTTGAATGTGTACTTATCCAGTTTTGAGGGTTCACCTCAACAATCCAAATGATGTGGTAGTAACGGCGAAGAGGTCACACCTGTTCCCATGCCGAACACAGCAGTTAAGCTCTTCAGCGCCGATGGTAGTCGGGTCGATCCCCGTGAGAGTAGGACGCTGCCACGTCATCTATTGGATTTATTTCAAAACTAATTCTTATTCCACCGTAGCTCAGTGGTAGAGCAATCGGCTGTTAACCGATCGGTCGTAGGTTCGAATCCTACCGGTGGAGCCACCACTTGCTTCCATAGCTCAGTGGTAGAGCACTTCCATGGTAAGGAAGGGGTCGCCGGTTCAAATCCGGCTGGAAGCTCTCAGTAGTCATGATTAACTGGCCCGTTGGTCAAGTGGTTAAGACACCGCCCTTTCACGGCGGTAACACGGGTTCGAATCCCGTACGGGTCACCATTTTCTTATAGTTATCCAGCAGCATCACAATCCGGAGGATTAGCTCAGCTGGGAGAGCACTTGCCTTACAAGCAAGGGGTCGCAGGTTCGAGCCCTGCATCCTCCACCATTTCTGTTTTAATATCAAGCCGGCCTAGCTCAACTGGCAGAGCAACTGATTTGTAATCAGTAGGTTGGGGGTTCAAGTCCTCTGGCCGGCACCATTCAATATGGAGGGATAGCGAAGTTGGCCAAACGCGGCGGACTGTAAATCCGCTCCCATCGGGTTCGTAGGTTCGAGTCCTACTCCCTCCACCATTTTTATACTTAATTAAATAAAATTACCCAAGATTAGAAAAATCAGTATAAGATCCGTTTTATAGGTCATACTATACTTACAAATGTTGGGCCATAGCCAAGCGGTAAGGCAACGGTTTTTGGTACCGTCATGCGCTGGTTCGAATCCAGCTGGCCCAGCCATTTTTTCAGTTAGTTAACAAATAGTTCAAGATGATTGAATTTCGTGTGTACGTAAGCTTTTGAAAAATTGACGGCTTGCAGCACAAAGATTTGTGTTTATTCTGACTGATCGATGGGTACGTAATTTCTATTACGAGCCATTAGCTCAGTTGGTAGAGCATCTGACTTTTAATCAGAGGGTCGGAGGTTCGAATCCTCCATGGCTCATTTCCATTTCATGCGGATGTTGCAGATGCAAGATCCGTATTTTTATATGAGTTTGTTGCGGGAGTAGTTCAGTGGTAGAACATCACCTTGCCAAGGTGGGGGTCGCGGGTTCGAATCCCGTCTCCCGCTCCAAGGGGCCTTAGCTCAGCTGGGAGAGCGCCTGCTTTGCACGCAGGAGGTCAGCGGTTCGATCCCGCTAGGCTCCACCATACATAATTATTGAAAGCTGATATCCTTAGGATATCAGCTTTTTTATATGTTCCAGGAGAACTCTATCACAGCTTTTGGCGGTTCAAAGAGTATTCATGCACTTATTACAGACGGAACGCGGTAAAGATCGTATATATATGCATCTGATTGTCCAGTTGAGTCACCTGTATGAAAACGGATACAATATAATTGGCAATCTATAAAGGAGGAATTTCATTATGATGAATAAGAAACTTTCTGTGATCGGGGTACCTATGGATTTAGGGCAGCTGCGTCGAGGTGTAGACATGGGCCCAAGTGCGATCCGTTATGCAGGAATGCTTCAGCGGTTAGAACAACTGCGTTTCGATATAGAAGATTTGGGGATATAGATATTCCTCGACCTGAGCGAAATGATTCAGAGAAAATGGATAATTTAAGAAATTTAAATGAGGTGGCAGAAGGAAGTCACCGCCTTGCTGTAGAAGTGGATAAAGTGGTTGAAAATGGCAATTTCCCTTTAGTACTCGGTGGAGATCACAGCATTGCTATGGGGACTTTGGCTGGGATCGCAAAACACTACCAAAACCTGGGAGTCATTTGGTATGATGCCCATGGTGATTTAAACACTGGTGATAGTTCCCCGTCTGGCAACATTCACGGAATGCCTCTTGCTGTTAGCTTAGGGATTGGGCATGAAAAGCTTACTTCCATGCTGGGCTATCAGCCAAAGATCAAGCCGGAAAATGTGGTCATTATAGGGGCGCGGTCTTTGGATGAAGGAGAACGAGAACTTATTCGGGAAAAAGGAATAAAAGTATATACGATGCATGAAGTAGACCGAATGGGCATGACGAAGATAATGGAAGAAACAATTGAGTATTTGAAAGATCGGACAGATGGTGTACACTTAAGCTTAGACTTGGATGGTTTAGATCCTAATGAAGCCCCGGGAGTGGGGACGCCTGTAATGGGAGGATTAAGTTACAGAGAATCTCACCTGGCGATGGAGATGCTATACGAATCGGAAATGATTACCTCTGCTGAATTTGTGGAAGTCAATCCTATTCTAGATGAAAAAAATAAAACCGCCAGCGTAGCTGTCGGCTTGATGGGATCTCTGTTTGGCGAGAAACTAAAATAAAAAGAAATTAACAGTAGCTTGCCTCTTTCAAGGCAGGTTGCTGTTCTCTTTGTTTCAACTCCTCATATTCATTTAAAAGGTGATCAAGCCTTACGCTCATATATACAACTTCTTTAGAAGTTAACGAGTGTAACTTGGCTAGACGCTGCATTTCTAACCTACAAGCCTCTATTTCCTTTAACATGAGTTTATTCTTCATCCATCTGAGTCCTCCCATGCAGTATTTGCCAGTTAGCAACCTATAACCTAAAATTACTGTCTATAAACATATTTTTTTAAAAAAATATAATTATTTTTGAAACCCTGGGGTGCATCTATCCGTAAAGGATATTGACCGCAACTATAGCGGAGGTATAAGCAAATGGAATCCATGATCAAACAGAAAATTAGAGAGGTTAAAAAAGGCGACCAATCATCCTTTGAAGATGTTGTGTCTTTTTACCAGAATAAAGTTTTTCATATATGCTTTCGTATGATTGGCAACGCCTATGAAGCAGAAGATCTTGCACAAGAAGCCTTTATCCGTGCATATACCAACATCCATACGTTTGATGAAAAACGTAAATTCTCGACCTGGCTGTATCGTATAGCGACGAATTTAACGATCGACCGTATACGAAAGAAAAAACCGGACTACTATCTTGACGCTGAAGTGAAAGGTACGGAAGGTCTTGATATGTATTCCCAGCTTGCGGCTGATCAAGCGTTACCGGAAGAAGAGGTAGAGAGCCTGGAGCTTCAAACCTATATTCACCGGGAGATCCTTGCCTTACCACCAAAATACCGCAGTGTAATTGTACTCAGGTATCTCGATGAACTTTCGCTGCAGGAAATCGCAGAAGTTTTAGATATTCCCGTAGGTACAGTCAAGACAAGAGTTCATCGCGGCAGGGAAGCGTTACGCAAAAGGCTTCGTCATGTGTAAAGGAGTTGAGAGGGAATGAAATGCAACCAAGAAGCGGTTGGCTTAATGCATAAATATCTGGATGGCGACTTAAATAAAGAAGAAGAGAGACGACTGCGCGACCACTTACAATCCTGCCCATCCTGCCAAAATCATTTTCATGAGTTAAAACGTTCGATTACATTAGTGAAAAATGCCGGACCGGTTACCGCTCCAAGTAATTTCACAGCTAATGTAATGGCAAATCTTCCAAAAGAGAAAAAACGAAAAAACTATACTCGCTGGCTTCAAAGGCACCCACTGATTACTGCTGCTGCCGTTTTTTTCATATTAATGTTCGGAGGGATTTTTTCCGAGTGGAACCAGGACCAGCAAGTAACGGTATCTAAGCAGAAGAATTTAGTGATTCAGGATAATACAGTAATCGTGCCTGACGGAGTTACGGTGGATGGGGATTTAGTTGTTCGAAATGGAGATTTAAAAATTGAAGGTAAAATTGATGGAGATATCACCATTATCAACGGAGATATTCTTACAGATAAACATGATGAATTTTATCAGGACAGCGGACATTACCAGGCTTACGTAAGTGGTGAAGTAAATGAAGTGAACCAGGTTTTTGAGTGGATCTGGTATAACGCGAAAAATACGGTGAAAGATATCTTTTCTTTCGGGACTAATTAACAAAGACTCCTGCATGTTTTTACGCAGCAGTCTTTTTTTTTTGAAGAATAAAGTGAATCTGGTCGCAGATAGATGAAGGGGAAAGGTTCCAATAGTCATATGAAAACTTGCCAGCGGAGTCTTTATCCTTAATTCAGGTTTTCTAATATTCGTAAAAATGGAAGTGTGATATAATGAGACCGGCTTAACTTTTGCCACAGGTTAGTGGAATTAGGATTTCCATGTCCTTTTCGTAATTTTCAATTAAAGGAAGTGTAGGCATGCTTGATGGGGGACGTGATTTTTTAGATTATCTATTAATTGCTATTGATATTGCCCTTGTCTGGTTTGTTTTATATAAATTAATGATGCTGATTCAAGGTACAAAGGCGGTCCAGTTGTTAAAAGGAATCTTTGTGGTCCTTGGGATCTATCTGTTAAGTAATTTATTTGGACTAACCACACTTAGATGGCTGATGTCGCAAGCACTCACCTGGGGTTTTCTCGGGATTATTATTTTGTTTCAGCCTGAGCTTAGAAGAGCGCTGGAGCAGCTGGGAAGAGGCAGTTTTTTCAGTCGGAATACCCCTGAGGAAGAAGACATTGAAAAGTCGATCCAGGCAATTATTAAATCGTGTAATTATATGGCCAAACGAAGAATCGGGGCCTTAATCACTATAGAACGGGAAACTGGGATGGGAGATTATGTGGAAACAGGTATTGGTATAGGGGGTAATCTTACCAGTGAATTACTGACCAATATTTTTATCCCGAACACGCCGCTCCATGATGGAGCCGTTATACTTAAAGACAATCAAATTATTGCGGCAGCTTGTTACCTGCCCTTATCGGAAAGCCCTTTTATCTCAAAAGAGTTAGGAACCCGCCACAGGGCAGCTATGGGAATAAGCGAAGTTACTGATGCTTTGACTATCGTCGTATCTGAAGAAACCGGTGGAATTTCTTGTACAAAAAATGGTGAGCTTCATCGGAATTTAGACCAAGAGAAGCTGGAAGAAATCCTGCGTAACGAGCTTGATATCTCTCTTAAAGTTTCCTCGGGAAAATCATGGGGATGGAGGGGGAATAAGGATGGATAAATTATTAAAGAGTCCATGGTTTATCCGGATTATCTCATTAATATTGGCTGTCCTCCTTTGGGTGTCTGTGAATTTAGAGAATAACAACCAGCCGGATTCCCAGTCTTTATGGTTCAATGATAATTCTTCAGAAACTCAAGTCATGAACAATATTCCATTAGATGTTGAATTTGACAGCGATCAATATGTCGTCAGCGGGCTGCCTCAAGACGTCAGCGTAACGGTTCAGGGGCCAAAGAGTGTCATTGCTCCAGTTGTAAGACAAAAGAATTTTACAGTGTACGTTGATCTAAATGGACTTAAACCAGGGACCCATAATGTCCCTGTTCAACATACAGGCATATCCAACAGAATTACCACAACAATTGAGCCCAAAACGGTAGACGTTACCATTGAGAAAAAAATAAGCAAAGAATTTCAAGTTGGTGTAGACTACATTAATGGAAGCCAGATCAGCAATGATTTTGATTTGGGAGAAGCTGAGATGAGTCCTGAAAAAGTCACCGTTACAGGAGCAGAATCTGTAATGGATAAAGTGGAAGTAGTAAAAGCTATTGTGAACATAACCAATACGGAAGACTCTGTAGAAAAAATGGAAGCTCCCGTAAAGGTTTATGATGGTCAGGGGAACGAATTGAATGTGCTCGTCGATCCTCCATCAGTGGATGTAAATGTACCAGTAAGCAAACCGAAAAAGAAAGTTCCAATTGAACTTAAACCTGAAGGAGGCGCTCCTGAAGGAGTAGTGGTCAATTCTATGACTCCTCAGATTGAGGAAGTAACAATTTATGGTCCTCATGATGTGATTGATTCAATAAATGAAATCACTGATATTCCTATCGACATATCGAAAATCAATAAAGACCAAACTGTAGAAGTGACCATACCTAAACCTGAAGGAGTGACTTCCATTAATCCAGAGAAGGTTAAGGTTGATATCGATGTCGAGAATTCAGAAGAAAACCAATCGTAATGAGAAGGTATAGACTGGAACAGAACTACAAATAGGGGAAGATAGGAAAGAGAGGTCAAGTATAATGGGAAAATATTTTGGTACGGATGGTGTCCGAGGGATTGCCAACAAAGAATTAACACCTGAACTGGCTTTTAAGCTGGGGCGTTACGGAGGCTATGTCCTTACGAAGAATGTAAATAAGCCCAAGATTTTAATTGGTCGTGACACGCGTATTTCAGGAGAAATGCTGGAGGGTGCGTTATATGCAGGGCTTTTATCCATAGGAGCTGAAGTTATGCGTCTTGGCGTGATTTCTACTCCAGGGGTGGCTTACTTGACAAAGGCTCTTGAAGCAGAGGCTGGAATCATGATCTCTGCTTCTCATAATCCTGTTGAAGATAACGGGATAAAGTTCTTTGGTCCTGATGGGTTTAAATTGACAGATCAACAGGAAGAAGAAGTGGAAGCACTCATTGATGCGGAGGAGGATAAACTTCTTCGTCCGGCAGGAGCTGATCTCGGCCAAATCAATGATTATTTTGAAGGCGGACAGAAATACATTCAGCATTTGAAACAAACGGTTGACTATGATTTTGAAGGTCTTCATATTGCTTTGGATTGTGCCCATGGCGCAACTTCCTCCTTAGCTTCCCATTTATTCGCAGATCTGGAGGCGGATATTTCGTCCATAGGTTCTTCTCCCGACGGACTCAATATTAATAAAGGAGTAGGTTCCACCCATCCAGAAGCCCTTCAAGAGCTAGTGAAGGAAAAAGGCGCAGATATTGGACTTGCGTTCGATGGAGATGGAGACCGCCTGATTGCGGTTGATGAAAAAGGCGAAATTGTAGATGGCGACCAGATCATGTACATATGCGCTAAACATATGAATCAGCATGGAACCTTGAATCATTCTACAGTCGTTTCAACAGTAATGAGTAACTTAGGCTTTTATAAAGCCATTGAAGCTGAAGGAATGAAAAGTGATAAAACCGCAGTAGGCGACCGTTATGTGATGGAAGAAATGCGCAGAGGCGGATATAATTTAGGCGGGGAACAATCCGGTCATATTATCTTCCTTGACCACAACACGACAGGGGACGGAATGCTTTCAGCTCTGCAGCTTGTCAATGTGATGAAAGAAACAGGTAAACCATTATCTGAACTTGCAGGAGAAATGAGGAAGTTCCCTCAGGTGTTAAAAAACGTACGCGTAACCGATAAACAAGAGGTACAAACCCATCCGCGTATTCAAGATACCATTCAACAGGTTGAAGAAGAGATGGGAGACAGCGGCCGTGTTCTAGTACGCCCTTCTGGTACAGAACCGCTTGTTCGAATTATGGTGGAAGCTCCGACCGCAGAAGAGTGTGAAACCTATGTCGACCGGGTGGTACAAGTAGTCCAGGAAGAGTTAGGCATGGTGGAATAAATGAGGTGCGCAGGCTACACAGCGATGTGAGCCTGCGCATACTATATTACAGCTCAATAACATTTTTATGAAACAGGCAAATTTAGGATTGACCAGATGAAATAAATTCAGATAAAATGAAAGATGTGCTTGAAAAACCTGCCTGTTACGTTTAAGATTAATGAAATCAGGAAAGGTAATTCAAGAGATGTGATTTTGGAATGGAAAAGGAGGATCGTGGTTTAGCAGGATCTAAAAGCGCCAGGACTGTGTGATGTACACAGTTGACGAGGAGGAGGTTCATCGACTGTTTCGGCGGATGCCTCCCGGTTGTCCCACTTCAATCGTTAGTTCTGCAGAGAAAACATAGAGGCGACTCTTTGTACAAAACTTCAGAACAAAGTGTAAAAGGTTAAAAATAACGGGAAAGGGCAGACGATGCCCCGTTTTATCCATAAAGAGGCTTCGGCTTTTTCCTTTGGCATTCTTTTGCTGCCTGGCTGACTGAATCACTCAGTCTGCGCTTCGCGGTACGGAACCGAAGTTAAAGCTGCCAAATTATGAAGAATGGGTGTTGCTCTGCCCTTTTCTCTGAAGAGAATATGAGGAGGACAACACAATGTGTGGAATAGTAGGATATATTGGGCAAAAGGATACAAAAGAAATTTTATTAACAGGTCTTGAGAAATTGGAATATCGCGGATATGATTCGGCTGGAATCGCTACGTTAAATGACGATGGAGTCACCGTTTCTAAAGTAAAAGGACGTATAGCCGCTTTGCGTAAAGCCGTTGACCCGTCTGTATCGGCAACGATGGGAATCGGCCACACGCGCTGGGCAACTCACGGTGCACCAAGTGAAGAAAATGCGCACCCGCACCAAAGTGCATCAGAACGATTTACAATCGTTCACAACGGTGTTATTGAGAACTACATGGATATTCGTGACGAATATCTGGATGGGGTTTCTTTAAAGAGTGAGACGGATACCGAGATTGTAGTACAGCTGATCGAAGTCCTTTTTAATGAAATGAAGGATGTAGAAGCGGCTTTTCGTAAGGCTGTGCAGCTATTGACGGGATCCTATGCTCTTGCTCTTATTGATCGTGAAGATGCAGAGAAAATTTATGTAGCTAAAAATAAGAGTCCGCTGCTCGTTGGTCTCGGAGAAGACTTTAATGTAGTAGCCAGTGATTCTATGGCAGCACTTCATGTCACCGATCAGTTCCTGGAGCTGATGGATAAAGAGACGGTTATTTTAACGCGCAGTGCCGTTAAAATTCACAATACGAATGGTGATGTTGTGGAACGTGAGCCGTTTACAGCTGAACTTGATTCTACAGATATTGAAAAAGGAACGTATCCTCATTTCATGCTGAAGGAAATCGACGAGCAGCCGTTTGTCATCCGTAGAATTATTCAAAAGTATCAGGATGAAAAAGATCAAATTAAACTGGATCCGAAAGTCCGCCAGGCGATGAAAGATTGTGACCGCATCTATATCATTGCTGCAGGTACCAGCTATCACGCGGGACTATTAGGAAAGCAGTTTATTGAAAGATTAGCCCAAATTCCAGTGGAAGTTCATGTGGCCAGTGAGTTTTCTTATAACATGCCGCTTCTATCTGAAAAGCCTTTATTTATCTATATCTCTCAAAGCGGCGAAACAGCAGACAGCCGTTCAGTACTTGTGCAAACAAAGAAATTAGGTCATCCTGCACTAACAATCACAAATGTGCCAGGATCCACCCTTTCCCGGGAAGCAGACTATACGCTCCATTTACATGCAGGACCAGAAATCGCAGTAGCTTCTACAAAAGCGTACACTGCGCAAATGGCTGTACTCGCCATCCTGGCGGTAGATACAGCGCGTGCAAAGGGCTTAGTCTTGATTTTGACCCTATGCAGGAGCTTGCCATTGTAGCGAATGCCATGGAGGCTCTAACCGACCAGAAAGAAGAGCTTGAGAAGCTTGCCAGCGATTACTTGACGATCACGCGCAACTGCTTCTTTATAGGGCGCGGTAATGACTATTATGTTGGTCTTGAAGGTTCTTTGAAACTAAAAGAAATCTCCTATATCCAGGCAGAAGGTTTTGCTGGAGGAGAATTGAAACATGGGACAATTGCTTTAATAGAAGAAGGTACTCCTGTTGTAGCTCTTGCCACACAGGAAAATGTTAATTATTCCATCCGAGGTAATGTCCAGGAAGTGGAAGCACGAGGGGCGCATAGTATGATTATCAGTATGAAGGGATTAGACAAAGAAGGTGATGCGTTTGTAATTCCGCAAGTTCATGAATTACTGACGCCATTGGTTTCAGTGATCCCCATGCAGCTGATTTCTTATTACGCGGCACTTCATCGTGACTGTGACGTGGATAAACCTAGAAATTTGGCAAAGAGTGTGACGGTAGAATAAGGGTTAATATAAGCATTTTATGAAGGGTTCAGAAAAGAAATGGAAGACGAACTCTGAATTCTTCATCAGGAGGCCTCTAACTTGGACACAGTCTGTTAGAGGCTTTCTTTGCTCTCTATTTGGTTAATCTTACTTATGATTCAAAAGAAGCAGTTCATAAGTGTAAAAATCTAAGAAAAAGGTAATAGCAATTATAGAAGGTTTTTATAGAAATTTGGCGATTAATTTTCTCTGAAAACCTGTTGAATTTCCAAGGTAGGTCTTATATTATAAGAAAGAGTTTCAAGCTACAGGCTCTTATTTCCGTAAAGGAGTGACTCTATGTTAAAAGAATCAGATTTCCCTACAGATGAATTAAAAGAGCAATGGATTAAAGTCCGCAACAAAAAGCTGGAAGAGATGGCACAATATATTCAAAGGTATTTCCATCTTACTAAAGTGAGAGAAAACGATCGAAGCTATGAAGTTCAGGGCTATGTTTATCAACCTGGGTACGGGGAGATAAGGATGGCATTTGAATTCACTTATGAGAATGTGGCTAAGCTAACAGATCTTTTCGATGAGGCCATTGAATAACTTAATGGAGTGATCATCAATCAATAGAGGAACGAACGCTTAAGAGGGCGCAAAGCAGGAACTGGCTTAGCGCCCTCTTCTTCTTTAATTTTTAATACCTTGAAAAGCGGTTGTCCTCCATAGCTTAGTGGAGTTTCTGTTCAATCAATTCATGCAATGAAACTTCCAATTCGTTCTCAGGCTGATCCAGTGGGTAAATTCTAACCTTTTCTGTTTTTTCATCTACGTGTTGAATATAGACAGGCGCCTCGTTGTAAGTAACAGCGGCCATAACAGGAGAAGCAGCTATTTCCTGGGCCCGTTGCATCTTCATAGAAATCCTCCTTGCGTCGTAATAGTTCTACTATTTGTTATCC
This sequence comes from Halobacillus salinarum, assembly GCF_022919095.1. NCBI lineage: Bacteria > Bacillati > Bacillota > Bacilli > Caryophanales > Bacillaceae > Halobacillus > Halobacillus salinarum. The sequence continues at coordinate 145,603 of NZ_CP095073.1, read as the reverse complement.
CACGTAATTTATACTTTTTTCCTATATGTGAAAAAACAGTAGGAATTCAAGCTTGAATGAGCAGCTGTGCTGAACCTTATTACCTAAAATGGTAGCGTTTTCCTAGTCCTTGAGGTTCATCCTGGTCCGAGGTAACCTGAAAAAGTAATACGTGCTGCTGATTTTATCGGATTCAGTTCGATTTGCGCAAAAGTAGGCCGAACGATATAATACGGATGGTTAAATATACATAAAATTCTAAATCTTTAGGAGGTTAAATTGATGAAGAAAGAACGCTACATACTTATTGTGCTATCCTTCATTTTTACCTTTGTACTTGCGGCGTGTTCAGGAGGAGATAGTGAATCCACTTCCTCAGACAGCAGTAAGGAGCAGAGTGGAGAGTCAAAAGAGCAAGTGCTTCATCTAACAGATTCTGCTGAAATACCCACAATGGATTCGTCCATGACGATTGATGCCCTGGCAGCTCAGTGGCTTGGTTCCACAAAAGATGGTTTATATAGACTAGGAAAGAATGGGGAACCTGAACCCGGCATTGCCAAAAAACACGACGTCAGTGATGATGGATTAACATGGACTTTCCATTTAAGAGAGGATGCCGTCTGGTCGAATGGTGATCCTGTCACCGCCCACGATTTTGTCTTCGCCTGGCAGCGGGCGATTGATCCTGATACAGGTTCAGAATATGGTCCATATATGATGGATGGCGTCATTAAAAATGCCGAATCAATTTCCCAAGGGGACAAGTCGGTAGATCAGCTCGGAGTCAAAGCTGTCGATGATTATACGTTTGAAGTTCAATTGGAAAAGCCCATTCCCTATTTTGAATCAATGACGACCTTTGGCACCTTCCTGCCTATGAATAAGAAATTTGTTGAGGAGAAAGGTGAGCAGTATGCGATGGATGCAGATAAGCTGTTAGCCAACGGTCCGTTTAAGATGACAGAATGGAATCATGGAGAAGGCTGGACACTTGAAAAAAATCCAGACTACTGGGATGCGGATAAGGTGAAATTGGACAAAATCAATGTCAAGGTGGTCAAGGATACCGCTTCAGCCGTGAATTTATACGAAACCGATGAAACGGACCGGGTAAATTTGTCCTCTGAGTTTGTCGATGAATACCGGTCCTCTGATGAATTTAAGGTAGAAGAAGAGCCAACGGTTTTCTTTTTAAAAATGAATCAGAAGAACAAGCTGCTTTCTAATCTCAATGCCCGTAAAGCGGTCCAAATGGTGATTGATCGACAAAGCATGGCCGATGTTATTTTAAACAATGGTTCTCTCCCGATCGGAGGTTACGTGCCGGGAAATTTTGTGAAACATCCAGAAACAGACAAAGATTTTCGAGAGATCAATGGGAAGCTTGTAGAGTATGACCTGGACAAGGCACAAGAGCTTTGGTCTAAAGCGAAGGAAGAAACCGGCGTCGATACCGTAGAGCTCCGTTACTTAGGCGGGGATACAGAGGTCGCAAAAAACCTCGATGCTTATATTAAAGATCAGCTTGAACAACTGGACGGGTTAAGCATTAAAGTAGAAAGCGTTCCTTTCAAAGTCCGGCTGGAACGTGATTCGAAAATGGATTATGACATCGAAAATTATGGATGGGGACCAGATTATATTGATCCGAATACTTTCCTTAATTTATGGGTCACGGACGGAGGAAACAATAAAACCGGCTATTCCAATGAAGAGTATGATCAGTTGATTAAAAAGGCAGGCAGTGAATTAGCACAGAAACCTGTTGAACGATTCGAAACCTTTTTGAAAGCTGAGAAAAAGCTAGTTCAAGACGATGCAGTGATTGCGCCTCTCTACCAGCGCGCAAAAGCACAGCTTTGGAAGCCTTATGTCAAAGGGGTTACCGCAAATCCAATGGGTCCTGATTACACATACAAATATGCTTATATTGAAGGAAATGAATAGCATTAAGCGGATGTCAGTATCTTTTAGATGCTGACATTTTTTTATGAATCAATTTCAGTTGATTTTCATTTTAGGCTGCTATAGTCGAAGAAAGAGTTGAGAATGGAGGGTAAATATATGAAAAAAAGAAAGACAGTGAAGTGGTTTACAGGTATAACAGCTGCTGTGACAGCAGCATCTTTTATTGGGTTCGTTCAAAACCATAATGTGGTAGGACAAAGTACTCCCGAATCAGGGTTTGAGCAGCAAAAATCTCAAGACTCCATTCCTTTTGGAGATGGGGATGACGGTGATGAATTCAATAATGGAGACCCAAATGGCATGTTTGAACAAGAAGAAGATCGAGGTTTTCAAGGGATGGAGCCATCGGACAGGAGAACGGGACACTCATGAGCAGGCGAATGGAATTTCCTTGCATGGGGACAGTTTTCAGCATCGAAGCTGATAATCCAGAAGCATTGGAAAAGTGGTTTCACCGTGCTGAAGCAAAATATTCACGGTTTATCAAAAGTAGTGAGGTTTCTCATCTAAATGATCAAACCGTGTCCAATACATGGTTGGACGTTTCAGAAGAATTTTATTTCATTTTAAAAGAGATGGACAAGTATAAAAGTCTTACCCAGTCATTGTTCAACCCTTACTTAGGAGCCCATATCAAAGCATTGGGGTATGAGCATTCCTTTTCCAGAATTAAAAACAGCTCTTTTCAGCCTTATACACCTTTTGTCCATGGGGAATCAATCCTTTTCCACCCCAGTCAACCAAAAGTAAAGAAAATAGCGAACATGGAAATTGATCCAGGCGGATTCGTAAAAGGCTGGAGTGCTGATCAAGGGTTTTTACTGGCTCAAGGGGAAGAGTGTGTTATTAATGCAGGCGGTGACATGCGTTTTCGTTTTCTTAAACCACAGGTCATCGGGATCACAAATCCGTTCGATTTCGAAACAGATATTGCCCGGATCACTTTGCAGGCTGGAGCTTTAGCAACTTCCAGCGTAAAGTACAGGCGCTGGAAAACTTTAGACGGTGAGAAACATCATCTATTAAATGGACAAACCGGGAAAAATCCAGTTTCTGACGTAGTACAGACGACAGTGTTCGCACCTTCAGCACCAGAAGCCGAGGTGTTCGCGAAAGTACTATGTATGATGAATGCCACAGAAAGTATGGAATGGTTAAAAAAACATAGACCTGCTCTAGCCTGCATCCTTATAGCGAATGACTATTCTATTTTTACCAGTGATACTATAGACAACTATTGTGAAGGAGTGGAAACCGCATGGACATCACAACCTGGGAATGGACAAGAATTTCAGGGCTGACTTCGTTTTGTTTATTGTTTTTCTCCATTTTTGCAGGCTTGCTTCATCGCAGCTCATTCATAGCTCAGAAATGGAAAAGCTATTTGTATCCCTTTCATCAATATGCGGGCTGGATTGGCTTTTTAGTGATTATTTTTCACGCCACGATTTTACTCTTTGATCACTATGTAAGCTATCATTGGTATGAAGTCTTCATTCCCTTTATGTCCAAAAGCCATAGGTTATTAAATGGAATAGGTACGACAGGGTTGTATGGTGTCTTCCTCATTTTACTTTCATCCGATATGATGAAGAGAGTGGGGCGGTCCATTTGGAAGAAAATCCATCTTTTTGCACTGCCTGCCTATTTATTAGCGCTTGTCCATGGACTATTTCTTGGTTCGGATCACACTTCAAGCTCCATAATAGGGATGTACATTGTAACGTCCTTGCTTCTAGTAGCAGCTTTTATTATGAAAAGAAGAAGCTTTGTCTTACCACAAAAGGGGAGTCATGCAGTAAAGGAAGGTTGATCGATCATGAATTTGTTACTGGCAGAAGACGACCAGAAGCTAGGCCGGCTTCTCGTTCATATGTTAAGAAAAGAATTTCATCAAGTAGATTGGGTTACAGACGGCCAATCCGCTTATGATTATGCGGTTTCCCAGATGTATGATGTACTTATTTTAGATTGGATGATGCCTGAAATGACTGGACGAGAAGTCTGTGCGTCGCTTAGAAAAGCAGGCTGTAGTTCACCGATTCTTATGCTGACAGCACGGGATAGTGTCGATGATAGTGTATTAGGACTTGATTCAGGTGCGGATGATTATGTCGTGAAACCCTGTGAATTTGAAGCGTTATTTGCCAGGATTCGCGCGCTTTCGAGAAGAACTGCCAAATGGAATGAGGATACGGTCGCCATTGGCCCGCTTTTATTAAATAAAACAGCACATTCATTACAAGTAAATGGTGAACCCCTCCCGCTTACATTTAAAGAGTATCAGCTGATGGAGCTGTTAATGACAAATGCGGGGAGAGTACTTACAAGAGAGCAGTTAATTCAAAGAATTTGGGGGCTGGATGCTGATGTTACGGATAATAACCTTGATGCACTCATTAAACTGACACGGAAAAAATTACGAACTTTAGAATCGGAGCAATTAATTAAAAGCGTACGGAATGTAGGGTATCAATTCGGATGAACCCTATTATAAAAAAGACCAAGCAGCGGCTCATGTGGTTATTTGCGCTTTTAACTATGCTCTTCCTGTTTTTATTTGTTGTAATCGCTTATATTACAGTTTCCCGCTCAGTTCTAAGCGATCAAAAAGAGAAAGTAAAGGAAATGGTTTCAGATGAATCGATCGCCCACGTCCTTCATGAAAGGGAAGAGCCTCGTGAACGAGTGATGAATGGAAATGCGATGCTGTTTGTCACTAAGGATGGTGAGGTTATTCAGCAGCGTGGTCAAAACATTGAACCTTTAATCAATGAATGGATGCCTTCTTCCTTGGAAATTAAAGAAATGGACGGTACAAACGGGGAATTCCTGATTGCTGCAAAACCAATTGGTGAAGCAGGTTATGCTTACGGAGGGGTCAACATTTCCCAGCAAAAGGATGTTTTGAAACGCTTGTTTATAGTTTTAGTGTTATTGACGCTAGTGTTTACTGGTGTTTCCATGCTGCTTGCCTTTTTTATTTCTGGTCGAGCGATACAGCCAATCATCCGTTCCACAAAACGACAACGAGAATTTGTTAACGATGCTTCTCATGAGTTGAGGACGCCTCTTAGTATTTTATCTGCAGGCTTTGAAGTTCTCGAGTCGGAAAATAAGGAGCAATTAACTCCATTTTCTAAAGATACTCTTCAAGACATGGAGGGGGAAGTTAAACGCATGACAGCTTTAGTTAATGATTTGTTATTTTTAGCACGTTCCGACTCAGGAAAACTTCCTATGAATAAGCAGACATTTAATCTGTCAGAACTTGTTATTCAGTCGGTCCGTTCATTCTCAAGAGTAGCGGACGAAAATAAGGTGAACATAACGACAGATGTACAACAAGACGTGCTGTTTTATGGTGACGAAACTAAAATTCAACAACTGTTATATGTATTTTTGGACAATGGTGTGAAGTATAATCAAGCAGGTGGAAGCATTAAAGTTGAATTAAATACCTCTAATAAAAATTTGACGCTTAAAGTGATCGATACAGGAATTGGGATTGCCGTAGAGCATCGGAGCAAAATATTTGAACGATTTTATCGCGTAGACAAAGCCCGGGCAAGAGAAAAAGGAAGCAATGGCATAGGCTTATCCATCGCTGCTTTTATTGTAAAAGCGCATGAAGGGATTATTCAGGTGGAAAGCGAAGAGGGGGAAGGAACGTGTTTTACACTGATTTTTCCGGATACTTGAGAAATCGTCAAAGGAACTAAATTTATAATCCTTTAACAGCTAATTAATTAGTAAATAAGTCAGCAGAAAAAAGATTGCTCCGTTAATCTGTTCCAAAAGACTTGTGAATATTGACGGAGTTTGTCAATGGTAAGTATAATGAAGGTACATCGAAGTCCGGCATCTTTGTTACTTATCCCGCTTCATCTCGAAATTAGACATTTTCTAAGCATACAAAAAGGAGGAGTAAGCAATGGATCAGAAGCCGAACAACCAAGGCTCATCGAATCCTTCTTCAACCGGCTTGGAGGAAAACATCGGCGGGCTGCTTGCCTATCTATTAGGGTTTGTTACAGGGATTGTCTTTTTAATCATTGAAAAAAAGAATGAGACGATTCGTTTTCACGCTTGGCAGTCGACCATTGTTTTTGGTGGACTTGCATTAGTTACGATCGTGTTAAACTTCATCCCTGTGATTGGGTTTTTATGGAATCTGATTATCGGCCCACTGAATTTAATTTTATGGATTGTACTTATGGTCATGGCTTATCAAGGCAAGCGGTATCACTTACCGGTTTGCGGTGATCTCGCAGACCAGCAGCTTAGAAAAATGGGTTGACATAGAGGGTGAGCAATAATCAATGGCTCACCCTATTTTTTGAGTTGACAAAATACCTTGTGGGGTATATTATATTCTCATGTTGTTTTTAAAAAAGAGCTCTTTGATGAGCATTTGATAAATATGCTATTCAGAAAGGAGGACCAGTGATGAATTATGATCCTAGAGTGAAAAACCGTATGAAACGAATTGAAGGCCAGGTGAAAGGCCTGATGAAAATGATGGAGGAAGAGAAAGACTGCCGGGATGTCATTACTCAAATGAGTGCTGTCAGAAGTGCGCTTGATCGAGCAGCGGCTGTTATCGTAAGCGCCAATTTAGAAAGGTGCATCAGGGAAGAGCAGGAATCTGACCAAAGCTCTGAGGAATTGATCCAGGAAGCGGTGAATTTGCTGGTGAAAAGCCGTTAAATCAACCGGGTTGACAAACTAGCAAATGTCTTTTAAGCTTCTATTGGAATCTTAGATTTGCGATGCGTTTTTATTTTTTTATTCATTTGAATACCCATACACGTATATGTATATACGGTGAAAGGAGAATATTTATGTCAGAAACGAAAAAGACAACCATTGTTTTATTCAGTGGGGATTACGACAAAGCTATGGCAGCGTACATTATTGCGAATGGGGCCGCAGCTTACGATCATGAAGTAACAATTTTTCATACCTTCTGGGGTTTGAATGCGTTACGCAAAGATGCACAGACGCCGGTGAAAAAAGGTTTTATGGAAAAAATGTTTGGTAAAATGATGCCTCGTGGAGCAGATAAGATGGGCTTATCCAAAATGAACTATTTAGGCATGGGTCCTAAAATGATAAAAAATGTTATGAAAAAACACAACGCCATGCCACTTCCTCAATTAGTGGAGATGGCTCAGGAGCAGGATGTAAAACTCATCGCCTGCACAATGACAATGGACTTACTAGGCCTGCAGAAAGAAGAACTGCTGGAGGAAATAGAGTACGCAGGAGTCGCCGCTTATATTGGCGATGCTGAAGATGGAAATGTGAACTTATTTATATAAAAAACAAATGTTTATACCCTTACACGTATAGGAATATCAGTATTGTAATACCCCTTAGGGAATAGGAGGATTTACTATGAAAGAGATTACTGCAACTGAACTAGCTGAAAATTTAAAAAAGGAGAACATCAGCGTTATTGACGTTCGCGAAGATGAAGAGGTTGCCCAAGGGAAAATCCCAGGAGCGCGCCATATTCCATTAGGACAGATTACGGAGAGATTAAACGAGCTGGACAAATCTAAGCCTCATTATATGGTGTGCAGATCCGGTGGACGCAGCAGCCAGGCTTGCGCTTTTTTAAGCTCCCAGGGCTTTGATGTGATTAATATGGAAGGCGGAATGCTCGCCTGGACAGACGAGACTGAATAATAAGGAGGAAGACTATGAGTATTAAAGCTAACGAAATTTTGGATGCGAAAGGGCTTGCCTGCCCCATGCCGATCGTGAAAACGAAAAAAGCGTTGAAAGACTTAGCTCCCGGGCAGGTAATAGAAGTTCAAGCTACCGATAAAGGCTCTACAGCAGATATTAAAGCCTGGGCACAGAGTACTGGACATCAGTATCTCGGGACCGTTGAAGAAGGAGAAGTGCTTCACCACTACTTGCGTAAAGCAAATGAAGAGGAAACAAAGGAAGAAACGAAGCATGACGATGTCATCGGACTTGAGGAATTTCAAAAAAAGGTGGAGGACGGAGAAGCGGTCTCGATTGTCGACGTACGTGAACCTGCAGAGTATGCGTTTGGGCATATCCCTGGGTCTGTGAACATTCCGCTTGGGGAGTTTGATGACCGTTTAGAAGAAATCAATAAGGATTCAGATGTGTATCTCATTTGCAGAACAGGCAGCCGAAGTGATTTAGCGGCACAAAAACTAAGCAGTAAAGGTTATGAACAAGTAAAGAATGTCGTACCTGGCATGTCCGAATGGCAAGGACCAACTGAACAGACTAATCAATGACATTCTAAAAGGAGGATCGGAAATGGCAATGAAAAATATTTCACCAGCCGAACTGGCTGAAAAAATCGTTCATAATGAAAAAACGATTATTTTAGACGTACGAAACGAAGATGAATTTAAAGATTGGAAAATTGAAGGCGCGCAGGTAGAGTCTTATAACGAGCCGTATTTTAATTTGCTCGATGGAGTAGAGGAATTGGAAGACCGACTTCCAAAGGATGAAGAGATTGTGGTCGTATGTGCCAAAGGCGGATCCTCCCAAATGGTAGGCGAAATGCTTGCTGAAGCAGAATTTAAGCACGTGTATTCATTGGATGGCGGTATGAAAGCGTGGAGTGAACACTTAGAGCCGGTGAAAGTCGCTGACTTAACAGGTGGAGGTTCCCTCTACCAATTTGTCCGTTTAGGCAAAGGCTGCCTCTCTTATATGATTGCATCTAATGGAGAAGCGGCGGTGGTGGATGCCGCCCGCATGACAGAGGTGTATGAAAACTTTGCTGAAGACATCGGGGTCACCATTACTCACACTGTCGATACGCATTTACATGCTGACCATATTTCCGGCGGACTGAAGCTTGCTGAGCAGGCAAATGGTACGTACCATCTGCCTCCAAAAGATGCAGAGGAAGTCACTTTCCAGTATGAACCACTTACGGAAGGCCATGACCTTGTAGTCGGTAAGACAACGGTTAAAGTCCAGCCTGTCTATTCACCTGGGCACACGATTGGAAGTACTTCTCTTATTATCGATGATCGTTACTTGCTCACGGGGGATATTCTATTCGTGGAATCCATCGGGCGTCCGGATTTAGCGGGTAAAGCAGAAGACTGGGTAAGCGATCTCCGTGAAACGCTGTACAGCCGTTATAAAGAGCTTTCAAACGAGCTAATCGTTCTCCCTGCACACTTTTCCTTTGTCCAGGAACTCGGCAAAGGTGGTCTTGTATCTGCACGCTTAGGCGACCTCTATCAAAAGAACGCCGGACTAAATGTGGATGATGAGCATGAATTTAGAAAAATGGTGACAGACCAGCTGCCGCCGCAGCCGAATGCGTATCAAGAAATCCGTAAAACAAATATGGGAAAAATCACTCCGGAACAAGAAGAACAGCGCGAGATGGAAATTGGTCCAAACCGCTGTGCCGTTCACGGATAAAACGAATCATAAAGGAGCGTTATTATGCAAGTAAGTAAAGTATTAGATGCAAAAGGCTTGGCTTGCCCAATGCCAATCGTAAAAACAAAGAAAGCCATGGGAGAGATTGAATCAGGAGAGGTTCTGGAAATCCATGCTACCGATAAAGGAGCAAAAAGCGACCTGACTGCATGGGCGAAATCAGGAGGACACACACTCCTTGACAGCACGGAAGAAGACGGAGTCCTGAAATTCTGGATGGAAAAAGCAAAATAATCTGAGAGAGGGGCTCGATCATTGAGCCCCTTCATAAAGGGTGTAAAAAGATGGACCTAGCACTTATACTCACTATTTTTATACTTGGGTTTATCGGTTCCCTTTTGTCCGGAATGCTCGGCATCGGCGGGGCTATTATTAATTATCCCATGCTTCTGTATGTGCCGGTGATGCTTGGTTTTAACGGGTACAGCTCTTATGAAGTATCTGGAATTGTAGCTGTGCAGGTTTTCTTTGCCACACTGACCGGGGTTTGGGCTTATCGTAAAGGGGGCTATCTCAACAAAGACTTGATCATCATTATGGGGGCGTCTGTTTTAGCAGGAAGCTTTATTGGAGGATTTGGTTCCCATTATCTTTCTGAAGCAGCCATTAATTTCGTCTATGGAGTCCTTGCCCTTATTGCCGCCGTTATGATGCTTATCCCGAAAAAACAAGTGGCTGGAAACGCTGCAGAACAGCTTAGCTTTAATAAGCCGCTTGCTGCAGGATTAACCTTTGCCGTAGGAATTGCTGCAGGCATCGTCGGAGCTGGCGGGGCATTTCTGCTCGTGCCCATTATGCTCGTCATTCTGAGAATACCGACGAGGATAACCATTGCTACTTCGCTTGCCGTAACCTTTATCTCTTCGATCGGTGCGACTGCAGGCAAAGTGTTTACAGGGCAGGTTCCATTTACTCCCGCACTTATAGTGGTTGCTGCGAGCTTAATCGCTGCTCCATTAGGCGCTCATTTTGGCAAAAAAATGAACACAAAAGTGCTGCAATGGATTTTAGTCGTTTTAATCTTAGGAACAGCCATTAAAATCTGGGTGGATATTTTAAGCTGAAAAGGAAGTGGATCGTATGGGAACAATCATCATGTGGGTAGTTATCATCGCTTTCGTGTGGTTGATGATCCGGCAGTTTATGCCGGTGAAAGGCATGGATAACATCACCGCTTCACAAGCTAAAGCACGGACGAATGAAAAAGATGTGCAGTTTGTGGATGTGCGTACGCCTCATGAATACAAAGCCAATCACAGCAAAAAATTCAAGAACATTCCTTTAGGAGAACTGCCTAAGCGTATGAATGATCTGGATAAAAATAAAGAAGTTGTAGTCATCTGTCAAAGTGGAATGAGAAGTGCCAAAGCAGCTAAGCTTTTGAAAAAACAGGGCTTTGAGAAGGTGACGAACATCAAGGGCGGCATGAACGCCTGGTGATCAAGAAGCTTGCAGATATGCCCTGCAAGCTTCTTTGGCAGCTTTTATGATGTTCGAGTAAAAAGAAGAATAGATCGCATGGTTTTTCAAGAATTTCATACAGTTATTCTTAATAAGTCCAAGCACTTTTTCATAATTACGCACCCAAATCAAGAATTATCTAACGAACCCTGTTTACGTACTCTTTAAAAAAAGACTCAAGCGATTGGTCTCCATATCTAGGAGCGAGCAGCTCGGTTGTCATCACGTTTAAAAAAAACATCCCTAGTGCGTAATAGGAGGGGCTGATCCTCTTAATCAGCCGCACGAGTTTTTTAAGAATAGAAGCGGGCAGCGGAGTGATCTTAGACTTCTTTCCGGCTGTCTGGAAGGCGAGCTCAGCAATTTCCCGATGAGAATAAGCGTCCGGTCCCCCTACCTCCAGGGTGACTTTCGTTCTAGACAGGGCATTCACGCAGTAATGAGCCAGATCCTCGCCATGAATCGGGTTGATCGATTCGCTGCCTTTTCCAATCAAGTAAACACGTCCTTTCAAAGCCATTTTTAAGTACTCCGCCATGTCAGAATAGTAGCCGGTTGGTTTAATAACAGCATAAGGAACAGCAGATTCGGTCAATTGATCGACAAACCTCTGCTTAGCTTCCGTTGCAGGGCCTTCAATCTTCTCTCCCCGGAATACATGAATATACATAAAGTTTTTCACGTGCGCTATTTCTGCTTCCTTTAATAAATTCAAATTTCCTTGATAATCCACATCCATAAAAGACAGCTTCCCGCTGGGTTTTGTGATCCCCACGGAAGTAAATACGTAGTCCATTCCTTTACAACAGTCTTTAAGAGCAGCTGCATCCGTAATATCCGCTTTAAAAACTTCATCTGCGTCCTGGTCAATCGCAGGTTCAAGATGCTCTCCTTGCTGCTTCATTTTTTCAGGGCTGCGGACGAGAACACGGACGTAATAGCCTTGTTCTTTTAAAGCTTTGACCACATAGCGCCCGAGATAACCAGTTGCTCCAGCTACCAACACTTTTTCCATTCACAATCACTCCTGGCTTTATCATCTCTCTTTACTTATTATTTCGACTTTTATGTAAGAATATAAACGTAAAAAGAGAATACACAAAGGAAGTGCATTCTCTAAAGTTATCCATTTTTCGATGGAATTAATGCCGCCCTGACGATCAAGCGGTGCGTAGGATGCTCAGCTGTATTACAAGTAATCAATGTAATCACCGGTTTTGTATAGGATTGAGATAATACAGATCTATCATTCGGCTTGACTAAAAAAGTATCTGTTACCTTATAAGTTAGTTTCTTATGCGTCAGAGTAACGGTAAGCACGTCGCCTTTTTTTACCTCACTTAGACGGTTAAAAAGTTTGCCAGATTGATAGGAGTGGTGCCCGGCAAGAGCGGCATTCCCTTTTTCTCCAAGTGAAGCGGTGTTTGTCAGATGTCCGACGCCATACTTGAGATTTTGGCTGGTGGCCCCTTCAAGAATGGGCTGTTTTACCTCAATACTGGGTATTTCTAAAATGCCGAGTACATAAGAGCTTGAAGGCGAAGAGACGGATATGGAAGAATCCCCTTCCTCTAATACCTGTTGCAAGGCTTGAAAGCTGTCTTTTGTCATGGAACCAGGAGGGGGAGGAGAGTTTCCGTTTTCAAACTGTTCCATCAACTGGTTCTTTTTATACGAGGCATAATAATTTTCTGCACTAGGAAAGATGAGTATGCCAATCCCCGCTAACATAATCAATAGAGCCAGCCATTTCATACAGCTACCACCTCTGTAAAAAAGCAAAGAGCTGAATCATCAAGGGATTCTGCTCTCTGCTTTATAATTTTTGGACGAACCGGCTCTTTATAAAAAGGGAACCGCCAGCTGCCAGCAGCAATCCTCCAATTATATAGTAGAGATAAGGAACTCCCTGACCGGTCTGTGGAAGAAGACCACCGCTTGCAAATACCGGCTGTACTTGCGGTGTCTCTGCATGACCGCTGGATACAGGTGTACTGCCTGGGTTTGTATCCTGATCTGGTGTTGTGCCAGGTGCAGGATCTGCTTCAGCGAGAAATTGGAAGACAACATCTGTCCCTAAACCTTGGAATTCATTCCCGGATTCATAGGGGAACTTAACTTCGAAATCAAGTGTTTCGGTTTCAGATGCGGAAAGACTTCTGTTATCAAAACCATTAAACTGGCTGAGCTTTCCATCATAAATGGTGCTGGACGAATCTTTTATCGTTAAATGTAATTGGTTAAAAAGTAATTCTGAACCGGAATTCTGTTTTACGAACATCGTATATTTCCGGGTACTCTGTTGGCTGTTTTTAATAATTAATTGGCTTGTCGTCCAGTCTCCCGGCTTAAGGTTATCTACATTAAAAAATAATTTCGTTGAGTGATTGCTGATGTCCACAACGGTGTTATTTTCTAAAGCTAAGGTAGAGCCGAAAGGCCTAAATATGAATATAAAGCAAAGGAGTAAGCAATAAAAAGCAGAGCCTTTAAAAAGGAGTTTCATTGATTCACCTCATTTAACTTTGGAATGACAAAAGGTGGGAAGCCCACCTTTTGTCTGCCAATCTATGAGATTCTGAAATTAGTCTGTAACTTCTTCAGAATGTGTGCCGCCAGCGCTGTCTGTTTTAGGATCCGGTGTTCCTGTGCCATCTGATGAGCTTTGGACACCATTATTTACTGCTCCATTTCCGTTATGGGAGTCTACATCGACTCCATCCCATTGAGTAGCTTCTAGGTTAAAGTAGAAGTCGACACTAGCATTCATAAACTTGTTCTGTACATATTCATTATTACCATTTTTTGTTGGATCATCTTTAAAGGTAATTTGAATAAATACATCATCCGTGTCAGGTGGATCGACAGGAATACCTCTAGTATCTCCCGTAGCGATAGAAGCGAGATTGATTTTTCCATCTACTAAATGTCCTGGTTTAATTTTGGAAGAAACACTATTATTTACTAAATCTGCTAAAGTTAATGTTGCATTATCCATAATTACATCTTCTCTTGGCTGCCATTGGGAAGTTTCTCCATCAGTGTTCATGAAATTCACTTCAAATTGGGATAGGAATGCATTTTTACCAGAATCACCATCGGTATCACTGAAATTACTTGCTGTAGCGGTAAGTAGAACATCTTTAATAGCAAGAGTGCCGCCGTTACTTAACTTAAAGATCCTTTGTACATTGTCGCCAGGCTTCATGTTTGTGAGATCAAAGCTAATCGGTTTGTTTGCACTTTTTCCTACTACCAAATCAAGTTCGCCAGAAGCAAAATGGTTATTAATTGTCGCTGTGTCGTTAAAAGCCGCATATGTTCCTCCACCAACTAAAGATAGTCCAAGTGCACCTGTCATCACGCCCATTGCCAATTTCTTTTTTACACTCATTTTGTTACCTCCCATTAATCCTATTTTTTATTTTGAACCCCTTAAGGGTTAACAAACTATTGTGCTTCCTGTTTAGTGGTTTGGTTCTTAACCTCTTTATTGTCCACAAATTGTCCGAGAGTTTTCCAGATCGTAAAGGCTGAATACAGAATGAGAAGGACTCCTGGTACAATGAGAAGGAAAACTGCTCCAAGCTGTGAATTTGCAAAAGTTATCATTTTTCCTAAATAAGGAATGGTGATTCCTGTATATTCTCCAACCACATTTTCAGCAAGGAGAGGATCCATATCTGGACCATCATTGTTGTCCCCTTTAGTGTGGTAGATTACGTTGTTTCCAGTCTTCTGGACGTCGATAATTCTATGGGTGACAAGTGTATCCTTATCTTTCATGAAGGTTACAATGTCTCCTTTTTGAAAGGTTTTATTATCAATGTCGGGATTGACAGCTATGACGGACCCAGTTTTAAATGTAGGCTCCATAGATCCTGAGAGAACCGTTTTTATTTGGTATCCAAAGATATTGGGTTCTCCTCCCGAAGCTTTTGCCGAGATAACTAAAAAGATCATACTTACTAACACGGCAAACAACAGAATATTTAAAAGGGTACTGAGCACACTCAGTATTTTCTTGCCACTCATTAGGTAAATACCTCCTTAGGTAGTAGAATCGCTCGAAGCTGCAGGGTCGGGTTCCTTCGTTTGATGGTCAGACTGCTTGCTTGGCTCTGTTTTTGACTTTTCCAATGGCTGCTGTTTTTCAGTCTGCTCAGGTGGCTCTGGCTGTGGTTCTGCACTGGGTTCTTTTTCTTTCGGTGGTGCAGGGGAATCCTTTGGCTTCTCCGGAGCGGGTTCTTTGTCTTTAACTGGCTGACTTTCCTTTTTTGGTTGTTGTTTTTTCTCGGACTGATCCTTATTACTATTAGTTGAATCATTATTTTTCTCTTGATCTGCTTTTTGCTGTTCGGCTTTAGCTTTTTCTTCCGCTTGTTGCTTTTTAAGTTCTTCCTCAGCCTTTTGTTTTTCAGCTTCTGCTTGTTTTTGTTTAGATACTTTTTCAACCTCTGTTTTCAATTGCTCAAGCTTCGTAAGCTCTGTATTTACTTGTTCCTCATCGGTTTTCAAATTTGTGAGGAATTCGTCAAAATAATCATCCACTGCTTGATCGATATTGAAATCTTGAGAAGAGGGTACTGCTGATTTAGCTGCAAAGCCTTTGATATGCTTTCCATTTTTTGAAGGGAACTCATTTAAAAGATGGATAACAGCATATCGAAAGGTAAGGGTTAGAATACCGCATTCATTTAGTTTCTTATTCAGTTCGTACGTTATAGCGGATTTATTAATTGCTGTACATTTTGAATCATAGTTTTTGTATTGCTTCAATTGATTTAAAATCTCACAAATTTTGTCGAGTTCTTCGAGAATTTTTTTCTTTTTCTCTAAGTAGTAGTCATGTTTGTGATGCATCGTTGTAATCTCTTTGTGATAGGTTTTGGTTTGAATATCAATCTCGCCTGCGAGCTTGTCTAATTGATCTTGAGAATAGTGCTCCGGCTTGTTAAAATCCTGAAAGTTATATTTTTTCTTTTCATAAGGAGTGATAGAGTTGACGATTTCTGTTAGTTGGTCGAGATGACGGATAAGCTCTTCAAACTTTCCTTCAATCGCGCTAGGAAAAACTTCACACATTTTGATATGGCCGTTTACAGATTCGATATCATTAAACGCACCATAAGTACTGCCGGTTACATGGGACAATCCAGTAATTAATAAAGATGAAGCAGCTAATCCAGAGGTTAATGATTTGCCAATTTTAAATTTTTTTCTACGTCGCTTTTTTCGCTCTCTTTTAATTTTGTCCGACCTTTTCTCCAGAGGAACACACCCCTTTCCTGCACACGGATGTTCTTTTTGATCTTTCGTTTGTTCTTTATTAAGAATGGTACGAGTTGAGTATATATCGAAGTGGAAGATGAGGAAAGTCTCAAAAATGAGGTATTTTCGTTATAAAGAACAATTTATCTGTTATTTTCTTCTTTTTCCTTTAATTTACTTAATAATTCAATTTTTTAAAAATAATGTTCTTTAAATAGAACAAATGTCTAATAAAGGTTGGCTTCTTATTGAATTAGAGGAGGGCAGGGTAAAGGAGGACATAAAAAAATGGCCGGAGAATGGCCATTTTTCAGGATGCAGATTCAACTTCCCAGTTTTCATTCACATACAATCCAAGTACTTCTACGTTTAAATCCCAGGATTTGATTTTATCGACGGCTTTTTGGATTTGGGCAACTTTTTCTTCTTTATCCACCGGATTTCCGGCGCAATCGTGGTGGCCGATAATCGCTATGACTTCAGAGCCGTGGGCTTCATAGGAGATCATTACCTTTGATTTAATAGCATTGACTTCCTCATCAGACCCTTCTAAGAGAACCTTATTCGGGCCGGCTTCGGTGATCATATCTACATAGGGAGCTGAGAAGCGCTCTTTCATCCAGTTGAAGACGGGCTGCTGGACTCGTCCATCCATACAATTAATGGCCGTCACAAATTTTCCTTCAGACATTGTTTTTCCCTCCATAACATTTTAATAAGTATATAATGATTCTATCGAAATCCTGCATTGAAATCCACTCTGGCAAAGATGGAAAATGCTGAGATCTTTTAGTATGGTAGGTTCATAGAGGGGAGGAGTAAAGGTGAACGATGTAGACATTGAAAAGAAAATGAGAGAATTTCAAGTCCCAGGGTTAAGTTTTTCCACGGTAAGAAACGCAATGATCCAAGAAACAGTTGTTAAAGGTGTGCTGGAAGCAGGAACCGATAGAAACGTGAATGAATCTTCCTTGTTTAATGCTTGTTCTATGAGCAAATGGACGGCTGCTATGCTGGTATTAAAGCTGGTCGGTGAAGGGACTCTATCTCTGGATGAGGAAGTGAACTATTATTTGCAAGGGGACGATCACGAGGATTATTCTCCGATCACCCTTCGTTCTCTTTTATCTCACCAGGCAGGATTTATAGATCCTCCGAAAAGTTTCGGCGAATATGAAAGCCGTTATGGACGGCCTGCTATAGATGACTTATTAGCTGGAAAAACGGTTTATTGCCAGGAGCAAATTTATCCCAAGGTATCCCCAGGAGAGAAATTTATCTATACTGATGCGGGGTTCTGCTTCCTGCAGTACATGATTGAGAAGATAACTGGGGAATCCTTTGAGACAGTGGTTGAGCAGAAGATCTTTACACCTCTCCAAATGAACCATAGCCAAATTACCAGTTCCCCTGAACAATGCACGGACAAGATGGCTTGCGGCCACGATTCATCAGGCAAGAGGCTGGAAGAAAAGTTCTCTATTTATCCTTATCCAGCTGCTGCGGGACTCTGGTCGAGTTCTGACGATTTAGCGAAGCTGTTAGTAGAGGTTATGAAGGCTGTCAGTGGTAAAGGAAAACTAGGAATTCCTCAAGAATCGGCTAAAGAGATGGTGACCTCTCAAGGATGTTCTGAATGGACAGGACTAGGTGTATTTATTGATCCATCAGGAGATCTTCTCGAAATCTCGTCTTTAGGATGGGGGGCGGGGTATCAATCGCTTATGGCCGCCTATCCTTTTGCGGGCCGTGGTGCTATAGTAATGACAAATGCCGATCTAGGTGTCCACCAGCTGGAAGGGCTGATCGGAGAAATTCTTCCTCATATTCTATGAACAAGGAGTCGAAGTCTATGAATCCCATATTGCTGGATTTTCCTCATGAATTTGAAACAGAACGCTTACATATCCGTATGCCGAGACCTGGAGATGGAAAAATCGTATATCATGCGATCCAGGCTTCTATTAAGGAACTGAGGCCGTGGCTCCCGTTTGCTCAAAAGGACCAGACAGAAGAAGAAACGGAAATCAACATTCGTGAATCACATATTCGTTTTCTAAAACGGGAAGATTTGCGGCTGCTTGTCTTTCACAAAGAAACCGGAGACCTTGTGTGTTCTACAGGACTTCACCGCATGGATTGGAATGTCCGAAAATTTGAGATCGGCTATTGGGCCAACACTCTTTGGAGTGGCAAAGGGTATGTGACGGAGGCCGTGGATGGAGTGACCAAGTTTGCTTTTAATGAACTTGCAGCTCGTCGAGTGGAGGTCCGCTGTGATGCCAAAAATGTAAGAAGCAAGGCAGTTCCAGAAAGGCTCGGGTTTGAATTGGAAGGTATCTTCAAAAATGAAGACCTTTCTGTCGATGGTGAGGAAGTGCGCGATACGTGCGTGTATGCCAAGATCAATGGTAAACAGGAGGGATAATTTGAAAAAAGTAATCGTTTCATGGAGCGGGGGCAAGGACAGTGCGCTTGCATTACATCGGCTTTTGAATCACCCGGAGTATGAAGTGAAAGGGTTGCTGTCAACGACTTCTGAAGCAAGCGGACGTCTGCCGATGCACGAAGTAAAAAGAGAACTCATCCAGGAGCAGGCAGAGTCTCTTGGTCTACCACTCTATGAAGTTAAGCTCCCGGCAAATGCAGATAATTCTACTTATGAACAGAGATTGAAAGAGCAATTTGGTCATTTTAAAGAGCAGGACATCCATACGATTGTCCATGCGGACCTCTTCTTAGAAGATATTAAAGCCTATCGGGTGAAGCATTTAAAAAAAGCGGGAATGGAAGGGATCTTTCCTTTATGGAAAGAAGATACCGGGAAAATAGCCAATGAGTTTATCAACGAAGGGTTCGAGGCCATTGTCACTTCTATAGATGCGTACAAACTTTCTGAGGAATTTGCCGGGAAATTGTTCAACCAGGATTTTTTGAATACGCTGCCTCCTGGGATTGATCCGTGCGGGGAAAATGGTGAATTCCACAGCTTTGTTTTTAACGGTCCACCGTTTAAAAAGAAAATGGCTGTTCGGCCTGGACGGCGGTTTGAAACGACATCTGGAAGCTTCCTGCATGTCGAATTGGAAAAAATAAACGAATATTAAAGTTGACAGCGTTTACAAATTGGGTTAGTCTATTTACAACAAGTTAACAATGTGACGGAGAATTAGAGACTCACACGTAAAATTGGTACTTTTCTTAGAGAAGGGTGCTGATGATTCGTGTGGGTCTCTTTTTTGTTCTCGACTCTCGTTAACAAAAAGGAGTGAACACACATGTCAGAGTTTGCTGCAGAGTTAATTGGCACGATGATTCTCATCATCTTAGGAGGCGGTGTTGTTGGAGGCGTAGTGCTTAAAGGAACGAAGGCGGAAGGGTCAGGCTGGGTCGTCATTACGATTGCCTGGGGTCTGGCGGTAACGATGGGGGTTTATGCAGTTGGAAATTTCACAGGCGCCCATATTAATCCAGCGGTGACTATAGGTTTTGCTATTGCCGGCGAGTTTCCCTGGTCGAAAGTGCCTTTGTATATCAGTGCTCAAATGCTTGGGGCCATCGCGGGCGCTGCAATCGTGTTTTTAAACTATTTGCCGCACTGGCGTAAGACGGAAGACAAAGCGGTGAAGCTTGGGGTTTTTGCGACAGATCCGGCGATCAGGAGCCCGTTTTCTAATTTAGTCAGTGAAATAATCGGGACATTCGTTCTGCTCATGGGACTGATGTTTATAGGGGCGAACGATTTTACAGAAGGATTAAACCCGCTCATTGTCGGTGCGCTGATTGTGGCTATTGGAATGTCCCTCGGCGGAGCGACAGGTTATGCGATCAACCCGGCGCGGGATCTAGGTCCGCGGATCGCTCACGCCTTACTGCCGATCCCGGGCAAAGGAGGGTCGGACTGGAGCTATGCGTGGATACCGGTCGTTGGCCCGATCCTGGGAGGGGCATACGGCGCCGTCTTTTACCGGGCTTTATTTTTAGGGGAGTACTCCATTTTGTTTTGGGTGCTGAGCGTAGTCATGCTGTTTATTGTAGTCGCAGCTGCGAAATCTGAAATTGAAAAAGGGGAAACAGCAGCTGATCACATAGAAGAAAAAATAAGCTAAATTGGAGGAGATGGAACATGCCAGAACAATTTATTTTATCTTTAGACCAGGGAACTACGAGCTCGAGAGCTATTTTATTTAATCAGGCGGGTGAAATTGTCGCTACCGGACAGAAGGAGTTTGAACAGTTTTTTCCAAAGCCGGGCTGGGTTGAACATGATGCTAATGAAATTTGGACATCGGTGCTTGCCTGCATAGCGGATGTGCTTAGAAAAGCGGATGTTGAACCAAGTCAAATCGCTGGGATTGGGATTACCAATCAGCGGGAGACAGCGATCGTCTGGGACAAGAACACAGGAAAACCGATCTATAAAGCGGTCGTCTGGCAATCGCGTCAAACGGAAGGAATCTGCAAGGAACTGAGAGGTCAGGGCTACAATGACTTATTCCGCGAGAAAACGGGATTGTTACTCGATCCATATTTCTCGGGTACGAAAGTAAAATGGATTCTAGATAACGTTGATGGCGCCCGGGAAAAAGCGGACAAAGGCGGGCTTCTCTTCGGTACAGTAGATACGTGGCTAGTGTATAAGCTTTCTGGTGGACAAGCCCATATCACCGATTACTCCAATGCTTCACGAACGTTAATGTTTAACATTTATGATCTTCAATGGGACGATGAGCTGTTGGATATTTTAGGCGTGCCAAAAAGTATGCTGCCTGAAGTTAAGCAGTCTTCAGAGGTTTATGCAAAGACTGTGGACTATCATTTCTTCGGGGAAGAAGTGCCGATCGCAGGAATTGCAGGCGACCAGCAGGCCGCTTTATTCGGTCAGGCTTGTTTTGACAAAGGGATGGCTAAAAATACTTACGGTACGGGCTGTTTTATGCTGATGAACACAGGAGAAGAGGGCGTGAGCTCAGAAAACGGCCTGCTTACTACGCTTGCCTGGGGTGTAGATGGAAAAGTGGAATATGCATTAGAAGGGAGTATTTTCGTAGCCGGCTCTGCGATTCAATGGCTCAGAGATGGCATGAAATTAATTGAAAGCGCTCCAGATAGTGAAAATGATGCCTTAGCAGTTGATTCAACAGAAGGAGTTTACATGGTGCCTGCTTTCGTTGGACTGGGAACTCCTTATTGGGATAGTGATGCCCGCGGAGCTATGTTCGGCCTTACACGGGGGACAACGAAGCAGCACATCGTCAGGGCTACGCTTGAATCTCTTGCGTATCAAACGAAGGATGTGCTCGATGCCATGATTGCGGATTCCGGAATCGACTTGAAAACGTTGCGCGTAGATGGTGGAGCTGTGAAAAATAACTTCTTAATGCAATTTCAAAGTGACATGTTGAATGTTCCAGTGGAGCGGCCTGTCATTCAAGAAACGACAGCACTAGGTGCCGCTTATTTAGCGGGTCTTGCCGTCGGCTATTGGAAAGACAAGAACGAAATTGCCACCCAGTGGAAAAATGAAAAAACGTTTACGGTCGACATGGATCCTTCTGAACGCGAACAGCTGTATCATGGCTGGAAAAAAGCCGTTACAGCAACACGTGAATTTAAATAATATAGAAGCTTGCAGAGGATTTTCTCTCCTTCTGCAAGCTTTTCTCTGTTCAGAGCACAATCAAATTTATTTATCCCTCTATTTCCTGCCTGACTAAAAAAGCTGCCGAGTGAGATCTCGGCAGCTTCATTTCTTCTTTAAAGAAGAAACGTTTATTCTTCTACAATGAATTCAAGGTTTGCATCAAATTTAACTTCTTTACCAATTAGAACTCCGCCTGTTTCAAGCGCAGCATTATAGGTGAGTCCATAATCCTCACGATTTAGTTTACCAGTGACATCAAATCCGGCAACAGTACTGCCATCTAGCGGGCTTTTAGACGTGCCGTTGTATTCAGCTGTAAAGGTTTCCTTGTTTGTTACGCCTTTAATAGTGAAGTCGCCTGTAATTTCATATTCTTCATCCGCTGTTTTTTTAATGGATGTGCTTTCAAACACAAAGTTTGGATATTTTTCTGCTTCGAAGAAATCGCCGGTTCTTAAATGATTGTCACGATCCTCGTTACCAGTGTCAATGGATGCTGCTGCAATCCTCACTTTGACAGAAGCAGATTCAAGGTTGGATAAGTCGCCGCTGAAGTCCACGTCAAAATCTTCGAATTCTCCTTTTGCTTTCGAAACCATCATGTGCTTGATTTGAAAATTAATACTGCTGTGTGCTTTGTCTAACTTTAAAGTACTCATACGTTGCCTCCTAAAATAATCATTTAATTTCATTTATTAATCAACTTACTTTATGTAAGTAACTATACAATGAATGTTTTTATCCGTCAAGAGGAATATCTTAAATTCGAAATAATTAGGCTTTACATGTATAGTAAGTCCTTTCCCGCTTCTCTGTCTAATAAAAACAATATTCTGGAAATGGGCATAAAACCCCCACTCAAGATCATAGGAATCGTGAGGGGCAGATAAGTTTGTTAAAATTTGAAACCATCACGCTTCAGCATCCGTAAAGAGTAGTAAATCCAATCATATTATTAGGAGAGAAGAAAATGCCAGGTATATTACTTACTGCTATTATGTCCCATTTGTTATTTTTTCTACTCGCGCTCCTTGCCGTTTTGACAAAAAGAAATAAAAAGCAGCTGCTGCAAACAGCTCTTGGGTTGTTTGTTGCTAGTTTCATTCTTGTTGTCATCGGGGTCTATGCATTCCTGCCGCCTATGACAATTGCCAATTTAATTATTTTAAATGCTGTTGATGCCGTGATTTTAACTCCACTCTTATATTTAGGTGCAAGGAGCCAGATTCAGTACAGAGGTTTGCATAAATCTATTACTGGACTCGTGTTTTTGGTGATGGCTCTTGCGATTGTTGGAATTTTTATCGCAGGCATTGTGTCACTCGACGATGTCTACCAGTCGATTGATAAACAAGAGGAAAGTGAAGCCAAACCATTAAATGAAAACAACACCCCGATTTCGGTGGCGCCGGAATCGGCAAGAAACAAAATTCAAAAAGCAATGAGTGTAGTCCCCAATACACAATTCTATGACTTAGGCAAGCTGCAAGCCCAGCAGGTGGATGGAAACATCGTCTATATTGCTCCAGTAGAATTTACAAGCTTCTGGAAATATGTCAGAGGGAAAGAAACAGAAGGTTACTTTTCCATTCCTGCTACCAATGTGAATGCCCAGCCTGAATTCCAAAAAAGCAAGATGAGTTATACGAATTCCAGTTATTTTAACCACAACGTTCAGCGGGCGATTTACAGTAAATACCCTCGTTATATACAAAGCGGGGAGGCCCAAATTGAAGTGGATGATAAAGGCAAGCCCTGGTATGTTCAAACGCTCTATAAACCGATTCCTTTAACCAACCGTCCCGATTTGAATGAGGTGAAAGTGGCCGTTGTTGATCCGGTAACCGGTGAGGTGCAGAATTATGATACGGACAAATCTCCCTCCTTTATTGACGGGCCGATTAGTTCAGAGATGGCAGCTGATGAGAATAGCTATTTCGGTAAATATGTACACGGCTGGCTGAATTCCATATTCGGTAAAAAAGATGTGAAGATTCCGAATGAGTCTGGAACAGAGAGCAGTGTTACCCCGATTTTTAATGAAAACGGGGAGATGTATTACTTTACGGATATGGCTTCACCGAAAGAAAATATCGATTCAGCGTTAGGCTATACGCTTGTGCATGCCCGTACAGGAAAACTGGTTTATTATAACGGGCAGAAAAACAATGGCATCATGGACAGTAAAGGTGCCAAACAAATCGTTAATAAAGAGTTTCCAGAAAAGAATTGGAAAGGCTCGATGCCGATCCTATATAACATCGATGGAAATCCGACGTGGATTGTCAATGTCCTCGACCCGAATGGTTTGTTTAAGCAATATGCGTATATAAAAGCATCCGATTCTGATTTTGCCGTGTTTGGTGATACGGCTAAGCAAACGTTAAATGCCTACCGTCTTCAGCTGGCCCAGGATCCAAGCAATGTGGAAGGCAGTGAAGGGGTAGAGGCTACTACTAAGACAGGGACGGTTAGCCGCGTACTGGTCACTTCGACAGAAAAAAGGCAGGCCGTGCAGTTCCTGCTGGAAGGCGATACGACGATCTATACCGTCACGGTCAGCAAAGCACCATTGTCCATTTTCCTGCAAAAAGGAGACCAAGTGGAAATGCAGGTGCAGGTAAGAGGCAATCAAACAGCGACTGTTGATAAAATGACTATTCAAGCACTCGAAAACGAATAAAGCTGGACCCCGCTGATCTTTAGCGGGGTTATTTTTTTGCACATTTGTGAGCGGCCAGGTAATCTTGTAAAATAATCAGCATGAGTCTTATTTAGAAGAGGAGCTTCATATGACATCCTTTATTGTAATCGGCGGAGGAGTATTAGGAGCCTCGGCCGCCTTTCATTTGGCTAAATCAGGTGCGGACGTAACGATTATTGATCATCACGAGCCCGGTCAGGCGACAGATGCAGCAGCTGGTATTGTGTGTCCGTGGCTTTCCCAGCGTAGAAATAAAATTTGGTACCGGCTTGCAAGCGGAGGAGCAGCTTTTTATCCAAAGCTTGTTGAAGAACTTGAGTCTTTGGGAGAGACGGAAACGGGCTATAAGCAGGTCGGAGCGCTTAGTCTTCATACGGAAGATAAAAAGCTTGACCAAATGGTGGAACGGGCGGTTAAGCGGCGGGAAGCGGCCCCGGAAATTGGGGAAATTACGAGACTGTCTCCTGAGGAAACAAGACAGCTGTTTCCTCCCTTGGCAGAGGAGTATGGTTCCGTTCATGTAAGCGGAGCAGCCCGGGTCAATGGGCGAGCTTTGAGAGGGGCACTGCTCAGGTCCGCAATAAAATATGGGGCGCAAGTCATTCGAGCGAAAGCTGAACTGCTTGTGGAAAATAAGCGGGTGCTTGGGGCAAAAGCGGCTGGAGAAGTGTACTATGCTGACCAAACTATTGCTGCTGCAGGCGTATGGGGAGCCGGACTTTTCAAACCTTTAGGTATGAAATTTTTAATTTCTTCTCAAAAAGCGCAGATTGTTCACCTGGAACTTCCTGAAACAGATACACAATCGTGGCCAGTGGTCATGCCGCCTAATGACCAGTATTTACTATCTTTTGACGGCGGCAGGATTATTGCTGGAGCAACGCATGAGAACGATTCAGACGGAGATCGAAGAATTACAGCAGGTGGGATTTTCGAAATTTTTCATAAAGCTCTGGCGATCGCTCCTGGGTTGGCAGAGAGCACCTTCGTAGAAGCACGGGTTGGCTTTCGACCTTTTACCCCGGGTTTCTTCCTATGTTTGGTACGATTGAAAATTATAAAGGATTACTAGCCGCTAATGGTTTGGGAGCTTCTGGTTTAACCTCAGGTCCATTTTTAGGGGCGGAGGTTGCCAGGCTTGCTTTAGGGCAGGAAACGGAGCTTAACTCTGCGGATTATGATATTAATCAGGCAATCGAATCCTTCACCGATTAAGGAAAAACCCTTTGCACTTTTTACATGCAAAGGGTTTTTATTTTGGATAATCACAGTATTCGATGATCGTACCTTCAGTATCTGCGGGATTTAAATAGATGAGCCGTCTTCCATGCTTGTTCACGCGACGTGTGTCTTCCAGTGTCCGGATCCCTTTGCTCTCGAGCTCTTTTAAAGCTTCCTCTAAATCTTCAACGTGATACGCCACGTGATGGACACCTTTGCCTTTTTGTCTAATAAAACGTGCGATAGGGGAGGTGGTGTTGTTGGTCGGCATCAACAGTTCTGTACGTTCCCCTTTGATATCAATGATCGCGATTTCGCTTTCCACTCCTTTTGCTTCACTGCGATATCGGTCGATTAATGATCCACCCAGGACTTCGGTATAGAAATGGATGCTGTCTTCCAGGTTCCGGACAGCAATCCCGATGTGGTCCAATTTCTTTTCCACTGAAAACACTCCTTTCCTTCCTCCATTCTAGCATATGGCTATGAAATCTCTATTAGGTTGCCTCTTTATTGGTGTTCTAGATAGTAGTACAGGATGTTCTGCTTTCCATTCATACAATGATAGAAGGAGGTGAGGATCTATGGAAACGTTAGTAAGAGGACTAAAATTTGCAGTATTCACATCGGTCTTTGTTCCTGTATCCCTTGCAGCTGTAGCGGTTGCCGCAATTGTTACGCATACGGCTGTCATTCCTATCTTAATCGTACTAGCTTTCTTTTTTTTATTATGGCTGTTTCTCTATTATATTTTAGTTTCTCGACTAATTGATGAACTAGACGATCCAGCTTAGGGTTAAATTCCATCCATCCCTGACATCTCTTCAGGAAGCGTCGTTTTCGGTGCTTCCTGCTCTACATAAAAAAGAGACAGAAACCAAATGTGGTTCCTGTCTCAGCCTCGTGTTTTACACTAAACCAAATCCTCTCACCACTTGGGCGATGATGAAAGTGACAATGATGGCAATAGCGGTAGGAAGGGCAAAGGCTGTAAAAGTCCATTTTGCACTTTTCGTTTCTTTATAAATATTAATCATTGTCGTTCCACAAGGGTAATGAAGCAGTGAGAACAGCATCATATTTAATGCTGTGAGCCAAGTCCATCCGTGATCAAGGAAAATCTGCTTAAGCTCAGATAAGTTACTGACCTCGATCATCGATGTAGTTGAAAGATAACTCATTAACAGAATCGGCAGGACAATTTCATTTGCCGGCAAGCCGAGAATGAAAGCGAGCAGGATGTAACCATCAAGGCCGATAGCATGTGCGAACGGGTCCAGAAAACCCGCAGCATGGTTCAAAATACTAGCATCTCCTACGGTGATATTGGCAAGAATCCAGGTAAATAACGAAGCGGGGGCTGCGATTACGACGGCCCTTTTTAATACGAACCAGGATTTGTCTAATGTGGCTCTAACGATGGTATTCCATATTTTTGGCTTCCGGTAAGGAGGAAGCTCAAGCGTATAATGGGTCGGTACTCCTTTCAGCATTGTTTTGGAAAGTCCCCACGAGACGAATAAAGTCATGGCAACTCCGAACAAAACGATTCCTACGACTACAGCTGAAGTAATAAAAGTCTGCATACCTCCGGAATATCCGGCGGCCATAAACAGTCCGGCCAATAGAATGAGTAATGGCCAGCGCCCATTACATGGGACAAAGTTATTTGTGAGTACCGCAAGCATTCGTTCACGAGGCGATTCAACAATTCTGGTCGACATTACAGCTGCCGCATTACATCCAAAGCCCATGGCCATCGTTAAGGATTGTTTTCCGTGGGCGCCTGATTTTTTAAACAGGCGATCCATGTTGAACGCAACTCTTGGCAAATATCCAAAGTTCTCTAATAGAGCAAAAAGAGGGAAGAAAATCGCCATCGGCGGAAGCATAACGCTGACCACCCAGGAAGTTCCTCTGTACAAGCCTTCCACCAACAGTCCGTAAAGCCAGTCAGGAGAATGAGCCCAAGTAAACAATACGCTCAGCCATTCTTCTCCTTTAGCAAAGGCGGCAGCAATAAATGTCCCCGGGTAGTTGGCACCGGCAATTGTTAAATAAATGACGACCCCTAGCATTAAGAACATAATTGGAAAACCAAACGTTTTCGACGTTAAGATTTTGTCTAAATTTTCATCCATCCACGATATTTTTGTTTTGGTTGATGTAATCGAAGATTGGCAGATGCTCCGCGAAGACTGATAAATATTGGAGACGATATCATCACGTAAATCATCTTGCTCCAAAGAAGCGGCTTCCGCTGCAAGGTTATCTAATTGTTTCATTCGATCTAGAGCATCAAGCGCCATGACAGCATTCTCCTTCTTCTTTATTTGGGACAGCCACCGGGGCTTTCGTATTGTTCATGTAATCTTTTAGAGCCTTAATTAACTGAGTGTCCCCGTCCAGTAACCTTAGAGCCAGCCAGCGGCTTGGCATGATATCGCCGCAAAGCTCCTCTACTTTAGGAAGTAGTGCCTCAATTTTTTCTTCCAGCTCGTCATTATATTTTATTTGGTAAGGGGAAGTGCTGATTTTCCCGTCAATCATTTTATCCATTGTTTTTAATAATTGAATAATGCCGGTTTTTTCTCTTGCGGACATGAGGATGACAGGTACACCCAGCTTTTCAGAAAGGGAATTCTTGTCAATTTCAATCCCTTTTCGTCTTGCTTCATCAATAAGATTGACACAAACAATTACGGAGGAAGTCATCTCCAATACTTGCAAAGCGATATTTAAGTTTCTCTCTAAGGAAGTTGCATCAACGACAACTAAAGTAATCGCAGGCTTTTCAAAAATGATGTAATCTCTGGCTACTTCTTCATCCTCGGAGTTTGAATAAAGCGAATAAGTACCCGGTAAATCCACAATGTGGTAGTCATGATTTCCTGTGGTCAAGCTGCCTTCCGCGCGCATGACCGTCTTTCCCGGCCAGTTTCCTGTGTGCTGGTTCATGCCGGTTAATACGTTAAACAGGGTGCTCTTCCCTGTGTTAGGGTTCCCGGCTAGTGCTACTGTGTGTTTCATTGCTCATCATCCTCTCCATCTAGTAATTCAGCAAAGATCAGGGAGCTTTCTTCCGTTCTCAGGGCAATTTTCGTATGGCTGACCTGAAAAGCTACCGGATCTCCGAGCGGGCTTTTATCCACCATTTTAATGACTGCTCCAGGTACAAAGCCTAAATCAAGCAGGCGGCGGCGCATGACATCCTTTAATGCTATAGAAGTAATTTTCATTTGATCTCCAGGTTTAAATGTATTGATTGGAAGTGGACTTGTCATCTTTTCAACTCCTTTTTGTATTAGGGATAAAAAGTTTCCCTAAGGCAAAATTTACGGTAAAAAAATTTATATGCATTGCCGATATTCCACTATATTGATTATAACCGAAAATGTTTCCTCAATTCAACAAAAATATATAAGGGAAAAAATAAAAGTAATATTCAAGTTTTGGTTGACAATAAACAAAGAGTTGCATACCATAAATGTATATATGAGTATATGTGCATATAACTAATTTTGAACCGATGTAAGATAACTTTGGGGAGGATCATATGAAGGAATATAAAATTCAGGGGCTGTCCTGCGCCAACTGTGCAGCTGATATGGAAAGACAAGTTAGACAGCTGACCAATGGAGGAACGGCTGAATTAAAGTTTAATACCAGCAAGCTGGTCGTCCATGAAGATGTGAATCTTGATGAAGTGAAGAGTATATTAAAGGCAGATGGAGCGGCTTTAGTGGAAGATGATCACGACCACGATCATTCCCCTCGTGTCCCGTACATGGTAATCGTTTCTGCTATTCTGTTCGGCTGCACATTTTTTGTCCGGGATCTACTCCCATATTATGCGGTCATTCTTTTGTACGTGTCAGCGATGCTGATCAGTGGCTATTCTACATTTGTAAAAGGAGCCAAAAATTTATTCCGGTTTAAGTTCACTATAGAAACTTTAATGACTGTAGCACTCATTGGAGCAGTAGCAATTGGGGAATGGCGGGAAGCAACGATCGTAGCCATTCTGTTCGGCTTGAATGAATTTTTAGAAGGGATGGGAATGGAAAAAGCGAGGCATTCCATGGAAAAGCTTTTGCAAATTGCTCCAAAACAAGCCACTTTGCTCATGCCTGACGGGGAACATAGAGTGGTGGCAATTGATTCATTGAAGACAGGAGACATGGTTCTCGTAAAGGCAGGGGAGAAAATTCCCTCTGATGGGGTAGTGGTCAGTGGAGTCAGTTCCGTGAATGAAGCGGCGATCACAGGAGAATCGCTGCCTGTTGAAAAATTTACTGGCGATTCCCTATTTGGAGGAAGCCTGAATAATGAGGGGACATTGGAAGTCAAAATAACGAAAGCTTATAAGGATTCTTCTTTGGCCAGAATTCTCCACTTAGTGGAGGAAGCTCAAGAGACAAAGACACCAACGGAGTTATTCATCAATCGCTTTTCGAAATACTATACCCCATTCATTATGCTGGTCTCAATTATGGTGATGCTTCTTCCGCCACTTTTGTTTAATGGCGGATGGGAAGCGTGGCTTTATCAAGGCCTCGCAGTTTTAATAGTTGGATGTCCTTGCGCGTTGATTTTATCTTCTCCGATTGCGATTGTATCAGGAATTACAAAAAATGCCCGAAACGGAATACTCGTTAAAGGCGGCTCATTCCTTGAACTCTTAGGAAAAATCGACACCATTGCTTTCGATAAGACTGGGACACTTACCAAGGGAAAGCCGTCTGTACAAATGGCCAAAAGCTTTGATGACGATTTTTACCGAATCGCAGGTTCGATTGAAAAAAATTCCTCTCATCCTATTGCGAGAGCAGTTATGGAGCATGAATCAGTGGCTGCTGAACAGTTATTTGAAGCATCTGAGCTCAAAGCCATACCAGGAGAAGGGATAGAGGCTGTCATTGATGGAAAGTCCTACTGGATGGGGAATGAACGTCTGATTTCTCGTCTAGAGCTTGATGATAACCGCAAGGAGGATATTGATTCGTTAAAAAACGGGGGTTACACACTAGTCATAACCGCCTGTGAGGATAGGATAATGGGAATCTTTGGGGTGGCTGATGAAATCAGGGAAGAAAGCAGAGAGATGATTCATGAGCTTCAAAGAGCTGGGATTACTCAGACAGTCATGCTTACAGGCGATCATAAGAAGACGGCTGAAAAGATAGCTTCCAAAGTAGGCGTGTCCCGCGTTTATGCCGGCTTGTTACCAGAAGAAAAAGTGGAAAAAATAAACAAATTATCGAACCGTTCCAAAGTAGCCATGATCGGGGATGGAATTAATGATGCTCCTGCTCTGGCCGCTGCCCATTTAGGAATCGCGATGGGAAAAGGGACCGACAGCGCAATTGAAACAGCCGATATCGTTTTAATGCAGGATCATTTAGGCAAACTGCCAGCATCGGTTCGAATTGCAAAGAAAGTTAACCGGGTGATTAAACTGAATCTTACACTTGCTCTTGGGCTGAAGCTGGTCGCTTTATTCCTTACAATCCCTGGTCTCTTGACACTGTGGATCGCTATTTTAGCAGATATGGGGGCAACAGTACTCGTCACGTTATTGAGCCTTTCCGTATTGGTCGAGCGCAGAAAATCATCAGAACGTCCAGCAGCAAATAAACAGGCAGCTAGACAACTTGGATAAAAAGCTTGTAAGGGAACCTCCCTGCAGGCTTTTTCTATTTTATGGAATGGACATTTGATTAAAGGAATCATTTACCATGGCATCAAAAGTCTTATTTTAAAGATTTTTTAATTAAATACAAGGAAGTGAGGGAATTAACCGAGAATACAGTAATAAGGCAAATAGGGGGATAGGTATTTCCATTAAATTGGAAAACGGAACGTGGAATATTAATATCCCGATGGAAAAAGCTATAGCTGTACAAGTAAAACCATTTATAGAGTAGTCACTTCATGATGTCTAACTCCTATAAATGGATTTTTTAAAATATCCTACTACGACAACCACTTGCTCCTTGTTTTGTACATAGAAAAATAATGCAATCAAGAAAAAATAACAGAGTGAGGGATCTGCCATGATTATTCAATTTGATCAAGTGAAGAATTTAGTCGTTCAGCAAATATATGGACCTGTATCTCAACGTGTCTCTAAGCTATGTTTCCATTCTAAGCGATCTTGTGCTGGTGCTGTTTTTTTTAGTATGAAAGGTGAGCATGCGGATGGCCACCACTATATTGATGAGGCACTTGACCTGGGTGCTTCCGTAATTGTTGGATGTGAGGAACGGTTAATGGCAGACCTGCATAGAAGATTTCCACAACGTACGTTTATTTGCGTGGCAGATGTTCGTTCAGCGATGGCTTGCGTGGCCAAGCACTTTTTTGAAGATGCGGATGAAAGCTTGAAGACGGTAGGGGTAACCGGAACGAATGGAAAGACTACGGTAGCCGCTTATATCCGGTCTCTCTTAACGTTACTTGGTATGCGGACAGGTTCGATTGGGACGACTGGCATATGGTCTTCAAAAGAAAAGCTCGTTTATAAAAAATCGACGCCAACTACCCCTGAATCTTTGGATATTTATCAAATCCTTTGGGAATTTCGCTCTTTTGGGGATCAGGCTGCAGCGATGGAGGTTACGTCTATAGGAATGGATCAGCAGCGAGTGGAAGGGATTCAATTCGATGTGGCTGTCCATACAAATTTCTCAGAAGAACATTTGGAGTACCATCACACGATGGAACATTACAAAATGTCAAAAATGCGGCTGTTTGAACAAGCGGATACCGCTGTGGTCAATGTAGATGATCAAGGGATGGGGAAAGACCTGCTGCAGGCATTTTCGGGACCTGTGTGGACCTACAGCATTGAAGGACACCCAGAAGCAGACATTTGCGCTGAACAGATTCAGCAGAACGAAAATGGATCGGTATTTTATTTAACCGTTCTGGGGAAATCATTTTTTGTCAACGTTCCTGTGTACGGGACGTACAATGTGGCTAATGTGTTGTCTGCAATCGGGGCAGCGTTGCATTTGAATTTTTCTATTGAAGACATCGTTGACGTTCTGCCTAAGCTGGAAAGCCCCGTTGGCCGTTTTCAAATGATTCAAGGATCCGATAATCAAAAGATCATTCTAGATTATGCTCACACCCCTGTAGCTTTAAATCGCTTATTAGAGGAAGTGAAAAAGTTAAATTACGGAAGACTAATCGTCATGATTGCAGGTATTGGGATTCGTGATTTTAATAAAATGCCAAAAATGGCAGCCGCCATTGAAGGGAAAGCGGACACCGTTATTGTTACTGTTGACCATCCCGGGTTCCATGATCCTCAAACCATCGTAGACAAAGTATTGAGCGGATTCAAGGAGCCGGGAGCTCAAAATATATTTACCTCTCTGACACGAAAAGAAGGAGTGCTCCGCGCTCTTTCCCTTGCACGTCATAATGATCTGATCCTGCTTACGAGTGGATGTATCAATGAAGCCCAGCTCGTGAGAGGGAAAGAAATCCCTCATTCTGATGAGGAAATCATTAAGCAATTCTATAAGTCACGTCCTCAGTTAAAATCAGATTAACTGAACAACTACTCCCTATGTTTTTGATTATCCTTTTTGAAGGAAAGAGAAGCATTTTCAGGAGCTCATGGCTTATTAAGTTCAAGAATATATGTGCGAATAAGGAACGCCCTCCCTGTAACGGAAAGTCTTTAAAAGCACGTCAGGAATTTACGTAAATACCCGATAAAGCGTGCGTGTATATTCTTTAAAAAACAGAGGGATTTCTGCTTCGGATAAGTTATTGTCCATTTCCTTTGCAATCGACTCGTAATACCATCTTTGATGGTCTTTTCCAGCGTTAAAGTTTTCCCAGACATCATTTCCGATTCGCTTCAAATCTTCTTCAAGTGATAAGAGATTATCCAGTTTATCCGCAACAATTAAACATTTAACTTCTTTCGGTGCCGTACGCAGTGTATCAATAGTATGCTGTTTTCTTTCCTGCCATGACTTAGACTTATCTTCAGTGTGTGCTGACACTATACGGGCAACTTCTTGGCCGAATTCTCTGACAAGATCTTCAAGATTTACAGATGTATCTTCGACTACATCATGCAAATAGCCTGCACTAATCACCGCTTCACTGCAGCCTGCTTCAGACAGACGTTCTGCAACACGGATTGGGTGCACAATATAATCGGTATTTGAATTTTTTCTTGTTTGTCCGCGGTGGGCTTTCTCAGCGAAAGCTTTTGCCTTGTTAAGCATGATGAAACCTCCTGTATATTGATTTAAACAAACGTTTGATTTAACATGCAAAATAGTTGAAATTGCGCATGAGGCTTGCTTAAATATAATTTGATATTATATAATTAATAAGTTTAATAATAGCTTAACGCAAAAGGGGATACAATGTTTATGGAAACGATCCAATTGCCGTCGTCTGCTTCAAAGGGCATCGAGCCTGTCATTATGGTTATTGATTTTTTTGATGGCTTTCATATCGGCCACCAGCATTTGCTTGAAGAAGTAAAATCGGTTACCCATGAAAGAGAACGATTAGCTGTTTTAAGCATCGAACGACAATCCAAGTATGGAGAAGCTCTGACATCCCTGAAAGATAAAGAAAAATTGTTTATTGAAAGAGGCGTGGACCGCTATTATTATATCGAAGTTGATGAAAAGGAAGACATGCCTCTCCAGGATTTGATCACAAAACATTTGCAGTTGTTTAAAATCAAACAGATCTATATTTCTGAATCCTTTAACCCTTCTGAAGGCGGAGAATTTAGCATGGAGAAGTGGGGGAAGAGACTGCACGCTCCTATCAAGGCACTGCCAACGGTAACTTTACAAGGAAAAGAAGTAGATTCAGAGTCAATAAAACCACTGGTGAAACAAGGAAGGATGGAAGCGGTCCAAGCTATGCTTGGCCGTCCTTACGAGGTTTCAGGAGTTGTGGAAAAAGGAGAGCAGTTAGGCAGGAAACTAGGGTTCCCAACTCTGAATTTGGGAGGTATTGACGAGTATATTCAGGTGAAGCCTGGCGTTTACCTGGGTACTGTAGAGATCTCGTCAGGGTCCTGGTACTATACACTAATAAGTGCAGGATACCGCCCTACCGTTCAGGGGGACTCTTATAAAGTGGAAGCGTATCTTCTCGACTTTTCCGGGGATGTATATAATCAGGAGGTCACTGTCAAATTTCTCCGTCATTTAAGGGATGAAGTGAATTTTGACGGAATGGAAGACCTTGTCGATCAGATGAAACAGGATGAACATCAGGCTCGTACTTTACTTGGACTTTAGGAACAACTTAGAAAAGGAGAAATCAACGATGGGGTAGTTGTAGTAGAAGTTTGTGACAGCAACTTGATAAACGAATTGGATATCGAGACAATTATTGAATCTGAATACCCTGATGTTGCTGTCCTTCAAAACGAATGCCTGTCTTTTTGCGGACTCTGCGCTTTAAAACCGTATGCAATCGTAAATAATCAACGGATATTCGGTAAAACACCGGAAGAAGCGTTAGATAAAATTCGTGCAAAAATTGAAGAGGAATTGGCAATCTATGCAGATTAAAATGGGGGAGCAGGATGGGGTTTTTTGATTCGCTGTGGCATAGTCTGCAGCTTCCAAAAAAGAAAGCAATGTTTCATTTAAACCGAAAGGGAATGACGAGTACCATCGGGTATATCTTTATTTTGCTGTGTCTTCTTTTTTTACCCGACCTCATTTTGACTATACAGCATTTGAATGAGCAGCTTGAGACGAATGAGAGGGGCTTATATATGGCTCAGGTTTTCTTTTTTTACCCCATGTACCTCATCAGCATGATTTTGGTCGGAATATCGATTTTAGCTGGAGGCGCTCTGTTATTAAAAAAATTCCTGCATCGAAAGCTGATCTATCAGCAGCTGTGGAAAATGGTGGTATATGCAGCGACTATTCCTTTAATTATAAGCTCGATCTTAAAACACACACCTGTTCCGAACTGGATAAGCTTTCTCTTGTTCATCTCCATTTTGTTTTTCTATATGTACAAAATGATAAAAGCATACCCGCGTGCAAAGAAAGCTGCACCATAATAAAAGCTGCCCATATGGGCAGCTTTTCAGCTTATTTTTGACTGTTCTTTTGGTTTTTCATCGGTTCGGTTGGTCATCCTCAATGGGATTTCTCTTAAGAAAAGAAGGAGTACAAAAGCGCAGGCAAGGACGCATGTTCCAAATAAAAATGATCCGTCTAAAGCTGTACTTAACACGTTTCGCATCGTGCCAACGATCTCATTCAATACGGGCAGCATTTGGTCGGGCAGAGTCTCTTTAAACTGGGCAATTTTATCAGAATCCATAAGTACCTGCGGATCTTCAATCGCTGCAATATCCTTTATGCCAGCGGTCTGTTGAGCATGGTCAGCAGCGAGCGCAGTCATTTTATCCCGCATAATGATATTCATGATCGACCCCATAATGGAAACCCCGATTGTTCCTCCCGCCTGGCGGAAGAATTGAGAAGCTGACGTTGCTACACCTAAATACTTATGATCGACAGCATTCTGCACAGTTAAGGTAAGAACAGGGAATGTTAAACCAAGACCCAGCCCGACACAGATTAAGTTTCGGATGGCGCCAAGAAGTGTGGTATCAACATCCATTCGGGACATTAAAAACATTCCAAAGCCCATAATAATTAATCCTGCTAAAGCAAACACTTTATACTTTCCTGTTTTCGTAATTAACTGCCCGCCGATTGTACTCGTGATGACCATACTCAGCATCATCGACATCATCACAAAGCCGGTACGGGTAGCGGAAATTCCGAGTACCCCCTGCACGAAAAACGGCATATACATAATCGCCCCGAACATGCCCATGCCCATCAACAGTCCGCCAAGGTTGGAAATAGAAAAAATACTATTTTTAAATAAATGCAGAGGAATGATAGGGTTTTTGGCTTTTGTTTCAATAAAGATGAAGACAGCTAATGCCACAGCGGACCAGCTGAATAAACCAATGATCATTGCGGAATCCCAAGCGTACGTTTTTCCCGCCCATGAAAAAGCTAAGAGCAGCGGTACGATCGTTAAAGCAAGGACAACCGCACCTATAAAATCGACAGACGTTTTTTCAGCCGATTTTACGTTGGGAAACATCTTCCAAATCATCACAAAGGCTACGACACCAAATGGAAGGAATACCCAGAAAACCCAATTCCATTCCCACGTATCTACAATATAGCCCCGAGAGTCGGTCCAAAGACGCTTGCCAGACCGAAAACAGAACTCATTAATCCCTGCCAACGGCCGCGTTCACGAGGAGCAAATAAATCCCCGATGGCTGTAAAAGCTGTGGACATGATCATTCCACCGCCAAAACCTTGTAAACCTCGGTAAATAATTAATTGATAGATATTCACAGAGGTTCCTGATAAGAAAGACCCTAGAATGAAAATGCCGATTCCTGTAAGGATAAACGGTTTACGTCCGTAAGTATCGGATAGTTTACCTACGAGTATGGCAGTAATGCTTGTTGTAAGCATGTAGATTGTGAATACCCAGCTGAAGTAATCCATGCCTCCGATATCCGCAACAATAATCGGCAGGGCTGTTCCTACAATCGTCTGATTAAGCGCGGCAAACAGCATGGCAGCCATAATGGCGATCATTATTGTTACTTTTTGTTTGTGCTCTAGATGCTCCATCACACTTCTCCTTTGTATTAAAGACTTTTAAAAATACGAATTAGTTCCTTGATTTCTTCGTGAGACAGCTTGTTAAATCGTTCTTCCATATAAGCTTCCCGTCTTTTATCGAGGGAGTTGAAGATTTTTTCGCCTTCCTCGGTAAGCATAAAAACGACCACACGACGATCTTTTTCAGAACGGGTCCTGGTGAGAAGTCCTTTAGCTTCAAGGCGGTCCATGACAGAAGTAGCATGGCTGTTTGATACGTTTAAGAGGGTGGCAAGCCTCGTGACGTTTTGACAGTTATTTTCGTGAATGGCACGAAGAAAGCTGAATTCACTGCTCGTAAAACCATCCCCCAGCACTTCGTTCAATTCTTTTCGATAATCCCTGATAAAGGAACGCATACTCAGTTCCAGTTCAGCGATTAAGCTTTTTGTATCGTTTTCTAACACGATCATCTCTCCTTGAAAGTTCAATCACTATATGAATATTAAACCAGGTTAAATATTTAATCAATAAATATTTCAAAAGTTAACAATACAAAAATATTCGAAATCTTAAGGGAAAACGCATTAGAATAGGAGAATAAAGGGAAAGCCCCTTTGAAAAGCGAATATAATCAGGTAAAACAATAAAAAGGTGGTTTATGTTTATGGCGAAGGCTTTAGTAATGCAATCAGACTTTGGCATCAGTGACGGAGCTGTAAGCGCGATGCATGGAGTAGCTCATTCTGTTGAAGCAGGGCTTTCCATTTTTGACCTGACTCACGATATTCCTCCTTTTAAAATCTGGGACGCCTCTTACCGGTTATGGCAGACCATGAAGTACTGGAAAGAAGGAACCGTTTTTGTTTCTGTCATTGACCCTGGAGTAGGGTCGACCAGAAGGAGTCTAGGAGTGAAAACCGCATCGGGGCACTACATCATTACTCCTGATAATGGGAGTCTCACCCATATCAGCCGGACAACAGGAATTGTGGAGGCTAGAGAAATTGATGAGTCGACGAACCGCCTGCCAAAATCAGGGGAATCTTATACCTTTCACGGGCGGGATATTTATGCCTATACCGGGGCAAGACTTGCCGCTGGGGCCATTTCCTTTGAACAAGTCGGGCCGAAAGTCGATGTCTCTTCGTTAGTAGAATTGAACGTAAAAGAATCGCGGATAGACGGGAGTCAAGCGGAGGGAATCATTGATATATTGGATATTCGTTTCGGTAATTTATGGACGAACATCCAAAGGGAGATGTTTAAAGAGCTGGATATAAGTTTTGGAGATGCACTTGAAGTCACGATTAGACATGACGGAAGAACGGTTTACCAAAATGATATGACTTTTGGACGTTCCTTTGCGGATACCCATATGGGGGAGCCGCTTGTGTATATTAATTCCCTGGATAACCTGGCTGTTGCGATCAATCAGGGTTCGTTTGCGAATGCTTATGGAATCGGTA
This sequence comes from Halobacillus salinarum, assembly GCF_022919095.1. NCBI lineage: Bacteria > Bacillati > Bacillota > Bacilli > Caryophanales > Bacillaceae > Halobacillus > Halobacillus salinarum. The sequence continues at coordinate 106,762 of NZ_CP095073.1, read as the reverse complement.
CCGGCTCGAATTGGGAGATAACCTTTCGCAAGGTTAAGGACTGACCCTGCGAAAGCAAAATAGAAGAATTCCAAATTTTCCTATGCTAAACTTACCATGTAAACCTTTAATAGAAAGGAAGAGTTCACATGGAATTCATGACGCTACATAATGGCGTGCAAATGCCTCAGCTAGGCTTTGGTGTTTGGCAGGTAAAGGAAAATGAAGCAGTCCCTGCTGTAACAAAAGCGATTGAAGTTGGCTATCGTTCTATTGACACAGCAGCTATTTATGGAAATGAACGTCAAGTAGGGGAAGCGATTCAAAAGAGCGGTCTCCCACGGGAAGAGCTTTTCATAACTACGAAAGTCTGGAACGCAGACCAGGGGTATGAAAACACGTTAAAAGCCATGGACGAAAGCTTGGAAAAACTTGGACTTGATTATGTGGACTTGTACTTGATTCACTGGCCGACCCCGGAATTCGATCAATATGTAGAAACGTATAAAGCATTAGAGCAGCTGCAGAAGGATGGCAAGACGAAAGCAATCGGCGTCTGTAACTTCGATCAGGAGCATCTGCAGCGTCTTTTAAACGAATGTGATGTGAAACCAGCGGTAAACCAAGTGGAGTGTCATCCATACCTTGCCCAGCACGAACTGAAAGAATTCTGCCGGGAGCAAGGCATTCTCATTGAAGCATGGAGCCCGCTGATGCAGGGTGGCGAAGTCCTGAAGGATGACGTCATACAATCTATTGCTGAGAAATACGGCAAAACGGGAGCACAAGTTGTCATCCGCTGGCACCTGCAAAGCGGATCAGTCGTCATTCCTAAATCTGTGACTCCACACAGAATTGAAGAAAATTTCGATGTGTTTGATTTTGAACTGAATACAGAAGAGATGAATCAGATTAACAGTCTTGACCGCGGTGAAAGAAAAGGTCCGAAGCCTGCTGAAATGAATCATCGATAATCTAAAAAGACGCCTCCATAGGCGTCTTTTAAACTGCCTGAATGTTCAACAGGCAGTCTTTTTTTATGGGGACAAGAAAATTTACATATGGCACATCGAGGCAAATACTTAAGAAACAACTGGGGAAAATAATGAAACAGCTGAGCTGTAAAGGAGCGGTATCGATGAAAATTAGAATAGGATATGTGGCTCACGCTTTGTCTCTTTTTGAAGCAACACCGGCAAAGACAATCACCTTTACCCGGTATCAAAAGCTTGATGTCTCTTCACGCGAAAATGAACTTCAAAGGATCACGAAAGCTAATCTTGAGCATACCAAGCGTGCGCTGCATTACAATATTGCCCATGAAATAGAGGTGTACCGTTTTTCTTCATCGCTGATTCCGCTTGCGACACATAAGGAAGTGGAATGGGATTATCTTACTCCTTTTAAAAAAGAGTACGAAGAGATAGGGGAACTTGTAAGGGGGCATAATATGAGAACAAGCTTCCACCCGAACCAGTTTACATTATTTACGAGTGATAAACCGCATGTAACGGCAAATGCCATAGAGGATATGGACTATCATTACGCTTTGCTTAAGGCCATGGGCCTGGAAAAGGAGACTCATCTTAATCTTCACGTCGGCGGTGCCTATGGCAATAAACAGGCAGCTATCGAACGGTTTCACACCAATATAAAAAAGCTGCCGCTTCCCATTAAGAAACAACTGACTTTAGAAAATGATGATAAAACTTATACGACTGAGGAAACGTTAGGCGTTTGTGAGAAAGAGTCTGTGCCTATGATGTTTGATTATCACCATTTTGTTGCCAACCATAGCGAAGAAGAGACATTGAGAGAACTACTCCCACGCTTTTTTGAAACGTGGAAAGGGAACCCGTTTCCGCCGAAGATTCATATTTCATCTCCTAGAACACTACAGCATTTCAGACGACATGCCGATTATATCGATCTTTCCTTCATAAAGCCTCTCATTTCAGAATTGAAGGCATTAAATCAAGATGTTGATTTTATGATTGAAGCCAAGGAAAAAGATAAAGCGTTGTTAAAATTCGCAGCTGATTTTGCTGGATTGAGAGAGGTTAATCGTATTTCAGGGGCAGCGGTTGAACTTTAAATGTTCACTTGTTGCTGATACTCCTGTTCCAGAAGTCTGAATATCAAAGAATCCCGCCATCCCGATTAAACCTTGAGTCATGATAGCGTAAGCATACCTGGTCCTAGGAACCTCAAGAGCAGCTTTTACAGCTTCTTGAATAAACGCTTCGGTTTCCTCTTCGGAGTTAGGACCCCATGGCTGATATCGACTTACTTTTTCTAAAGAAGCATAGTTGTGAACGCTCCTCCAATCTTGTTCTTTTACCTCTCTTAAATAGATTTCCATAGTTCCTTATACCTCCTAAGTCCATATCTTCATATAGAAGTATAATAGCATATTTCCAGTGTGCACACCTGAGGCTTTATGTGATTAATTGAGCAATTGGTAATGTTGGAAATAATTAATAGTGAAATAGTCGTAAGCCTGTGATAGGTTGTAGGGGATGAATTTTAAAGGAGGTAGATTATGCTTAAACGATTTTTGATTGCATCCTTAGCTATTATATGCTCATTTACTTTCTCATCGCAGGTCAACGCAGCCAGCAATCAAACGCACACCGTGCAAAAAGGAGAATCGCTGTATAAGGTTGGGAAACAATACGGCATTTCTGCTCAGCAATTAAAAGCAATGAATCATTTAAATAAATCAATGATTTATCCTGGGCAGACCCTTAAGCTCCCGGTTATGTTAAATGCTTCTGAAAAGAATCTATTAGCAAGATTGGTAGAGGCAGAAGCTAAAGGAGAAAGTTATGCGGGTAAGGTAGCTGTTGCAACTGTTGTATTAAACCGCGTGGAAAGTGATGAGTTTCCTGATTCTCTTCGAGGTGTTGTTTATGACGGAACTCAGTTTTCCCCTGTATTAAATGGAACAATTCATCAAGCAGCGAGCCGGGAATCTAAGCGGGCTGTAAATGAAGCGCTTGGTTATCAAGGCTATGACCGCGAATCCTTATTTTTCTATAATCCAGGGAAAGCGTCCAGTGATTATTTGAGCAGTCGAGAAGTAACAACTGTTATTGGCAACCACGTATTTATGAGATAGAAAAAAAGCAAGCACCGTACGAAGGTGCTTGCTTTTTACGTTTCACGGTGAAAAGGGTGAAGCAGACGGCTGAGCACCTTTAATACTTGAAAATGAGGGTTTGTTATTATCTTTCCTACTCTTTCAGATTGCAGGCTTTTCACGACACGGTCAAGCTGGTCATTCGACAGCTTCTCAATGGCCCTTCGAAGCGTTAACGAATCGTGGTATTTTTGGTAAAGCTTCTTCGTTTGTTTCTGATAATCAGAGATCCCGCATAAGTCTTCGGCAGCATAGATTCCTGTGAGCAAAGCAGAGAATTCACCGAATCCGATAAATGGGGAGATACAGCCAAAGCAATTGCCAGTAAACAAGGTGTTGCCAATCCTGGGGTAGGCTGTTTTTCCAATCATAAAGTCTTCGACTGAATGTTTATTTACAATGGTAATTGATTGGTTTAAAGTTTTTTCAACTACCGGGATTAATAAGTTCCAAAGCTTGTCTTTATCAAGAGTCAGGTTTTTTGGCGTCTGCGGATAAACTAAAAATAAACTTGCTTCGTTTTCAGAATGGGGGAGAATATAAGCCATTCCTTTAGGTGCAATAGCATTATTAAACCAAGCATGCATTTCATTGCGTTTGAACGCACCTTCGATTTTTGCCCCGAGCAGAGTGGCATGATAAGCGGTATCAAAAGGCTGCATTTTCTTTGTATCCAAAGGATCCCCGGTCGCCATAATGATATGCGTGTATTCTTTTGCCATGTCTTCTAAGCTGGCTTTGTGATGAAAAGTAATGGGAGACTTTAATTGTTCTGCCAACTGTTGATCGTAAGACTGTGGATGTTTGCCTCGCATGTTAATAAACCCAAGGTTTCCTTCTAAGGTGGCGGATTCATTGGGGGAGTGAATATGTATTTTATACAGGTTACTGGTCGGACGTAATTCCAGTCCGTAGGTTTCTGATAAAAATCGTATATAGTCAACGATAGGAGGATGAAAAATCGAACAAATTCCTTCTGCAAAGACCGTCCGATCCCCGACCATGCCCCTTCTTTCAAATATATCGGCCTGATAACCATGTTTCTCAAGCGTCACGGCGCAGGCAAGGCCGGATAATCCGGCACCCATAATAGCAATTTTCACATCCATCCCTCCAATAGTTCTAGGGTCTGCCGAACAGCAGGGAATATACAGCCATAGGAAGAAAAAATGATGGAGTAACTAAAAAGCTTGTAGAGAAACCATCGGTTTCTCCACAAGCTATCTTGAGGGTGCGTCTTATTTAACTGGCGTCTTCCTCTTGGAAGAGCCTGACTTTTTTATCTTTCGTCGTTTTCTTATAGACCCGGTTCACATAATCGTCCGTCAAGTCTGCAATTTCATTATGAAGAAACAGCAGAGGAATAATGTTGGCGAGCAGAACAAATGCAAGCAATAAATCGAGGAACTGCCACACGAATTGCAGGCCGCCGATCGCGCCGATGAAAACTGAGACGATATAAACTAACCTCATCGCTCTGGCCGCATTTAAGTTGAACAAATATTCCGCTTGCTTTTCTCCGTAAAACACAAGCACACCAATGGTAGTAATGACAAAAAAGATTAAGAAGATACTCACGAAGCCTCCGCCGAATGTATCACCAAACTCGCTGGCAAAAGCGACATTGATCATATTGGAAGCATTCTCAACCCCGACCTGTTTCCACGCTCCGGTTACAAGTACTGCTAATCCGGAGATCGTACAGATCACGATCGTATCTACAAAGACGCTGAAGATTCCCCAAAGTGCCTGTTTGGAAGGATGATCGGTTTTGGCTGCTGAGTGAGCAATGGGAGCGGTACCTAAGCCAGCTTCATTGGAATAAAGCCCGCGTGCGACCCCCCAGCGGATAGCTTGGGCAATCCCTGCACCTGCAAATCCGCCGGCTGCTGAAATCGGTGTGAAAGCATGGCTGAAAACGAGTCCTAATACGCGAGGAAGCTCTCCCGCATTTGCAAGAATAACGTACAGCGCAACAGCAACGTAGGCTAATACCATAAATGGCACCATTTTATCAGTGACTTTACCAATCCGCTCGATGCCTCCGAATACAACAACAGCTATCGCTAGACACATGACGATTCCTGTGATGGAAACCGACCAGCCGAATGCTCCTTCCGTCTGAGTGGCGATCGAGTTCGACTGAACCATCGTACTTGGAATTAACTCGATCATAAGAAAAAAAGCAAATGCAGAAGATACCCATTTCCAGCCTAACGCTTTTTTGATGTAATATTGTGGACCGCCCACCCAAATGTTCTTTTCATTTGTTTCCCGGTATTTCATACCGAGCAGGATTTCTGCATACTTCGTGGCCATACCAATAACAGCTACGACCCACATCCAAAATAAGGCGCCAGGACCTCCAAGAGCGATGGCGACGGGTACGCCGACAATATTTGTGGCACCTGCGGTAGAGGCGAGTGCAGAGGTGAAAGCTTGAAAGGGGGTGATAGTTCCCGTCTGTTTGTTTTTCTTAAAGATTTGTCCGATCGTCTGGTGAAGCACATGGCCGAAGAAACGAAATTGAAAAAATTTGATACGGAACGTTAAAAAAATTCCGCCGGCAATAAGTAAGATTGATAATAAGTACTTCCATAAGAAATTAGATATACCGGTGATCCCCGATTCTATCATGCTCCATAATTCCATTGAAGAACTCCTCTCGATGTATTTTTATCCTTATATTCCCTAATTTGTTTTGATTAAACAAAAAATTCAGGCAATTTATGTGTGCCTGCGACCGGTTTTAGCTATCATGGAAGTATAGTTTTATGATGGAGGAGGATGTCGATGTTTATCAGCCAAAGTCAATTTCACGAGCATGATATGAGTAAACTCATAAAAGGGGCTGTTGTCCCCCGCCCTATTGCATGGGTGTCTTCGGTAAATGACAGTGGGGTTCGGAACCTGGCACCATTCAGTTTTTTTACCGTGGCTTCCATGGATCCCATCACTCTTTGTTTTTCTATCGGCAGCATAAAAAAAGACAAAGATACCCTTATAAATATAAGGGAGACGAAGCAATTTGCTGTTAACATTGTTTCTGAACACTTGGCGAATCAAATGTATGTAAGCAGTAAAGCTTATGAACCTCATGAGGATGAATTTACCATTGCCGACACATTAGAGGAGCAGTGCCGGCTGGTGAACGCACCGCTTGTAGCTGAAGCACCGGTGACGATGGAATGTCAGCTTGACAAAATCATAGAGATTGGCTCGAATAACCTTGTATTAGGAAAAGTAGTAGGGTACCACATTAAAGAAGAGGTCTATGAGGAAAAGGACAAGGTTAACCCTCATAAGCTTGCCCCAGTCGGAAGAATGGCAGGGGATTACAGTTATATTAAAGAGTTTTATACACTGCCAAACCCGGATCTTCCAGAATAATAGAAAGCATCCAAGCCTCGTTATCAGCTTGGATGCTTTTTTACCGTTCGATTCTTGGACTGGTGGGGTCACAGGCGGGATATTCACCTTGAGTGGTTTCGGCCAGCTTGTATAAATAATAGCATTCTTCCCGGGCCATATGGTCAGCCATTAACACTGAGAATGTGCCGAGTATCTCTGCGGTAAGCTCCATTTCCTCCAGCTCCCTCAAAAAGGTTTTGAAAATCTTCATTTCTACCTTGACCTCTTTATTAAATCGTCTTAATGCTGGAAAAGACTGCTGATTCGTTCGTAAGTAGCCATTAAGCTCGACGGCCTTTAAGTAAAACTGGGTGAACTGTTCTTCAAACATGCGGCTTTTCTTTAACAGCCGCTTTTCGACTCCATCGAGCTCATCGTTAATGGCCCCGGCATGTCCTACCGCATCCATCAGCCACAGCATATGGTGGTGAAGTTCATGAAACAAAGGCGGAATGTCGCCTTTTTTCAAATAACTGAGCACGAGTAAGTATTCTTCCAATTCATTCACCATGTGGTTTAAAAAAGTAGGGCTCAAATGAATACTAATTTCCCCGAATAAACTTTTTTCAAGTAACACAAGTGTGTACTTATGGAATGTTCTTGCGACAGGGTCCACTTCAGATGTGAAAGCCTGGAAGTCAGTCACATCTTTATTCCTCGCCACCTGTAAATAAGAATCCCACGTTTCAATATAGTCCTTACTAATCCTGAGCGCTTCTGTTTCTTCAGGGTATAAGGCATCATGGATAAAACGCGCATGGTCACCTAATATTTGCAGCCAGAATAAATGTTCAAATGCCGCTGTAGCTTCATAATTCTTCAATCGGGACGCCTCCTATAGTTGACTCTACTCCCCTTCAAAGAGTATTCATACCCAATTCCTTTCATGAATGAATTTCTCCTCTCTAAATTACGTAAGGACAAATTTTCCATAAAAAAGTACTTTTCAAACGAGGAAAGATTCATTATACTATTACTGTACTATTTATATTAATACAGTTAATACAGCTGTCCAGTACATATTTTAGGGAGGTGGTTGCATGTTTGAGCTCGACATCAGAAGCCGTAAACCCATTTACGAGCAGCTGGTTGAAAAATTTAAACAGCTCATCATTGAAGGAATCATGCAAGCAGATGAAAAACTTCCCTCGGTCAGGGAGCTTGCTCAGCAGCTGACCGTCAATCCGAATACCATTCAAAAGGCTTATCGTGAATTAGAATCTCAAGGATTTATTTATTCGCTTAAAGGCAAAGGCAGCTTTGTCCATAAGCTTGAGACACTGGAAAATTCACAAAAACTGGCTGAGGTACGCGAGGAATTGAGAAAGCTGCTTGCAGAAGCCAGCTACTTAGGAATGACGGTGGAAGAAATGGAGCAACTAATTGCAGAGGTAAAAGGGGGTACTGAGAATGATTGAAATCAATCACGTGCATAAATCCTTTGAAAAGACAGAAGCGCTCAATGACGTAACATTCCAAATACAAGAAGGTTCCATCTATGGTTTGCTTGGATCGAATGGTGCTGGTAAAACGACACTTCTCAGGATGATGGCAGGAATTATCAAACAAAACACTGGAGACATTCATATCGAAGGTCAGCCTATTTTTGAGAATTTGAATGTAAAAAGCCGGCTCGTCTTCCTTCCGGATGCACCCTTCTTTTTCTCGCAATATACGACGAAACAAATGGCTAAGTATTTCGAAAATGTCTATCCTAATTGGAGTCAAGAGCGATACAGCCATTTACAAGAGTTGTTTCAACTCGATGAAAATAAGAAAATCAGCCAGTTCTCCAAGGGGATGCAGCGGCAGGTTTCGTTTTGGCTTGCGATGTCGATTATGCCGGATGTGCTGATATTGGACGAACCGTTTGATGGGCTTGATGCGGTTGTGCGGAGGAAAGTAAAGAACTTAATCGTCCAGGATGTGGCAGACCGTTCAATGACCGTTGTGATCTCCTCCCATAATTTAAGAGAGGTCGAGGACATCTGTGATCATATTGGAATTCTTCACCAAGGAAAACTCCTTCTTGAGCGTGAACTGGATGATTTAAAGTCGGATATTCATAAAGTCCAGGTGGCCTTTAAAGGCGATCAGGAAGAAGAGTTTGAGAAACTGAATGTTCTGTATAAAGAAAAACGCGGGAGTGTTTACCTTGTGATCCTTCGTGGAGAGGAAGAAAAAATCGAGCGAGAGATAACGGCCATGCATCCAGTGCTTTACGACCGTCTCCCGCTTACACTCGAAGAGATTTTCATCTACGAAATGGGAGGTGCAGGCTATGCAATCGAAAACATCATGGTTTAAAAAAGAGCTGTTAAAGCAGGACCTCCGCAGTGTGGGCTGGATCAGCATCGTCTATTTACTAGGGCTGCTGTTTGTCTTTCCTCTGTCCATTTTAATGGAAACAGAGCATCAAGTATTTGTGGTTAATTATCGGGAGGATCAAGGTTTATTCAACTATCCATTTCAAGACCAGACCCTTTTGGTGTGTACGATGCCGATTTTAATGGCCGTGTTTCTTTTCCGTTATATGCAGGTGCGTTCTTACTCTGACTTTATTCACAGCCTCCCTGTAAAGCGTACGCATTTATTCATTCAGCACGTCGTAACCGGTTTTATTCTGCTGATTATTCCAGTAATACTCACAGGATGTTCTTTACAGCTTGTCCAATCCAGCATTGATGTCGAAGCAGTTTTTACGACCTCTGACATTTGGGAGTGGGTTGGATATATCAGTTTAGTAACCTCTTTATTATATATGGCGGGAATTTTTGCCGGGGTTATGACGGCGATGTCGGTCGTACAAGCGGGTCTTACCTATATTATGCTCTTACTGCCGTTAGGCTTATTTGAACTCATTTTTGCCAATTTGGAAATCTATTTAAAAGGGTTTACTACTCAGTTTATTTTCAATTTTCAAGTGGAAGACCTGTCTCCATTAACTAAGCTGACGTTTGCTAATGGGAATCTGTCTATTTCGATTCGTGAAGTGATTCTATACGTTGTAATTACAGTTGTGTTGTTGGGACTTGCTTTGTTTTTTTATCAAAAACGTCCGCTTGAATCTACTTCCCAGGCGCTGGCGTATCCAAAATTAAAGCCCTTTTTCAAATACTCAGTCGCGGCTTGTTTTACGTTATTGTCAGGCATGTATTTCTGGGAGTCGCAATACAGCTACTCGTGGCTCGTGTTTGGCTATTTGGCTGGATCACTGCTCGGATATGTCATTGCCGAGATGCTGCTTAAAAAAACATGGCGGATCTTTTCTCTTCGTGCTTTAAAAGGATATTGCGCCTTTGTTGTTGTCTTTGCGGTATTCGTGCTTCTGCTTAAGCTAGATCCTTTCGGTTATGAAACGCGCATTCCTAAAACAGAAAACATAGACAAAGTATATGTAGCAAGTTCCTCCTATTCTTATATGCGTCCGGATTCTAGCTCTGAGGAGTATTTAACAAAAAAAACAACGATAGAAGCCGCCCGTAAGCTTCACGAGCAGCTCCTTAATAACTCGGTTCCGGAGGAGGGCACTACAAGAAGCCTGTTCCTTGCCTATAAGCTCAAAGATGGCAGTAAAGTATTGAGGGAATACCATTTTAACGAATTTACTGGGATCAATGAATTTCTTAAACCAATATACGAATCTTTGGAATATAAACAGTACACAGAACGTCTCTTATCCACAAGCAATGAAGAAATACACCAGCTGAGTTTTCACACGAACCAGCCATCAAGGGTTGGATTAGTCGTCACAGAACAAAGCCAGATCAATGAATTGCTTGATCGCATACGAGAAGATCTTAAGCAGGAATCTTATGAGAATATGCAGGCGGCTCCTGCTAATTCAACGAGTATCAGTGCTTATTTACGCGATAATAAACAAATGAATATCCAAATCTCTCCACAGTTTACTCATACAGTAGACTGGCTGAAAAAGAATGGATTATATGATCAGGCGTTTATCACGGTAAACGATCTTGAGTCTGTGAAAATTATGAAAGCACCAGAAAATGTAATTCAATGGCGTTACGATCAGTACTTTTTTGACACGGTGCAGTCAGAAACAGCTGATGTCTTTGAGCTCACTGATAAGCAGGACATGAAGCAGTTGCTGAATGTTTCCCGGAGTGTCTACCATTTCGATACGAACTACCTTGTCCAGTTTAATTATAAAGGTGCTGGTTCTGATAGAACGGAGGTTTATGGAATCAAAGACAGCAAAGTTCCTGAAATTGTAACAGAACATTTTGAAAAAACGGAGTGAAGGAGAAGTGCAAAGTGAACTTGAGCTTTGAAGACATATATGAAACGTATTACGCTCGTGTGTTTCAAGCGGCAATAAGTGTCACAAAAGATCATGGGATTGCGGAGGATGTGCTACAGGAGGCTTTTTTAAAAGCCTATCAAAAACTTCATAGAATTGAAGATAACAAGAAGGTACAAGCCTGGCTTGTGACAATTACTAAAAGAACCGCGATTGATTTTTTAAGAAAAGAAAAAAAGGTGACACTGCTGCCGATCGAGGAAGAGATTTTGCCGTTCGAAAAAAGGGCAGAAAGTTCCACGGTAGAAAAACAGCTGGAAGTGAATGATCTGAACGAAGGAATAAAAACGAAGGTCAATACACTTTCGCCGAAGCTCAAAAAAGTTTTTCAATTGAAATATTACAATGAGCTACAAGAGAAAGAAATTGCTTCTAAGCTCCAATTATCTGATTCCTGTGTAAAATCTCGGTTATATCGAGCGAGACACGTCATGAAAGAAAAAGTATTGGAGGTCGTAGGAGACCAGACAGCATAAAAGACCGCTCCACATGTGGAGCGGTCTTTTTGCTGACTATTTTCCAAAGGAAGAAAGAAATTTAACGCGATCTCCCATAGGAGGAACGTTGTCATCGACAAGTGCAATCTCAAGGACAGCAGGACCATCGGCTGCTAATAATTTTTCCAGCGTTTCAGGCGTTAAATCTGTCAGATCGTCAACCCTTGCACTAGGGATGCCCATGGAGGATGCCATGACTGAAATGTCTACCGGCTCCTGTGAAAACCGGTTGTGGACCCGCTTATATTGAAGGGCGTGTCCGTGATGAACCATGCCAAGTCTTGCGTTATTCATGACGATAACTAATACTGGAATTTCATATTCCTTAGCTGTTAACAGTTCCATCCCGTGCATAAAGAAACATCCGTCACCAGTAATGCTGACTGTCGGACGGTAAGGATCAGCCAGTTTCGCTCCAATCGCACTGCCAATACCGCTTCCCATGGCTCCAAAATGGACGTTAATGTCAAAGCTGTCCGTCGTTTTTACTTTCATGTGATGCACAACATAGGACATGAACTCCCCAATATCCACCGCGTATCTGGTCGATGGAGGCAGACATTCCTGAAGGGCTGCCAGAACGTTCTGTGTATTGAACTCTTCCGGTGGCTGAAGGGGGGTTGTTTCTTAATAGTAAATTCCTGATCCACAAAACCTAACCGTTTCAACCCTGCTAAAAGTGCGGTTACACTGACACTTGCATCTCCGTGAATGGCGATATCCACCGGGTATTTTCGATTGAAAACACTTTTATCGAAATCAATGTGGATCGTAAATTTATCTTTATTTATATTAGCATTGTAGTTATTGGTCGCAGTCTCTCCTAAACTGGAACCGATGATTAATACAGCTTGACGATCGCCTTCATTTACTAATTGAGAGGCTGATTCGTGACCTGCAAATCCGAAAATACCTTTAAACAGCGGATGATCCTCTTTAAACAAGCCTTTAGCTTGTGGAGAGCAGACAATCGGCCAGTCAAGCAATTCGGCCAGCTGAATGACATCCTCCACCGCTCCTCGTACACCTTGACCAGCAAAAATGTACCCTTTGGTAATCGTAGAAATTTTTTGTACGGCTCGCTGTATTTCTTTATCTTCTGCAATAAGCGGCGTTCGGACAGGAAATTGAGGAAGAACAGGTTCAGGTATATCTGATAGCTGTATATCGATCGGCATCGCAATATGAACAGGGCCCGGGACTCCACTTAACGCTATTTGAACAGCTTTATGAATCTCCGGCAATAAATCTTCTGCCTTTTCTACACGTTTGCTGTATTTCGTCACAGGCTCATAGACGGGGGAGGCATCAAGCTCCTGCGAAGCGTTTAATCCAACTGTTTCCATAGGCACGGCACCAGTTAGAAACAGGATAGGTAAGTGTTCTCTCATAGCATTGGCAGCTCCTGTAATCAGGTTGGTCCCCCCAGGTCCGCTGCTTGCAATACAGATACTAAGAGAGTTTGAATACTTCGCATAAGCGGCTGCCATGTACGAAGCACCCCCTTCATGTTTTGCAATAACAGGGGTGATCGATGGAGTATCATAAAGCTCATCAAAAAAAGCATTCACGGAACCAGCCGGAATGCCGAAAATATATTCGACGCCGCCAGTCTTAAAATAATCCAATACCGCACGTACTGATTTCATACATTCATTTCTCCTTTATTGGTAGTTTTTTGTTAAGAGTAAGTACTGGTTGAGAAACTGAGAGGCTTTGACAGGCTTACTGAAAAAATATCCTTGAATCAACAGGCAGCCATGTTTGGAAAGAAAGTCCACCTGGTCTTTCGTTTCCACACCTTCGGCGATGACGTGAAGGTTTAAACTTTTGGCCAGGGTGATGATCGTATTGGTGATGGCCGCGTTATTTGAGTTGGTCGTAATATCATCGATGAAGGATTTATCGATCTTTAATGTATCCACTGGAAAGTCTTTTAGGTAGCCAAGTGAAGAATAGCCTGTGCCGAAATCATCGATAGATATTTTAATCCCCAGCCTTTTCAATTGCTGGATTGTAGCAAGCGTCTTATCTGTATTGTGAATGATAAGATTTTCCGTCAATTCGAGCTCAAGAAACTGAGGAGGAAGTTCAGTTTCCGCAATGATCTTCTCTATTTTGTAAGGGAGGTTCTCTTCATTAAATTGTTGCGGCGACAGGTTTACGGAAACCTCCAGCCACGTATAACCCTGATCATGCCACTTTCTCATTTGCAGGCAGGCTTGCTTAATGACCCATTCTCCAATAGCCAGAATCAATCCGGTCTCTTCCGCGAGCGGGATAAATTCAGAAGGAGCGAGCAGTCCACGTTTAGGGTGATTCCAGCGGATTAATGCTTCGACACCGGTAATATCATTCGTTTGAGTGTTCACTTTAGGCTGATAATAAAGCACAAATTCTTCCTGGTCGAGGGCTTTAAACAGGTCATTCTCCAACTGAAGGCTTTCCAGGGAACGGTCTTCAATATCAGGACTGTACAGTTGATATTTGTTGCCTGTCTGTTCTTTAGCTTTGTACATAGCTACATCGGCGTTTTTAATCAACAAATCGGCAGTGACCCCGTTTTCTGGAAATACACTGATGCCGATACTTGTTTTGATCGCGATTTCCTGCCCTTGGATGGAAAAGGGAGTAGAGAAGGAATTCAGGACATCTTCAGCGCATAAAATGGCTTCATCTTTATCTTTCACGCGTGGAAGTAGAATGATAAATTCATCGCCTCCTTGCCGGGAAACAGTAGCTTCTTTAGGAATAGCAGATTCAAGGCGGTCTGCGACTTTTTTGAGTACGATGTCTCCAAATCCATGACCAAACGTATCGTTAATTTTTTTGAAACGGTCCAAGTCCAGGAAGAGGACGCTCAAGGAGCTTCCATGAAGCTCAGCGTACGTCAGTGCCTGGCTGAGACGGTCGTGGAACAGCACGCGGTTCGGGATGTTGGTTACACTATCATAGTAGGCATGGTATTTAATTTTTTCTTCCATTTGTTTACGCGAGCTTACATCCTTAAATGTGACAACGTAGCCCACGATATCTTCGTTCAGCTTTTGGGGCGTAATGACGTACTCCACTGGAAAACTGCTTCGGTCTTTTTTAAAGAAAAACTCGTCCGAATGATCGTGGTTTCGTTGAATTTTAAAGTTCTTAGGTAAGGATTTTGAATAATCCTGCTTCTCAGAAAAACGCCAGTCAAAGATGTTTTGGTAGGATTCTCCAATCAGTTCTTCCTGATTCTTATAGCCGAGAATCGAAATGGCGGAAGGGTTGCAAAAGGTGATGTTACCGTCCAGGTCAAGACCGAAGATTCCTTCACCTGCGGAGTTCAAGATCAGCTCCTTTTCACGGCTCAGCTTTTTAATTTCTTTTACTACCTGCTCAAGCTCCGCGTTTTTTTTGGTCAGCTGGGAAGTCCGGTCACTAATAATCAGTTCTTGTTTTTCCATATAAATTAAATTTGACAGCACCGGAGCAGTGGCATCTACGATTGATTCCGCCAACTGCATCGAGGAATTCGGATACGTCTGGTTTTTTTCAATCAAGTTCACTATTGCGATGGTTCCGAGCACTTCACCCATGGCAATGAGAGGGATCATATATAGTCCTTTAATACCAAACTGCCGGCATGCTTCATGGTTAGGACGAGGGTCAGCAAAAGTGTCTGGAATAAATATTGACTTCCGCGTACTAATTACTTCTTTAAAAACAAGATCCTTCGTATGGTCTACTTTTAAGCGGCTGTGCGTTTTTTTCCAATCTTCTTCTGTCCAATCACTGTCTTTACTTAAACTGGCAGGCTGAATTTGCCTTTCTGCAAGCGGGTCAACGAAGTGGGCACCGATATTGGAGTTTTTCAACACTTTTCCTAAATAGGAAAAACAGCATTCGAGGGCTTCCTTTAAATTCGAGCACAGCGAAAGCTCCCGGGTCACATTAAGCAGCAATTGTTTCTCCGAAATTAAATCTTCTTTCCTCGTCAAGTTCTTGGCGTTTCTTATGGCCACCGCAGCCATGTTCACATAAGCCTTAACCGATTCGATCTCTGATGCAGTTAAGTTCATAGGAATACCATAATCAAATAAAAACACTAACCCATAGTGGTCTTCATCGTGGGAGATAGGAAGCACCAGTAAAGAATTAATCTTAAAAGCATCGATGGCTCTCCTGTCAGGCCGATCATCTTTGGAAGTGTCTGGTATGTAAATCGCTTCTCCGGTTTCAATTACTTCTTTGGCGAGCAGATCATGATCAGGATCGACGATGTGCATGTCCAGTGTCATTCCGTTAATTAATGCAGGTTTGCCTACATAGCCTTTATACGTTCCATCTTCCTGAGGTAAATAGATCCCTACAGAATCACATTGCACAATCTCTTCAGAAATGGCAGTAACGACATGCTCCAATACTTCATGCAAATCGAGTTTCGTGTTGATGAGCTCCGTGATTTGGGCGAGACGTGAATACCTGGATTGTTGATCAGCCATCGCATAACCTCCATAATGTTTACTAATGGATAATGTTCGACTTTTTTCTTATAGTTCCTTCTTTTATATTAGTAATTAATCGAAAAAATGGGTTATTAGTCACATTGTATACATATATAGGAAATAATGGATTTTTATAGAAAAAAACAAAAAGCGAGTCTGCCTTCAGGAGGCTTACTCGCTTATCTTATTCATATATTCTTTTTCTTCTTTTAGTGTAAACACATCGGTGGCTTTTCCGATCGTTCCTCCCTGAAGCTTCCAAATGGCATTGTGGTCTTTATCTGCTGTAGAGAAATCCCCGTGCTTCCATTTTGTTAAAATTCTTCGGTAAACGTCCTCATGGGATAAATCCACTTCATCGAGGCCGGCAAGAAGCCATTCAATTCGTTTCGGGTGAATTTGATAAAAACCCCACTTTTCCTTTGCCTGCACTTTTTGGTGGGCCATACCATGGATATATTCCTGATATTTAGCATCGGTCATCTTTTGCTTAGCTGTTGATTCGCCAAAAGGATTCAGTCCTTGGCTTTCATAGACAGCAAGCTGCTGGTCTGAAATTAGGCCGCCGGTGCTCTTTTCGTTTTGATTCAGCTGTTTTCCGCTTACAGTCCTGCCGGCGTTCTCAGCCAGCCAATATTCATAGCCTGCCCATATACCTCCAAGAAGGAGGAGAAGAGATGCTAGAAATATAGGCCAATTCTTTTTCATCTGATCTTCCTTTCCTAATCAGAATTCTTTATAAGCTATACAAATTATACCATAGTAACTAGGAATCATTTGCTTAATTGGTAGAATTTTCAGAACAAAAATTTCGCCAAAGTAAGCGGGAAACTTATCAAGAAAACACGAGTTGAATATATTCAGCTGGGAGGATATACTTGGTGGTGATAATGATTCTCAATATGGCAGATGATTAAATAGATAGATAGAGTAATAAATAGAAAAGGGAGTAAGGTGTATGACTGATCTTTACGATGTGACGATTATCGGTGCAGGAACAACAGGTCTGTATGCAGCTTTTTATTGTGGAATGCGGGATTTAAAGACAAAAGTGATTGAATATCAGCCTCAAACGGGAGGAAAAGTGTCCTTCTTCTACCCGGAAAAGGCGATATATGATGTAGGAGGATTTTTCGGTGTAACCGGTGAAGATCTGGTAGCCGGAGTAGAAGAACAAGCCGTAAGCGTCCAGCCGGAATTCGTCACTGGGGAGAAAATAGAATCGATCGTTACAAACACGGATGGAACATTTTTATTAAAGAGCAGTGGAGGTCAGAAGCATTATAGTAAGTCGGTCCTGATAGCTTCGGGGCTTGGGACCTTTGAAATGCAGCCTTTGGCGGTAGAAGGAAGTAAAGCGTATGAAGAGCGCATTCATTATACAATCCAGAATCTGTCCCAGTACGAGGGAAAGAGAGCTGTTGTGATTTCAGACAGCCGAGTAGGAATTGACTGGGCCCTTGCACTTGAGAAGGTAGCCAAAGACGTTCATCTTATAAATCATGGTTCAGAATTTAAAGCCGTGTATGAACAGGATATCGAAATCCTCGAGCAGTCCTCCGTAACCGTTCATAAAGAGACAAAAGTGGAACGGGTAGAAGGCAGAGGTGGTCAGTTGGAAAATGTGGTGATCAGTAACGGGAAAAAACTAAATGTTGATGACATCCTCGTTTATGAAGGACTGAAAATCGACAAGAGTCTGTATGGGGAGTGGGGATTAACTACAGATAAAGGAAGGCTTCCTGTTCAGAATGACATGGGGACGGACCGGCCGGGTATCTTTGCAGCTGGTGATGCTGTCGTCTATCCTCATAAAACAATGCTTATTGCTTCAGGATTTAGTGAAGCAATGACTGCGGTGAATGGGATTAAGAAATACCTTGATCCAAAAGCAAAGTCTCAAGTTTACAGCACTGTGATCTATAAGCATGCTGAGAAGTAGCAAACAGATAAGAATTTAAGAAACTTGCAGATAAACATGGAATGATATCTGCAAGTTTTTTATCTTTTGTCTTCTATGATTAATGTGAGGTTACATAATCAACATTAAACCCGAGATCTTTCAGCATTAGATGGTCTGCGGTACTCTCCTGGCCTTCGGTAGTTAAATAGTCTCCGACAAAAATCGAATTAGCCGGGTATAACCCAAACGGCTGCAGACTTCGCAGGTTGACTTCCCGTCCACCTGCGATACGTATTTCTTTTGTTGGGTTAATCAATCTAAAGAGACACAACACCTTCAGGCAGTAGAGTGGAGTTAGTTCGTCTGTACCTTCTAAAGCTGTACCATCTATGGCATGAAGAAAATTAACAGGAATCGAATCGGCATCGATAGCTTTTAATGCTCTTGCCATTGCGATCACGTCCTGTTTTGTTTCCTTCATTCCCACAATCACACCAGAGCAAGGTGACATCCCTGCTGATTTGGCTGATTCCACTGTTTCTACGCGGTCATCGTACGTGTGAGAGGTTGTAATGTGATCATGATGAGCTTCAGAAGTATTAATATTATGATTGTACCGATCGACGCCCGCATCCTTCAGGCGGGCGGCTTGCTCCGGCTTTAATAAGCCCAGGCAGGCGCAGATTTTCAAGTCATAGCTGGCTTTAATTTCTCGGACCGCATCCACCACTTGGTTTAACTCTCTGTTGGTCGGTCCACGACCGCTGGCTACGATACAATACGTTCCCGATTTCATTCGATACGCTGTTTCAGCCCCTTTTACAATCGTTTTCTTATCCATCATCCGGTACTTCGGAATAGGGGCTTTTGAATCAATGGACTGGGCACAATACCCGCAATTTTCAGGACAAAATCCAGATTTAGTATTAATAATCATATTTAATTTGACGTCATTACCATAATATTTCTTTCTGACTTGATAAGCGCTATGTAAAAGTTCAAGCAAATCTTCATCCGGGCAGTTGAGTACGGACAACGCTTCGCCATCGGCGAGTTCATGCCCTGCAAGCACTCTCTCTGCAACTATCTTCCAATTCATGAAACCATCCTCTCTTATTAAGCTGCCTGCTTTCTAAAACGGCTCCTTGAAAGAACGCTTTTTTCCAGACGATAACCGAGCAGTCCTGCAAGAACTGATAAGATTAAGTCCTTAGGAAGGGGAAAGATCATCCAATACCAGGCCATTTGGTAGGTAAACCCTTCTGGTGCATTAAACCAGAAACGGTAAGCAGCATACATCCAGTTTGTGCCGAAAAAATAATTAACAGCCATCCCGATTATGGCAGCTGTTACATAGATAGCAGTGTTCCGCTTTGTTTCGGCTAGTTTTCCAACGATGAAAGCGACAATAATAAAAGAGACAATAAAACCAAATGTCGGCGCCAGTGCCATGGAAAGTCCGCCTTTGAACTGGGCAAAAACAGGGGCTCCTGCAAGACCCAGAACCATGTAGACTACCATTGAAAAAGCACCAAGCCTGCTCCCGAGCACTAACCCAGCGAGCACAGCAAAGAAGGTCTGCAGTGTAATGGGCACGCCTCCGATGACTAAAAACGGGACGATTGAGGTAATGTTTGCCCCGATTGCCATGAGGGCAACAAATAAACTTCCGATTGTTAAGTCTAAAGCTGTCCAATTGTTGGATCTCAAATAAATTCCTCCTTTGTACAAGATTTACTATTTAAGAATAGAAGAGAATGCTGTTAAATGTCAACTTAAAATAATTTAGGTTTACAAAAACAAGGGGCATAGAGGTTGGTTTTTTTTCCATACTAAGAAAAAGGAGGCGATTGCTTTGGCGGAAAGAATTATTGCCGTTAGAAAAAATGGACAGGGCAGCATTGTAGAAATGAAGCTGTCTTCAGGAGAAGTGGTAGATTACAAACAAGCACAGCAAATGGCTAGAGAAGGAGCACTTGACCACGTCAATTTGTTTCGCGGTAAAGACGGAGAAGAGCATCTCAGGAGTGATCCGGATGGTGACGTCTCGAACAACCTGGATAATCTGCCAAGCTTTTAGAAATTAGAAAACCCCTTGTACTCATTTAACAATGACAAGGGGTTTTTACATGATTTTATTAGTTCAAGGAGTGCAGAACTTTCAAGGTTAGTGGGATAAATCTTTCGGGGTGCTGGTGGCACAGTCGGGAGTTTAGAGATTTTTTCAACTATTGTCGGTATTCCTATGTCATAATCTAACTATTATCTTTCATTAATAGAGGCTTGAGAGGGATGCATCAACATAGTTTTTGTAAGCGACGAATTATTACATGTGATTTAGTTCTATTTCGAGCACATTTTTGGAGAAGGTGAAGAGGGGAGAATAATAGAATGGAACTGTATTTCAAAGCATTAATTGAACCTGCCGCTGACGTAATCGAAGCGTTTAACAGGTGGGAAAATGATGAAGCATTACTTCCGCTGATCCACCCATATAAAGACGAGGCCGGGTTAAAACAGCGCAGCAACATTAGTCGAGATGAACTGATTGGACGGCTTGAACATCAGCGCGTTTATTTAATGTATTTAGATGAGCAATTGATAGGTGAAATGAATTATATGGTGGACCCAGATATGCTCTATAAAAAAGAGACAGGTACCGCCTGGATTGGAATAACAATTGGAGAGCCGGATGGAAGAGGGAAAGGATTTGGTTTTAAAGCCATCGAATTTTTGGAAGAACAGATTAAGAGGCAAGGGCTGAAACGCATTGGGTTAGGCGTATTTGAATTTAACAAGCAAGCGATCAGCCTTTATAAAAAACTGGGTTACAAGGAAATCGGTTATATAGAAGACTTTACCTTTTGGAAAGGGAAAAAGTGGGGAGATATCCGCATGGAGAAATATTTGGATTCCTAGCTTGAGGATGGCTTCGCTTAGAATAAAGAAGGGGCTGGGACAAAAGAGCTTCAGCCCATATAAATCCGAATGAAGGTGAACTTATTACGATAAGACTTCACCCTCGTTCGGATTTTTAGGTTAGTGGAACTTCAACTTCTTATAAGATGGTTGGAGCATGGCCGCTCAGACAGAAGATTTCTCTTTCCGCAAGGAAGTTCGATGTGGTACGTTCTTTGCCACATCGACTGAGCTACGTCCTGTAGGCCCGCGAAAAGCAGAGTGTATTTCCGAAGCGATTATTTAGTCCTATCGATGGCTTTGGAATTTCTCTCCCTTCATTCCCGGTTTTTAATTACGTCCCAGCCCTTTCTTTTACTGCACATTAAAATAACGTGCTTCCGGGTGGGAGAATACAATTGCGGTTACAGACGCTTCCGGTTCCATCATAAACCCATCGGTCAGCTCAATATCAATCTGTTCAGGTTCAATGAGGGAAAACAGTTTCTTTTGATCCTCAAGTTCAGGACAGGCAGGATAACCGAAGGAATACCGCTGTCCTTGGTATTTGGCTGAAAACCGCTCCTGCATTGTGAAATCTGTCGAATCTGGGAACCCCCATTTATCTCTCATCAGCTGATGAACGTGTTCTGCGAGTCCTTCGGCGGTTTCAAGCGCCAGTGCCTGCAGAGCATGACTTTTCAAATAATCACCGTTTTCTTTTAACTCGACCGAACGTTGACGGATTCCTTTGCCCGCAGTGACAGCAAAAAAACCAACATAGTCCATTTCCTTACTGTCGACCGGTTTCAAATAATCCGCCAAGCACAGATAAGGGGATCTATTCTGACGAGGAAACGTAAATCGTTCGATTACGGTCTGATGGTCAGATGGATCATAAATCAGGACGTCGTCTCCATTGGACTGGGCTGGGAAGAAACGGTAAAGTGCAGAGGGCTGAATCCAGCTTTCCTGCTTTGCTTTTGTGAGTAATTCTTCAACAACGGCTTTTAATTGCAGTGCTTTTTCATTTCTTTCTTCAAACAGGCGGGTTACTTTTCCTTTTAGTCCGAGATGGTGTCCTAGCAACATTTGCTGATTAATATAAGGTTCAATATGCGCAATCGAATAGTTTCGAATCAGATGCTGTTCAAAATCGTTGGGGACATGGATAGGTACATCTTGAGATACCGATGATTTTGGTTTCTCGGCAACAGCTGTTGCTGTTTTTTCTGCCTGCTGCTTCGTGTGGCCGGACAGGGCCTTCGCCTGCTTCTCGGTTTGTTCTTTTAACAGGATTTCTCGTTCTTCTTTGCTGCTAAGGCGGTTGGAAATGGATAATCCGTCCATAGCGTCCTTCGCATAAAAAACCGGTCCTTCATACTGGGTAGCGATCTTCGTATGGGTGAATTTTCTCGAAAGCGCCGCACCCCCGACAAGGATAGGAAGGGAAATTTTCTGCTGGGTCAAGTCTTGAGCCGTTAAGACCATTTGCTGAGCAGATTTAACGAGTAATCCAGATAAGCCTATAAAATTTGGTTTTTCTTCCTTGATTTGTTTGATTAAGTCTGACGGGGTGACTTTAATGCCGAGATCTACTACTTCAAAGCCATTGTTACTTAAAATTATTTCCACCAGGTTTTTGCCTATGTCGTGGACATCGCCTTTAACGGTGGCCAACAGGACTTTTCCTTTTTTACTGGAATTGTCCTGTTTTTCCATATGAGGCTCAAGAAATGCTACGGATGCTTTCATGACTTCTGCACTTTGCAGAACTTCTGCGACAATCAGCTGATTATCGTTAAACAGTCGGCCGACTTCCGCCATGCCGTCCATTAGAGGTCCATTGATGACAGCAAGCGGTGTATCGTACTGTTTGAGGGCTTCCTCTAAATCAGGGAGCAGTCCTTCCTTTGTCCCTTCTACCACGTAGTGGGCAAGCCGCTCAGCTAAAGTCATGGTTGAAGCAGGGACCTTTACTTCCTTTTTCTTTCCGCGATAGTGGGCGGTAAAATCAGCAAGCGTCGTTTCGGTCGTTCGAAATAGTAAATCGTCGGCCAGTTGGATTTCGTCTTTAGGAATAGAGGCGTAGCGCTCGAGCTTTTCTGTATTAACAATCGCGTAGTCCAAGCCTGCTTTTGTGCAATGGTAAAGGTAAACAGCATTTAACACTTCTCTTCCAACAGGAGGTAAACCGAAGGAAACATTGCTGATTCCGAGGATCGTCTGGCACTCAGGCATGGCTTCTTTAATCAAGCGGATGCCTTCGACGGTAGCTTCGGCAGAACCTATATATTGTTCATCTCCCGTTCCTATTGGAAAAACGAGTGGGTCAAAGATAATATCAGAAGGATTCAAGCCGTATTCGTTCACGAGCAGGTCCCGGGAGCGTTCAGCGATCTCAAGCTTTCGCTCTGCGGTTACGGCCATGCCCGTTTCGTCAATGGTACCGACGACGACAGCTGCTCCGAATTGCTGCACAAGGGGAAGAACTTCTTTAAATCGTTCCTCCCCATCTTCAAGATTGATGGAGTTAATGATGACTTTTCCTTGGGAATAAATAAGGGCCGTTCTCAGTACTTCTACATCGGTAGAATCGATAACTAGTGGAACCTTTACTTTATTGATCACTTGCTTCATAAAAGCTTCCATATCCTGCTGTTCCTCGCGGTCCGGGTCAGCGAGACAAATATCGATTACTTGGGCACCCTTTTTCACCTGGGCCCTGGCTACTTCGGAGGCTTCTTCGAATTTCTCTTCTGCAATCAGGCGCTTAAACTTTCTTGATCCAATCACGTTAGTTCTTTCGCCAACGAGAATCGGACGGTTGCTTTTATCCTCATCAATAAATGGTTCAATCCCTGAAATGGCATGTGGATGAGAAGCAGGCGCTTGTCTTGGAGCACCTCCGCGCACCGCTGCCGCAATGGCTTCAATATGTGCCGGGGTAGTGCCACAGCAGCCCCCGACTACATTCAACCATCCTTTCTCAGCGAACCCGGCGATCTTTTCCGCAAGCGAGGCCGGGGTTTCGTGATAATTGCCTTCCTCATCCGGCAGCCCTGCGTTCGGATAACAGCTGACCGAGGTCGTAGCAAGATTGGAGAGGGAGCGCAAATGGTCACGCATAAATTCCGGGCCAGTCGCGCAGTTTAACCCCACTACGGTGGGATTCATGTGTTCAAGGGACAAATAAAACGCTTCGATGCTTTGCCCGGCAAGCGTCGTACCCATCGGCTCAATTGTTCCTGAAACCATAAGCGGAAGCTTCGTTCCTGTTGTATTAAACGCCCGGGTTATGCCGACGTAAGCGGCTTTTACATTTAACATATCCTGTGACGTTTCCAGTAACAGCAGGTCGACACCGCCGGCAATTAAGCCTCGTGCCTGTTCCTCGTAGGCTTCACTTAACGCTTCAAAGGTCGTGCCGCCAGTTACGGAGAGTGTTTTCGTTGTTGGGCCCATGGCACCAGCAACGAAGCGGGGCTTTTCGGGAGTGGAATAACGGTTAGCGGCGAGCTTTGCAATTTCAGCTGCTTTTTTATTAATTTTTTCAGCTAAATGCCCGAGGTTATATTCATCAAGAACCAAATTCGTAGCCCCGAATGTATTCGTTTCAATAATATCTGATCCGGCTTCAAGGTAAGCCGCGTGAATCGAGTCAAGCAGACTCGGATAGGTGAGATTTAAATATTCATTACACCCATCATATTCTTCTCCTCCAAAGTCTTCAGGGGAAAGATCTGCCTGCTGAAGCATCGTACCCATTGCTCCATCAAGCACCATAATTTTATTTTCCAGCTGTTGGTTAAACAATGTGGATGCCATTCGCTGTCTTCCTTTCTTGCTGTTCCTTTGTTTTTTGTTGAATGTAGTTTGTCAGTTCCACCGTCATCTCGTAGCGGAGAAAAGGAGTGATTAAGTAGATCCCGTTAAATAAATCAAGGGCTGCATCAATGAGGGATTTGGCGATCGCAATCCCTTCTTTCTGCGATAACTCAGAGTCATGGCTGTACAGTTCCATTCGCTCGCGAATTTCAGGGGACAGACTGATACCAGGGACTTCATTATGAAGAAATTCTGCATTCCGGGCACTCGTCAATGGCATAACTCCAAGGTAAATGGGGGCTTTTATATGTTTGGTAGCATCATAGACTTCGAGTATTTGTTTTTCACTGTAAACGGGCTGACTGATAAAATAATCGGCTCCGTATTTGATTTTCTTTTCAATTCGTCCGACTGCTCTGTTTAAATTGCGAACGTTTGGGTTGAACGCACCCGCAACAGAAAACGACGTGTTTTCTCCTAAAGGTTTACCGGAAAAGGAAATCCCTTTGTTAAGCTGCTTAATGTAATAGATTAAATCGAAGGAAGATAGGTCATAGACAGAAGTTGCCCCTGGAAAATCGCCAATCTTCGTAGGGTCCCCGGTTACTGCCAGCACTTCATTGATTCCGAGTGTATGCAGACCCATCAAGTGGGATTGAAGTCCGATTAAATTTCTGTCCCGGCAGGAAATGTGAACGAGCGGATTGATGTTAAATTTATTATGGATGAGTGTAGCGGCTGCCGTGTTGCTGATTCTTGGGGAGGCAAGCGAATTATCGGCAAGCGTAACCGAGTCCACACCGGCTTCTTTTAACGCTTTTGCTCCTTCAAAGAAACGCTCGGTGCGAAGCCGCTTCGGCGGATCTAATTCCACTATAATCGCACGTCGTTCGGCTGCGATTTCATGAAGTTGGGGGCTGCGCTCCTTTACCTGGACTTCGGTTTTAGGCTGAACTTTCTTTTCCGGCACGGTTTTAGATTGAATGGGTGCTTTCCCTTTAACGGAAGCAGCAATGGCTTCAATATGTTCTGGAGTTGTGCCGCAGCACCCTCCGATCAGCCGGGCTCCCTGCTCGTATAAAGCCAAGGCGCTTTTTTTGAAATATTCGGGATCAGTCGGGTAGATTAATCTTCCGTCATCATAATCCGGAAGACTGGCATTTGGATAAGCAGAAAGTACGGCTTTATCAGGGAGGGGCACGTCCTCCAGTGCCTGGATCATATGATAGGGACCAAGGCGGCAATTTACCCCGATGACATCTGCACCGTTATTTTCAATTAATTCCAAAGCTTCGTTTAACGGAGTTCCGTCTTGGAGTACACCAGGTTCATGCATGGATACTTGAGCAATAACAGGCAAATCGGTTTCTTTTTTGGCGATGTGCAGAACTGCAAGCAGTTCTTCCAAGTCAAAATAGGTTTCAAAAAGGATGGCATCGACTTGTTCGAACAGCATGCAATAGAGCTGTTCACGAAAGCTTCGCTTTATTTCTTCAAGGGAGGTGGTTTGTTTTTGGATTCCGCGGATACCGCCGACAGTTCCCGCAACATAGCATTGATCTCCCGCCGCCTGTTTAGCAAGCTTGATGGCAGCCGTATTGATTTCCTTTACTTGCTCTTCCAATCCATAACGGGCAAGCTTCACGTAGTTAGCTCCATACGTATTCGTCTGAATAATTTCGGCACCTGCGTGAACATAGGCTTTGTGAACATTCAGTACTTCCTTGGCATGGGAAAGGTTCAGCTCTTCAAAACATTGGTCAATGCCGTAAGAATACAATAGCGTTCCCATCGCTCCATCACCGATCAACGTCCGCTCGTTTAGTGCATCTATTAGTTTCATAGATTTAACCACCTACCTTTGCGGCTGCAAGTGGAAGATCTTCCACCTGATTGAGAGCCGTTTCGAAATCACGAATTAAATCCTCCGGCTGCTCCAGTCCGACAGAAAGACGGAGGAGGCCGTCTGTGATACCACGTTTCAAGCGTTCTTCGCGAGGCATAGAGGCATGGGACATGCGGGCAGGGTAGGAAAGAATCGATTCCACTGCCCCGAGACTTACAGCAAAAACCGGGATTTCCAAGTGCTTGGAAAAATCTTTGACGGCTGCTTCATCTTTCAGTCTGAAGGATAACACAGCGCCAGGGCCTCCGGACTGGTAAGAATGTGTGGAAGCGCCTGGGTGCGATGTGAAGCCGGGATAATACACTTCTTCTACTTTTGGATGCTGGGTCAAATACGATGCGATTTTAAAAGCTGACTCAGAAGACTGCTTCAAGCGGCAATGAAGGGTTTTAAGTCCTCGAAGGACGAGCCAGCAGTCATGGGCTCCAAGAATCGATCCGAAGGCATTTTGTAAAAACCCCAGCTGGTCGGCAAGCCTCTCATTATTTACGACGGCGAGCCCGGCCACAACATCGCTATGGCCGGCGATAAATTTCGTCGCACTGTGAAGCACGACATCTGCACCGAGTTCTATTGGCTTCTGCAGAGCAGGAGTCATAAATGTATTATCGACAAAGGTTAAGCAGCCGTGAGCTTTGGCAAGCTTGGATACCGCACGGATATCGGTAATGTTTAATAACGGGTTCGATGGTGTCTCAATGTACACAACCTTTGTGTTCGGCTTGATAGCAGTAGCCACGGCATGCAAATCAGTCATGTTTACAAAGCTGTGATCGATTCCAAACTTAGTCAGTACATCTCGAATCATCCGGAACGTACCGCCATATACATCCTCAGAGATCACGACATGATCGTCTTGCGACAGCAGCATGAATGATGTGGAAATAGCTGCCATCCCCGAAGCGAAAGCAAAACCGTAAGAGCCTCCCTCGAGACTTGCAATCGTTTCTTCTAGCGCCTCGCGCGTCGGATTTCCGGACCGGCTGTAGTCATATTTGCCAGGTTGGTCAAAGTCCTGCTGGTGGAACGTAGACGCCTGCTGAATCGGGACGCTGACCGCCCCCGTTTCTGGATCGAATTTGTGCTTACTGTGCAAAAGACGTGTTTGAAATGAATGTTGTTCCGTCATTGGATAAGTTCCTCCTTTACCAATTGAGTTAATGCCTGATTGAGATCTCCAAGTAAGTCGTCAATATGCTCGACTCCTACGGAAAAACGAAGCAGTCGGTTGCAGACTCCGTAGCTCGTGCGCTTTTCTTCTGGTATATCCGCGTGGGTCTGTGTAGCAGGATAGGTAATAAAGCTTTCGACTCCTCCTAAGCTCTCCGCAAACGTAATCACTTTAAGACTTCTGAGAAAAGGATCCACACAGTGTTCAGATTCGAGTCTGAATGAAACCATTCCACCACGGCCCGGGTAGAGGACGTGGGTAACTGCACGGTGGTTCTGCAAAAATTCAACGACTGCTTTAGCATTCTCTTCATGTTGGCGCATCCTTAAGGCCAGTGTTTTCATCCCTCTCATCAAAAGCCACGAATCAAACGGGGATAATACGGCACCGGCAGTATTTTGATAGCTGCCCAGCTGTTCGCATAGCTCTTTGCCTTTGCCGATAACCAGCCCGGCTAAGACGTCATTATGACCGCCAAGGTATTTGGTCGCACTGTGGATGACGATGTCTGCCCCTTCCTGTAAAGGTTTTTGGATATAAGGGGTAAAAAGGGTGTTATCAACGATAAGCAGCAGGTTATGCTTTTTAGAGATTTTTGAAATGCTGGGAATGTCAGCGACGTGCATTAAAGGGTTAGTTGGGGTTTCCACGTAAATGGCTTTTGTTTTATCCGTGATCTGTTCTTCCAATGCCCCTAAGTTGTCGCTCCCACAGTAACGAAAATTGACCCCCGACTGCTTGCGGACGTGTTCAAACAATCGATAGGTTCCTCCATACAAATCCTCCGAAACGAGAATTTCATCTTGATAAGTAAATAGGGAAACAACCGTTTGGATAGCTGCCATACCTGAACTGAACGCATAGCCTGCATCGCCGCCTTCAATTTCTGCCATCGTTCGCTCCAGAATCGCACGCGTCGGGTTGCCGGTTCTTGCATAGTCAAAGCCGGTCGATTCTCCGATGCCCTTATGCTGATAGGGAGTAGAAAAATGTACGGGTGCATTGATGGAACCCGATGGATCCCCATTATTTTTTCCTGTATGCACAAATTGCGTTTCTGTATGAGGGGTAGTCATGATCATTCTCCTTTAGTGATTTTATAAAAATAAAAAAAGCCTTCTATAAGAAGAAGACTTTGGAATGTAAGGGTCCTTCTTCTTATCTTCCAAGTTGATGAATCAACTTGCTGGAGTTAGCACCATTCTGGTCAAACCAGTGGTTGCTGAGGCTTCGCCGGGCCAGTCCCTCTGCCTCTCTTGATAAGAGAAATACTATGAACTTGTTTAATTAAAAAGCTTTCTCACTAATCTACACTACTTTTTATCATTTTACAACAGAACAGAGCGAATTATTTGAATTTTTAATAAAGAATTCATTCTTTTCTTTTTTCTTAAAGACAAGACAGAAGGTTAAACGCCGCCCGATATTCCTCTTCCATAAATATGGCCATCCCCGAATAAGTTCAGCTCCAAATCCTGCGACAGTTTCCGGAGCAGCGCACCACCTGCCGTACTGTTGCCTTTTTCATCTATGGCTGGCCCGACAATCCCGATGCCCATCAACCCGGGAACCACCCCGATAATACTGCCTGAAACGCCGCTTTTACAAGGGAATCCCACTTCTACTGCGTGCCGTCCGGAAGAATTGTACATGCCGGAAGTCATCATTATGGCGTTAACGGTACGCAGATGGTTAGCGGGTATCAATTTTTCATCGTTATCCGGAGCTCTTCCCCCTCTCGCCAAAAACAACCCGACCTTTGCAAAGTCATCACAATTCATCATCACCGAATTAATTCGAAAATAAAGATCCAGAGCTTCTTCCACATCGGTTATTAAAGTACCAACGCTTTCCATGAAATAAGCAAGTGCCCTGTTTCTTGCCCCGTTAGCTTTTTCTGCTTCATAAACTTGTTCGTTCAAATGGAGTTCCTGGTTGTCGGTCACACGTTGAAGAAAGTGGAGGTAGCGTTCAAAGCGGTTATTATTATTGTGTCCTTTAATCAAGGCGGAGACGGCTATCGCTCCGGCATTAATCATTGGGTTAAAGGGTTTACTTGTATCATAGGATTCAAGCTGGCTGATCGAGTTGAAAAAATCGCCCATCGGCTCCATGCCTACAGCTTGAAACACACGGTCCTTACCAAAGTCGTGCAGAGCAAGCATGAGTGAAATAATTTTTGAAGTACTCTGCATAGGGACAGTTTGCTCCCAGTTTCCTCCTGTAAACTTTTGTTGGTCTGTGGTTAGGATCGTGACTCCAAGCAGGTCTTTTTTTGTGCCATCTAAATCAGGAAGGGAAGTGTTCACTTCTCCTTGGGCAGCAAACGGCATGCTGTCTTCTACAGCGTCCTCTAAGTAGTCGTTATTAAGCTTATGCATTATCCATACTCCTTACTTAGAAAAAATAGTCATTTCTGTTAAATTACCCAGCCATCAGCTTCTATAATCGAAGGACAAAGGGAAAAAGCCATCGATCATCCCGATAGCTTCAAATCTTTATTCCTGTTTTAAATAGCGGCGATCCTTTAAGAAAAGTTTCCAGAACAGGATGAAACCTGGGATGAGAATGGCGAAGCCAATACCGTAAACAACCAGCAGCTGATAAAAAATAGTAGGGTTCGTAAATCCTTCTTCCACGGTTAAATGAGGGTACACTAAGTAGGGAAGATGGGCAGATCCGTACGCATAAATCGCTGCTCCGTATTGCAGCATGATTAAGATAACGGCCGGCCGTGGATGTCCCCGGTATTCTTTATACCGTTTCACGAATAAAAATCCATATCCTACAAGAAAAAAGATCAGTGAAACGATAAACCAGTCAGGATTGGCTTGTATTTTATTTACAATCCAGCCGGCTTCCTGAGGCATCGCAGCAATAGTGAGCACAGCAACAATAATGGATACAGGGCCGAGCCAAAGCGCGTGGCTCCGGTATGTTTGGAAAGCTGACCAGTCGTCTGCTTCTTTAGCATAATCCATTAGAAATACCGAAGAAATAAACAGCTCGGTAGATAAACCGAAGGCGACATGCATATAAAGGGTTGGATCTTTAAACAGATTTCCATAGTGGAGCTGAGGGTAGCCATTCTCAAATTCGATAAATCCGCCTAAAGTAATAGGGAGGATACTTACGAGCAGCGCTGGGATCATCAGGCCGGTAATTCCTGATGTAATCCTTAGAATGTTTTTAAACTTTTGAGCATGGTGGGCAAATACCATAAAAGTTGTCCGAATGGTCAGCAGGATAAGGCCAAGGCCGACAGGAACAAGCAAAAGACTCCCAAGCATCGTCGTTGCAAAAGGAAAAAAAGTAACGAGAGCAACGACTAAAATGACAAAAAACACATTGGTGATTTCCCACGTAGGAGAAAGAAACCGGTTCGCGATTACTGAAGCATTGGTATGTTTGTTTTTTCCATAAACCATTCCCCAAAAACCAGCGCCGAAATCCAGCGATCCTAAAATGGAGTAAACAAAAAGAAAGCTCCATAGGATGGTAATCGCAAGGGTTGATGCTTCCATAATTGTTCAGCTCCTTTTTTAAGATTCAGCTTGCGGAAGTTCTTTGCTGACTGGATTCCGTTTGAAATAAAATCGTAAAACGAATGCTGTCACAAACAAAAGCGTTAAGTAGAGGGAAATAAATAATAGGAACAGTATGCCGACACTATTGGACTTTGTTGCTGCTGTGTCCGTCCGGAGCACGTCATTAATGGTCCACGGCTGTCTTCCAATACAGCTGAAGCACCAGCCGGTTTCGATGGCGATAATCCCAAGCGGGCCGCCTACGACAAGCAAGGCAAGAAGCCAATTAGGAAACTCCCGTTTTAAAAGTAATTTCCAGGCAAGGGCGAAGAAAGAGAGTACGAGCAGGATAGAACCGATGCCCACCATCACGTTAAATAGAATATGGATGTAGAGCGGCGGCCACAGATCCTGAGGATATTCATTCAGTCCTTTAACCTCTGTATCAAAACGGTTCCCAGCGAGAAAGCTTAGCGCCGATGGGATTTCAACTGCATATTTTACTTCCTGATCCTCAAGCGATGTATAGCCGCCGATCGATAATGGGGCATACCTTGTCGTTTCAAACAGCCCTTCAGCCCCCGCTAGTTTTCTTGGTAAGTATTCGTGGAGCATTTGGGCCGTTTCATGACCATTTAAGGCAGTAGCAAGCGACATAGCAGCTCCAAAGTAAAGTGAAATCATCAGCGCTTTTTTATGATAGTTTCGTTCCTGTTTCGAAAGGTTTCGTTTTAACAGCCGGAGAGCGGCGATCGAACCTATTAAAAAAGCAACTGTCATATAAGCTGAGAGTGTGACATGCATAGCTGTGATGCCGAAGCTCGGGTTGAAGAAAGCCGCCCAGGGGTCGACATTCGTGACTTCCCCACTTTCTGTAAGATCAAATCCAGCTGGAGTGTTCATCCATGCATGTACATCTGTAATCATAATCGCTGAAGCAGTCGCTCCAAGTGCAACGAAAAAGATGCTCAATATTCTCAGAGAAGGAGGAAGCCGGTCTGCTGCATATAAATAGATGGACATGAAGACAGCTTCGATTAAAAAGGCGAAGATTTCCATTTGAAAGGGCAGGGAAATGACCTGACCGACAATTTCCATAAAGTTAGGAAATAAGAGGGAAATGAGCACGCCAACAATGGTACCCGAAGCAATCGCAACGGCGAGCAGCACAGCAAATCCTTTCGTCCACCTTCTTGCCATTAACGCATAATCAGGATCTTTTTTAATTAAATGAAGAATTTCGGCTATGATAATCATCACCGGTACACCGACGCCGATCGTTGCATATATAATATGAAAGCCGAGAGATGTACCAAATAAGGAACGAGCCATCACAACGGTATCCAAAGAAAAGTCACCTCATTTTGAAAAATCAGCAATACTTAGCTTATTTTTCCAAGGTGATAGGGGTTTATACATGATTATTGCTTTTTAGTCAGGATTTTCCATTCATCGATTTCAAAGGTTT
Source organism: Halobacillus salinarum (assembly GCF_022919095.1). NCBI lineage: Bacteria > Bacillati > Bacillota > Bacilli > Caryophanales > Bacillaceae > Halobacillus > Halobacillus salinarum. The sequence continues at coordinate 74,224 of NZ_CP095073.1, read as the reverse complement.
CAATATGATGATTCTGCTCAATGATGGAAAAATAGGTTTTAGCTTTCTCCGGGGCATTGATAAACCAACGTTCAATCTGGTCCTGCATAGGTTTCTCTTTCACCGTACGTGAAACCCAATCAGAAAATTTCATCTGTTTCCGTCTTGCCAGTTCTCTATGCACAGGTAAATAATAGTTGGCGAGCAGGCGTTTCCATTCGGAAACCTTCAGGGCACGACAGTGACTGGGGTCGCGAATGTATTCAAATTGATTATAGAATGAATCGAGTTCATCGTCTTCAGGAGCGACATTATCAATCATTAGAAAACTTCCACCTGGCTTTAATACTCGTGCCGTTTCTTTGATGAAATTTTCAGGCGAAGGAAAATGGTGTGGAGCGATTCTGCATGTAACGGCGTCAAACATATCATCTATGAACGGGAGTTCTTCTGCATCAGCAACCACATAATGAATATTTGGAAATCCTTGAAGGTGGCGGGCTGTGTTCTGGAGCATATCCTTAGTGATGTCGGTGGCAAAAACTGTGGATACTGAAGAGCTGAGCTGCCTTGCAACGTGCCCACCTCCAGTCGCAATATCGAGTACCGTCCAGTCTTTTTCCGGAGTAAGCCACTCAGAAATCAATTCCAAATCTGTCCGATTGTTGTGTGTTTTGCTTTGAACGTAAGCTTCCTTGTTCCTGGAGAACGTTTCCTGTACTCTTTTTTTTACGTCGTCGTTCATTGTACGCGCCGCCTTTCAATCAATAGGTTAATATTATTGTAATGGGTCTATAATGAGAATGATAATACCCGATTTCTATCGGAGCTGATAAGCAAATTAAATCGGGGAGGAATGCTTTGACAATCTGTTTTTTTCGGTGTAAGATTATGGCACAATTATTCGTTTTTCGATGAAGAGAAGAGTAGGCTGTTTGCATGATCCAAAGAGAGTCACTCCTGTGCTGAAAAGTGACGTTCATCTTATAGCTGAAGATCATCTCGGAGAAGTTCTGCTGAAGGATTCAGTAAGCAGAACCGGGTCGCGTCCGATATCCGTTTGTTTAAAGTGCCGCACAGTCATCTGTGTGGAACATGGGTGGTACCGCGGAAATACAATCCGTCCCTGAGTTGATCAGGGGCGGTTTTTTTATATCGTTTAATAATATTAATAGTAAGAGGTGGAAGTATGCGTAAAGTAAATACGAAAGAAGCCGCATTAGAACGTGAAAATAGAGTGAAGGATTATTGGAATCAAAACCAAATTTTTCAAAAGTCCATGGATGAAAGGGAAGGGGCTGAAACCTTTGTATTTTATGAAGGCCCGCCCACAGCTAACGGCCTTCCTCACGCCGGGCATGTGCTCGGACGTGTGATCAAGGATTTTGTTGCCAGATATAAAACGATGAACGGATACCAGGTGCTGAGAAAAGGCGGCTGGGACACCCATGGTCTTCCGGTAGAACTTGAAGTCGAGAAACAGCTTGGAATATCCGGTAAACAGGAAATTGAAAAGTTTGGCGTCGAGAAATTTATTGAAGAATGTAAAAAGAGTGTTTTTGAATATGAAAAACAATGGAGGGAATTCACCGAGTCAATAGGCTATTGGCTCGATATGGATAACCCTTATGTTACGCTTCATAACAACTATATTGAAAGCGTCTGGTACATTCTCAGTGATTTGCATAAACGAGGGTTATTAAATAAGGGGCACCGGGTAACTCCTTATTGCCCGAGCTGCCAGACAACGCTCAGCTCCCATGAAGTCGCTCAAGGATATGAGGATGTAAAAGATTTATCAGCAACGGCCAAATTTAAAGTGGAAGGTAAAGATAACGAATTTTTCCTAGGCTGGACGACAACTCCTTGGACATTGCCTGCCAATGTAACACTTGCCGTTCACTCCGATCTCACTTACGTAAAAGCGAAGCAGGGGGATGAAATTTACATTGTTGCCGAAGCTTTAGCTGAAAAGGTGTTAGGGGAAGAGTATGAAGTTGTAACTCGTCATAAAGGAAGCGAGCTTGCAGGAACACGCTACCAGGCTCCTTTCCCGTTTGTGAAGCCGGAACGCGGCCACTTTGTTGTAGAGGCCGATTTTGTAAACGCAGAAAGCGGAACCGGTGTCGTGCACATTGCTCCTGCTTATGGTGAAGATGACTACGAATTAGTTAAAAAATATGATCTCTCCTTTTTTAATGTCGTAGATGGCCAGGGACGCTATACAGAAGATATTCCACCATTTGCCGGCAAATTCGTCAAAGATTGTGATGTCGACATCGTCAAGTACTTGGCAAATGAAGGGCTGTTGTTCCATAAAGAAAAATATGAGCACAGTTATCCGCACTGCTGGCGCTGTGATTCCCCGCTGCTTTATTACGCGATCGAAAGCTGGTTTATCAAAACAACCGAGCTAAAAGACCAATTTTTGAAAAACAACCAAAAGGTTGAATGGTATCCGGACCATATTAAAGAAGGAAGATTCGGGAATTTCCTTGAAAATATGGTCGATTGGAACATCGGAAGAAACCGTTTCTGGGGGACACCGCTAAACATTTGGATGTGTGACTCCTGTGACCACCAGTACGCGCCGAACAGCCAGGCTGATTTACAAGAAAAAGCAACGAGCGATATCGGGGAAGTCGAACTGCATAAACCTTACGTAGACCGGGTAGAGTTGAAATGTGAAAAATGCGGAGGGACGATGCGCAGAGTTCCCGAAGTTATAGACGTTTGGTTTGACAGTGGATCGATGCCGTTTGCCCAGCAGCACTATCCTTTTGAGAATAAGGAATTGTTTGAAAAGCAGTTTCCTGCAGACGTCATTTGTGAAGGAATTGATCAGACGCGAGGCTGGTTCTACAGTCTGCTTGCTGTGTCAACGCTGTTTACTGGAAAAGTGCCATATAAACGTGTCCTGTCTACCGGCCATATTCTTGATGAACAAGGAAGAAAGATGTCCAAGAGTAAAGGAAACGCCCTGCATCCAATGGATCTCGTTAACAAATTTGGAGCGGATGCTTTTCGCTGGGCTTTACTTGCTGACAGTGCTCCTTGGAACAATAAGCGTTTCTCTGAAAGAGTTGTGGTAGAAGCGAAATCCAAAGTGATCGATACGCTTGTTAATACTCATGGCTTTTACACATTGTATGCGTCTATTGACAATTACCAGTTTGATGAGCAGGAGACGGGTGAGAAAACACTGCTTGACCGCTGGATCCTTTCCCGCTTAAATACTGTAAGCGGCGTCGTGCAAACTTCGCTTGATCAATATGACTTTACTAAGGCAGCTAAAGCACTTGAGAAGTATTTGGATGAAGTGAGTAACTGGTATATCCGAAGGTCCCGTGACCGTTTCTGGGAAGAGGGAATGACGGAGTCTAAAAAAGCTGCTTATCACACTCTTCATCAGGTACTGACCCAGCTCAGCCAGCTGCTTGCACCGTTTATTCCGTTCGCTGCTGAGGACATTTATCACAATTTAACAGGCGAAAGCGTTCATTTATCTTTCTTCCCTCAAGTAGATAACAAGGTAGTCAATACTAAGCTGGAACAAGAAATGGACGCGGTGCTTCAGGTCGTCGAGCTGGCACGCGGAGTACGCAATAATGAAGCCATTAAAACGAAGCAGCCACTTGGAGAGTTAGTTGTCATTCCGGTAAATGAGAAAAAAGGGGAAGCGCTGCAGCAATACAGCTCAATTATTGCTGATGAAATCAACGTAAAGCAAGTGACTGTGAAACAATCCTCTGAAGATCTCGTTCGTTATGAAATAAAACTGAACTTCCGTGAAGCGGGTCCCAAGCTCGGCAAAAACGTTGGCGTAGTGAAAAGTTATTTAGAAAATTTATCTGAAGAACAAGCTGCAAAAATCGTTGAACAAGGTTATGCGCTTGTATCAGCAGGAGGAGAAGAGCTGAACGTGCCACTCGATCTTCTCGTCGTAGAACGTGTGGCTGACTCTGGTTTATCTATGGGATCAAATCAGGACTTCCACGTTATCCTGGATACAACGATTACTGAAGAACTTCGACTGGAAGGGCTTGCCCGTGAAGTGATTCGAGTGATCCAAGATGGCAGAAAGCAGAAAAATCTTCCAATCGATCTGCGTGTTGATATTTCCCTGGATGGAGATGAAGAAATTAAAAAAGCCATCCAGCACAATGAACAGTTAATCCGTGATAACGTCCTTGTTAAGGAATTAAAACTTGGAGAAGCTGATCAAATGGATGAATTCGAAGTCGGGGATCATAAACTAAAAGTAGCTTTGCACCAATAAATCAAAAAACCTGAGTCTTTTGGACTCAAGTTTTAAGCTTGTAGAGAAACCTAGTGGTTTTTTCTACAAGCTTTTGTTTGTGTCTTGTATAGGTAAATATAACTAGGTAGAGCGAGCTCCCGGAGTCCGAATGGGTGGGAAAGCTCGCTAGAAAAGGAGGTTCGATTAAAAACGGCATGTCCTATGCCAACGAGCTGCGTCCTGTAGGTTCATGTAAAGTGAAGGTTTACCTCCCCCTTCACTCTTATACATAAGGTGTTTGTTTTTCGACAGTTGGAAATTGGAGTACCTCTGAGGGGGCATTTTTTTAATGTATAGTGTGCTTATGAAAAAATAAACTGCAGTTTCTGCTTTGTTCCATTTAGGAAATCGTCAAATGTTAAATCCTCCTGGTACATACACATCAAAAATTCAAACGCCAGGCAGCTGTAGATCACTTCTGCTGCTTGATTGGAATCAAAATCTGAAGACAGCACCCCTTTTTCTTTCAGCTGGTTCATAAACACGATGAGATTATCTACGAGCATGAAATCCAACCCAATAAACTTTTTTAAGAGTTCCGGCTTCTTTTTTAATGCAGAGATGGATGTAATTAGTAAATCTTTGAACATTTTCTGGCTGATAAAACGGTAGCGTTTGACCCTTTGGTAAATGTATTGATATATAAGGTCCGAGGCCGCTTTATTTAAATCTTCATCGGAAAGACCAGGTTCTGGATCGTCTAAGTCTTCGTCCAGACCTTCTGAAAACACTTCAACTAGCAAGTCTGCTTTTGTATCAAAATAATTAAATAATGTTCCAGAAGCAATATCGGCTTTGCTGGCGATTTCTTCTGTTGTAGTTTCGTCATAACCTTTTTCAAAGAAGAGCTGCTTGGCTATTTGCACGATCGCTTCGCGGGTCTCTTGTTTCTTTTCATTTCGACGGCTGAACAAATCAATCATCTCCTGCAAAAAAATGAGTACGCTCAACACTGAGTGTACTCATTTATTCTGAAAAAAGTCAACACTATCCCGTGAGAATGTCCTCGCTCGGATATTTAATAATATCCGGCGTCTGCTTCGCAAAAGCAAAGGCGAAGGTAAGAGGGCCGAGCTTTCCGGCCAGCATCGTAAAAATGATGACGATTTTACCAATGATTGTAAGGCTGCCGGTAAGTCCCATGGAAAGGCCGACGGTTCCAAAGGCTGAAATAGTTTCAAACAAAACAGTAAGAAAAGGCGCATTCTGCGACAAATCAAGAATAAATACGGCGATCGATACGACAAATACGCTTCCCACAGTGAGTGCCAACGCACGAATAATCAATTGATAGTCCAGTCTGCGGCGATAAACGACTGCGTGATTACGATCCTTAAAAAAAGCAATGGTGGCAAGCACGATCGCTAAAGCCGTCGTTAATTTGATTCCGCCAGCTGTCGAAGCACTTCCGCCGCCAATGAACATAAGAATGAGCATAAAAAATAATGAAGCATCTTCCATTTGACCAATATCAACTGTATTAAATCCTGCTGTACGAGGCGTAACAGCCTGGAAATAGGCGGCTTGGAGCTTTCCTGCAGTTGAAAAGTCACCAATTGTACCTGGGTTATTGTATTCCAGAATGAAAATGATAAGAAAGCTGAATATATTCACAGCAATTGTTCCAACAATCATTATTTTTGAATGGAGAGAAAGCTGGTGAAATTCTTTATTTTTCCATAAGTCGAAAACTACAGTAAATCCTACACCTCCAATAATGAATAGCAGGGTAATCACGATATTAATGACGGGATCGATCACATAACCGGACAAGCTGTCAGACCAAATTGAAAACCCTGCATTATTAAAAGCAGATACAGAATGAAAAATACTAGCGTATAGTCCGTCGGTAAATCCCATCTCCGGGCACCACTTGGTACATAGAAATACCACAGCAATGAACTCCACAGTTAGTGAGAAAACGAGCAGCTTTTTCACAAGCCTAATAATACCGCCAAGGGAGGTTTGGTTAAGAGCTTGTTTAATTAATAAACGTTCCTTTATCCCAATTTTTCTTCCTAATGCCATGTAAATTAACACGGCAAACGTCATAATTCCCAGACCGCCCAGCTGAATAAGACACATAATTACGATTTGGCCGAACAGGCTGTAGGCAGTCCCTGTATCCACAACGATTAAGCCCGTAACGGTCATCGCTGATGTTGCGGTAAATAAGGCATCTATAAACGATATGGATTCGGTTGTGGAAATAGGCAGCATAAGCAAAAGGGAACCAAGGATAATTAAAGTAAGAAACACAAGAATTAAAAATCTGGGTGGACTAAGATTGATAAATTTATTTTTCATGTTCGTCATCACCAGCTATCATCATAATGCTTTTATTATAATGCAAAGGGGTTAAAGATAAAAAGAGTTTGACAGCTCTTGAAATTTTGATAAGAAAGTTCTATAGTTTAATTGAGAATAATTTTCAATATCATTAACGAAGGTGTATTAGGAGGATTAAAGAAAGATGGCGAAGTTATTAACAGATCAAGTAGGAATTGCCTATGGAGACCATCATGTAATCCGTGATTTGAGTTTAGATATACCTGAAAATAAAATTACTACAATTATTGGGCCGAACGGCTGTGGAAAATCGACGTTATTAAAGGCGCTTGCCCGCATTCATAATGTGCAGACAGGCGGTGTTTACTTAGATGGAAAAGCAATCAAGCGCGAATCAACGAAGACGATTGCTAAAAAAATGGGAGTGCTTCCCCAAACACCTGAAGCTCCTCAAGGACTTACTGTTTCCGAACTCGTCTCCTACGGGCGTTTTCCTCATCAGAAGGGGTTCGGAAAATTGACGAAGAAGGATAAAGAAGTGATTCAATGGGCGCTCAAAATGACTGGAGTAGAGGAATATAAATACCGTTCGATTGACTCTTTATCTGGCGGCCAGAGACAACGTGTATGGATTGCCATGGCTCTTGCCCAGGAAACTGAAATTCTTATTCTTGATGAACCTACCACTTACTTGGATTTAGCCCATCAGCTTGAGATTCTGGAATTGCTGGAAGAGTTAAACCGCAGTGAAAAACGGACTATAGTAATGGTACTGCACGATTTAAATCATGCTGCCCGGTTTGCTGATTATATCGTCGCTCTCCATCAAGGAGACATCGTGCAGGAAGGGACTCCTGAAGAAGTAATTAAGTCAGAGGTGCTGTCCAAAGTTTTTCAAATTGATGCCACCATCGTTCAGGATCCACGTACCGACCGTCCCGTCTGCTTAACATATGACTTGTTACATTCCACACCCAGTAAAATGAAAATGGAAGCATAATAATAACCAGCACCTTAATCAGGTGCTGGTTATTTTCATCCATACATAGCTTTTCTCTATCCCTCATACAATGAGAAGGAAAAGGGAGGTGGACGAGGTCGGATTACTGAAAGAGTTTCGTCAATTTACTGTAAAGGGCAGTGCTCTTGATATTGGGGTGGGAATGGTACTGGGTGCCGCATTCAGTGGGTTTATAGATTCGTTGGTTAAGGATATTCTGCTGCCGCCTGTCGGGCTGTTTTTTTCAACGATGAATATTGAGAACCTATTTATTAGTTTGACCGGAAAGAACTTCCCGTCTCTAATGGCAGCGCAGGAGGCAGGAGCTGCTACCATTAACTATGGTTTATTTTTAACGACAGTGGTCAGGTTTATCATCGTGCTGTTTTCCGTTTTTCTTATTGTCCGCCAATTAAATCGATGGAAAAAACCCCATCAGCATCCCCTGGATGCGATGACTAAAAAAGAATGCGAGTATTGTTGCATGCCTATCCCATCAAGGGCAGCCATTTGCCCCAATTGTTCATCGACTCTAACAGAATCTTTATCACCGAAATGGAAAGTGAAATAATAAGAAAAAGCCATCCGATTAAAGGATGGCTTCTATTATTAAGTTTTTAGCTTCCTGACTCGTCATCCGTGCTTCCACTATCATCACTAGAGCCAGAATCTGAATTACCGCTGTCATCCTGCTGCTGCTGTTCGTCATCCATGTTACTGTCGTCACTGTTATTGCATGCTGTCAAAATTAGAACAAAGCTCATTCCCAGGGCAAGCATCCACTTTTTCACCATACAGAAAATCCCCTTTCTAATTTGAGTACAATTTGAAGATACCCAATTTTTGTTGAGAGATAATAAAGAGATAGTAAATGTATGGTAAAAATTATAGGTTTTTACACATCGACATAGGCATCTTTTTTGTAACCGCGCTGTTCCCAGTAGCCTATATGTTCTTCTTCTATTAATTCCATTCTGTTCAGCCATTTGACGGATTTATAGGCATACATTTCTGGGACAATCAGCCTTACAGGTCCACCGTTTCTATTTTCTATTAATTCTCCATCGATCAGCACGGCAACCATAACATCGTCCTCCATAGCCTGCTTGATGGTCAGAGTATCTGTATAAACACCATCCTGGGAATAAAATTTCACGTATTTGGCTTTGTCTTGCACGCCTGCTGAAGCAAGCAGTTTTTTCAGCTTAATTCCTTCCCACGTAACGTGATAAAGACTCCAGCCAGTCACACAATGAAAGTCAGAAACTTGAACTTCCCGGTTCATTTGGACAAATTGTTCCCAATTCCAGCTCTTCGGGTTATTTACTAATCCGTCGATTTTAAAAGAGAAGTTCTTATCACTGATCTCCGGCATTTGCGTTACAGTATAGTAACGGAAACTGCCTTTTCTACCTCCCCGATTGGTGGTTTCGATTTCGGAAGCGGGGTAGGGAGAGGAGAAAATGTTTCCGTTAAAGGCAGTGTCGACGAAGTAGAGGAGGAACTGATTGAGGATCCGAAATACGGCTTAAGCCACTGATAAATAAATGGAGTAAACACAAGGGCGATTGTGGCTCCAGTTCCTCTCCGAAGCAAAGTTCTTCGGTTCATGATAGGGTTTCCTTCTTCAATGAGCATAGGTTTTTCCTGAAGCTTTTGTTTTCTTGTTTTCTCCAGGTTTTTAAACCACTGGGAACGCGTAATACTATGATAGATGAGATAAGGAACCCCGGCATACGTGAGTATATCGTGGACAATTAAGGCAAATGAACTTAAACCGGGACCAAGCTCCCGGTGAAAGGAAAGCATCAGTCCTGAAACCACTAGTCCTACGAGCAGGAAAAGGACAAAAGATAAATTTCTTCGGTTGTTCTTACGCTTTCGCAGTGTTTTTAAATGCTTGGTCATTTTTGGTCCATATACGAGCAATGGAAGAATACTGAGGAAACCGATCCAGATGTGGCTGTCTCTAATCCATATACGTACTTGTGGAAACCATTGCCTAAAGTCCGTGGAGAATAGGATAAAACCGGTAATGGCAAGCAGAGTGAATAAAATCGCATTCCAATGGTGGATTTGCTTTAGCTTCTGTCCAAATTTTTTCTGGAATGTATAAAAGACTCTTTTATCCACTTTCATCGCTCCTTCCCTTGAGAGGAAGTCTCACGATGAAGGTCGATCCAGCTCCTGGCTTGCTTTGGACGCTGATTTCTCCATCATGGGCTTCCACAATATGTTTAGCTATGGCAAGTCCGAGACCTGTACCTGCATATTTCTGGTTACGGGAAGCTTCCACCCGGTAAGTACGGTTAAAAATAAAGGGAAGATGCTTCTCGTCTATTCCTTCTCCGTGATCCTCTACTTCGATGAGTACTTGGTCATTGGGCTGCTTGATGCGAATTGTAATATCCGTGTGTGTTTCAGAATGACGGAGAGCATTATCAAGCAGGTTCATCAAAACGCGTTTAATTTTGTCACGATCCATATATACTTCTTTTACCCGATCTGGCAGTTCAATGTGCACGTCCCTATGCTGTTCTTCTAAAATAAACCGTTTGTGCTCCATCACTTCAATCAGCCACTGATCCAGTGCTACCCATTCTTTGTGAAGTTTCATTTGTCCTGAGTCATAGACAGATAGTTCAAATAACTGCTGAATCATATGATCCAGGCGCTCAACTTCTAGGGAGATGGTTCGCATATATTGTTCTTTTGCTTTTGGATCTTCGACTACTCCGTCTTGGATTGCTTGAAGGAATGCCCGGATGGATGCCATCGGAGTTCGTAAATCATGGGAAATGTTGGCAACGAGCTCCCTTCGTGATTGCTCTGCTTGTTTAATAGCACGAAAAGACAAACTTAAGCGTTCACTCATTTGATTAAACTGCTTCGTTAGTGTTCGAATTTCTACAGGTCCTTCCTCAGGGATTCGGCTGCCAAAGTTGTTCTCCGTCATCTCATGGGCCTCATCAGATAATCGCTTAATCGATCTTTCCACAGGGGAGGTGAGTAAATAATACACGAAGAAAGAGACAAGAGCAGAAAGAAGAGTGAGCAGGGAAAGCCACCCAATCATCTCTACTGACAAAATCATATAAAAATAGCTGATCATTAAGAAAGTCGTCATGAGCAAAATACTGCTTCCATTGGCAATAAGAAAAATCGTTTTTATTTTCATTCTGATTCCCCCGGGTCAAACCTGTAGCCAATCCCCCAAACGGTCTCCAGCAATTGAGGGTGAGAGGGGTCCGCTTCTATTTTCTCTCTCAATCTCCGTAAATGCACCGTTACAGTTGTTGTATCTCCGTCATAATCCGTCTCCCAAACTTGGCGGAGCAGCTGGCTTCTGGAAAAAACCTGCCTGGGATGAGTGATCAATAAGAGAAGGAGATCAAATTCTTTGACGGTAAGGGACACGGGCTTTCCGTTAGCAAGGACTTCCCGTGTACTCGTATTTACTACAATTCCGCCAAGTTCAATGGTGGATGGTTTTTCCTGACTGCTTCCAGACGAGTTTGATCCCATTAACCGAAAAATAGAGCGTACCCGCAGTACCAGCTCCTGGGGGTTAAATGGTTTACTCATGTAATCATTGGCCCCGATCGTCAGTCCGAATAGGCGGTCATAGTCTTCTGACTTAGCGGTCAGCATAAGAATAGGGGTCTCATCTTTCGTGCGGATCGTCTCACATACACGCCAGCCGTCAATAACAGGCATCATTAAATCAAGTATGATCAGATCAGGTTGGTGCTTCTGCCATATTTGCAAGGCATCCTGGCCATTACCTGCTGTATAGATCTCATAGCCTTCTCTTTCTAAATACCTCCTGCAAACATCGACAATCGAGGCTTCATCATCTGCAATTAACACAGATTTCTTGTCCATGTGTATTCCCCTTAGGTCACACCTTTTCTTTATCATAGCATGAACAATTTTGAAGCCTCGTATTTCTGCCATAAGTGATTTGCTGCTGAATCAATACAAATGGTCTTACATTTCATCCTCAGAATCGTTCATGTCTTCGTCCTTGTTCATTTCATCACTGTCTGACTCCTTCATATCGGAGTCCTCACTGTTCATATCATCTTTGTTCTTCATATCGGAGTCTTTCATGTCCGAGTTTTCACTATCCATGTCATCTTTGTTCTCCATATCAGAGTCTTTCATATCTGAATCCTCGCCGCTCATATCATCTTTATTCATATCGTCGTCACTTTCCATGTCCGAATTTTCCCCTTCCATATCGCTGTTGTTCTCATCACTGTCGTTCATTTCCTCCTGCTGCTGGTCATCCATCTGCTCATCACCATTATTTCCGTCATCACTCGTCCCGCAAGCTGCCAAAACCAGCATGGTCATAAGTCCGAACATCATCATCCATTTTTTCATACCATTCACTCCTTTCGGGTTTGGTTTTAGTCTAACTTGCAGGACTTACAGATCACTTAAGAAAACCTTACAAAACTATTAATATATATAAATAGGGAGGTTTTTTCACGGAAATAATTGGACAAGATACTTTCTGAAATAAAAAACTCTCCTCCCAGAGGGAGGAGAGGTAGAATGAACATTTGCAGTTCTAACAATATTGGTTATACGCATGAGTCAAGTTTCCTACGATTTCTTCAACTTCAAAATCCTCAATTTCTTCACGAGGAATAAAGTGAAGCACCTGGCCGTCCTTTAGCAAGGCCATTGACGGAGAGGATGGCTCGTAGCCTTCTAAATAATCTCTCATTCTTGCCGTAGCTTCACGATCCTGCCCAGCGAACACAGTTACGAAATTCTCCGGTTTCTTTTCACTTGAAAGGGATTCTCTTGCTGCAGGACGTGCGAGTCCGGCAGCACATCCACAAACGGAATTAATAACTACAAGGGAAGTGCCTTTCGTAGAACTTATAAATTCATCCACTTCCTCAGGGGTAGTCAGCTCCTGAAATCCTGCGCTCGTCAACTCCTCACGCATGGGCTGGGAAATTTCTTTCATATATTCTTCATATGGATTCATGGTACATTCTCCTTTACTCTTTTTTAGTCGCTTGGGTCATTTGGTGCCAGACAGAGCCTTTAGCTTCTTCACCGCCCGCAATTCGTTCAATCGCCATATTGACTTGCATACGGACTTCAAATTCAGGATCTTCTGCAGCTTCTCTAAGTGCCGGAAGAGCTGATTCGTCTCCAACCTCAAATAAAAACATAGCTGCTCTCCAGCGTACCAGTTTATTTTTGTCCTGCAGCGCCTCAATCATGTGAGGCATTGCTTCTTTATAACCTAAATCGGATAAACAATCGCCGGCGGTTCTTCTGACGGTTACAGTTTTATCCTTGATCGCTTTATATAAATATGGAAGGGTTTCCGGCTGTTCAATCATTCCAAGATAGGCAGTGGCCAGGCGTCGAATAGAGGCTTTTTCGTCATGAAGCGCTTTATCCAATACGGGAAGGTCTTCTTCTGCAGGGTCCATTTGGTCTAAAGCTGCATAACGAACCTTCCAATCCGGATCATCGAGCGTATCCAGCGTAACTTTTGAAGGAGCTGGATTTTGCTCTGTTTCTTCATTGAAAGCTTGCTTAATAAGAGATTCAAGCCGTTCTTTGTCATAGCTGGCGGTGATTTCTTCCTTAACCTGTTCGCCAATATCAACTGGATCTCCATATCTAGAGCTTTGTTCCACCCATTGTCTTTCCATGATCATGTTATCTGAAGCTTCTCCTGCCTTCATCGCAGCGTTCATAAATTCTTCAGGAAGCCCGACGCGTTTCTCTTCATCTCCGTCTTCCAATTTAATTTGCATCGGTATGCCGCGGAACATTTGAAGGAATACTTTCACTTCACCAAATGCCTCTGCAGGGGCTTTTGGTTGATCAGAAGGCGGATTGTCAGCTTCTTCTTCCGATCCAAGAGCTGCACGAACCTCGGGAAGAATCATTTCCCAGGACACTTTAGGATGCCGCTCCAACGCAAGGAAATCAGCGACGTGGTAAATTCCCTTTACCCCTTCAATGTTGAATAAGGTCTGGATGAACAGAGGGGCGTTACTTAAATCATCCTCTTTTTTATAATTATGAGTTTCCATGCCGGGCAACTCTTCGTTAACGTTTATTTTCATTGAGTTAGGGCTGGGTGTTGGTTCAATAGATACAATTTTCAATGGTACATCCCCCTAGAGAATAGTTAGGTTCGAAATTAATTTTAACAAAGATTGCTGATGCCTTCCATTCTCGACGCTGTAGCTGGAAATTTAAGGTTGAAACGAATTCTCTTTTGGTGTAATATTACACTTAATCAATCTTTTTAGGAGGGAGAGAATGGAAAAGCTTTCCGAAAAGCAGCGAGAAGAAGCCTTTCGTAAGGAATTGCATGTACTAAAAGATCGTGGATATCTTTCTCAAGAGAAGTACAAAGAAGTTAAAGAAGCTCATCAACACTATTTAAAGAGCAAAATATTTTCTGTCCCGGAATCACAGAGTGCGGAGTCTGTTTCAGTGGAACCTGAGGAAAAGCAAGCACAGAAACCTAAGCCGCCCAAGCCTAAAAAAGTAAAAACGAAGGCTCAAATTCGGGAACGGAATATTACTTGGTCGCTCATATTAGGAGTAGTTCTGCTGCTGATTAGTGGATTAGTCGTTGCTACCAGCAATTGGGAGCAGATGGGACCAGGGTTGAAGGTGTTTTCCATTGCTTTTGTTTCCTTATTCTTTTTCGGATTAAGTTACATTTCAAGAAAGCTGTTAAAAATTAAACAAACAGCATTTGCGTTTCTTACATTAGGAAGCTTATTGATTCCGATTGGCATTTTGGCCATTGGATATTTTCAGCTGCTTGGATCTTATCTGTCTCTTGAAGGGGAGGGGAGATATCTTCTTGGATTCATTGGTACAGTTCTCCCTATGCCGGTTTTTGTTAGGAATGCAGTTGTTCACCGTTCGCGGTTATTTGTTTGGGTCTCGTTTGTTTTTCTTTCTTTAGCAGTTGGCTTTGGTCTCGAGACAGCTCGCGTTCCTGTGGATGTGTTTTATTTAGGGATTATGGTATTTAATGGTGTCCTGTTGTGGAGCTGCTTCCGCTTCCGTTCCTTAAATAAAATCGAGTTGTTTATCAAGGAAATCCCTGTTTATGCCCAGGCGAACTTAGTGCTCTCCACTCTGCTTATGCTTGTTTTCTATAACAATGAAATTATTTACAGCGTGAATGTCATTCTTACGGCTTGTTTATACATGGCTATGGTCTATGTGTATAAGAGGAAGGAATATCAGTTTGTCTTCTGTCTGCTTTTCGTTTATGGAATCTATCAATTCACAGAGCATTCTCCGTTACGGGAGTTTGATGTATTCATTTATGCACTGACTGGATTGTTGTACATAGGGTTTGCGGCAGCTGTAAAGGAAGACGGGATTACGGAGAAAGTTTTTATATACGCTAGTGGGTTCATCTCGTTATGTGCGTTTATTTATATAAGCTTTGAAGGGTTTGTTCTTCACTATGGCGAAGCTTCCCTCCTGCTTTGCTTAGGCTATCTGGCAGTGGCAGTAAATTATTTTATTTTGACGAATATTACAAAGCAAAAGTTGTTTGAATATTTAACGGCTGTTTTTCTTTTTGTTGCACTAGGGGAGTTTGGAGAATGGATCGATATCGTTCCGATTGAATGGTTTTTATTTGCAGCGGCAGTCATAGTAAATGTGTCTTTAGGTTTGCTGGCAAAACAGAAGTGGCTGACCGCTGTGAAGGAGAGCAGCTTCTTTTTATCGCTCCTCGTGTTGGCTGGCTGCATGAGCTACACTATTCAGATGCAGCATCATGTGCAGCTTGCTTTTATGCTTATCATTGTTAGCGCCCTCTCGGTATTAGTGTATCAACTGGACAGAAATAAAGACGTAGCAGCAGCTGCTAAGTGGACGCACCCGGTCAGCTTTATTCTGGCATGTTTAGCTTGGCTGCCCTGGCTGGAGGAACATACACTTGTCTTTAAGGATCATATCGGTACCTCCGGCATGTTTGCGATTGCAGGGCTGCTTATCATTGGAATCTCCCTCGGCTGGGGACGAACAAAGAAAAAAGAATTAGCAATAGCAAGCTTCTATTGCGGCCAGGCCGTGTACGCTGCTGCGATTGCTCAATCAGTTTTTGACCCGGTTCTGGATCCTGTGTTAGTAAGGCCGCTGATTCTTGCCGTAGGAATGGTTCTCTTTGCCTGGCTGGTTGTTTATTCCAAAGTGCATTTCCTATGGGCGCTCGTTTCTATCACAGCTTTTTCATTTTACGTGTCGTTGATCAGTACGTTTGCCATTGAATACTTTCAAAGCGTCAGCCTTTATTTAATGGGGGCACCCATCTGGCTGATCGGCTTAGGCACCCTTGGGAGGAAGAGATGGAAGTCCATGGAGCCGTATTTTTTCTGGGTTGCGCATATTGCTCTGCCTGTTATCATTGCCCATTGTTTTATCGGTTTGCTCATTGATACGGACGTGCACCCATTTTTGCTGCTCGTACCTGTCGCAGTCTATGTTTATAGTGCGTTAAAGAAAGACAAAGAATGGCAGGTTAAGTTGTTATTATATGTGGGGATGAGTGTGGTTCACTTATTACTTTTCGGTGTGTGGCTTTATTACGAATTATGGCCGCTGATTTCTATCACCTATGTATGGCTTGCTTCAAGCCTCGTATTTACATGTGTTTGGGTGGCTGTTCCTGTGGATTGGAAGCGGAGGATCGAATGGTTTATTGTTCCTTTTTCCTTAGTAGGATTGGTTAACCTTATTTACCACGAAGGAGAGCTTTTTGATCTGGAACTCATTCCACTCATCGGTTATATAGTTTTGAATCTTTATTTCCTTCAGATTAGAAAATGGCCGTGGATCCAATTCCTTCCCTTACTGGCTTCAGTAATGATGTGGCTGAATTTCTCTGAGGCAGTCAGCCGAATGCTTTGGTTCGTTTTTGTATCGGCCGGTTTTTTTGTGCTGACAGTGGCAGGGAGACATTTCTACCCCTTGCTTGTGGAATGGAAAAAGGATAAAAAACAGCTGGATCCCTACAGTGTTACTGCTGTGATGTATGTGCCATTGCTTTGTGCGCTGATTCGTTTTGAAGATAGTATCTGGCTGAAAATCCTGCCGCTCCTTTTATTAGCATGCTGGTTGATCATACATTCAAAACGTCTTTTCGTGCCGCTAGCAGAACGAATTTTTCAAACGTTAGCTGCTGGAAGTCTATACACAGCTTATGTAATGGTGTTAGGAGCCTATGAAGCAAACATACCAGATTTGATTGAAGCCGAACTTCGTGTCCTGCCGGTGATCTTAGTCATGATAGCTTTTCGTTTGTACACGTGGAGGTCCTACCGAGCTTCCTTTAATTATGTTCAGTGGGGAGTATTATTGTTTCTCTCTGCCTATTTGGTTATAGATGCAATAGATAGCCATACCATCTATGATGCCTGGATTATTGGTGGGTTGTCGCTTCTTTCTATGATTTCAGGCATGCAGCTGAAAATAAAATCTTATTTCTTTGTAGGTATGGGCGTGCTGGTTTTTAATGTGATGTATCAGACACGACCCTTTTGGGGAAACATGCCTTGGTGGGTCTACCTGCTTGTTGCCGGCTTCCTGTTAATCACTGTTGCTAGCTACAATGAATGGAAGAAACAGAAGGAACCGGGCGAACGAAAACTCGAGACAAAGTTGAAAAAGATGTGGACTGCTTTAAAGAAATGGGAGTAAATCGAGGATGAACATTTCTTTTGTAGAAAACTAGAAAATAATTGAAACGCGATTCCATTTTATACGTACATTAGATGAGTAGAAGAGGAGGTGCATGACATGGAACAACCAGTGATGCAGATAAAAAAAGTAAAAAAGACGATCAATAACAAACCGATCATTAAAGGCATCGATTTTTCCATAAACAGTGGAGAGGTGTTTGGATTTCTAGGACCGAATGGAGCGGGGAAAACCACTACGATTAGAATGATGGTCGGCTTGATGAAGCTTACAGACGGGGATATTGTAATTAAAGGCCACAGTATCCAAAAGGAATACAAGCAAGCCATCAAGCACGTCGGGGCCATTGTAGAAAACCCTGAAATGTATCCATTTATGAGCGGGTGGAAAAATCTCCTCCATTATTCGAGAATGATCCCGGGGATTACGAAGGAAAGAATTAAGGAAGTAGCACGGCTTGTCGGACTGGAAAACCGCTTGAAGGACAAAGTAGGCAAGTATTCCTTAGGCATGAGGCAGCGTCTTGGGATTGCGCAAGCCTTATTACATAATCCTTCTGTGCTGATTCTTGATGAACCAACGAACGGATTAGATCCCTCAGGAATACGTGAAATCCGCTCCTACATTCGGCGTTTAGCTGAGGAGGAAGGAGTGGCTGTGATCGTTTCAAGCCACATTCTTTCAGAGATGGAGATGATGTGTGACCGGATTGGTATTATCAAAAACGGCGAAGTCATTTCCATTCAATCTGTTAATGATGCTTTACAGGAAAGTGACCAGAAGGAAGTCCGCTTAGAAGTAACGCCGCTTATGAAGGCAAAGGAAATGGTCGAAGAATTTATCGGCAGGGAAGCAGTAGTAGAGCAGGATACGTTATTGTTTCAAATAAAAAGGGAGGATATACCCTTCCTGATTAAAGAGCTTGTTCATAACCAGATGGATGTCTTCAGTGTAAATGTGAACCGGACAACCCTCGAGGAAAAATTCTTGGATCTGATAGGAGAGGGAGCCATTGAATAATTTATTTCAATTAATAAGAAACGAACAGATGAAAATGTATTCGCAGATTTCTACCTGGATTATGTTCGGAATTCTTGCTTTATTTATCATTGGATTTGGGGTATTCATGAAGGTGAACGATTCTTTTACCAACAATCCCGCAGCTGCAGGCGACGATTGGAAGCAGGAATTACAGGCAGAAAATGAAGATATTAAGAAGAGCATGCAGGAAAATGCTCAAGGAGGCGGGGATTTTACTCCTCCTCAGCTAGAAGAAAACCAGTACAGGATTGAGCACAATATTAAGCCGAGAACCTATGATGTCTGGAGCTTTATTAAAGACAATAAAAATAATATTTCCATTATCAGTCTATTTACGATCATCGTAGCGGCGGGTGCCATAGCGAACGAGTTTAAATGGGGAACGATCAAGCTGCTGCTGATCCGGCCCATTTCAAGAACTAAAATCCTCCTTGCTAAGTACTTGTCGGTGTTGATTTTTGCTTTAACGATGCTGATCTTTCTTTATGTCTTATCATTTATTACCGGCTCAGCGTTATTTGGTATTGATGGTCTTTCTCAGACTTATCTCTTTAAGCAAGCAGGGGAATTCAAGGAGGCACCGATATTCCAGCACACGGTTTTTCAATATTTACTCGGTTCGGTGAATCTTTTGATGATGGCTACCTTTGCCTTTATGATTTCCTCGGTATTTAGAAACAGTTCTCTAGCTATCGGGGTGGCGATTTTCTTAATGATGTCGGGCAATGCCATTGTGGCTTTCTTAAGTACAAAAGACTGGGCTAAATATATTTTATTTGCAAATACAGACTTAACGACCTTCTTTGAGGGTACACCCATTATTGAGGACCTCACTTTACCATTTTCTGTAACCGTGTTAGCTGTTTATTTTATTCTTTTTGTTGGATTAGCCTGGGGCTTCTTTACGAAACGTGACGTAGCAAGTACTTAATAAGCAAAGGAGGAATAATCATGAATCGAACCGCAGAAATGGTGTTAACCTCAATCGGACTGGCTGTATATGCGATTATGAGTTTTTTCAGCTTCCGGGTGATGTCGCTCAAAGATAATGAAGAAATTAAAAACCAGATCGAACAAGGACTGAATTCCAATCCTGATATGCAGGGAGCCGGCAATGTTTCCGTTGATAAAGTGCTGGATTTCCTATTTGCCGGGGCCACATTCGTGCTCATCATGTCATTAATTGGGTTGATTCTCGGTATTTTGACGATTATATTTCTCAGGGGAGATAAAAAACCGAAAGCAGCAGGCATTATTCTCATTATTACTGCCATTGTAACCACACTGCTTACGATCGTGGACTTCTTCGGCGGAATTTTTTACTTAATTGCCGGAATTACCGCGCTAGTACGCAAGTCTAAAAATAAAACAGTAACGGAAAGTTCTGCTGAAAGCTATTAGAGTAATGAAAAGCCTGAGTGCCTGTGCATTCAGGCTTTTTATCTCCCTTTCAACCAAGTATCATAAGTTTATAAACGTAAAGGGAGACAATCATGGGATCGTTCTGTTCTATTCCATTCAAAAACGAATCCTGTTAAACTATGCCATTGGTTCTATTGTGGCTGTGTGACAGAAGTAAAGGCTTTAAGTATTATTGAAGCAGGAAAAGGAACACAATGGGATCCTTATTTTGCCCAGCTATTTATAGAGCTCATGACCGAAGACAAGCAAGCATTGCCGAACGTGCATTAATAATAAGACGCTTTCCCAAAAGGGGAAGCGTCTTCTATTCTATAAGATGTTTATTATGCACCGCGGGGGCAAATATCACTTCGCTTTCCGCGGACGAACGTCCGAGCTTCCTCGCGAAAACCACGCTGCGGGATCTCGGCGCGCCCGTTTTCCGCTGGAGTCTCGTGATATTCACCCCCACTAAAATATTGTCATGAAAAGACGACTCTTCTCCAACCAGAAAAGTCTTGCTGGATAGAGAGAAATCTTATAGCTGGGCGTCAAAATACTTTGATTTAATTTTCAAAACTTCAACAAAACTCCTATTATACCTGTAAGCTTGAAGACGTTCTCCCAAAAGGGGAAGCCGTCTTTTTTAGTCTAAAATTCGATTCATTTCATCAACATCTGCCGGCTGACGGTTAGCAGGTATGCCATCCTGTGGCATGATGCCTGTCCCATCACAAATTTTACACGTATAGCTCCACTCTTCATCATCGACTAATAAACCCCGTCCATCACAAGCGATGCATACTTCTTCTCTTTGTGCCATAACGATGCCCCTTTTTTATGGTTCATAATAGTTATAATATGCTTCAATGGATTCAATATTATTCCAAGCCTGCTTATGGAGGTTATAAAGATAGAAAACCGGGAATAGCAGAAACATTGGAGGGATGGCTATGAACAATGATCAGGAGGACCATCAAAATAAACAAAACGATGATTTTGAAGTGCCTTTAAATGAAAAAGTGGATGAGCCAGGAAGACAATTTTACATTCCTTCCCAAATTGTAGATGAATTCGGTGAAAAAGGTCGTGACCATTTATATAAACCCTTTCGTTCCCAGCTCTTGTTAGCCTTAACGGCTGGGTCATTTATGACTTTCGGGGCTGTTTTTTCTATTCTGCTCGCTATTGGTGTAGAAGCTAAAGGAGTATCTCATCTGCTGTCAGGGATAGGCTTTGCAGCAGGCTATGCCATGGTATTCATCTCTGGTTCTGTGCTTTTTACGGAAATTAATGTTTTGCTTCCATCGTATTTATTTAATAAAGGCGGACTGAGAAAGAAATCCATTTATCAGTTCTGGGCTTCTGCCTATATCGGAAATATTTTAGGCGCATTTCTCGTTGCCGTCTTTATTCAATTATCGGCGTCGCTTTCCCCGAAATTTTACAGTGAACTGGCTGTCTTTCTCGACCATAAGATGAAATTTATGGAGAGCGGGATGATCGGGTGGTTTGAGATATTAGTGTCCGGCATCCTAGCGAACTGGCTGATCGGAATGGCTGCATTTCTTACGACAGCTGCGCGGGACATTACGGGCAAATTTCTTGGAACGATGCTGCCCGTAATCTTATTCGTTGCAGGCAATTTCCAGCACAGTGCCGCCAATATGGGCTATTTTAGTATGGGCATTCTGTCTTCAAATCAATATGCGTGGTATGAGTACATCTTGTTTAATCTAATCCCCGCAAGTATTGGTAACTTAATCGGCGGTGGGATTTTAGTTTCCCTGCTTTTCTCTTATGCATATAAGGAAGATCTTCAGACAAATACGGGAAATACCGATTAAATACCGATTAAATGGAAGTAGTGGAGTGGAACAACGAAACCGATGATATTAGTGAAGGGAAGATTTACGCTTCTCCTTTAAACGTATCTAATGATTAAAAAGAGCTGTCGAGCATATTCTCGACAGCTTTTTTTAGGTTATTCAAATAAGAGTACTTCCGGGTCTTTTTTGTTCAAAAGGACTAACATGGCATGGAGCTGTCCCCGGTGATGATACATGTGAGCAACGATTTCCAAAAGCCATTCAAAACGTGAGTAGGTGACACCCCACCATGAAGATGTTTCGGTATACAAATGATCTTCTGTATAATTCTCATACTGGGTCTTCAACTGGGAAAAGTGAGTAAACATTGCCTCTAAGATGTCGCTGATAGTAGGGAGTGAGATCGAACGGTAAAAAGCTTCCATCTCTTCCTTGGTTGCCTCTTCAGCAATTTTTCCATCGGATGCCGGTATTGTAGCGAGGTGTGTCAATAATTCACCGATGGATCGTTTGCCGGGAGCAGGACGAAAATCAAGGTCTTCACTATTCAGCTGTCCGGCCATTTCAGAAATAGAAGCGATCACAATTTCTAATTGGTGGAAAGCACTTTGGCAATACATATTCATAAGAATGACCTCTTTTTATAAGGATTATAGCTACAGTAATTCTCTACAAAGGAAAAAAATCCTTTTCTTTTAAGAAAAATAGTTCCAAACGTGGAGTCGTAAAACTAATGGCAGCTGTATTTTATTTACATCAAAAAACTTGTAGAGAATGCAGGTTCTCTACAAGCTGTTCATTTTTTATACTACTTTAACTAGTTCCTTTAAATAGAGTTCAGGTAACTGGGCGAAAAACAAATCCCCATAATCATGAATAAATCGACTTTTGGCATTTTTCAGCATATACGGATCTTTAGTAGCTGCTCCTAAATAGGTTTCCTGAAAAGGAGTCAGTTCGTCAAGCTTGCTCAATATTTGCTTAGCTTGTTCATTCTTTTTTCTTGCAATCGCTAAATGTGCCGTTTCAATAGGGTCTGGAGTTAGAACTCCATTTGTTTTCTTGTGAATAGCTGAGATAAATGGAATGGTGTGGTTCGTTAAAGCAGTTCTCGGGTGGCTCAGCTCATAGTCCACTGCGATCTCTAAAGCTGAATGAGCATTATCGATAGCTAAATTGTAATCCGTAAAGGTATCACATAGAGCAAGGTTATGGTACATCATGCTGCTTTTTCCAGGTGCAAGACCAGAGTTAATATATTTATACGCGTGTTTCTTGGCCAATACCACACTATTGGTCTTCCAGTAGTGCTGAAACAGCAATTCATCAAATCGCAGAACCATGTAATAATGAAACAGAGGCTCGTTAATCGTGAGTAGAGCTTCATAAATATCATCAATATATTTATCAAGACCTGTATATTGCTTAATGTCGTAAAAAGCATAAACCATAGTAAACAAGTGCAGACACTTCAGAGAAGGGTGGGAGAAGGTAAGTGCAGACAACCAGTTTAAATCTCCTTCTTTTAAAGGAGTCTTCTTGCGGTTGTACATAATTCGGTAAATCATTAACAGTTCTTGATTATATAAGCCATCATGAAGAATAGATTCCAGTTCTTTCATATATTCATTCATGTAGAGAAACTCAAGCGTGGCCAGCTGGTCTTCTAATATACTGCTGTGATGGGATAGACAGTAACGGCGGGTTGCTTCAGAAGCTTGATAACTAGTGGTATGCTGCAGCTGATAGTGATAGATCTCATAAATAGAAGATACTCGATCCATGCGCATTTGATTTAACTGACTAGGTTCAATTAATTTATGGCTTCCCATCTGTTTTCTCAACCTTTCCGTACTCTCTCAATTATAAAGCCACGTCTATGAATATAAAGGGAACTTGTGAATCACTCTTCAGGTTTTCTATATTATTATAACAGATGAAACGTATGCTTCATTAAAAATTGTTTGATAATTTACAATTTTATGCATGCTGAAGCCGGAGAAAGGTATAAAATGGAAAAATGTGTCAGGGTTATGTAAAGAGAAAAGGGTTGATCAGGCACGCGCTTCTCCTATTCTCATGGTTGTCTATTTGTTAAATTGGAAGATGCCGAACTTCTTCATCTTTAGTGAATAGAGATCCAAAAGAATGATTCCGCCCAAGTAAAGGAGAAACGTTAATCCAATATTCCAGCCTTTGCAGTATTGGACCCTGTTTGTAGAAAGGGCGAGAAATTCAAGTCCATTCAAAATGAAGATTGTTCCTAAGTAGACCCATATGCGTTTGTAGTTTTTGTATTGAATAAAATAAGTGAAATAAGCACCGGCTATAGCGAAATAGCCAAGATCGAGAAACAGTGAATCCAGCAGATCAATCTCTGTCTTCGGTCTTACCGCCCAGTAGCCAAGCTGGATGCCTAACTGATTTAATATTAACGATAAGAGCGCAATAAAAAGGGAAGATGTTAAAAACAATATGGGAGCCTTTCTATATAGAAATATTCCAAAACACCACGGAATGATGAAGCCTGCAATAATAATAAAATACACGAAAACCACCTCGTGTATTAGAATTAGTTTTTACGGAATAATTATTCGTTCAGTCCGTTTATTTACAATTTATTACAGAATTGTTGATTATCTTGGCTGGCATACAATTCCGTTATGGACTTTTATATAGCCGTGCCTTTTAATATCGAACCCGTTTTCATACAGATATAGTCCCATTTGCTCGACTGTCATTAATTCCCTGTACGTATGATTCATAACATCTGCCATGATTTTGTAATACAGTCTTGAGCGGATTTGATTTCTTGGCGTGGTCAGAATCGCGTAGCCGCCGGACTTTAAAAACTTCCGATGCCAATCACATACTTCTGGTTTATAAGCATCAGGGAAATGCTCCAGCAATCCTACAGAAAGAACAACGTCAAAGTCTTTCCCAAAATCCAAATTTCGTATGTCGTCTACGATATAATCTACATTCAATTCATCTTTATATACAACTTTTGGTTGACCGGTTGCAGGGTTTTCACCTAAGAAAGGATAGTAACCGGGGAATTCTGCAAAACGGGTCGTTTTGCAATATTCATCGTAATCCACCATGACAATGTGCGCTCTCGGGTAGATCGCAGCTAACTGCATCGCTTCATAGCCTTCCGCAGCTCCAAGGAACAATATTTTTGGTTTATGGAGGCTCAGCCCTTCAAATAATGCCCGCTTTCCACGCGGATCCCATATGCCGTCTTGAATGCGATGGACGTAGTTCCACAATTGAATACGTACGACATCTCCGAGCGCATGTTTGATTTCAGCTGGTTTTAAAGAGCCCAGGCTTTTAATAAACTGTTTTTTGGAATGGTCCAATTCACTGGGGACATCTTTCACAAACCATTCGTGAAATGCTTTATTAAAAAAAGTCCAGGCCGTATGAGGGTCCATCTCGCGATTTTGTTCCTGTTCCCAGCTGCGCCTCTCATTGGATTGTGCCCGTACTTCATAAGGACGGCCTACTTGCTTCCAGGAAAGCTGCGACCAGTCCCGTACGGTGTTTACCGTTACAAATCGATTGTATTCTTTCTCGGAAAACTTTCTTAAGTCCATTCGAAATTGGGGAAATAATCGTGTTTCCCCAATATCTTCCTCAGTAAAAGATCTTCCATTTTGGCTAAGTTCCTTTGGATGTAGTAACATGGAATAATACCCCTTTTCAAATCAGAATATTCAATTAATTATATACGATTCAGAAAACGCTTACAATATAGTGAAAATACGAGCGTATCAATGTCTGATTGCGGGTACATAAAAAGGAAGATCGTCATTACTAATACGGGGGAGTAGATATGGAAGAGTGGATCGAAGAGCTTAAAGATATATTACCGGAAAAACAAGTCATGACGGAGCTTTCAGATCGACACAGCTACAGCTTTGATGCTTCATTCGGAGAATATTTGCCTGAAGCAGTAGTTCAGGTCAAGAATAAACAGCAAGTCATACATGTACTTAAAGTGGCCAATCAATTTCGAATCCCTGTTTATCCAAGAGGGCAGGGGACGTGTCTGAGCGGAGGCCCTTTACCTGTTCAAGGAGGCATTGTACTCGATATTTCCCAATGGCCACCCTTAATTGACGTACATGCGGATGATTTAACCGTCATTGTCTCTCCAAGCGCATTAACAGCGGATATTAATAATGCGGCAGAAGAGCATGGACTCATGTATGCCCCTGATCCAAGCAGTGCGCATGTAGCTACCATTGGCGGCAACTTGGCGGAAAACTCCGGAGGACCTAGAGGATTAAAATATGGAGTAACGAAAGATTTTGTGCTTGGTCTTGAAGTAGTGACTCCAGAAGGGGAAGTCATGAAAACAGGTGGACAGACGATTAAAAATGTAACCGGATTTGACTTGACCAAGCTCATTGTAGGATCGGAAGGTGCCCTGGGTGTAATTACTGAGGCTACTTTAAAGCTCGTTCCTAAACCGCCTGCCGTTCAAACCATCCTGGCGGTCTTTGATGATGTCCGCAAGGCCGGACAGGCGATATCGAAGACGCTGACTTCAGGAATTCTTCCTTCTAAGATGGAATTTATGGATCAGGCTTGCATTCAAGCTGTGGAAAACTTTAAACCTGCAGGCTTGCCTGTCCATGCCAAAGCTTTGGTCATTATTGAATTAGATGGTCATCCTGAAACTCTTGCGATCGAGAAAAAGCTTGTTCAGGAGATAATGGAGAAAATTGGAGCGACAGAGACGGTTATTCCACAAACTGCAGAAGAAGCGAACGGGATTTGGCAGGCTAGAAAACAGGTCTCCCCGGCGATTGCTCAAATTAAGCCGACAAAAGTTTCTGAGGATGCGACAGTTCCCCGCAGTAAAATTCCGGATATGATGGATAGGCTTCAAAAGATTAAAGAGAAGTATAACGTGGAAGTCGTTGTTTTCGGACATGCAGGGGATGGAAACCTGCATCCTAATGTCCTTTGTGATAAACGGGATCAAGAAGAAATGGGGAGAGTGGAAAAAGCGGTCGAAGAAATTTTCGAAGCGGCCATTGAACTTGGCGGGACTCTTTCCGGTGAACATGGAATAGGGACAATGAAGGCGCCGTTTCTTGAATCTGAATTAGGTCCTGTGGGGGTCGACATGATGAGGAGAATAAAGAACAGCTGGGATCCGAATGGCATAATGAACCCTGGTAAAATTTTTGCTGAAAAGGGGCAGAGGCTGGTGTTGCGCAGTGAGTAATCTTGAAGCTTTACAGACAAAGATTCAATACGAAAAAACGTTTGACTGTGTGCAATGCGGCTACTGCCTTCCTGCTTGTCCAACCTATGAGACGATGGAAAGAGAAACCCATTCTCCTAGAGGACGGATTAATTTAGTAAAGATGGTAGCAGAGGGAAAAGCCTCCATAGATGATTTAAAAGACCCTATAGAAAAATGTTTAGGATGTATGGCCTGTACTACGGTATGTCCAACCAATGTCCAATATGGAGCGATTTTAGAAGGAGCAAAAGAAGTGATCGAGGAGAATGAAGTGAAATCCCCGAGTCAGGAAAAAGTAGAACAATTTATATTCAACACCTTTTTTCCTTCATCGAATTGGATGGGTGCGCTAAGCAATGCAGCATGGTTTTACAAAAAATCAGGGACACAGCGCCTGGCAAGAATCACAAGTGCTTCTCGAATGGCTCCATTGAATTTGGATAAATTTGAACGAGTTCTCCCGGAAGTACCTTCACCAGTAGAACGGCTTACTCGTAAACGACATGTCCTTCCTGACTATAAGCTGACTACGAAGGTCGCTTTTTTTACCGGCTGTGTCATGGACGGGATGTTTTTTAAAACGAATGCAAACACGATTGAATTGCTGAGGCGATCAGGAGCAGAAGTAGTGCTCCCTAAGGACCAGACATGCTGTGGAGCGCTGCATGCTCATTCAGGCAAGGGGACATCGGCAAAAGAATTAGCCAAACGAAACATCGAAGCTTTTGATATCGAAGATGTTGATTACATCGTTAACAATGCAGGTGGATGCGGGGCGAAGATGATTGAATATGAGAAGCTGTTTGAGGAGGGAACTTCCTGGTATGAACGGGCGAAGGAATTTACTTCAAAAGTAAGAGACATTTCAGAGGTTTTAGTAGAACTCAATGCGCTCGACTTCACCACTCCTGTCAATCGAATGGTAACCTACCAGCCGTCCTGTCATATGTCCAATGTTCAGCGCGTAACAGAGCCTCCAAGGATCCTCCTTGAGAGCATACCTGGTCTTGGTATAAAAGAGCTTAAGCAGCCGGATTTCTGCTGCGGTTCTGCTGGCATTTATAACATTGTAAATTATGAAGATTCAATGGAGATCTTAGATGTGAAAATGCAGGATGTTTTGGGCGTGAACCCTGAAGCTGTAGTGACTACAAATCCAGGCTGTCTGATTCAAATGAAGCTGGGGATTGAGCGTGAACAGCTTGAGGACCAGGTGGAAGCTATGCACTTAGTGGATCTCTTAATGGAAGCGAAACCCGTTTCAAAACGCGGGTAGAAAAAAACCTCTTGAACCAGCTGTTCAAGAGGTTTTTTTTACGATGGAGTGGTTTTTGCCTTTTGTTCTTCAGCAAAAGAGATGAATTGGTCGAGGACCCCATCAATAAAATCAATCGTTTTTTGGTCGTTAAGCAGCCCTTGCTCATCAACTTTATCCTGGATTGTACCAATGAGTATTTCATTTCCAGGGAGCACCTTTGCTCCCATGCCCGGGGCATTTAATATTTGGCGGAGGTGCATTTGGGCGCGAACTGTTCCTAGTACTCCCATGGTAGCCCGGCGATAAAAGCAGGTTTTCCTGCCATTTCCTTTTCTCCTCGGGACATCCAATCCAAAGCGTTTTTCAGCACTCCAGGAATAGAATGATTGAATTCCGGAGTGACGATTAAGAAAGCATCCGCATCGGATAATTGGGCTTTGAAATTCTTAACGGATGCAGGAGCTTCATGCTCTATATCCTGGTCGTAATGGGCCAAGTCACGAATCGGGATAATCTTGATGTCTATACGGTCTTTATAGCGGTCTTTGATGAAATGAGTTAACTTCATATTATAGGAATCTTTG
Source organism: Halobacillus salinarum (assembly GCF_022919095.1). NCBI lineage: Bacteria > Bacillati > Bacillota > Bacilli > Caryophanales > Bacillaceae > Halobacillus > Halobacillus salinarum. Next base: position 45,554 of record NZ_CP095073.1, on the reverse strand, counting down.
CGAAGGCTTCCAACGAGAGCAGCTACTTTAATCATTTAGATAAGTCCTCCTCATTTTATGTTCAGTACTTCATTATAAGAGGGACGGAAGTGTGTGGCTAACGATCTGCTCAATCTTTCCCAGAAAAGAAAGGCTAATGAGTATAGAGATAAAACCGGTGGAAAAGACAGATCACCATGCGATACTGCATGTTGGTTATAAAGAACGAGTAATAGGTTTTGCAAAAGCAGCACTGGATCATCTGCCTGCTTATCTAAAGAAATGGAACCCGGACATTCGTATAATTGTTTTAGCAGTAAATGTAAAAAAACTCTTTACAAAAAAGCTGAATTCGTGCATGATGGGGGAAAGAAAATGGAAAAAAGTTGGCTTATCATCATGGAAAGAAGGATTTAAGCCGAATATCTCCGTTTTTCTTTGATTATCTAGGTTTTATGTAAAAGCGTGACGGGAATTGATTACTATCCCTTAAGAAAGGAGGTACACCACAATGACTCTGCTCCATTATAAAGCCCGCGAGCTGTTTGAAAAGGAATATCAGAACAGTCCTGAGGCGAAAGAAGCAAAGCCTGTTTCTACGGGTGTTAAGAAAACACGGAGTGGAAAAATCCTTTCCCCTTTCCGTAAAAACAAGCGGAAATAACTTTATTTAATGTGGTGACGTTAGCTATGAGAAGAAACAAACAAATACCGGTAATTCCTTATGGAGTTCCATGGAATCAGCGCCTAAGAAATTCGTTTTCTCAGCGCTGATTTTTTATGTTCAAAAGGTTTGAAGTAAAAGCTGTTGTGTTATGGAACCGAAAAAGGAGGAGATCATATGAATCCTGTCTTTTCAACGAGAGCGTTGGAAAATGAACATATTGTAATCACCGGGGCTACAGGAGGTATTGGCTATGAAACAGCAAAAGCTGCTGTTCAGTGTGGAGCCAAAGTAACGATCACCGGCAGAAGAGAAGGAAAGCTTGAAGAATTGAAGGATGACTGCAGACAAACAAATGCTCAGGCCGAAGTATGGGCGTGCGTGGCCGATATCAATAAACCAGAAGACCGCAATCGGTTAATTATCGAAGCCAACCAGCGGATGGGGGATATTACAGGCTTAGTAAATTCTGCAGGGATTATGGGAGGCGGACCATTAGAAAGCTTAAAAGAAGAAGATGTACGTAAAGTAATGGAATTAAACTATTTTTCAACTGTCCTGTTAACTCAAGAAGTCTATCATCTTATGAAGCAAAAGCAGAGAGGCTCGATCGTTAATCTTTCTTCTCTTTCAGGGCTGCGGGGCACACATAGTAACAGCGCGTACAGTTCTTCCAAATTTGCCATAACCGGATTTACTCAGGCTATAGCCCTTGAAGCAATTGAACACAATATTCGTGTGAATGCTGTCTGTCCTGGTTATGTAGATACAGAAATGGGACGGGAGGCGATTAAATCAAAAGGTGAGCGTGAAGGCCGGCCTTATGAAGAGCAGCTCAAACTAGCGAAACAGGGAATACCTTCCGGACGTCTCAGTACCGCTGAAGAAGTAGCTCGATCTATTATTTATCTCTTATCAGCAGCTTCTGAAAATACAGTAGGTGAATCGCTGAAAATCTCTGGAGGGGCAGTGATGAGATAATCCTGTGATAAACTAAAGTACATGATGGGATGAACGGAGGAAGTTGCAGATGAGTAAGGATCGTTATTCGAGGCAGACATTATTCGCTCCTATTGGAAAAGCGGGTCAGACTAAAATAGAAAAAAAGCATGCCCTTCTTATAGGAGCGGGTGCACTTGGAACGAGCAATGCTGAACAGCTTGTCAGGGCTGGTATAGGGAAACTTACAATCGTTGATCGGGATTACGTGGAAATGAGTAACCTGCAAAGGCAGCAGCTGTTCACCGAAGAGGATGCTTTAAATCAAATGCCGAAAGCGATTGCTGCAAAAGAGAAGCTTGTTCAAATAAATTCTTTTTCTACCATTGAAGCGCATATTATGGATGTACAGCTGGAAGAATTGGAAAGTCTTATTCATGGCGTACACGTGATCATCGATGCTACAGACAATTTTGAAACAAGGATGCTTATAAATGATGTGTCGCAGAAATATAACATTCCTTGGATTTATGGAGGCTGTGTCGGAAGTCATGGCTTAAGTTATACCATAATTCCGGGGGAAACACCCTGCTTGAATTGTCTGATGGAGAAAGTCCCATTAACTGGAGCTACCTGTGATACTGTAGGCGTGATCAGTCCAGCCGTACAAATGGTAACCGCTCACCAAACGGCAGAAGCGTTAAAGATATTGGTAGAGGATTGGGACGCCTTGTCCCGCCAATTTATTTCATTTGATTTATGGCATCATTCCTATATGGGCATAAAAACGATAAGAATGAAAAGGGAGGATTGCCCCTCTTGTGGACTGAATCCGTCCTATCCATTTTTGTCTCAGGATTATAGAACGAAAACAGCTGTTTTATGCGGCAGAGATACAGTTCAGATTAGACCGCCGGTTTCAGGAAGGGATTTCGAGGAATTACGGTCCAGACTTCACGCTGGAGAAGTGGAGCAGAATCCATTTCTGCTTTCTTATACTCTTGGAAAACATCGTATAGTTTTCTTCAAGGATGGGCGGGTGCTCATCCATGGAACAAAAGATATTTCGGAAGCCAAAAGCTTGTACCATAGAATTGTAGGGTGACGTTAACCCTCATGTTTGTCTCACGATCCTTTTGGGAAATATAGAGATAAGCGACAATCTAGGAGGGACAACAATGGCAAGGTTACTAAAACGCGCATTGAAATATGGTCCGATTATCTATCCGTTCGTGAAAAAATTTCTTAGAAAAAGAAATTCAAAAAGATATTAAAATCGTGCCACTTTCCTGGCACGATTTTTTTCTCCGCTGTGATAAACTATGAATAAATAGATGAACATGCTGCTGCTATTAGAAGGAGACATGCCCTATGAACCGTTGGGACAGTACGCCGGTTATCAAATTTTTTGGCGGACGTAATTTATTATACCTATTAGGCGTTCTACTAATGATAGGACTTAATATATTCGTTTATACAAGCGTGGCGTTTGTATTTAAGCCAATCCTGGTTTTTTTTGAAACGATTGCTTTGCCAATCATTTTTTCAGTCATCGTCTATTATTTACTACGCCCGATTATTTCCTTAATGGAGAGCTGGGGAATTAAACGGATATGGGGCATTCTGATTACCCTTGTCCTCGTTGCCGGATTAATCACTTTCCTCGTTGTCCTCATTATTCCGTTTCTTGAAAAGCAGTTTGTCAGCTTATCTGAAGAACTGCCCGATTACTTAAAGCAATTGATCAGCTCAATCGACGAATGGTTGAGGAGTTCTATTTTTTCAAGTTATTACAGCAGTTTATTCGAGGATGTAGACAGTATTCTTAATCAGCTTCCTGAAAATTTATCCTCCTATGCAGCACAGACCGTAGAAGGCATTACGAACATTATCTCAACGGTAACGAGTGTAGTGATCGCCTTAGTTACACTGCCGTTTATTTTATTCTATTTGTTAAAGGATGACCGAAAGCTTCCGGAAATGATTCTGCGTATCTTTCCTCCTAAAGCCAGACCGGAATTATCCAGTGTATTTAAAGGCATTGACCATCAATTAAGTGCCTATATACAAGGGCAGATTATCGTCAGTTTTTGTATTGGAGTGATGATGTATATTGGCTTTGTGATTATCGGACTCGATTATGCACTGCTGCTGGCTGCTATTGCCAGTGTCACTAGCATTGTTCCATACCTCGGTCCCACTATTGCTATTACTCCAGCTCTGATTATTGCAATTGTGACTTCGCCTTTTATGTTACTCAAGCTTGCAGTGGTGTGGACGATTGTCCAGTTGTTGGAAGGTAAGTTTATTTCTCCGCAGATCATGGGGAAAAGTCTCCATATTCATCCGGTAACGATTATTTTTGTTCTATTAACAGCGGGTCACCTATTTGGAGTGGTAGGCATTATATTAGCCATCCCGGGCTATGCCATTTTTAAAGTGCTGATCAGCCATCTGTTTTATTGGTTTCAGCGGAGGTACAATAAGTTTTCTCAGGATGAAGCCGACCAGTATCAGCTGCACGAATAAAGAGCACTGGTCCGATGAACGAGGAAGCTCGTCAGAAAAGGAAGTTCAATTAAGGCGGGACGTCCTTTGCCAACATCGAACTGACCTGCTTCCTGTAGAGAGCATTTCCCTGCCCTCTTCCCTCTTATAAAACAAGAAGTAACTTTTTCGAAAGCCTGAGCACTCTTATTCAGAGTGCTCTTTACTTTTGTTTTCTGCAATAAAAGGTATAAATATGTGGGTCTCCAGCTGATTTACTCTTCTAGCTCCTTTTATGTTTACAACATCATATACGTTAGGCCGGATAAAAGTATGGAAGTAAGGAAGAGCAGGAGCATTGGTTTGACCGCTTTAGTTTTTAAATCAGCGAGGCTGACGCTGAGACCAAGGCCGGCCATCGCCATTGTAAGGATGAAAGTAGTAAGAGTGGAGATCCCCTTTAATACGTCAGGAGGGATTTCAAGATAGCGACCATTGATAAAACTTCCAAACAAACTCATGAAGATAAAACCCAGGAGAAACCAAGGGAAAACGATTTCTTTAGCTGCATCTTTATCTTTTCTGCTCATCAACCAAACTAAAAACAAACTGACGGGCACAAGGAGAAAGACACGGCCCAGTTTGGCGAGGAGTGCCATTCCTAGTCCGTCTTCACCAGCAGGGTTTCCTGCCAAAGCAACATGTCCGATTTCATGAAGGCTGAGTCCCGCCCAGGTTCCATAAGCGGTCACATCTAAATGAAGAAACGGCCGGATCAGCGTGTATCCGATTGCAAACGCTGTCCCCACTAAAGATATAATAGCTACACTAAGAGCGGTCTCTTCTTCCTTCCCTTTCACAATTGGGGAGATGGCTGCAATGGCGGATGCCCCGCAGATTCCCGTTCCAATGCCAAGGAGAAAGGATAATTGTTTTTCTGCTTTAAACAAACGCGCAAGCAGGACCATGCTGCCAATTGAAAATAAAATGACTATGAAGTCTTTTGCTAATAAAGGAAGCCCTTCCTGGAAAATAATAGTGATATTTAGTTTTAGACCAAATAAAACAATAGCTGTTCTTAAAAGTATTTTGGCAGAGAATTGGATCCCTTTCTTGTAAGCATCAGGGTATCCAAAAAAATGCCGGTAAATGATAGCTGAAAGAATGGCAACAGCTAAAGGGCCAATTACAGAAAGACCGGGGAGCAGACTCAAGATAAAACTTACGGCAGCTAATCCAAAGGTAAAAGCAACCCCCGATATCGTTGATTTATTCATCCATATCCCTTCTTTATCTTAAGTATCAACATTAGTGTATAAACCTTCTTAACATTAGTAAAATAAAACTTTATAATGTTAATAATTAATAATATTAATGATAGGGAGAAGATTATGGATCTAGATGCTTTGAAAACATTTATAACGGTGGTGGAGTTAAAGAGCTTTACAAAAACTGCGAAAGCCTTAAACCTTTCACAGCCAACTGTAAGCTTTCACGTAAAGCAAATTGAGGAACACTTCCAAACAAATCTTATTGACCGTACACCGAAAAGGTTCCAGATGACAGAGACGGGCGAGCTGATTTATCACCGGGCAAAACAAATGGAAAAAGTGATGGAAAAGGCAATAGAAGAAGTTTATGAACACGAAAACCAAATGAGAGGCAGCATCAGGATCGGAGCTAGTTACACTGTAGGAGAATACGTAATTCCCGTCCTGCTTAAGAAGTTTGATTCGCTCTACCCAGCAGTGGATATCGAAGTTCGCATCGACAATACCCGTGAAATTAATGAAGCCCTCCATCTTCATGACTTGGATGTCGGGCTTGTAGAAGGCCAGGTCATTCATAAGGACCTCACGTCTGTGCCTTTTTTAGAGGATAAAATGGTCCTGCTCGTCCCAGAAGCACATCAGCTTTGGGAAATAAAAAATGTTAGTTACAAGCATTTACAGAATCAGATTTGGATTAGTCGAGAGCGAGGTTCAGGGAGCAGGGCAGTAATGGATGCTATGCTGGAATCTTCAAATTTACGTCCAAAGAAAAACATCACAATTGGAAGTAATCATGGCGTAGTGCAGGCTGTTAAAGCAGGACTTGGACTCTCCCTTGTCTCCGAAACGGTAGTGGATCACACGTACGCTTCGAATTTAGTTATGGCTGTGCCTGTTATTCAACCTCCAGCCCGGTTGTTTTCCTTGGTCCTTCCATCAGATTCAAAAAACATTACAAAAAATGTGGAAGTATTTGCTGCTATGATTCAACAAATGTATCCGCTATAATTGTCATCAAATTTAAATATTTTTTAAGCAGTAAGTTTGTTATGATTATTCTGCAGGGGTGACTCAAATGGACCTTCGTATGATGAAAGCAGCAGACACTGCAGATGTGCTTTCCCTGATTAGACATACGATCCGAACAGTCAATACATCTGATTACACCCTTGAACAAACAGAGGTATGGGCGGATCAATTTACAAAGGCTGACTATTGGAGTAAACGAATGCTTGCTTCTTCCACCTGGCTGGGAGTAGAAGGAAGCAGGGTTACCGGTTGTGGAAGCCTATGGGGAAACGAAGTCGATTTGCTGTATATTCATGCAGAAAAGCAGAATCAAGGATTAGGAAAGCAGCTCCTTCATCAACTGGAGGTTGAAGCTCAAGCTAAAGGAGTTTCCTGTTTGAAAACCCAAGCAAGCTTAACAGCTGTTCCATTTTTAAAACAACAAGGATTCACGGCTTTACAAAGCCAATCAAACTTCTTAAACGGGGTTTATTTAAAAAATATAAAAATGTGTAAAAAACTGAATATTTAACGTGCATATGGGGTATGGTGCACTATATGACAAATGAAACGAATGTTTTATGAATTTCGTATAGGGGATATATCGGAACGAAATGGTGTGGTTTCGAGCCAAATCTGTACAATAACACTGAGGTGAAATCATGAAAAGCCTAGACCAGATTGTCGATTATTTAAAGACGCTGGGAGTTGAGGTTGAAAAGGTTTATCGAACACCGAAGGAAGAGACGAGGTAACCGTTACAGGAAAAAGCCGTTCACGTCAACCCTACTAGAATACATGAGAATCATATGAATATAGCATAAAAAGGTATGTCTTTTAGCGGACATACCTTCTCTTTATGCAGATTTTTGGTCTGTAATTGCTTTAAATGACGGATGTCTCGATTGAAAAACTGCCCATAGCACTCCTAATAAAATAGGAATGAGCAAACACAGAAATACCATATTTGCCCCTTGAGAGGCTGCCACTGCTCCAAAAATAGATCCCGTCAGAACGACAGAAGCCTGGTTTCCGAGCATCCGGAAGCTGGCCATTCTTCCATGGTACCTTTTGTCTGTTGCGATCTGCTGTACGGACTGAAGAAGTGCGCGGACCCACGTAGTTCCAAGGCCGGTGCATAACACGCCTATAAAGGCCACGGCAGGATAGGGGGCAGTACCTAATAAAAATAACCCGACAGCTACGGTCACAAGGGACCATACAGCAATGAAATTTTTCCACTTCACCCACCACCACGTACCTAAAAACCCGGCTGCAATCCCTCCGATAGAAAAAGAGGCGTCAAGAAAACCATAAGTGACCGCATTGGAATGCAAATATCCACTAGTATAAACAGATAAGAAACCAATAGTCGTATGAAAAGTCAGCTGTCCAAGCATCATCATTGTAAATAATCCATAGAGCATAGGGTTCTTTTTAAGGTAATTGGCGCCATCCCTTAATTCCGATACTATACGAAATTTTGTGTTCGAAGATGGAAAAAACTTTCTCTCGTAATCGAGAAGGGTTACAGCTAACCATGAACATCCATATAAACTAGTAACAATCAGCAGAGAATTACTGAGCGGAAGCCACCCTGATAAGAAGCCTCCAATAGCTGCACCACTTAAACTTCCGGAAATAGTAGCTGAATTAGAAAAGGAGAACATTTTTGGTAATGTTTCTTTATCAAAGACTTCAGCCACAAGTGCCTGCAAGGAGGGGCGAAATAAAGAACCTGTGGTCTGCATGACCATATGAACCCCGATCATGAGCGAGGGAAGAAGCAAATGAGTAGCAGCTGTGAAAAATAGCAGCACAAGTACGGAAAAACTGACCGATTCCGATATGAGTGCGAGCTTTTTCCGATTATACCGATCGACAAGCACACCAAAAACAAGGTTGGATACAAGCCCGGGGAGAAATCCAAAACTGACAAAAAAGCCTGTATATAAAGCGTCTTCTGTCGATTGGTATAAAAACCATGTGACTAATACGAAATACATGGCTCTTCCGCATTCATACAGGAAATATGCTGTTAATAATTTATAAGTATTGAATTTATTCATTCCTTCACCTTCTTTGTGGTCTACTATTATCATCATATGATGAATTGTGTAATAATAATAATATTGGTTATTGATTAAAAGTGATAAGTATTTCTTATAGGAGGAACTAATGAAAATAGAAGACTATCAGCTGCTTATTCATTTGAGCGAAAATAAAACGATTCGGGCGACTGCAAAAAAAATCCTTATTTCTCAGCCCGCTCTTACCCAGCGGTTAAAGTATATAGAAGAGTATTTTGATACGCCTATCTTTGTTCGAACGCCAAAAAGACTAGAAGCGACTCCTTCTGGAGAATTGATCCTCGCCCATGCAAAAAAAATGATGCTGGAGGAAAAGCGTGTTCATGAGCTTGTTTCAAAAACGAGAGGTACAATTTCAGGAACACTTTCGCTTGGAGTATCGTCACTCGTAAGCCAGCATTTTCTTCCTGAAATCCTTGAGTCTTTTACCACAGACTACCCTGAGGTTCATGTGGATTTGATCACCGGCGTAAGTGAAGAGATCCGCCGCTCTTCGAAGGAATACCACGTCTGTATTATTAGAGGCGGAAAAATGAAGGAACTGAGCTGCACGCTCCTGTTTGAAGATCCCCTTTATTTGTTTGATACCGTCCCTTTAGATGGTAATGTAGTCCGCCCTTTTATTGAATTTAAATCCGAGCCTGAATATCAAATGCTGGTAGAAGAATGGCTCAGCCAAAATAAGCAGCTTCAAGTTAAGCGTTCCATTAAAGTTGACCAATTCGAAACAGCCAAACAAATGATGATAAAAGGCCTGGGAATGACGGTCCTTCCAAAAAGTATAGTAACAGAAGAGATGAGAGGACTGCCTCATGTACCTTTACTTCATGCGGGGAAGACTATTTCACGTGATACTTGGGTCTGCAGTCAAAATTCGATGAAGGAACTCCCCCAGGTGGCTGCATTTTTAAGTTTTCTTGAAGGAAAGATTGGAAATCGATACGAAGATTCCCAAGATTTCTTTTGAGAAATTTAATGTATGATTGGAAATTTCCAAAGATTCATTTTATGATAAAAGTATTCATTTCACTATCCAAAGGGGATTGTACATAATGAATCATCATACATTTAATAAGCTGCACGACATTAAAAAAAATGAATTTATTAAAACGGCTATTGATCATGTAGGAGCTGGCGTCGTCATTTCAGACCCCCAGCAGGAGGATAATCCGATTATTTACATGAACGAAGGATTTGAACAGCTGACAGGCTATTCGTCTGAAGAAGTGTTAGGTAAAAACTGCAGGTTCCTGCAGGGGGAAGATTCGAATACTGAAACGATCAAAAAAATCCATGAGGCTCTTAAAAACACAGAGCAGGTTCAAGTGGAGATTAAAAATTATCGTAAAGATGGTTCGATGTTTTGGAATGAGCTGCAAATTTTCCCGGTATATTTGGAGCATTTAGAACAAACATATTTTGTCGGTGTTCAAAAGGATGTCACGGTTAGAAAGGAAGCAGAAAGGCTTGTAGGACACTACTCCTCTGAAGTCAAACGGTTATCCACACCAATCGTCCCGGTAGAGGATCATATATCTATTCTTCCCCTGATTGGTACCGTAGATGAACAACGGCTGCAGCAAATGCTGGATACAGTAAGCCACCATGTGCAGCAATCAAAAGATGAGTACTTGATTCTAGATCTTTCCGCCATTTCTTCTTATAATGGGGAGATTCACCGGGGATCTATGAGATGAGTCAACTGCTGGAACTTATGGGGACCTCCATGATTATCACCGGTATCAAACCAAACTTCGCGATTCAAAGCGCACCTTATGCAGATTTCAGTGAGCTTTCTTTAAAAACCTTTGCTACCGTGAAACAAGCACTTCAATCGATACGTACGTGAACAAGTAAATGCTATCTAAGCTGTCGAGAAAGAATCGGCAGCTTTTTTAGTATGGAATTTATCTTTTTTACCATTTATTTATCAGGTGTAATCTGAAGAGTATAAGGGAACAAACCTATTATTTAATAAGAATGTATATCACTGTAAGCTGATAACTGGTTTAATTCCTACTCGTTTTATATGATTTAAATAGAGTAGAAGGATAGGGAGTGAAAGCAGTGAAGGATATTTTTAATCAATGGATCAAAAATGATCGGCAGCATCGCTTATTCGAAAAAGCGGCTAAAATAGCTGAAACAGCGAAAGCTCAAGTGAAGGTTACTGACCGTGATGCAGACTTTTCCCCGGAAACGTTACGAGTAATAAAAGGTGAAAAGTACCCTTCACTGAGTCTTCCATTGAATTATGGTGGAGAAGATATTTCTCTTTATGAACTATTACTTTTGCAGGAAAAAATAGCTGAAGGGGATGGGGCAGCAGCTTTATCCATTGGCTGGCACCTGGGAATTGTCATGGAGTTGAATGAAGAGCAGCTCTGGAAGAAAAGTCAGTTTGAAAAGCTGGCAAAAGAAATAGCAGGTGATCAAAAGGTAGTCAACCGTGCGGCCAGTGAGCCTGCTACTGGAAGTCCAACAAGAGGAGGAATTCCAGAGACGAAAGCTGTACGCAGCGGGGATATCTACGTGGTCACAGGGAGAAAAACGTTTACTTCAATGGCGGAACAATTGGACTACTATATTGTTTCTGCTTATGTAGAGGATTTAGATCAGGTAGGGTGGTTTCTCATTGATCGTCATCAGCCAGGCATCCGGGTAGATAAAACCTGGGATACGCTAGGTATGCGCGGCACAGCCAGCCATGACCTTGTATTAGAGGAAGTAGAGCTGGACGTGGAAAGTCTCGTGGAAATGAAAGGGGAAGGGAAGCCTGCTCCTAAGGGATGGCTACTTCATATTCCTGCCTGCTACTTAGGCATAGCGGTAGCAGCACGGAACGATGCGATTGAATTTGCTAAATCCTTTCAGCCGAACAGTCTGGATACTCCGATTTCCGAAACCGCTCATATTCAGGATAAAATTGGCGAGATGGAATGGAAGCTTATTCAAGCACATAGCTTTATGTACGCTACTGCAAGGAAATGGGATGAAGAACCGGAAAATCGCAGATATATGGGATCCGAACTTGCCACTGTGAAATTGGCTGTGACTAATGCGGCTAATGATGTAGTAGATTTAGCTATGAGAATTGCAGGCGGGAGAGGGTTGTCCAAAAAATATCCTTTTGAAAAATATTACCGTGATGTAAGAGCCGGGCTTCATAACCCTCCTATGGATGACGCTGTATTACGAATGTTAGCTGGAAAAGCTCTGGAAGACTAAAAAAAGCACTCCATGTCTCTTTAGACGGGAGTGCTTTTCAGTGTTGTGGAGAAGATTGTGTTTTTCCGAAAGCTTTTTTCCTTGCCGGCAGGAGTGAAAGGGTTCTCACTCCTTGAAAGATCCTGCGTCTATGCCGTTCTAATCGGCTAAGAGATCAGCAAAAGCTTTTGCATATGGTGGGAGGTCAGGTGGACGTCTGGCAGAAATGAGGTGTCCATCCTTTACGACGGGCTCGTTATGCCATACTGCCCCCGCATTTGTCATATCATCCTTAATGCCCGGTGTACTCGTCACATTCCTGCCTTCCAGAATTCCTGCAGAAATCAACACCCATCCTGCGTGGCAGATCTGTCCAATTGGCTTTTCATGGTCATTCATGTGTCGAACCATGGCAATCACTTCAGAGTAGCGGCGCAGTTTATCGGGAGACCAGCCTCCAGGAACGAGAATTCCATCGTAATCGGCTGGGTTAATATCTGCAAATGCATAGTCCGATACGGCTGGGACACCGTATTTACCAGGGTATTCCTTACCCGCCTCTTCTCCAACAAGGTGGACTTCCGCTCCTTCTTCCTGTAAACGGAGCACAGGATACCAAAGTTCCAAATCTTCGAAGTCTTTACTTACCAGCGCAATTACTTTTTTATTTTCCAGGCGCATGAAATCCCTCCTATTTAAACTGTCCCCATTGTATCAAACGGTTAAAAGGAGTTCGAATCCTTAGACACTACGAGCACCCACCAGATGAGAATAGGCTGGAAAAAAGGGCGGATCCAAAGCGCCAGCTCACTTGTCTCATTACTCCATGGAGCCGGGATTCCGTAAATGGCAGCATAGATGTTGGCAGGCAGCACAGCAATGAGAAACACAGCGGTAGCAATGCCTGCTGCTCTTCGCGTCTGCGGAAAAACAAGAAGCAGAGACAGGAGCCATTCGGTAATCGCTGACATATACACAATTTCAAGTCGAATAGGAGTCCAATCCGGGAGCATTTGGGCAAATCCCTCATCATAAATAAAGTGAGCGACACCAGCGAAAAAAAAGCCAGCCGCAAAAATGTAAAGCCCGATTTTCTTCAAAATGGCCATTTCTTGTGCACTTCCTTTGTAAAATTATCAACAAGATGAAACTTCTCTTGAATTTTTATCGTATAATCAATACAGTATCCTTAATAAAGTTTCCTAAGTTTTATCATAACTCACTCTGTTCCTAAGATTAAATGGAGTGATGAATCTATCAAAGGGGTCGAGAGGATTGAATAAGAAGATTGCGTTGTTTTTCTTATCTGTTGTAGTGCTGGCAGGTTCTGTTTTTCCTGGCATCAGTTTTGCTTCCACGAACGACCAGGGGATCAATGAAAAGCTTGGCTTGCCAATTGTTGTTTATGGAGAAGCTTTATCTCAATCTCAGAAAGAAGAGGTAGCGAAGCTTCTGGAAGTAGATCAGCATGAACAGGTAGATGAATTTACTGTTACGGGTCAGGATATTGCCAAATACATCGGCGGAAATCCAAATTCAAATATGTATTCATCAGTGAAAATAATTCACAAAGAAGATGGTAACGGACTTAATATTGATATTGTGACACCAGAAAATATTACTCAAGTGACGAAAGAAATGTACACCAATGCTTTACTTACTGCCGGAGTGGAAAATGCGGACGTATTAGTTGCTTCATCTGTTAAAGTGAGCGGTCATTCCGCCTTAACAGGAATCTATAAGGCTTACGATGCTAAAGGAGTCAAGCTGGACAAGGATCGTATGAAGGTTGCTAGTGACGAACTGGATGTTGCAACATCCATTGCTGACAAAGAAGGGGTCGATCAGGAAAAAGTAAGCCAGCTTCTTACGGAAATAAAAAAACAGATTGCCGAACAAAACCCGGCAACGAAAGAAGAAGTAGAGCAGATTGTAAAAGACCAGCTGAACCAGTTAAATATTCAGTTAAGTCCCGAAGACAGACAGAGACTAGTTGATTTATTTGAGCAAATGAGAAATTTAAACATCGACTTCGACAAAGTTAGAAGTCAATTAGATGATTTAACTGGAAGTCTTCAGAACCTAATGAATGATGATGGTTTTTGGAACAAACTTACCTCTGCAATTAAGAGCTTTTTTGCTTCTTTAAGCAGCTTTGTAAATTCATTATTCAGCTAAGCAGTGCTGCCGTTCTCCTTCTAGGAGAGCGGCTGTTATTCTGCCAGAAGCTGTTCTGTGTTAAACAAACGTTTGATTAATTGCTTTCATTCAATTCCAGTAAGGATAAGAAGCATTCCGAGGCGCGTTTGTATTTGTTGTTTTCATAATAGTAATAACCAAGCTTCTTGTATTGGGATTTTAAGAGATCATTGTTCGTTTTCTCTTTAAAAAAATCGATGCAATCCATTAAGCCTTTTTCATAGAGAGCCTGCTCGTTTGTATATTTATAATAATCTAGAAATGAATCAAGTAATTTATAATAATCCATGTCATTGCGGATGTAATCTTCAGCTTCTTTGAAGGTTTCTTTCGCTTTTTCTAATTTTCCCAGGGCAAGATAATTTCTGCATAACGTGTGATAAGTAATCATCGGGTTTTTATTTTGGCTCTTTTTCAATTGTAAAGTCTTTTCCAAATAGGGGATGGCCTGTTCTTCAAGCTGTTGTTTTCGCAGAATAATCGCCTTGTTATGGTAAATTTGCGCAAGGAGATTCTTATCTTCTGTTTGCAATGAGAGAGTTTCCGCTTTTTCTAAATAATTCATCGCTTCTGCATAATTTTCCTGGCTCCAGTGAATGACACCAACTAGATTATAGGTCATACTTTGGTCCTTAGGGAGTTTTAAGATATCGTAGTAGCTCAGGGCTTGTTTACAATAATTAAGGGCTGTGTCGTTTTCCCCTTTTATTCTGGAAAGGAACCCGAGATTATAAGTAAGAGCCGCTTTTACAGGCAGGGAGTCAGTGACTTCCAAATAGGATTTGTAGCTGTGAAAGCTTTGATCATAATCTCCTAACTGATAGTAATGGATACCAAAGAAATAATAATAAGCCCCTTTTAAAAAAAGCGGCCAAGCAGAATAATCTGCATCGGCTAAATAATGAACTAAGTAGTGTTCATATAAATGTAAAGCTTGGTCATTTTGGTCATTCTTATAATAATAGGCAGCTTTAAGAAGCAGGAAATAAACTTCCTGTTCTATACATGCCAAATATTCGTAATAGTGTAAATCGATCATATGGATTAAAGGGTCGGCTTTTTCCATATCCTGAATAATAAAAAGATGGATTTGAGAAAGTATGGAATGGACTTCCGCGTCTTTTACACTACTATCCTGCAGGAAAGATTCTGGGAGTTCCAGCTTTTCTGATAAAGATTTCAGAATATGACGCCCGGGAATTCTGTAATTGTTTTCTATTTTGCTTAAATGAGCAGTGGAAATCTTATCACCTGTCAGCCGGTGCAGCGTATAATTATGGAGCTTTCGGTATACATAGATTCTTTTTCCCAGCTGCATAAAGTCACTTCCTTATAAAAGCTCTTCTCATATAGTTGTTATTTTAACTTATTACCGTACAAAAAAATAGGTGAAAGGTCATAGTTGAACTTGAATTGTGGTATAAATTTTCGTTTCTTTATTATTTATTGGATTCAAAATCATTATTTTTTCAAGAATGGTTACTAAGAATAGTACGATAATTAGATTTGAATGGTTTCAATTTGTAGTACGATAAAAGAAAAAGGTTAAGTTTGAGATCAGGGAACAGCAATGGAGTGAACAACTTGAAGGAGAGAAACGCAACCCTGGAAAGTGCTGTAGAACAAAATTATTCTTTTTTACTTCGGACGGCCCATTCTTATGTAAAAGATGCTATGGTAGCTGAGGACATGGTTCAGGACGCCTTGTTGAAAGCTCTGGAAAAGTTCACATCGTTCCAGAAAACCCATTCCTTCCAGCCTTGGCTTTTTAAGATTATGGTAAATCAATGTAAGGATTATTTACGAAGCTATTCCAATAAGCATGTCAGCCCTTGGGAAGATCATTGGCTTTCCGTTCATAAAGTAGATACAAAGGAACCAATGGATGTTATTCTTAGGAAAGAAACAAGCAGCTGGTTTTATGATCAAATGCAGCTGCTCAGTACAGACCATTTTGAAGTCCTTTATTTATATTATTTTGAGGATTTAAGCATTAAAGAGATTTCGACCCGAACTGGAATAAAAGAAAACACATTAAAAACGAGAATGAAACGAGCTCGTGAGAGATTAAAAGAACGTTTAACCACAGAAAAATAGAAAAGTGGTATCAGCATAAAGAGATACAACGACTGGCAACCCTGAGAAGGGGGATACGATGAAGAATTATGGGATTGTTTTTTTTGCGGTACTCGCCATTACCGTTACCAGTACGCTTATTTACCATGCATTTCAGTTCAAAGTGGACGTAACTGGAGTTAATTATAAAGAACAGGTGGAAAGCTGGTTTAATCGTTCCATCGATGAGGATGTGGAGCTGGAGCTTAAAAAGACAAAACGGGTAGGAGAAAGCAATACATACGTCAGTGTATTTGCCTCCACTAAATACAGGCTCAGGCTGGGGCATGTGTTTATCAAAAAGGGGTGGTTTGGGAAATATAAATTTTCCCAGGCAAGTCAAAGCTTAAACCCGGTTACTTATACTGACATTGTGACCAGCAAAGGGAATTATGCGGTGCTTTCCGGAGAAAATATTGACCGCAAGTATGTCAAAGTAAAAGGGATTATGCCTCACCACACGATTAATGCAGCCTTACCGAAAGACGATTATTTTATCATTTGCAAAAAACTCCCGGACGGATTAAGACAACCCTATCCAGTGGAGCTCTACTTGTACGATGCGGATGGAAATCGTGTGCTTGTAGAACATCAATAGAATTAATTACGGTTTATTATCAGCTGTTGACAGTAAGAAAGCTAACTTGAATGGTTAGCTTTCTTCGTTTAGCAATACTTTTGCATCTTTTATGATTTGCTCGTACTGTACATCCTGGGTACCGGAATATTTTTTCATAACAACGTTATCCTTATTGATTAAGTAAAAAGAAGATCCGTGTGACACTTGGTCTGTCCCTTCGATTTTCTCTGCGAGGGTATGGAAGGTATCTTTGGCAAAGGTTTGAATATCCTTTTGGCTGTAGCCGGTGACATACGTCCAGTTTTTGAAGCTTGCTCCGTGGGATTTCCCAAATTCTTTAAGCTTTTCCGGGGTGTCTACTTTAGGATCCACGCTGAAAGAAACGAATTCAACATCCAATCCTTCCTCTTTGAATTTCTTTTGAAGCTGGGACATATTTCTAGTCATCGGGGGACATACGGTTTCACACGATGTAAAGATTAAGTCTGCAATCCAAACCTTTCCTTTCATTTCGTCAGTAGAAAAACTGTTATTTGCTTGAGTAGTGGCTTGAAAGCTGCCAACTTTCCAATCAAGCGTATCCTCTAATTCTTTCTTTCCACATGCGGCCATCACAAGAACTAAGGCACTTAACAAAGTGAGCAGAAGAAAGCGGTTTAACTTCATAGCAGTCACCTTTCATCTATTATGTATTTAACTTCATTCTTAGTGTAAGGTGGGGTGAATCACGGTGTCAAACTCTTACCTCTCCATAGTAAATTTCTTCTCAACACCATGGCCACGAACATCTGCATATATTTGTAAGTGTCAGGAAAGGCTATAATATCGAACGAAAGATGAGGGATGTTTATGCCTTATTTTGTTGAAAAGTTTGGGAGGAAGCTTTTTTATGAGGATATAGGTAGCGGAAAGGAAACCTTATTATTCATTCATCCTCCAGGTATGGGGAGAAAGGTATTTAAACAGCAGCATGAACTCGCTGAGCTCTACCGGCTTATTGTTGTAGATTTAAGCGGGCACGGAGATTCCGAGGTAGTGAATGCTTCTCCAGACTTGAGTTTTTTTGCTAAGGAAATGAAACAGCTGATCGATTACTTACAGCTGGAGCAAGTTGTCCTCGTTGGATATTCCTGCGGGGGATGGTGGCTCAGGAGTTTGCGCTGACTTATCCAGAAAGGCTGAAGGCTCTCATCTTATCCGGGGCATTTCCCAAGGTAGCAACAATGGGGCTTAGATTTGAGTTTTTCGGAGGGATCCACTGGATTAAAAAAAGCCCTGCAACTCTAGCCTGGCTGCTTAGCAAATCCCATTTCCGCAATTCTCGTTATAAATATGAACTGAGGGAGCACATGGCGAAATCAAATCCTGAAGTATGGCTTTCATACTATGAGCATGCGCTCATCTATGACTGTACCTCTCGTCTTCATGAATTGGAAATGCCGCTATTGTTTTTATATGGGGAGCGGGCAGTTTGGATCAACCACCATGCCAGGTTTTACAGGAATTGCAAGGACGCTACACTCGTATTCGTAGACCAGGCCTTCCATCAGATTCCAGCCACGCATCCTCAGTATTTTAACCCATCTATCCATGAATTTCTTGTGCGTAAGTTAAAATAGTAAGGCGTATCTTTTCCATTGTAAAATCTGAACGATGGTGGAAACTTATCATAAGATCCCGCCATCGTTTGTCTCTGGATGAAATGCTTTTAACCAAACCCCTGCCTCTTTCGTGCAAATGAGTTCTTTTCTTTCTATGATTATGAGGATGGCGTTGAGAAACTTTTTTGAATGTTGTGCATAAATGTTGTACGGTCAAATTGTATAGTCAGCTTAGAAGCATCAGTCAGCATTCTTTGTTTAACAAAGAGGGTCATTTTTTTATTTCCTCCTCCGAAAGCAGCATCTGCTTCTTTTCCTAAATCATTTCTTAAGTGTACATAACCACGGGTTCGTTCTTCTTCATTCATGGAAACGTGAGAGGGAGGTGCGATAGATCGTTTAAGTTTCCCGGACTCAGGCTGAAACGTTAATTCAAAGTTCATGCCGTTCAGACGATAATCCTTTCTTGTTAAGATGATATCCGTAGAATCTTTCGACAGCAGCTTCTTGTGTAGTTCTACCTTCGAAGGGGCTTATTTGCTTGTGAGTTCTCATAGTCAGAAATATCAACGGTTAAAGAGAAGTCTTGTTTTCTTCTGAGATGGATGCCCTTTATATCTAAAGTGAAGCTGCTTGCATCCTTTGAAAAGGGTGGTGTTTCTACGGTATATACATCTTTTTTATTTTTTATCTCCTTTAAGAACTGGAGAGGACGGGATTCGCCTTCAGCTGATACTATGGAACCAATAATGATGGGTGTGAGCTCGCCCTGATTTGCACGAATTTTCAGTTCAACCTTGTTGTGAGAAATACCGTAAATGAACTTAGTTGGCTCAATCATGATTCCTTGTTTTTTGTAGCGTCCTTGAATAGCATAAGTTTTTTCATAGTCTTTTTCATTCGCATAATGAAGGGGGAGAGGTATGGATTCTATTTTGTAAAATCCATTTGGTAAATGCATATTAAAAGAAGCTAAAATGGTTTCATCAATGGAGTGGTCCGGTAATCCCTCTTCAAAAATGACCCCCATGGTTGCCGTTCCGTAAAGCTTATGATTGAATAAGACTTTTCCACTGCCAAGGTTCTGGGAATAAAGCGAATAAGATGTACTTGTCAGCCCTCCTTTTTCACCTAAAGGTTTTATTTGCATGCTTTCAAACGCAAATGGCATTTCTACAGGGTTTTTTCCGAATACTTCCCGATCGATGCTGTAGAGGATGTGGAGGTCTCGACCGTTGAACCACAATTCGTTTATGTATAACTTTCCATCCTGGTTTGGTAAGTCAATGGATTGCTTCGGAAAAGTCGTTAATTGATGTTCTTTTGCCCTCTTTAACCCCGGGATTCTCTTTTCGTAGAAACTTACTACTTCATCATATGTATTCATTCGTAAATGGTCGGGGAATTCAGGGAAGGGCTCTTTTTCCTGTTTATTCATTTCCAGCTTCTTGTTATGTGTTAGCGGCTTGTCTTTTCCAGGAATAAATTGGATCCCGATAATCAGAGCTGTAAGTCCGATAAAAACCAGGACCCATTGGAGTTTTTTGTTCGACTTGCTCGTTCGCATAGGCAGACGTCCTTTCTATCCATTATTTACCTAATCATAACAAATAAGCGGATAGTAACCCATAAAAAAGCCGATCCTCCTAATGGAGAATCGGTTCGTTAATCAGGATCCTTCTCTTCGTCTGAATAAAAGTTCAGCATAGCTTCTGATTCTGAGTCCGGGGTATGCGGCTCGTCTCTTTTTGTATGGGAAAAAGCTTTATTAAAATGTAAAGAATGACTGAAAACCTCTGCTGCTTCATTCGAAACATGCACTTTTCCTCGTTTTGTTTTTTTATTCTTCATCATGCATCACTCCTGAGCTAGTCTTTGGAAATAGTATTCCATGAATAAAAGCAGTATAAACCTGCTATGCTTCGCTTAGACAGGCTTTGTGATACACTGAAGTTATTAATGAAAAAGGGGCGGGCTTTATGGAGGAAATGCTGACGATATTTGATGAATTATTAAAGCCGATTGGGGAAAAAGAAAGAAGCCTTGTCCATAGGGACGGCGATTGGCATGAAACGTTTCAGTGCTGGTTCTATGAAGTTACCAAAGAGCGCACCGAATTGTATTTTCAAAAACGGGCGTCCGATAAAAAAGAATTTCCGGATCTATTTGATATTACTGCAGCAGGCCATATTGAAGCAGGGGAAAAGTTAATGGAAGCTGGTTTAAGAGAAATTAAGGAGGAAATAGGCGTTAAACTAAAGCCGGAAGATCTTGAATACACAGGATGCTACAAGGAATCTCTTCGGACCCGGTATTCTTTTGACAGAGAGATCTGCCAAGTACATATTCATCGGTTTAATGATGCAGCCCCTTTCTTAATCGGTCAGGAAGTAACGGATATTGTAAAAGTCCACTTGGATGAATTTCTCAGCCTGCTTTGCAAAAAGAACTCAACGATGAAGGCTGCTTCAGTATTATCAGGAAAAGAAACGTCTCTCTCGGTGTCAGACTTAGTCCCTCACGATTTCTATTATTACCAGTTTGTTATCCAAGCCATCCAAAGAAGCTTGTCCACTTCTTAAAACAGAATTTTTTGACAGATCTCTCTCTCCCTCTATATACTTTCTTTATTGTCATAGTTACAGAGAGGAGAAGTATGATGTCAGATTCATCATTTGAAACCCAAGTAGTACATAACCATATCGATCAGTCAATGGCTTTAAACAGCAAAACAACGCCTATTTACCAGACGACTGCATTTACCTTTAAGGACTTGGACCACTTAGAAAGCTACTATAATGGAGAAGCCGCTTATTTATACACGAGGGAAAGAAATCCGAATACGGAGGAGCTCGGACAGACCATCGCCCGTTTAGAGAAGGCGGAAGCCGGAGTGGCTACATCGTCAGGGATGTCAGCTATCCTTTCCGGCATTCTTTCAGTAGTCAAGCCAGGAGACCATCTTATCGCAGCAGAAGATGTTTATGGCGGCACTTATCACCTTTTATCGAAAGAATTAAAGGATTTCGGCTTGGAGGTTTCGCTTGTCTCATTTCATGATTTGGAGGAAGTCAGGAAAGAAATTCGTCCTAATACACGTCTTTTGTACACGGAATCCATTTCGAACCCATTCCTACGAGTAGAGGATATCCCCGGCATTGTCAGCCTTGCAAAGGAGCATGGTTTGAAAACAATGGTGGATAATACATTTGCTACCCCTTACTTGCTGACTCCTATTGAACAAGGAATTGATCTTGTTGTTCATAGTGCCACGAAGTATATAGGGGGACACAGCGATGTGACTGCAGGTGTTTTGGTCGGGCGTTCAGCCCTTATTCAAACTGCCGCAAAGAAAGTCTCCACTCTTGGTGCAAGCTTAAGCCCATTCGAAGCCTGGCTTGCTCAAAGGGGTACAAAAACACTGGCCTTAAGGATGGATAAACAATCCGAAAATGCTAAAAAGCTGGCAAACGCATTAAAGGAAGAACCTCATGTGAAAACTGTCTACTACCCTGAGTTTGTTTCTGAAAGGGGAAATGGGGCCATTGTAACCATTGAGCTGCAGCCAAACGTCCAAGTGGAGCAGTGGTTTAAGTCCCTGGGATGGGTAAAAATCGCTCCGACACTTGCTGGTGTGGAAACGACAGTCTCTTATCCTGTAAAAACATCGCATCGGTCGCTGAATGAACATCAACTGGAAACCGTAGGGATTAACGAGTATGTAATCAGGCTGTCAGTAGGAATTGAAGATAGCGAAGACATCATTAAACAGTTTAAGGAAGCTATTAAACAATCCATTTAGATGTTAATCAAACGTTTGTTTAAGTGAATAAAAAAACCGTTGTCACTTCTCAAGTGTTGAGATGGACACGGTTTTTAGGAATGGTAAAATCTAAAATGGTGAGCATCCTTTTTTCGAAAAGGATGCTCTTTTATTTAACATTTTCTATACCCTTTCATCTTCACTGTGAAACATATTAAAATAGGAAAAGAACGTTAAGCACGTACGCAACCTGCTCAAATCAGGATTTTGGGCCTTAATTTTTTCGAAAAAAATGATCTAAATGAAGATGTGATTCGATAGCTAAGTAGCAAGGCTCCCAGAAAAGGTGATAAAGTGGGATGGTATGCTATGATAATTGTATCTACCACTATAAAAGGAGTGTGCTATGAGTAATCGGGATGTAGAACTCTATCACCAGATGAAGACTGGGGATAAGCAGGCTTTGGAACGACTCTACGATAAATACGAAAAGCTGCTTTATTCCTTTGTCATAAAATTAGCTGGTGATCAGACAATAGCTGAAGAAGTCGTGCAAGAAGTTTTTATAAAACTTTGGACTAAAAAAGCCAACTATAATGATAGAAAAGGAAAGTTTTCTTCCTGGATCGTAACGATTACACGGTACACAGCGATCGATTGGATCCGTAAAACAAAGAATCAAAACTTTTCTCTTGAAGAAGAAACGGATATTCCTGAAGAAGAAACATCATCGACTGAGGACATTATTGAATGGAAAGAACAAGGAGAACTAGTCAGAAGGGCCATTAGAACTCTTTCTGATGAGCAAAAGCAAATGGTAGAGCTCTTTTATTTCAAAGGGCAGAATCAACGAGAAATAGCTGAACAATGTGAACTGCCGCTGGGTACAGTGAAGGGAAGAATAAGGCTGGCCTTACAGCATTTAAAGAAAGAGATATCGATAGGGAAAGGGGGCAAAGACGATGCGTAACGAGTGTGATAAAATCATCGATTACTTCAACGATCAGTTGACTGAAGAAGAAAAGAAAGAGTTTGAACGCCATTTGGAAAACTGTGAAGAATGTCAGGCAGAGCTAGAAGAGTTAACCATGCTGACAGATGATTTACCGTTCGCTTCTGAGCCTGTGGACCCTCCGAAAGACATGAAGGACCGTGTACTGGAGGCTGTATTTGCAGAAGAACAGCTGGACAGTGAGGAAAGCAGTGATCTTGAAGCACCCGATAAAACAATAGTCGACTTAGATTCTCATAATGAAGAATCCCGAGAACCGGGAAAAGCACATCCAACTCCACATCCGTGGATCATAAGAGGACTGGTCGCCGCCCTTACGCTATCTTTGCTTGGAAATGTTGTGACCTTGCTGAATCAGGATGAAACAACTGAACAAGGTCAACAGCAGCAGGATATCACTGACGAGGTGGCTGAAAGAGTGCAGCTTAAAGGCACATCGGTTCAGGCAAATGCTACTGCAGCTTTAATCCAGCAGGATAATAAAAACCTTCTTACCTTGCAGGCCGAGGGCTTAGACCAGCTTCAAGGAAGTGAAGTTTACCAAGTGTGGTTGATCAAGGGAGAGAAGCCTTATCGAGCAGGCACCTTTGTAGCCAACCAGGATGGGGAAGGTGCTGTAGCGTATTCTCTTGAAGATCTTCCTGAGGACGTGGACTGGGATTCTGTAGCGATTTCCAGAGAACCCGATGCCACAAGTGAAACTCCTCAAGGTGAAGTCATTATGAGCTCAAATTTATAAACGGAAATTATGGGCTGGGACAATGTTGTTTTAGCCATTATGAAATCCGAATGAAGGTGTACTTATTATGATAAGTTTTCATCATCATTCGGATTTTTCATGGTGGATGAACTTCATATTCATATAAGGCTGGTGCCCGAAAAAAGCGGAGTGTATTTCAGGTGCGGTCCCTACGAACCATCGATGGCTTCGGAATTCCCTTATTCTTCTTTGTTTGCCTTTAGGGGGAATGGTTTGCAGACAGCTGTTCTTCAGTTGTCTGCAATCTTTTTGAAATTTTTTTGAACTTTTTTGACGAAAATGTGATCCGATCTCCCTATTGTTTCGATAGCTACATGAATAAACAAAAAATAAAAAGGAGAGATCGGACTTATGAATTTAAAAAAAGCTATGCTTGTAGTACCACTCAGCGTATCGGTACTATTACCTACTTCATTGGATGTTGTAAATGCAGAAGACAGTAACATGCCTACCGTAGAAACAAAAGCTGTAGAACTGCGTTCCACGTTGGACAACCTGCTTAGTGAGCATGCGTACTTAGCGATTGAAACAATGAGAAAAGGGGCACAGGAAGCTCCTGATTTTAAACAGTCAGCAAGCGCACTTGAAAAGAACACAGAAGATTTATCGGCAGCTATTGCTTCCGTTTATGGTGACGAAGCTGGACAGAAATTCAAAAAAATGTGGTCCTCTCACATTAGCTTTTTCGTGGACTATGTAAAAGCTACTGGCAATCAGGATGAACAAGCGAAACAAGAAGCGCTAAATCATTTGAAAAATTACCGCCAGGATTTCTCTAAGTTTCTTGAATCAGCAACTGATGGCCGATTAAAAGCTGAAAATCTGATGGAAGGCCTTCAAACCCACGTTAACCAGCTGATCGGTGCTTTTGACAGCTATGTAAATGGAAATTATCAGGAAGCCTATATGAAGGAAAGAGAAGCGATTCACCATATGTATATGGTAAGTAAAGGTCTTTCTGGTGCGATTGTGAATCAATTTCCGGACAAGTTTAATGATACGAAAGCTGTAACTCCTGCAGCAGATTTGCGTTCCCAATTGAACTATCTGTTGAGTGAACACACGGGTCTCGCTACGATGGCGATGCAAAATGGTTTAGATGGTTCGAAAGACTTTGATGCTTCAGTCAAAGCATTGTCCATGAATACACAGGATTTAACGAAGGCAATCTCTTCCCTTTACGGAGAAGAAGCGGGGCAGAAATTTAATGATATTTGGAGTAAGCACATTCAAGACTTTGTGAAATATGTCAAAGGAACTGCAGCTGATGACCAGGCGATGAAGGATGAAGCTTTGCAAGCGCTGGAAGATTATCGTATGAACTTCTCCAAGTTTCTTGAAACAGCTACAGATGGTCGCTTGAAAGCAGATGCCTTGTCAGGAAGTCTGCAGCAGCACGCTGATTATTTGATTAATGATTTTGATCAGTATGCGGCAGAGGACTACGATAAAGTTTATATGACGCTAAGAGATTCATACGCTCACATGTTTAAAGCTTCAAAAGCTCTGTCTGGAGCATTTGTAGCACAGATGCCGGACAAATTTATGAAAATGCCGTCTGAAATGCCCGATACAGGCATGGGGGGCACCGCTCATGATCAGGACATCTGGATCTACGCATCCATTTTAGCTTTAATTGGTGCTGCGGGTATATTCTTAAGAAACCAGTCCAAACAGCAGTAATCTCTTAGTGCTGTTCATATAGCGCAATTGTTCTTTAAAAGAATGGTATTGAATAGCTTCCACTTAGACTTGAGCTCATGACTTTGGCCGTCTCTGAAAACAGAGGCGGCCTTTTTTTATATCATGTTGTTGATGGTTGAGCATTCATGTGTGCATTGGCCTAAACAAGGGTATAACTAAGCATAGATCAACAAGAAGAGGTGATTAACAGTGGTTTATTCAGTTACGCTGCAAAAAATCTTAGTTTTTACAGGGATTGGCGTCATCATTGGGGCAATTGTCGGTTTTACAGCAGTCCTGGGATTCGATCTTGACGGAACCGCCTTTCTCTTATCTATGTTTTTGAGCATTTTATGTGTCTATGGTACAGCCATTTACTCCGAGTTGTATCACATCAGGGAAGCGGTAAATCCAAAATACCAGGAATCAAACAAGCCTAAATAAGTTTATGAATCATAAAGCTGTAAATGATAATCACAAGGTAACAAACCGCAATGATTGTAATGATCACATAGCTTTGTTTAGTCAATTTTCTAAATATCAGATAAAAAGTAAGACAGACAACTGTTAAAATGAATATCCAATAAATTGTAATCATTAAGAAAACCTTTCTTACATTTGAGAATGTTGGAATTATCGTAATCATAAGCCGGATGCTCTGCTTTTTCAAGCAGCAGATTGGACTGTTTATCGTTTAATCCTTCAGGGAAGTAAGTCTTATACGTAGCAGCTATGAGAAAGAAGGATAGAATAGGGACGGAGAAGAATACATCGACAGTAGGAAGAGGCCGTGGTGACCTTGCCTGTAGTGTCTGGATATTCAACTGCTTCAGGATAACCGTTCTTTTCTATCCTTCTCGTTGTGTTAAGTGGGCTGGATGATTATGAGGCTCTTTTGGATAAAAGCTGGAGGTGGAGCAAGTGAAGAAAAAAGCGATAGTAATCGGAGCAGGTTTAGGGGGATGTCCTCTGCTATTCGTCTGCAGGGAGACGGGTATGAAGTGAAGCTGTTGGAAAAGAACAGTAACCTTGGAGGTAAACTGAATCGAAGATCAGGGAAAGGCTTCACCTTTGACACCGGTCCTTCGATACTTACAATGCCCTGGGTCCTTGAGCAGCTGTTTGAAAGTGTTCATCGTCGACTGGAAGACTACATAACCGTCAAAAGAGTAGAGCCTCAGTGGCGAACTTTTTTTGAGGACGGGACACAACTGGACGTCACGAGTGATCTTCCTAATATGCTGCAGGAAATGGCGAAGGTTACGGATCGACCAAATCGGAAATTAACGGATTTCTTATCGTATAGTCAGGAAATGTATGAACTGTGCAGAAAAAGTTTTTATAAATACAGCATTCAAGATTTAAAAGATTTAAAGAATCACCATAAACTGAGTGACTTACTAAAGATGGATCCGATGAAAACCGTGGCAAAATCAACCCATAAATATTTTGATAATAAATATTTAGAACAGCTGTTTAATTTCTTTGTCATGTATGTCGGTTCAAACCCTTATGCATCTCCAGCAATATTAAATCAACTCGTCTATGTGCAGCTTGGGTTAGGGATCTACTATGTGCAGGGCGGCATGTACAAAATTGCTGAAGCAATGGGACAGCTGATGGAAGAGCTTCGCGTTGATGTTCACTTGAATACCCCTGTTCGCCATCTCCTCACCGAAGGAGACAAAGTGACAGGAGTAGAGACTGAGGACGGAGTGGTCCACAACGCAGATATTGTTGTTTCAAATTTGGAAGCGATCCCGGTGTATCGCCGTCTTGCTCCACAAACCGCAAAAGTTAAGAAGGAAACGAAAGCCTTGTCTAAGAAGTTTGAACCGACAGTATCGGGGCTCGTCCTTTTGCTGGGAACGAACAAGCGATTCGAACATTTAAAGCACCATAATTTCTTCTTCTCAGAAGATCCGGAGCGAGAATTCAAGCAAATTTTTGATCAGGAGAAACCGGCGGATGACCCGACGATTTATATAGGGATTTCCTCAAGGTCAGATCATACCCAAGCTCCTGAAGGACAAGACAATCTGTTTGTGCTTACCCATGTTCCTCCATTAAAGGACGGGAAACGTAAGCCGGTCGATTGGGATGCGTACCGTTCAAAGGTATTAGCGAAGCTTGAACGTATGGGAATGGAAGGATTAGAAGAATCGATTGAGTTTGAATATCGATTCACCCCTGAAGATTTAGAAAAGCTTTACGGCCCGAATGGCGGTTCAATATATGGGATTGCTGCAGACCGCAAAACGAATGGAGGCTTTAAAGTCCCTTCTAAGAGTCAGGTCTATGACCACCTTTATTTTGTGGGAGGATCCACTCATCCAGGGGCGGAGTTCCTATGGTTACGCTCTCAGGTCAACTGACCGCCGACTTGATTAAAAAAAATGAAAAAGTGCTTATAAATAAATAACCTTAAAGAGGGCATCAGATTGGTGCTCTCTAGTTGTTTAGGAAGGAGTCAAGCCATGGACATACCCGAGTCAATTGTGCAGGAAGCGAAAGAACGGATCCAAGAATACAACGTGGAAGGATTCGTACTGGGGAAGGGAGATCCAAACGCAAAAGTCATGATTATCGGTGAGGCTCCGGGCGAAAATGAAATAGTGAAAGACGAGCCTTTTATTGGAAGGGCAGGAAAAGAACTGGATAAGCAGCTTGAGTACCTGGAAGTGAGCAGGAACCATGTTTATATCACAAGTGTTGTAAGAAGCAGACCGTACAAATGGGTAAAGAGAAAGAATAAAGATAAGAAAGAAAATCGAAAACCAAACCAAAAAGAAATTCTTGCACATGCCTCTCTTCTGGATTATCAAGTTCAGCGTATTTCACCTTCTTTGATTATCACGCTTGGAGGGGTGGCTTATGAACGTCTGACAGGACGAAAAGATAAAATGAAAGATGTTCTTGGAAAGCCATATAAAGGACCAATTCTTCAATATGACAAAGAGTCTGATGGATTGGTGCAAACACGTTCTTCCTACCTTATTCTTCCCCTGTATCATCCGGCGGCAATCTTTTATAATCCTCGTTTAAAAGAGGATATTTATCATTCTCTCGATGAAGTAAAGCCTTATTTAAATTAAAAAACCGCCTTATGTAGAAAGGCGGTTTTTCTTTTGCTTGCTATAGGTTTACTGAGCTTTCTTGAGCTCAGCTTCTTTTTCAAAAAGGAAATAGCCTTGCTGGCTGACAGAGGAAGAACCAACACCGCTGTTGTGTCTGCTTTGAATGGCGATCGCCTCAGAGTCTTTTTTTCCTTTTACACTATAAATTTTTGCTTTAGGAAAGAGCATCGGCGCGTGATTCATGGAAGGAGCCGTTTGAGCGGTACTATCCTGAACAGTCCCGATCACTTCATCCAGCCTAGAAGAATCTACTAATTGACCTGTTTGAACGTACCTGGCCCCTTCATGAATTACGTAGGTTTGCCGGACCATCGTTGAAGTTTGGTCGCCAGCTTGAGCTCCTTGCAATGACTGTTCTCCTTTTAATTGATGGATGTTTGACTGATCAAAAGTTTGAGTCATTTTCTCTTTATCAGCCAGCTGCTTTTCCGGCAAAAAAGAGGCAGTATGCATTTGGTCGCTTGGAGACTGCATCACCTGAAAACAAAGAAACAATAGGACGGCTGCCGCTGGAATTGGAAGAGTTCGAACCATCCATGATTTCCTGAATCTATGCGGCCTTTGTTTTGCTTTTTGGACAATTTTTTGAATATCCTTCTCTTCAAAAGCTACTTTATTGTATTTAACATCATGATTCATCTTTTTTAATCTGCGATCCAGCAAATCATTCATGTATGGAACTCCCTTCTGAAGTCAATTGTTCCTGCAGCAGCTGGCGGGCTCGCCTCAAACGGGTTTTTACCGTGTTTTGACTTAAATTAAGCACCTGTGCCAATTCTTTTATTTGGAATTCCTCAAAATAATACAATACAATAATTTCACGATACTTGTTTTCTAATTGGAGGACGTGGTTTAGAAGTTCTTCATCATCGCTTCTGCCTATTACGTATTGTTCAGGCGATTCGTCGCTCGCGGGAAGACTCCTGAACAAATCAGCCCCTTTTTTCACCACTCTCCGAAAGTATGAGCTCTTTAAATGATCTTTACATAAGTTAATGGTGATTTTAAAAAGCCAGGTTTTAACGCTGGAGTTTTGGTTAAAGGAGGAATATTTTTGATATGCTTTTATAAAGACCTCTTGGGTAATATCCTCAGCGATGGAGTGGTCCTTCACATACGAATACGCCAGCCACTTTAAATCGTGACCATAGTCGCGTACCCATTGTTCGATGAGGACATCCATATCTAAATGGGTTTCTTTATTCTTTGGATAAGATTGTAACCGTTGTTTATGTATCAATTTGTCCCACCTCATTGTTATAGACGACACTCCTTCCTTAGAGGTTTTGTTAAACTGAAAATAATTCCTATATTTTCATTCTACCACTCTGGATAATCGATACACACCCTTGTAATTTTTTACATAGTTAGGAGTTTTGGCATATGAAGCATTCGGGAAGATGGATTAGTTTAGCCGGTGTATGTATTTTAATCGTTTGGAAAATGATTTTCTATTTAACTTTAATTGACACCGCGCTGGGGTTTGCGTTTTTAGTTTTGGTTCCTTTACTCATAGAAGAAGCGGTGCAGGAGCCGCGAAGCAGCCGAGCTGACAGGTGGTTGTCTCAGCTTATGAGATTGTCACTGCCCTTTGCTGTAGGGGGCTTATCTCTGTGACATTGCCTCCAAGTGCGGATGCCGGGTGGTGGGGAGCGATTTGGCTGTTTTATACAATCCTGCTTGCTTTTGGGGAATAATGAGATTGTTAGGTCGCGGCTTCAGTCCAATAGAGGAAACGACTATTGACATCGGATTTATCTACATAGCGGTTGGAGGAGGGTGGCTTGTGCTTTCGAGCGGGGGATTTGCAGATTTCCTTCCTTATCAAGAACCCATTATTCAGTTGACCGCGATCCATTTTCATTACGCAGCGTTTGTCCTGCCGCTGGTTACCGGTTTTTTTGGCAGGTATTTATATGCTTCCAGGAAATCTTTAGGAAGAGCTTATACGGTTTTAGCTTGTGGAATTATGGCCGGGCCCTTTCTCGTTGCGATCGGACTTGATCAAGGGCCACCTTTAGAAGTGGTAACGGTAGGGGTGTATGTAATCCTTCTGGCTTGGCTTTGCTCCTGGTGGTTGATCATTGCCCGTGATTTAACACAGTGGAGTAAGGTGGGGCTGCGGCTTGCCTCTGTGTTATTGCTCATGACTATGGGTTTTTCCTTTGCTTATAGCCTGGGGCTGCTGATGGAAACGTATTGGCTTGGAATTGGAGGAATGCTTAAATGGCATGGGGCTGTAAATTCGTTTTGTTTTTCTCTGCTGGCTGTTTTAGCTTGGAGAGGCGTCCATCCTGGTAAACGGTACGATTATGGAGATTTTCCTGTCAGCCGGATAAGGGGAAAAGGATACGTTGGAGACAAGGCAGTATACGAATATGACTGGGTGAACAACTTTGAAAATGTTGATGGTTTGATATCGAATTGGGAGGACTATAACAGCCATGCTTTTTCTTCCTCAAAGGTTTCGGAATCAGTGAAGCACTTTTACCTATCTCCTGAAAACTTTCAAATGAAAGCGGATATTCAGTGGGAAAAAGGTTTTGGCTCGCTTTCTCACCTAATTTATCGAATTACAAAACGTCTTGGTCAAATCAACCTTCCTCCTAATAAGGTAATCGACATGGAAGGGGAAATAGTCGCGATCAAGGATGATGAAGATGGAAGAAAGCATGTAAGAGCCTGGATAAGAAGAAATGCTCAAACGAAAGAGCCGATTTTTACTGCGCTTTATTCCTCTCATGAAAAAGATGGAGAGAGGTATATGAATATCGGCCTTCCATTTCCTAGAGGCACCATGACGGGGGTGCTCCGTTTCTTAAATCAGGATAACGGAGGGTTAATATTAACCAGCATCCGCAGGAAAGATGCAAAAGGGGATGAAGGAGTTTATTTCTCATTAGGGGACTGGACGATTAGAACTCCTTTGAGAGAATATTTTTATGTCTATGAAAATGAGAAAGGGCTGTTATCTGCTTATCATTATATGTCTATCGGAAAGCTTCCGTTATTAAAGATATCCTATCAGCTGAAAAGTATGGAAAAATTATGAAAAAAAGATTTGCGGCTCATCAAATGTTAGAGATTATGCTATAATAAAAATAACGTCCGGCCACAGTGGCAGCTGTGATCCGGACATAGATACCGTTCGAAATGATTTGAAGACAGCTTCTCTCCCTTGATGAATAGGGAGAGAAGCTATTTTTTATTGTTCATTTTAATGATTAGCGCAAGGAGTGTAATAATAAACGTCCCAAACGCCAAACTGACCATTAAAGCTTGATAGGTGCTCATGGCTGGCATCACTCCTTTCTTTGCCACCACTTCCTAATCCTAGCAAAGAACGGTATCTATCTATTAGGATATCATATTTTGGGTAAAAACGAGAACAAACGTTCGTATTAATTGCTAAAATAGCCAGATAGAACCAGGAGTTAAGTATACCTTTTGGCATATGGAAGCCCCCGTTCTCCCTTAGAGGGAAAACGGGGGCTTCATAAAAGCCGTTTATTTATTGAGCTGTCCTATGGCCTTTCTTTTTTTGGGTCTCGGGATTATCTAAGCTATCCAATCTGTGCAATAATCCGACTCCGAAATCTCTGCTGGAAGGATCATAGTTTTCGTTGAAGATGCTTTTAGTGGATTCGTAAGCTGTAGATCCATGTTCGGCAAAGTCCAAGCCGGCAATTTCTTCTTCGCGGGATACGCGGATCCCTACCGTGCTCTTCAGAGCGAAGACCACGATTCCAGAAGTTATCATTGTCCAGGCGATGACGGCGAGAATACCAACAGCCTGAATACCGAGAAGCTGAATTCCTCCTCCATAGAAGAGACCACCATCTACAGAGAATAAGCCAACAGCGAGTGTTCCCCAAATTCCGCAGATTCCATGAACGGTAATCGCTCCGACAGGATCATCGATACGAACGACGCGATCAAAGAATTGAACGGCTTCTACAAGAATGACTCCCGCAATCAAACCAATAATGATTGCTCCTATTAGAGAAACATTGGCAGTTCCAGCAGTAATCCCGACTAGTCCTGCTAAAGCTCCATTGAGAGTCAAAGAAGCATCGATGCGTTGATATTTCAAATAAGAATAGAGTGCGGTACCTACTACACCGGCGGAAGCGGAAAGCAGGGTAGTCGCAATAACAGATGGTACAAGCTCAGGGTCTGCAGCTAACGTACTTCCGCCATTAAATCCAAACCAACCGAACCAAAGAATGAATACACCAAGTGCTCCAATAGGAATGTTGTGCCCCTGGATAACATTCACTGTTTTTCCAGAGTATTTGCCGATACGAGGTCCTAGGAGCATTACCGTGACCACAGCACCTAAAGCTCCGGTCAAGTGCACCACCGTGGATCCTGCAAAGTCAACAAATCCAAGTTCTGACAACCAGCCTCCGCCCCAAACCCAGTGGCCGACAACCGGATAAATTAATCCTGTCATAACGACAGTTAAAAGCAAATAAGACCCAAGCTTCATACGTTCCGCTACAGCTCCTGAAATAATGGTGGCACAAGTTGCAGCGAAGACAGCCTGGAAGACAAAGAAACCAATTTGGTCTTCCTGACCGTTGAGTAAAAAGGCGTCCGTTCCGATGATACCTCCCCCAGAAGTACCAAACATGAAGCCATAACCAACGATGAAATATAAGACCGAGGCGATGGAGAGAGTCAGGAAGTTCTTCATTAAAATATTAAGTGCGTTTTTTGACCGTGTAAAACCTGACTCTACCATCGCAAATCCTGCGTGCATAAAGAATACTAGAAAAGCGGCGATCATGACCCAAGCCATATCGACGGACTCCAATACGGATTCCGGTGTTACAGCAGCTTCAGCACTTGCTGCTATTGGAAATCCAAAGGTAGCAATGAATACCAGCGGGATTATTTTCTTCATAATTTACAATTCATCCTTCCTTATCCTTTAAATAAGTGCTGCTTTTCCTGTCTCGCCAGTACGAATTCGGTAGACTTCGTCAATGGTCGATATGAAAATTTTCCCGTCCCCAACTTCATTGGTAGCGCATGTTTCGGTGATGACATTGATGATGGGGTCGACTTCCTGTTCTTCAACGACCATTTCCACTTTTACTTTCGGATAGAGCTTAATTTCAAATCGGCTCCCGCGAAAGATCCCCTCCTGACCTTTTTGCTGCCCACATCCGGCAACTTCTGAAACAGTAAGACCTTTCACACCGAGTTCATCCAGGTTTTGTCTAAGTGTTTGAAAAGCTTCTGGACGAATGATGGCTTCCAATTTCTTCATGAATTTGCCCCTCCCCTAATGAATGTTAGGTTTTCTTACACAATTTGTTATGTCTAAATATAACTATAAAACAAGTTTTCTGAAAAATCAATAACAAATTTTGTATTCATGTAAGAAAAGTTGACATAAAAAATCCACCCGACTAATTTTGGGTGGATTTTTCTGTTCATTATAGGTCGTCAAACCCGTTGTCTTCAGAAACTTTCGTGTACTGCCTTGATTTCTGTTCGAAGAAATCTGATTTTCCCTCGTCTACCTCTTGATAAGCGCGGATCCATTTGAGTGGATTTTCGTTGTATTCGGGATAGGGCTTTTCAGCGCCAAGCAGCCGGCAGCGTTTATTTGCAATGAACCGAATGTAATCTTCAAGATCTTGGATCGGTATGCCGGGGAAGGAATCGCCGATAATGTGGTGAGCCCACTTAATCTCAAGCTCCGTCGCTTCTTTAAAGGTCTCTGTAACAAAGGAAAGGTAAGCATGTTTATCAACTTCAGGGTTTTCTTCAAGGGTTTCCTTGAAAATCCTTGCAAATAAATTGACATGGATCTGTTCGTCGCGATTGATATAATTGATCATCGTACTGGTAGAAACCATTTTTTGGTTTCTGGCCAGGTTGTAGAAGAAAGCAAAGCCTGCATAAAAGAACAATCCTTCAAGGACGACATCATACACAATGGACTTTAAGAAATTATCCAGATTAGGATCATCCGCAAATTCCTGGTACGCTTCTGTGATAAATTGGTTACGCTCTATCAACACCTCATCGTGCTTCCAATACTCAAAGATACGTTCCTGTTCCCCTTGGTCTACTAACGTGGATAAGACGTAAGAATAAGATTGGTTGTGGACCACTTCCTGGAATGCCAGCACCTGCATGAGGGCTGAAAGGCTGGAATCCGTTAAATAATCCGCCACCTTTCCTGAATAATCTGTTTGAATCGAGTCAAGAAAAGCGAGCAGGCCGATGATTTTCTTGAACGAGACTTGTTCTTGTTCGCTCAGGTTTGGCCACTGCTTCAAATCATTGCTCATATTGATCTCGTTCGGTATCCAGAAATTAGAAAGCATCGTCTTATACATAGGGTAGGCCCACGAATAACGATTATCGTCCCAATTCAGGACGTTAGAACTCCTTCCATTAATGATTCCGGTTGAAGCGTTTGGAGCTTCATAGTCAATGAGTTTCCGTTTTTGGATTGTATCGGACATTTAGTTCCCTCCTTAAGATGAGCAGCTCTCGCAATCGTCGAATTCCCCTTGCCCTGAAGTAGACCTTGTATAATAGGTAGTCTTCAAGCCGTTGCGCCAGGCATCCAAGTGCAAGTTGAGTAAATCTTTTGCCTGGATTGAGTTTCTGACATAGAGGTTAAACGAAATGGACTGGTCCACGTATCTTTGACGAACTGCGTTCTGCCGGATGCTTGAATGCTGGTCAATATCATAAGCTGATTTGTAGTACCAGTAAGTCTCTGGTGTTAAATCTGGAGCGGTTACCGGAATTTTGTAATCTTTCTTTTCCTCCGAATAGAACTTTTTAAAAATAGGATCGATGCTTGCGGTACTTCCTGCGATTAGCGAGGTACTGGAATTTGGTGCTACTGCCATTAAATAACCATTTCTGAGACCGTGATTATGAACTCTTTCTCTTAAGCTCTCCCAATTCCAAGAACCGTTTTTATTTAGACTTCGTTTCTCAAAAAAGCTGCCATTATCCCAGTCTGAGCCTTCAAAGTAAGGGTAGCTGCCTTTCTCTTCAGCTAATTGACTGCTCGCTTCGATCGTATAATAAGCAATCGCTTCATATACTTCGTTCGCATATGCTTCTGCTTGTTCTGATTCCCAGGCAATTTTCTTCTGAGCGAGTAAGTGAGCCCACCCAAATGTGCCAAGTCCGATCCCTCGATAGGATTGGTTGGTTAATTGAGCTTGCAGCACAGGAATTGAATTTTGGTCGATCACATTATCGAGCATTCGTACCTGTATGCGGATAAGACGCGGCAAAGCACCAGCAGGGATGGCTTTCCCTAGGTTTATGCTGGAAAGATTGCAGACAACAAAATCTCCTGGATCCTGTACGGTGATAATTTTTCCATCCTCAACATATTGCTGCTTCATCATGGTTGGACTCTGGTTTTGAGTAATCTCAGTGCATAGGTTACTGCAATAAACCATTCCCTTATGGTTGTTCGGATTCATTCTGTTGACTTCATCTCTATAAAACATATACGGAGTACCTGTCTCAAGCTGTCCAATCATAATGCGTTTCATGATCTCGATGGCCGGCACTTGTTTTTTGGAAAGGTCAGGGTGGTTAACGCATTGCTGGTACCGTTCACGGAAGGTGCCGTTTCCGCGTGCTTCATCATAAGAGTCTTCCAAGGAAAAACCCATGATCTTCCTGACTTCGTGTGGATCAAACAGATACCAGTCCTCGCGTTTTTCCACTGCTTCCATAAATAGATCAGGAATGCTGACTCCTGTGAATAAATCGTGAGTTCGTTGACGTTCATCTCCATTGTTAAGGCGGCTTTCTAGGAATGGGAAGATATCTTTATGCCAGATATCCAGATAAACAGCAACTGCTCCCTGGCGTTGCCCGAGCTGGTCTACGCTTACCGCGGTGTTGTTCAATTGCTTCATCCACGGCAGGACACCAGAGGAAACTCCTTTAAATCCCCGGATGTCGCTTCCGCGGCTTCGGATTTTTCCTAAATACACGCCGATTCCGCCCCCGTGTTTACTTAAATTAGCGATATCTGTGTTCGTATCGTATATGGACTGCAGACTGTCGTCGACGGTATCAATGAAGCAGGAGCTTAATTGACCGTATCTTTTCCCTGCGTTGGCAAGTGTTGGGGTAGCCACAGTCATGTAAAGGTGACTAAGAGCCCAGTAGGCTTCTTTGATAAGGGATATTCGTTTATCCGTTGATTCCTCTGCCATGATCATCATGGCAATAATAAGGAACCTTTCCTGGGGAAGTTCGAATATACGTCCGTCTTTCGCTCGTGCAAGATAGCGGTCGCCTAGTGTTTTTAATCCGATGTAGGTAAACTTTTCGTCGCGTTCTGGTGCAATAATTTTTTCCAGCTCATCTATTTCCTGTTCTGTATAATAATGAAGGATTTTATCGTTGTAGATTCCTTCACTTATAAGCGTATGAATAAGGGAGGAGAATCCTTTGTATGCTTCAGGCTGGCCACGATTGGCTGTTGCTTCTTGATACATCTGCTCCAAGTGGATGCTGCTAGCTAGAAACGTCCAATTTGGTTCTGTTTCATCAATTTCTGCTAAACACTCTAGAATTAAGGCCTGATACTGAGCGCGTTCCTCCATGCTCTCTAACCCCATGTCCGGGAGTTTCTTTGCAATTCTGCCCAAGTCCAATGAAGGGAAACGGGGCTGCTGGTTGGATAACCACTTGTTCCATGTTTTGTCTAAAGTTACGTTCATTCCTACCTCTCCTTTTATCCCTATAATAATTGCGGACATAAAAAAATCCGCTCTGGCATGAGCGGATGAAACCATGAAATAATTACTGAAACACTGTAAAGTACAGGTTTAGATTATTCCATCGCTTCATCTTCTCAATCCCCGAAGAAGGTGAAACTTCAGCGAGTAAAGACAGGTCTCCTGGCTGTCGTTCGAATCTACTCTGGGCCTTCCCGTGAATTTCACAGTGGCTAGTCCATTTCGCGAACGAGTACAGTTGCGGGGGCAGCTCCGGATTAGAACCGGATTCCCTATTAAGCCGTAGTGGCATCTTTTCATCGCTAATACTATATATAGTGTTATTAGTTGTTTTTAGTTAGCTTATCTTGTGTTTTATCATATCGAAGATTGTAAGAGGAAGCAACTATTTATTTAGATTATGGAGGTTTTTTTAATGGACTATAGAAGAAAAAGAGGGGAAGGGCAGGAGTTCGCAGCCTTATGATCTTTTGAAAAAAATAAAAGAAGGAGATTGAATATGGGAAATACATTTAACTGGCATAGAGAAGCAGAAAAACAATGGGACGGGCGAGCGGGGTTTTGGAGTTCGCGAAGTGAATACATGTGGGCGGAAGGCAGCAGAAAATCAATCATTCCCTTTCTGAAAGAATATTTGCCAGCCGGGAGTGAAGTGGCTGATCTGGGTTGCGGAGATGGGTTCGGCTCACAACTGCTTCACCAGGAAGGGTACCGCGTTTGTGGTGTAGACCTTTCAAAAGACATGATTGAAATAGCTAAGGAACGCATGGAACCAGCGAAACTGGAGTTTATTCAGGGAGACATTACGGCCCTCCCTTTTGAAGCTGACCGGTTTGACGGGATCATGGCCATTAATTGTTTAGAGTGGATTGAAGTTCCTGTCAAAGGGCTCGAGGAGATGAAGAGGATACTCAAACCGGGAGGAAAGTTATGCGTCGGCATCTTAGGACCTACAGCGAAACCGCGTATGAATAGTTATCCGAGACTTTATGGGGAAGAAGTCATATGCAATACTATGATGCCATGGGAGCTGAAACAGCTTGCGAAAGAAACTGGATGGAATCATGAAGGAGGGCACGGGGTGTTCAAAGAAGGCGTGAACGAAAAGCAGATTCAAAGTCTCCCGGAGGAACTGAAGAAGGCGGTATCATTTATGTGGGTCTATGTATTTACAAAAAAATAAACTGTTAAACACGGCTTCTAATTAAAAAAATAATGTAGTATTCAGATAATAAAGAATACTAAAATATGGAGTTGACATATTGCTTGTTCCATATTTTAATAGGAATATGGCCAACCTCACGTTTTTAAACATTCATTGATCAGCGGTGAACGCTGCACCCTGCTACTGCTTATTTCTTATGTCAGTTTATGCTGAAATTACCTTTGAGACCCCTTATACTAAAAGGCCAAACTGTCACATATAGATCAAACGAGAGGCGCCAATAGAGCAAAACAAACAGAAAGCGCTTACAAAATTATGAAGGAGGATACCGTATGAAGTTAACAAGTAAGATTTTTATTGGTTTACTTCTTGGTTTAGCGGTAGGGCTGGTACTTAATCTTGCTGCCCCTGATGTATTCAGTGTATTAAACAAATACATCTTTGATCCGCTTGGGACTATTTTTCTTAATTTAATTAAAATGCTCGTAGTACCGATTGTGTTCTTTTCGATTACTTTAGGAACGGCTTCGTTAGGAGATCCTAAGAAACTGGGAAGAATTGGTGGAAAAACCATTTTGTTCTTCCTGGTAACGACAACGATTGCCATTTCGATTGCGCTTGCTATGGCGTTCATTTTCCACCCTGGAGACGTAGCGGGGATTGACCCTTCCGGAGCTTCCTATGAGAGTGAAAAAGCTCCAACTGTGGTAGAAACCTTCACAAATATTATTCCTACAAACCCAATTCAGGCTATGACGGAAGGGAATATGCTTCAAATTATTGCTTTTTCCATCTTTGTCGGCTTTGCGCTGGCTATGCTTGGGAAGAAGACTGAAGGAGTTATGAGGCTGATTGAACAGGGGAACGACATCATGATGTTCCTGGTTAACCTGATTATGCGGTTTGCTCCTTATGGCGCATTTGGTTTGCTTGCTTCTGCTGTGGGAGAAATGGGGCTGAACGGCGTGGCTGCTATGGCATTATACATGATTATTGTACTAGCTACTTTATTTATCCATGCGTTTATTACGTATGGTTCAGCCGTTAAGTTCTTAGGAAAGATGAGCCCGGTGAAATTCTTTAAAGGATTTTTCCCTGCTATGACGGTAGCTTTCAGTACATCAAGCAGCAGCTCAACTCTGCCTGTCTCTATGAAAACAGCACAGGAAAATTTAAATGTACCAAAACCTGTCAGTAGCTTCGTTCAACCTTTAGGGGCAACGATTAATATGGATGGAACTGCCATCATGCAAGGGGTGGCCACTATCTTTATTGCTCAAGTCTACAATACGGATCTTTCCTTCGCTCAGCTTATTATGGTAGTCCTTACCGCAGTACTGGCGAGTATCGGAACCGCCGGTGTCCCGGGTGTAGGCTTAATTATGCTTGCAATGGTGCTCAATCAGGTCGCTCTTCCTGTCGAGGGCATTGCGCTTATCATTGGTATCGACCGTCTTCTAGATATGACTAGAACAGCGATTAATATTACAGGCGATGCAGCTTGTGCCGTAGTCGTGGCAGAATCAGAAAAGAAACATGACAATACACATGCCGCAGAGACTGCTGCAGGCTAAACGATAGAAAAATCCAGGCTGGTGACAGCCTGGATTTTTTGGTTGGTCAAACCTCTATTCACTTTGTATATCCCACAAAAAATTTGCCAGCAGGTTATCGACTTCGGTAAATTCATGAAGACCGGAATGTGTGGCAGCTGGATCATAGAGAAGGGCTTGTTTGTAATGATCCTTTGGTGCAATAGAGGAGATCCCAAGAGCGCTGCTGGCACTTACAAGTCCATCCCAGTAAGCATGCTCCTCATTTTCATTGATCACGCCAGCAATGGCAAGAACTTTGGTTGCTGAATCAAACTTGTCTTTATGTTCGACCATCTGCTGAAGAACCATTGAATTAGGGTGGAGGTCACCAAGGGCTGCTCCTCTATTTATATCAAAATACCCGTCCCGTTCAATTCCTTGAAAAGGACTGGCGATTACGACAAGCTTTTTTACAGCAGGGTACTGATCCTTATCTTGATTATTCAGTAGAAAATTGGTTGAAGCTAACCCGCCCATTGAATGGCCGACTAGATTAACCTGGTCAATCCCGCGTTTTTCGTGAAGCTGATGCAGAACTTTTTTCAGCCAGAACGTTTGGTCGGCAACACTTGCGCGATTATTTTCAAAGATGACCTGGATAAATGGATTCATCGAGTGAGGGATGCCGCCGCGAATGCTCACTCTCCCTCTTGACGAGACGTACACAATCATCCGCTGCTTCCCCCATTCGTTTTCTTCAAAGCGCGCGAGCATCGTATTGTAAGTGCCGGGGCCGCCTTTAAAACCGTGGACAAATAGGGTGGGAGTTAATTCATTTGTATGCTCAGAACTTGTTGAAGTCGTAGTTAAGAAAAATAAACCAGTGCCAATCAGTAACAGTATGGTCATGTAAAGGAACCGTTTAGTATAAAACGGATAAATTCTATAATTCATGGTCGTGCCTCCTAAACTCAACTTCCTACATTTTATTATATTTGCTGACAATTATAAAATTATTTTTTGAAGATTTTACAACAATTATCGATTATTGAAAGAAATTCCCTATAATTGATGATTTTTTTATTGCAGGCCTTAAAAAAACTAAAAATTGTCAATTTGTAATGGTATGATAACGGTAGACACGGTAAAAAGATGGACGGAAAATTAATGAAAGAGGAGCAGGAACAATGATCGATAAAGTTCTGGAATCTTATGGAAGGAAACTTGACAGTACAAAGATTAGGAAAGCGGTAGGAGAAGTTTATGAAATTGACTTGAAAGACGTCTCAGATAAAAGAGAAGGGAAAGTAACCCGCGCTTATCCGGAGGAAATAATGAGAGGCATTCGTCAATCACTTCATAAAGAACCCTCAGAAGAAACGGATCATTACATTATGACCTTAACTAAGCTTACAGCGATGGACCTCTATTTAAACTCCATTGATACACCTATGACCCCGGTTAAGATACGCCAAATGATCAATCATATTTTCGGGATTAATCTGGAAGGAATTTCTACTCTTGATGAAATCCGTGTATCTTTATATTCGAAAGGACAATGGATTACTCAAGGAGACACTCATCTTGTCGTTGTCAGCACAGGGCAGGGGATGTAGATGTTACGATTTATCCAACAGCTTATTATAAAAGTAAAACGAGGACAAATACATTCCCGGCAGAGTTAAAAGAGAAATTAATTTCTTTAGGATACGTTTATTATGAGGACAGCGGTGAGTATTATTACAGGAATTTATCCGGAGAAACGGTGCCAAATTCCTTTAAAGAACAAACAATGGCCGCAATTGGGGAAGTTGTAGATAAGTATTTACAGGAGATTTAAGCCGGATAAAGGAGAGGGACAAGTCTCTCTTTTTATATTTTGTAAGCCTTTTCAACTATAATTGTTTTCGTTAAAATGTGAAAAAAGGCTTTGATAAAGGGGGAGACGGCCTTGAAGTCGGATAAAATCATTTATTCTGTCCTCCTGTTTGC
This sequence comes from Halobacillus salinarum, assembly GCF_022919095.1. Lineage (NCBI taxonomy): Bacteria > Bacillati > Bacillota > Bacilli > Caryophanales > Bacillaceae > Halobacillus > Halobacillus salinarum. The sequence continues at coordinate 3,617 of NZ_CP095073.1, read as the reverse complement.
CATTGTAATCACAGGGGTGACTTCTTTTTATTACGCTTTGAAAGCGCTTCAAAATAATCCTAGTATGGAAAAGGCGGTGTCAAAAGAATCGAGCGGCCTTCATTTCGTCCTCATTCCTCAAGAGACAGACAATGATTATTGGCGTCTTGTAGAAAAAGGAGCACGGAAGGCGGAGAAGGAACAGCACGTTACCCTTGAATACAATGGTCCGAAAAAGTCCAGTGTATCCTCGCATATTGAGTGGATTGAAAAAGCAATTGCCTCGAAGGTAGACGGAATTATTACCCAGGGACTTCAGGATGAAGCTTTTCGTCCAGTTATTAATAAGGCCATTGCCAAAGGAATTCCGGTGGTCACGATTGACACGGATGCTCCTTCGAGTAATCGCTCAGCTTATGTCGGCACGGATAATTACCAGGCAGGTTTTCTTGCAGGCAAGGCGCTCATAAAAGACACGGGCGGAAAGGCAAACGTGGGAATCATTACTGGAAGTTTTGATACCCGCAATATGCAGCTAAGAGTGCAAGGGTTTAAGGATGCGCTTCAACAATCCTCAAATGTTCACATTCTTGACATTAGAGAATCACATATTACCCGTATTCAGGCTGCTGAGAAGACCGAACAGATGATCCAGAAGCACCCGGAAATCGATGCATTCTTTGGCACGAGTGCTCTCGATTGTTTTGGAATAGTTTCGAGTCTCCAGCAGCGTGGCAGGATTGACGGCACTTATATTATTGCTTTTGACACTCTTCCTGAAACGTTGGACTTGATCAGGGAAGGGATTGTAGATGCTACCGTCGAACAAACTCCATATCAAATGGGATACGAAAGTGTAAATTTAATTAAATCCATTACGCAAGGTAATAAGGTCTCTAAAATCCATCATACCGATACAAGTATTATTCGAAAGCAGAACCTGGAGCCTATAAAAGTGAAAAAGGAGATAATGCCATGAATAAAATCCAAACGAAATTAATGGCCTTCTTTTTTGTCCTCATTTTATTAATGAATGGCATTGCTTATTTTTTATACCAAGGAAGCCAGGATAACATTCGTCAGTATGATCATTTGCTGGAGCGGTTTTTCTTACTAAATGATGTAGAGCAGACGACCACCCAGATGTTTGATAATATGACGACTTACATGATCAAGAATTCTCCGGACAGTCTAGATCAGTACAATGAGGATCGCACGAAGCTGCGTTCATTGAAAATACAATTAGCTGGAAGCATTGACCGCGATCAAGTAGTCGTAGAAAACTATTCCAATATGCTCGCAAGCTTTCTTGAAGAAACAAAACAAGCGTTAGATGCTTATCAAAGTGGCCAAATTGAGCGTTATTCTTCTCACACCCAGGAAGCAGCAAGTATATCCGGGTACATTCAAGATACCACCCTTACATTAATCAATAATGAGCTGTCGGATTATGAATCGTTTTACCATAGTCTAGTCCTGCGGAGCCAGTGGATAGAAAAGATGGGAATTTCCATTTTCATTTTTACTTTGTTTGCTTCATTACTGTTTGCGTTCTGGTTTTCGCGAGATATGACCCGCCCCATTCACCGTCTTTCGAAGGCTGCGGAGGAAATTGCTTCCGGGGACTTTTCGGGCCCGGACATACAAGTGAAAACGAACGATGAATTGAAGCTCCTTACCGAAACGTTTAATGGCATGAGAAATAACATTCGTTCCCTCATTCAGCAGATGAAACAAAAATCTGAAATGCAGCAGTTAATGAAGGAAATGGAGCTGAAAAGCCTTCAAAGTCAAGTGAATCCTCATTTCCTGTTTAACACGCTCAATTTGATATCCAAATCTTCCTATATCGAAGAAGCACACCGCACGGGTGAACTAATTGAATCCGTCTCTGCCATGCTTCGATATAATCTTTCCCGGCTTGATGAACCAACTACTTTTAAAGATGAACTGAAAAGCATTAAGGAGTACGTTTTTATTCAAAAAGCCCGTTTCGGCAGCCGTTTTACTTTTAACGAGAACATTGCCTTAACCACTTGGCACACCCCTCTGCCGGTGTTAACGCTGCAGCCTCTAATTGAAAATGCATTTATACATGGGATTGAAAATAAAGAAGAAGGAGGAGAAATTTCAGTTATCTCTTATGAGACAGCGTCGGCGATGGTTATAGAAGTTATTGATGATGGAACAGGAATGACTTCAGAGCAAGTAAAGCAGTGGAATGACGTTCATGAAACAGCCCCTGTTACCGAAGGAAGCGGTCACACGACAGGTATCGGTCTGTTCAACGTCATTCGCAGGATTGAGATGATGTATGAACAAAAAGGACTTGTAAAAATAAAGTCACGTGAAGGAAAAGGTACGACCATTCAAATAAACCTGCCAATTCGGGCTACTAAGGAAGAAAAGGAGAGTTCTTATGAAGTGGCTGATTGTTGAAGATGAGGCTATTGAAAGAGAAGGCTTGAAGAAAATGCTCCTGGAAGCTTTTCCAGAACTCGAGTTGGCTGGAGAAGCAGTTAATGGAAGAGAAGCAGTGACGATGGCTCAAGAACAGAAACCGGATTTGATCACTATGGATATTAAAATGCCTGGTATGGACGGTGTGGAAGCTGTTAAACAAATTAAAAGTTTTGATCCAGCAGTTAAGATCGTAATGATGACCGCCTATGACGAATTTGAATATGCACGTGATGTTATGCGGTCAGGCGTCAAAGAATATGTTTTGAAGCCCGCGAAAAAAAAGGAGCTTGTCTCGACTATTGAAAGAGTGCTCGAGGAAATTGCTGAGGAAAAACAGGAGCGTAAAACTGCCAGGCTCGGAAACTTATCGTTTATTCAGTCAGAATGGATTCAAGCCTATTTTACAGAGAGAATGCTGGAAAACTATCCAGAAGAAATTGCTTCCTTTTTCCCGGAAACCTCTGGAGATGGATGTGCATGGATTGTCAGCCTGGAAGAAGCTTCGAAAGAGAAGCACACATGGATCAAGGAAAAGATTGAAGAACAAGCCTATGGAGTTGTTGGACCATTTTTAGGCGGGGTATTTCCCGTTTGGATTTTTGCCTTCAAAAATAGAGGAATGACAGCAAGTATTTCTTTATTAAATCAGTGGGTTCGATCAATCCTTCACTCTTTTCAATCTGAATTCCGTGAAAAAGCGAGTATAGGGATTGGTTCTTTTGTAGATGATCCAAACCAATTAATAAATTCGTATCATGAAGCGATGATTGCTTTATCTTTTGTGAAAGATCGAAAAGGCTATGTGCATTACCAAGAAGCACAATCGAAAATAAATTTGGAGGATTTTAATAAATTTTTAAACGAAAAAGCGATTTATGAATCCATACGAAATGGGAATCGAGAGCTTGCCATCCAGCAGTTTGAACAGTTGTGGTCCGTTCTTGAAGAAATGCAGGAGAATTTGATTCTTCGCTGCAAGGGGATTGTTCAGGTGATTTATGGAATGGCAAGAGAATTAGGCTGGACCAGCGATTACTGGCATGAAGAATTTCCTGAAGGGAAAAGCAAGCGGGAATGGAGAGTTTGGACAATCGACCAAATCGCACAGGCTGCGGAAATTGTAAAAAGCTACAAGCATGTAACCTCAAAAGATGCGATAAGCCAGGCAGAAGAAT